>JBBSAM010000018.1:0-99356 GCA_038252255.1 Acidimicrobiia bacterium | reverse complement strand
GAGGAGACCATCCGCGGTTCGCAGTTTCCGGACCACCTGCTCGGGAGTGTGCCGTCGTCGTTTCATCGTGAAGTCCATTCTGCCCATCATGGGCAATCGGACTCTCACAACGCGTGGACCACCCCACCGGGGTCAGGCCATCAGCGAAGAGCACCTTCACCGGTACCTGGCCGAGTTCGACTACCGGTACACCACCCGGAAGATGACCGATACGGAGCGGGTCGAGCAGTTGCTGGGCCAAGTTGGACGACGGCTCACCTATAGGCCGCTAACGGGCAGGCCGTAGATTGTGGAACACCGCGGGATTGGACCGCGCGCTCAGAGTTCCTAGGCCCCAAACGGTCTACCAAGACGTGCCCCGCGCTGAATTGGCCCGACGCGTGGAACAGTCGAGGTAGAATCGACAGCGGAGTTGACATAGATGGCCAAGGACTAGGCCGGCGCGTAACCGCCGACCTAGTCCCGACCCGTGATCGCAGTCACCCCATTACGGGGGGACGATGATCACGATGATGACGACCATCGCATCACCTCCTCTTTGGATGAGAGAGAACATGGACGGATGACCCCCTAGCCGGGGTCGTTCGTCGTTATGGAGCCTTCGCCTGGTAACGACCACGCGAAGGTCGAACGAGGTCCCCCCTCCGATAGAGGCGGGACAGGTAGGTCTTGATGATGCTGATGGGCTTGGAAGATTCCGAAGTCCAACCCGCATCCACCATGAGGGCCATCGCCTCCTCATCGGAGAAGTCCCGGTCGACGTGGCTGCGCATGAGTCTGAGCAACCTGTCGTCGCCGCTTTCGCGGCGAGGTTCGGCCGGGGCCACGGGCGGCGCTCCCTCGCCACGAGGGAGTTTCAGGTACTCCTCGCGTGCGATGCGGATGCGGTCCATCCGCTCCTTGTTCTGTTGAGCCTGGATGTCGAGCTTCTCGTTGTCTCGTTCGAGACGTTCGAGTTCCTGGTCCCACTGCTGAAGAACGGGATCTGTGTGCATGACGGCACTCTAATCGAACCACCGAACGTCTGGACGTTCCATATTCCATTTCGCGCGCTCCGCGCGATGCGTTCAATAACCCATCGGTGTAGTTCAACGGAGAGCGTCCACTAGCAGCGGGGTACCGTGGTCTCGATGGAGCGCAAAACCGAGCCCGACGAGCCGGTCAAGATCCCGCTGGACCCCGAGGACGCCTTGCGCGCCTTGCTCCAGGTGAAGCCCGATGGTTCGCCGGAGATCGTGGACGCCGCTGAGCAAGAGCTTCAGACGCCCGAGGACACCACGAACGAGGGCTAGGGCCGCACGTACACCGTCGGGTCCGCCACCGCCGTGTAGTCGGACTGCTCTAGTACGTGGGTCCAGAGGCTGTAACCCGGGACGGTCAGCCGTTTCCGGCAGGGCCGCCAGGCCGCGAGTTCGACTCGGGGCTTTCCCCAAGCTCGGTTGAGGTCGCAGACGGCTTCAAGTGCCGGGCAGAGGTCAGTATCCGTTGATACGACGATGCCCACGTCGTAAAAGTTGCGGGCGGCGTTGAAGACGACGTCAACCGCTAGGGCCACGTCGATGCCCTTCTCCTTGGCCTTGGAATTCGGCCAGTCGTCGGGGTAGCGCAGCGGGCGCGCAAAGACCTTCACCCCGGTCTTCTCCCAGTAGGCGTGCTGTCGCTGATGGGCCGAAGACGCCTTCTGTTGTCGATTGGGAGTCGGCTGTCCGGTGTAGATCCGAACCTCTCCCAGAACCCGGCTGGGTCCCTTGCTAGGGCCGCGGCTGACGAGAAGCTCGGCCAGTTTCATCGGGTCGACCTGACCGGCCGACGACGGCGCGGTCGCGTCGTAAAATGCGCGACGGGTGTCCCGGTACAAGTTTTGGGCGTCGATGAACACCCAAACACTCTGATCAGCCACCGCTGCCGCCCTGCAAAATAAAACCCCGCCAGTTCGCACCAAGGCGCGAACGGCGGGGAGGATTGACTGACATTGTACACCGCTTATCGCCGCGTTGGAACCACTAGATGTTGTGGTCAGAACGCTCTACGTAGGCCTTTCGACCCAGTTTCGCGACGGTCAGCCTACCGGGTTGAGAGGTTGAGATCACCCTCGATTCCGCCAGAATCGCTCACTCATCGGGGGTACGGGTGCCCGAGTCGAACGGGCCGTTACGTTCTTTCTGGTGCCCGGAGAGGACCCCTCGCGGAGTCCCGGGAGCTTCCACGCTCTTCACCCGCACCCCGAAGCCCATAGTGCCCTGACCAGCACTTTCCCGCTTGGGTTTGTCAGGTGACACATCTCCGCATCTGCGCGGCGCCGGTTGGATCCAGACCTGGGAACCAGTGGAGCTTGCCGACGCCGCCGGTGTGGCCCCGGTCAGCTCAGCGTGGCGTCGAGACCCCGGACGGCATCGTGGAAGGTCGTACCGATCAGCGCCTGCGCGCCGACGAGGAGCTCGGCCGTCTCGGGGAGGGGCTCGAACGCGAACGTCCACCGCAGCGTGGTCGAGTCACCGGCCGCGGGTTCCATCACCCAGTCCTCGAGCAGCGCGGTGAGCAGTGGGCTCGACGTCTCGTCGACCCGGTACGCCCAGCGCTGCGGCGCGTCCCACGCGAGCACGGTCTCGCGGTACTTCGTGCCGCCGATGCGGACCCAGCGGCGGGTTCCGACTCCGGCCGGCTCGTCACCTTCGTACGCGCCCTCCTCGATTCCCGGGAACCAGCTCCACGTGGAGGGATCCGCGCTGATCGCGGCGAACACCGCGGCAGGAGGTGCCGCGAGCGGCTCCGAGTACTCGAAGCGATGCGGCGCGGTCTCGAGGAAGTCGAGCCCGACCGGGGTGAGCTGGTGCGCGGCGTCGGTCATCACAGGAGTCTCGCACTCGTCGCCGCCGACGAGCCGGTCACCCCTTCGCGGGTCAGCCACCACCACCACCACCACCACCACCACCACCACCACCGAGCGTCTTCTGCAGGCCGAGCGCCAGCTCACGACGCTCGGAGGCGGTGAGCTTCGCGTTGCTGTGCATTCCGAACCACGTGTAGTAGCTCGGCGGCATCGACCCGTTCGACACCGTCTCGGCCGCGTCGTCGGACCGGTTCCCGGCCGCTCCCCACTCGGAGAAGTTGAGCTTCGCCCGGCCTTCCTCGACGTGGTTGGTGATCCACCACGACAACGGTGCGATGTCCTCCCACCATGTGGTCTTCGTCTCGTTGCTGTGGCAGTCGAAGCAGGCGGCAACCGCGAGCTCGCGGGTCCGGGGGCTGTCCCACTTCGGTTCCTGCCCCACAGCCGGGTTCGTGACCCGGTAGGGGATGAGCTGGATGACCGCGAAGCCCACGATGCCGATTGCGAGCGCGATGAACAACCACCGGAGCCAAGGTCTCATCACGGGGGTCTAGCGCTGAATCGGAGGTCGGCTCCACGGCTTTGGTTCTTCCGGTGGGGAATTTGGCCGCTTCTTTACCTTCGCCCGGTGGCGACGAGGGCCCCTCGGATCAGGAACCCAGCTCGACGAGCAGCGCGCGGGCGCCGGAGAGCTCCCCGTCCATCGCGCCGGCCAGCGCGGCGATCGCCGCATCGACCAGCTCGGGCGCGAGGCCGTGAGCCCGGTCCGCCGCGCGCAGCGCGCGGACGTGCTCGGCGAGCACTGACCGGTCGTCCAGCACGAGCGCGCCCTGGACCACCTGGAGCAGTCGCCGGAGCTCCTCAGCGAGGCGCGTTGCCGACGGTGCGCCCGCGCCCACCAATCCGTCGAGCGCGCCGGCGACGAGTCGGGAGGCGACGCGGTCGATCGTCACACACTCTGGCAGCACCGCGGCATCGGGCGCGAGCTCGTCCGGTGGCAGCACCGTCCACCGATCGAGCAGCTCCGCCGCTTCGGTTGCGTCCGACGCGCAGTCGTCCGCGCCCAGGGCTCGGGCCCGCGCCGGGTGGTGAGCGAGCGCCTGTCCACCGGCGAGCACCGGAAGGCCCAGAGCATGTGCGACCGCGACGGACTCGGTGGCGCGAAAGAGGGCCGAGGCGATCGAGACGCTGAGCGCCAACGCGATCGGCTGTTGTTGTGCGAGGTACTCGCCGAGGTCGGCGGCGGGCATCGACGCGCCGAGGAACATCGCGCGGAAGCCCCGCACCGTGAGAGTGGCGGCCACGACGCGACCCGGCAGCGAATGAGTGTCGCCATCGGGGCACGCGATCACGACCGTCGGGCCTTCGGGAAGCGCCAGCGTTCCGGTGAGCAGTGCGACGAGACTCTCGGTCGCAGCGGTGGCGGCGTGTTCGTCCGCGACCGTGAGATCACCGTCGGCCCAACGCCGTCCCACCTCTGTCTGCACCGGTGCGATCAGGTCGGTGACGAGCACCTCGAAGGACACCCCGTCCTCGAGCAGACGGGTCGACAGGTCGTACGCCAAGCCGAGGTCACCGTCGATGAGTGCCGCCAGGAGCACGGCGTGCATGCCGGAGGCGTTCGGCGGAAGCGTGTAGCCCATCGTCAGTGCGTCCTTTTGGCGATCATCCCGCAGTCCCGGCCATGCGCGGCACGAGCCTACGCAGGAAGGGTACGGAGCGGGCTCGCTCCTGGATGAGAGGAACGCACCGGCGCGCCCGCGTCATCCGCCTGCTGCGGCAGCTCCGTAGGACTCGCGACCCTCTAAAGGGAGCACGAGCCCGTGTCCAAGCTCGCGACATCGCCGGCCCGCCGTCTCGTGACGGTTCCGGGCGTTGGCCTGATCGCCGTCGTTCTGACGGTGAGCGCGCCGCTCTGGGTGCCGCTCGCGCTCGCATGCGACGTCGCGCGCGGCCGGACGCGGCTGCCGGCCGCCCGGTTGCTGAGCTTCGGGCTGTGGTGGGCGTGGATGGAGACGCTCGGTGTCACGGTGTCGACGGCGCTCTGGTGCGCGGGCCGATCGCAGCGCCGGGACGCGCACTACCGCTTGCAGGGCTGGTGGGCCGGGAGGCTGGTCGCCGGGCTGGGAGTCCTGGCTGGGCTGCGCATCGAGGTCGACGGTATCGAGGCGCTCGACGGCGGCCCGCTCGTGATCTGTGGGCGGCACGCCAGCCTCGCCGACTCCCTGCTGCCGGCCTGGATGCTCGCGGTCTCCGGGCCGATGCGGCCTCGCTACGTGATGAAGCGGGAGCTCTTGCTCGACCCGTGCCTCGACATCGTCGGCAATCGGGTCCCCAATTGCTTCGTGGATCGCGACGCGCCCGACTCATCCCGCGAGCTCGACGGCATCGAGCGGCTCGCACGCGACATGGGACCCCTCGACGCGGCCGTCATCTACCCCGAGGGCGGGGTCGTCACCGGTGCGCGACGCTGGCGAACGATGGGCAGGCTGCTCGAACGTGACCCCGGGCGCTACACGCGCATGGCCGTGCTATCGCACCTCGCTCCTCCGCGTGCGAAGGGAACGATTGCGCTCTTGCGCGGCGCACCCGACGCAGACGTCGTCCTCATGGCTCACGTGGGGCTCGAAGGGCTCGGTCGGGTCGCCGGGGCGGCGCGACAGATCCCGTTGCGCGAGCCGGTGCGCGTGCGACTGCAGCGGATCCCCCGCTCCGAGCTGCCCCCGGAGCAGGACCTTCCGGCCTGGTTGGACGATCGCTGGTTGGAGATGGACGGCTGGATCGAGAGCGAGACGCGGCGGCGCGACTCGACCGGCAGCATGACGGCGAAGGCCGACGTGTCGTGACGGGTGACGTGATGTTGGCCGCCGCCGGCGCGGTCGCTCTCGTGATGGTCGTCACGTGGCTCGTCAGCCTGGTACTGCGCGACGCGTCGATCGTCGACCCTGTGTGGCCACTCGGCTTCGTAGTGGTGGCGTGGGTCGTGCACGCGATGGCCGACGGCAACGCGGCGCGCAGCTGGCTCCTCGTAGCGATGGTCACCGCTTGGGGGCTTCGCCTCAGCGCGCACCTGGCCTGGCGCAAGCGCGGCGAGCCCGAGGACTACCGCTACCGCGCCATGCGCAAGCACTGGGGACCACGGTTCCCGATCATCAGCCTCGTCACCGTGTTCGCGCTGCAGGGTCTCCTGATGTGGGTCGTCTCGTTGCCCGTCCAGCTCGGACAGGTGCCCGACAGCCCCGGACTCGGGCTCCTCGCGGTGCTCGGCGTGTTGGTCTGGGCGGTCGGCTTCGCGTTCGAGACGATCGGTGATGCTCAGCTCGCGGCCTTCAAGGCCGACCCGGCAAACGCGGGTCAGGTGATGGATCGCGGGCTCTGGCACTACACCCGGCATCCCAACTACTTCGGCGACGCGTGTGTGTGGTGGGGCATCGCGCTCGTCGCCGCCGAGAGCGGGCTCGGCGCGATCGGCATCATCGGCGCCGTCGTGATGACCGTGTTGCTGCGCCGGGTCTCCGGAGTACCCATGCTGGAGCGGTCGATGGCCAAGCGCAGACCGGGGTACACGGAGTACGTGGCCCGGACGAGTCCGTTCATCCCGCGAGCGCCCCGAGCGAGCTGAGCCCGGGCGCGCCTGCACCAACGGCGCGACACTCTGAGCATCGCCACGCTACGAGACGTCTCGGACGCCGAGCTGGTCGACGCGATCGGTCGATCGGACGAAGCCGCACTGGCGGAGGTCTACAACCGGTACGCGGACGCCAGTCGCGCGCTCGCTCGACGGCTCGCGCGCGAGCCCGGCCTGGCCGAGGAAGTGGTGCAGGAGGTCTTCGTCCGGCTCTGGCGTCAAGCGGATCGGTACGAGCCGAGCCGGGGCTCGCTGCGTTCGTACCTGCTCGCGCACACGCACGGCCGGGCCCTCGATCTCGTGCGCTCGGAGGCCGCACGCCGCCGCCGTGAGGAGCGCGAGGCGCAGACGAGAGTCGAGCCTCGGTACGACCTCGAGCGCGAAGTGATGGATCGGTCGGCGGCGGACCAGATCCGCGACGCGGTGGCGACCCTGCCCGAGCCCGAGCGCGTCGCGGTGGAGCTCGCGTATTTCGGCGGCCATCCGTACCGCGAGGTGGCCGAGCTGCTCGGGGAACCGGAGGGAACGGTGAAGAGCCGCATCCGCTCCGGGCTCTCGCGACTGCGGGTGGCGATGCACGAGACCTACCGCACGGAGACCGGGTAACGCGCAATGACCACGTACTTCCGCGATCGTCGGGACGCCGGCCGCCAGCTCGCCGCCCGGCTCGACGCCATGCAGCTGGACCGACCCGTCGTCGTCGGATTGCCTCGCGGCGGGGTTCCGGTTGCGTTCGAAGTCGCGCAGGCACTGCATGCGCCGCTGGACGTGGTCATCGTGCGCAAGCTCGGGCTCCCGGCCCAGCCCGAGCTGGGCATGGGCGCGATCGGAGAGGGCGGCACGCGCGTCCTGAACCGCCGCGTGCTGGATGCGGCAGGCGTGACGGACCGCGAGCTCGCCGCGGTCGAGGAGCGTGAGCGCGCGGAGATCGATCGGCGAGCGCGACAGTTCCGTCGTGATCGGCGCCGGATCCCGTTGGCCGGCCGAACGGTGATCGTCGTCGACGACGGTCTTGCCACCGGCGGTACCGCCCGAGCCGCGATGCAGACGGTCCGCGCGCAGGGTGCGACGCACGTGGTCCTCGCGGTCCCGGTGGCGTCGCCCGATTCGGTGCGCCTGGTGGCGGACGACGCGGACGATGTCGTCGTCCTGCACGCCCCGTCGCGCCTCCGCTCGATCGGTGAGTGGTACGGGGACTTTGCGCAGACTCCCGACGACGAGGTGGTCACGCTCCTCGCCGGTTCCGGTTCCGGCGCCGGGGGTGCGGGGCGCACCGGGGAGCCCGGACGCTGAACGAACCCGGCCTCGGGACACCTCAGTTCGATCTCCTGACGCGCGCGAGCCAGCAGCCCGGCTCGCAACGGACTGGTCCACCGCAACCTCGGTAGTGCCCGACTCAGTTGAAGTGCCGGGCCGAGTGCTCCAGCGCGATGAGCTCGTCACGGATCTCGGGGTCGAGCTCGCGCAGGGAGCCGGTCGTCGCGTCGCCGAGCTCGACCGTGCACGCAGCGTTGATCAGCTCGTCGGACCCGCCGCCGGCAGCGCGCAGCCGAACCGAGATCACGAACGATGTCCGGAACACCTCGGTCGCGCTCGCGCTCACGACGACCTTCGCCGGCCGGCCCAGTGCAGCGCCGGGCGGGATCTCGCGGTCCCGGCAGCGGAGCTCGATACCGGAGTCGGATCTGCCGGCCTGCAACTTCGAGCACTGGTCGAGGTAGGCCGAGCGTGCCTCCTCGATCCACCGGCGAAGCGCCGCGTCCGCGACGAGGCCGTCCTCGTCGAGATCGGCGGGCTCCACGTCGTGCGTCCGGAGCACTGACCACCGGGTCGAGAACGAGCTCATCGGAACCACGGTACGGGGCCCGCCGGGGGCCGACGTGGGATTACCGCGGCGTGGAGCCCGCACTTCCCTGACCCGGTGATCACGGTCTCACCACATCTCCGGGGCACACTCGCAGCATGATGCGGGCGGTGGACCGGCGGCGCTTCCTCGGCCTCGCGGGCCTCGCGGGAGCGGGTGTCGCGCTCTCCGCCTGCGGCGGCGGGTCGGACGGGACCCGGTCTGGAAGGACCGCGACCACGACCAGGACGCCGGCCCCCCAGGCCTACCCGCCGGCCGCCGGGTGGGCGACGGTCGCGCCTGCATCCGTCGGCTGGGACCCGGCCCGCCTGCAGGCCGCGCTCGACTTCGCCGGTCAGCGATCGAGCCAGGCCATGGTCGTCGCGGTCGGCGGTCGCGTCATCGCGCAACAAGCGTGGGGAGTCGACCTCGGGTTCGCGCGTGACATCGCGTCGGTCCAGAAGAGCGTCACCGCGCTGCTCGTCGGCAACCTGGCCGCGGCGGGACAGATCTCCGTGACGGAACCGGTGGTCACGTACCTCGGTCCGGGCTGGTCCAGGGCCACCCGTGCGCAGGAGGCCGAGATCACGGTGCGCCACCTGCTCACGATGACGAGTGGCCTGACGAACGCGCTCACCTTCGAGACCGCGCCGGGCACTCGCTGGCGCTACAACACGAACGCGTACCAACAGCTGCCGCGACTCATCGAAGCAGTGACCGGGAAGGCGATCGACGCGGTGACGCGCGCAGAGCTGTTCGATCCGATCGGTGCATCGACCGCGAGCAGATGGCGCGAGCGTCGCGGGGTCGGTCAGTTCGCGACCGACCCGAATAGTCGCCGCATCCAGGGCTTGCTCATGACCGCGCCGGACATGGCTCGGGTAGGGCTCCTCGTCGCGCGGGGCGGCGAGTGGGACGGCCGGGCCGTGCTCCGCGATCGCGCCTACCTTGCGGCCGCACTCGCGAGCTCGCAGGATCTGAACCCGTCGTACGGGTACCTCTGGTGGCTCAACGGGAAGGCGACGCACGTGTTGCCCGGGCCGCCGGTCCGCCGGCCCGGCCCGCTCATCCCGACCGCGCCCGCGGACGTGGTCGCGGCGCTCGGCAAGGACGACCAGAAGATCTACGTCTCCCGCTCACTCGATCTCGTCGTCACCCGCATCGGCGGGAACGGCGGAACCGTCAGCTTCGATGCACTCTCGGGCTTCGACACCGAGCTGTGGCGCCGCATCGCCGCCGCCGCACCCAAGTCGTAAAACGCGCAGAGCATGTCGAGGGACGAACCCGACGTAACGGTCGTGTCCTTGCCCATGTGACGAGCGCGCAATACGGTGCCGAAGGAAGTTCCGCCGGCTGGGGGCAGGACAAATGCGACGCAGGCTTCGCGCAATCTTTGGCGCGTGCATCATCGTTGCAGTCTTCGGCTGTGTGTGGACGCCGGCGCTCGGCGCCGCTCGCGTCCCGGCAGCGCCAGTGCCGCGGGATCCCGGGCTCGCGCACGCCCGCGCGCTTGTTGCGGCGCGGGATGCCGATCGGAAGCGAGCTGCGGCCGACCAGCTCGGTGGATCCGGAGAGCTGCACCAGGCGAACGCGGTCGGCAACTACCAGGGCGCTGACGCTTTGGGGGACTCGAATCCGTTTGACACCCGATCCGATATCGGGGCGTTCGCGATCTACTACGACACGGGCACGTTGACGCTGTCGTTCAAGACCGCGTATCAGACGGATCCCAACCGTGACCCAATCTGGTATCCGGGCATCACGAACGCACTGCACGACATCGATGTCAACGGCGATGGCCTGAGTGACTTCGCCGTCTTCTACGAACGAAGCTTGTTTGGTGACCACGCGCTCGAGGCAGAGATTCGCCGATCGAGCGACCTGGCGCTCCTCTGCACGGGCGGCGCGACCTGGAGCGAGGCAGCCGGCTACACCGTCAAGTTCTACCCGGGCTGCATGGGCGGGTTCGGGCCCGTGAGGGTGAACTTCTACATCAGTGTGGACCGAAACCCATCCGGATCGGCGGCTGACTTCTCTTCCGACTTCGCTCCCGGTCCTGGGGCCTACACGCCGTTCGTCGACGCAGCACCAGCTCCGCCGCCCCCACCCCCGCCCCCCTTGCCCACGCGTCCGGTGCAAGCCCATGGCTACGTGCTGGACGGCTACGGCGGTCTGTGGCCGTACCGGGAAGGAAGCGGGCCGACGCCGCCGGCTCATGGTGGTCCGTATTGGCCCAACTGGAACATCGCCCGAGGCGTGGCCTACGACCACGTGAAGGGTCGCGGCCTGGTCGTCGACGGCTTCGGTGGGCTCCATGCGTTCACGACGACGGGATCAGCCGCGAACGCGCGGGGCGGCGGCTACTGGCCCGGTTGGGATATAGCGCGCGGTGTCGCGCTGACCCCCGACGGACGCGGTGGCGTAGTGCTGGACGCGTTTGGCGGGATGCACCCGTTTGCGCTCGGAAGAAACGGGGTCGCGCCGACGGTGAGCGGCGGTCCCTACTGGCCCGGTTGGGACATCGCGCGCGGTGTCACCATTCTGCCCAACGGCACCGGTGGGTACATCACCGACGGGCTCGGAGGTCTGCACTCGTTCCGCGTTAACGGCCACGCTCGGCCGGAAGCGGCACAGTTCGCCGCTTCGTGGAGCGGGCGGGATCTGACGCGCGGGGTCGGGGTGCTGGCCGACGTGACCGGAGGGCTGACCGTCGACGCGTTCGGCGGCCTCCACGGATTCAACATCGGGACCGCGAACAGCAACGTGATACCTCGAGGCCCTGTCGGCAGCGGATACTGGCCCGGCTGGGACATCGTCCGCGGTCTCGCGACGTACTGACCGCACGAGCACCGAGAGCGAGATCGGCCGTTCGGCGAGCCGACCCGGTGTTCCGGCGCTGGAGGCTTCCGAGTCCGGACGCGCCGAGGCCCTGCTCCCGGGCAGGGTGGGATCAGGACCTCAAGGCGCAACGCCACCCTCCGGCTCAGAAGAGCTCGGGGCGGCGCGTACCCCGAACGTAGTCGCCAGACCTGGCAGCGACCTGAGCAGAACGGCCCTATTCCCGAAACAGTCGCGGTGCGAATGCGAACACTGCATTGCCCGCGCGGCCCGCGCGCGCCGCGACTCGGTGGCGGCCGGAGCTAGCCGGGGAACGGGCTGAGGCCCAGACGCTCGCGGATCTCGGGGCGCCGCAGCGGCGGAACGCTCTTCGGAGGCTGGCGCCGGGCGGGCAGGCCGGACAGCAGCCGCTCCGTGATCGCCGCGATCTCGAGCGCCGCCGTGCTCATGGCGTCGGCGAGGGCGGGATTCGGACGCGAGATGCCGGTGACCTTGCGCACGAACTGACTGGATGCGGCTTCGATCTCTTCGCGAGTGGCGGGAGGTTCGAGGCCTCGGAGCTCGGTGATGTTTCGGCACATCGGCGAATTGTAGGCCGAGGTCGCGGGCTCGAGCTTGGTGCAACGATGGGCGGATGACCGCTCCGATCACTCCTCGCCGGTACGACGCCAAGGTGGCCGAGATGATGGCCTCGACCGACGAGCTCCTCACCGGCTTGCCGGCCTATCTCGGGATCCGCACGGTGGAGGTCGGTCCCGCGCGCATGGTCGCCGAGCTCGACGTCCGGCCGGAGCTCCTCAACCCCTTCGGCTCCGCGCACGGCGGTGTGGTGGCCGGACTCGTGGACCACGTGCTCGGTGCCGTGCTCTATCCCGTCATCGAGCGCGGTCAATGGGCGGCGACGACCGAGTTCAAGCTCAACCTCGTTGCCGCGGTGCGGACCGGCACGCTGCGAGCCGTTGCGACCATCGTCGCGATGAGCCGGCGCACGGCGGTGGTGCAGATAGAGGTTACGAACGACGGCAAGCTGGCCTGCCTCGCGCAGGGAACCGTGCTGATCCCCGAGGCGCCTGCCTGAACCGGCCGCGCGCGCGGCTACATCTCTGGCGGCGCGCTCCGGTAGCGGTCTTCCATCGGGCTCATGACCCCGACCGCGTTGCCGTCCGGATCTTCGACGATCGCGTAGCGCGAGCCCCAGAACGCGTCGTAGGGCTCCTGTTGGGAGCGATGTCCCGCGGCGGTCAGGTCCGCGTAGATGCGGTCGACGGCTCCCCGTGTTCGGACCTTGAAACCCAGGACGACGGCACCACCTCCGCCGAGCCCGCGGAAGCCCTCGTTCCACTTCGGGGCGAAGTCGGCACTGTCGAAGTCCAGGTCGAGACCGTCCGGCGTCTCCGCGGACCGGTGGTACGCGTTCCACGGACCTTGATCGGGAAGGGTGAGCCCGAGGCGCCGGTAGAAGTCGACGGTCGCGGGCATGTCGCTCACGACGAGGTTCACCTGGTCCAGCACCGGCCGGTCCTCAGCGGTCGTCATTGCGCATCGCCTCCTGGTTGCACGGTACGAGATCGTGCTCGCGGCACTCAGCTCCGGGGAGCGGGGAGCCGAGCTGAGCACGAGTGGTTCCTCCGCCGGAACATGTAGGTGGTGTTCGTCACCGCGGTCGTGGGACTGCTCACCGCTATCCTCCCCCGACCGTGGAAGTGCGTGCCCTGGGTGTTCGTCGCGCCGAACAGCATTGCTCGCATCTGTGCCGGCGCGCACCATCCGCTCGACATCGTGGGGGGCTCGAATGCCCGGCGTCACTGGTCCTCGTCCGAGTGCGGGCGCAGACGCGTCACTACCGGCCGCAGCGTGAGCAGCCGCGCCGCGGCCCGGAGACGGCTCGCGCTCGGCATCGGGGTGCTCGTGGCGGCGACGGCCCCGACGCGCCGAGACCGCCCTCCGCGCCTCGAGCTCGAGTGCTTCGATGCCGTCAACAGCCTGCCGGACGCGTTGTACCGGCCGGTGTGGCCCGTGATGCGGTTCGGTGGCCTGCCCGCGGTGCCGGCAACCGCCGGCGTGATCTGGCTCACCGGCGATCGCGGGCGGGCGACGCGGATCCTCGCCGGCGGTGCTGCCACCTGGGCGCTGGCCAAAGTGGTCAAGCGGGTAGTCCGGCGGGGCCGGCCCGCCATGGTCGATCCGAACGTCCGGGTCCGTGGCCCGGCGCCGTCCGGCGACGGCTTCGTCTCGGGGCATGCCGCCGTGGCCGTGGTGCTCGCCGCCGGGTCGATCCGATCCGTCCCCGCGCTCGATCCGATGCTCGCAGTGCTCGCCGCCGCCGTCGGGCTCTCCCGCATGTACGTCGGCGCTCATCTGCCGCTCGACGTGCTGGGCGGAGCCGCGCTCGGACTGATCGTGGACTCCTCGATCGAGCTCGCGTTCCCACTCTGACGAGCCTCGAGTCGTTCCGCGCGGCGGAGAGGTTGAGGTTGCGTTGAGGCTACGTCGCACCTCGCGTGAGCACACTCGGCGGGGGATCGGCGCCGCCGGTCGCAAGGGGGATCAGGATCGTGCGGACTCGTCTGGTCAGCTTGCTGCTCGCGTCATTGCTCTGCGTCTCCGCCGCCGTGAGCGGTGCCGCCGCGGTAGCGGAGGCTCCCGCCGCGGGGGCGGCCACCGCGGGGCCGAAGTGCACCTTCAACGGCGGTGCGCTCCCGATCGTGATGGGGGTGAAGGCAGGTTCGGTGATCAAGGTCGCCTGCACGGGCCTGAACCCGACCAACCCGTACCTCGTCCTGCAGGCGAGCCTGCTCATCGGGATCGACCCCCAGGCCAAGGCACTCCTCAGCGGGGGCTCCGGGCTCTCCCCCGCGACGTTCACCGCGGCCCTCGCGGCCCTGCCCAAGATCAACCCGGCGTCCTTGACCACGAAGCTCTCGGACTCCACGGGGAAGCTGGCGTTCGACTACACGGTGCCGTCGTCCCAGGCCCCGGACCCCAACGCCACCTGCCCGCCATCGCGGGTGCAGTTCAACTCCGGGCTCATCGGGTGCGCGTTGGCGATGATCGACCTCGTCACCCAGAAGCCGGTCAGCGCGGGAAGCGGCGTGCTCGAGTACGCCGGCTTCGACTTCCTCCCTCCAACTCCCACGTTGACGCTCTCGGCGAAGAAGGTCGCGCCGGGCCAGACCGTCGGGGTGCGCGATACACCGGGCGCGAAGACCTACTGGTGGATCTCGACGCTCGCTTCGCTGAACAACCTGCTGACGGGTGGGAGCAGCCTGCCGAGGGTGACGGTCGGGCTCGGGCCGCGCCGGCACCCGGTGATGGCGGTGTCGAACGTGGTGGCCGCGCCGGCGACCTACAGCAACTCGGTGTTCACCCCGCCCAAGCTCTCCGGCAGCTTCAAGATCCCGGCCGGTCTCCATGGCGGCAAGCGAGTCATCGTGAGCGTGGTGCAGGTGATGCTCGGGATCCCGCTCAGCAACGTCGTCGAGTCCAAGGTCAAGATCAGCTGACTCGCGAGCCGGGGCGCCGAGCGATGGCCCGGCGCTGAGGTGCAGACCGACTGATCTCGGCCGCCCTTCCAAGGTGGGCTCGATCTGGGCGATGATCCGGAGCGCGGCGCAGGGCGAAGACAGAACGTGGGACAGACAGGGGTGACCGCGCCGGCAGGGGGTTCCCGCATGACGATCGAGCTTCCGAGCTTGGACTGGGAGCGCTGCACTCGCGAGCGGTTGATGGCTGGGAACGAGGCCGCGCTGGGCGAGTGCTACGACCAATACGCATCGTTCGTGTACGGCTTGATCCTGCGCGTCGTGCGGGACCCGAAGGCGGCCGAGGACATCACCCAGGACGTCTTCTTGTGCCTTTGGGAGAAGCCCGCCGTCTTCGATCCCGCCAAAGGCGCGCTGCGCACGTGGCTGGGCACGTTGGCGCACCGCCGGGCCGTCGATCATGTGCGCCGTGAGGAGGCACGCCGCCGGCGCGACGCAGCGGTGCTGACTCGGGTCACGCGGACACCGGATGTCGATGAGATGGCCTTGGCGCTGGTGACCGCCGAGCGGGTGCGTGAGGCCTTGGCGGATCTTCCCGGCGAGCAACGCGAGGCCGTGGAGCTCGCGTACTTCGAGGGTAAGACGTATCGCGAGGTCGCGGTCGTCATGGGCATACCGGAAGGAACGGCGAAGTCTCGCTTGCGACTCGCACTGCGTCGTATTGCGGTCACGCTCGAGGCGGAGGACTTGCGGCAGTGGGCATGAGCAGAGGAACGGAACCGATGAACGATGCCACCGTCGACGATCTTCTGGCGGCGTACGCGCTGAACGCGTGCGAGCCGTCCGAGGCTCTGCAGGTCGAGCGGTATCTCGCCGAGCACCCCGCGGCCGCGGCCGAGCTCGCGAAGCTGTCCACCGCGGCGGCATGGATCGGCGCGACCGAAGCACTCACACCGCCGCCCCGGCTGCGCGACGACCTGCTCGCGGTCGCGCGGGCCCGGAACACCCGGAGCGCGAGCGATGACGCCCTCGAGCTGTTCCGGGATCAGACGGATCAGCTGGACGCGTTGGTCGGCCGGCTCCGTGCGGACGACCTCTCGGCGCCGACGGCCAACGGGTTGAGCGTCCGGGACCTGCTGGTGCATCTCGCCGCCATGGAGACGATGGTGGCGGCCGGGGTGCGGCACACGGATCCCGCCATCGTCCCGAGTGTGGACATCGAGGGCCGGACGGCGGCGTTCATCGAGGTGTTCGCGTTGCGGCCGCTCGACGAGGTCCGATCCGTGTGGCGGCGCGCGGTGGAGGAGATCGCCGACTGGGCTGTGGGCGGTGAGGCCGAGGGTCACGTGCCGTGGCTCCCCGTCGCGCTCCCGCGCGACACCATCATCGTCATCCGTTCGTTCGAGACCTGGATCCACGCCGATGACATCCGCCGCGCGCTCGGCCTCGAGCTCGAGTCACCCCGGCCGGCACACCTGCACCGCATGGCCAACTTCTCGATGCAGAGCCTGCCCGCCTGGCTGGAGGTCTCGGGTCGTCCGCATCCCGGGCGCGCCGCGCGCATCGTGCTGACGGGCGCGGGTGGAGGGAGCTGGCTCGTCCCGCTCGCGCTCGGGGAGGCGAACGTGGCCGAAGCGGCCGGCGTGGAGTCGGTCGACGTCGTGCTCGAGGTCGACATCGTCGACTGGTGTCACCGCGTGGCGGAGCGGATCAGTCCCGACGCGATCGCGGTACGTGTCGCGGGTCCCACGGATCTGGCCGGCGATCTGGCCGTCGACATCCTCGAGGCTGCATCCACCCTCGCGACGCTCTGAGCCGCGGTTGCGGTGCGCCGACCGGCGTGGATCAGCGCTCGGGTGGGCCGAGCAGCCACTGGAGCGTCGTCCAGTCCGCGATGCCGCAGCCGTCGCTGCGGGACACCCGGATGCTCACGGGGGTGCCGGCGACGGTCCCGGTGATCCTGGCCTGCTGCGGGCCGCCGTAGATCTCGCTGCACATGCGGCCCGGCTCGGAGCCGACCCGGGCCAGCACCTCACGGCGGGCCACGATCTCCGCGCACACGGCGGCCGCGTTCGTGGCGAACATCCCTGTGCCGCTCGGGTGGCCGGCCGGGCAGTCCACGGTGCCGGAGAACGGAACCTTGGCGGCCTCGGTCGCCGGATCGGCCGTGGGCGCGGTGGCGACTCCCTTCACCGAGAGCGTGGTGGCGTGGGTTGGCGGCCGGCTCGTCGAGGGCGCGGCGGGCTTGGTGGCACCGTCGCCCGAGCCGCATCCGGCGCCCAGGACGGTCAGCAACGGCCCGACCACGAGAGCGATGACTGCCAAGCGGGTCCGTGGCACGCGAACATCGTGCTCGCGTGGACCGCGGGCGTCGGGACGCGAGGGGTGCCTGGAAGGCGCCTTTCCCATTGGAGTAGTTTGCTCGTCCTCATGGCCAGGCTCGGCCATGCGTCGCGGGCGCCGGATCTGGTGATCGCAGGGGGGTGAGGACAGGGTGACGACCGTCGCGGACCAGCCGCGCACGGCCGGTTCGGCGCGGGGCGGCACCCGGGTCCCGAGATCCCGCCCGCCCGGGCTGGAGGCGGCCTGGCGCTGGTTCGGGTTCGCGGTCCTCGCCGCCGTCGCCTACGTCCCCGTCCTCCTCACCCACCCGGGCAAGGTCGACGCGGACACCAAGAGCTACCTGTTCCTCGATCCCGGGCGCCTGCTCTCGTCCGCGGTGTCGATGTGGGACCCCAAGATCGGGATGGGGACCGTCACCCACCAGAACATCGGATACCTCTTCCCGATGGGGCCGTTCTTCTGGGTCCTGGAACAGGCCCTCGGGGTCCCCTCGTGGGTGGCGCAGCGGCTCTGGCTCGGCTCGCTGATCTTCGCCGCCGGCCTCGGCATGCGCTACCTGCTGCGCACGATCGGCATGCGCGGCCCCGGCATCGTCGTCGGGATGCTCGCCTACATGTTCACGCCGTACGTGGTCGAGTACTCGTCGCGCTTCACGGGGCTGCTCGGACCGTGGGCGGCGTTGCCGTTCATGATCGCGTTCATCGCGCTCGCGCTGCGCCGGGGCGGGTGGAAGTACCCGGCGTTGTTCGCGCTCACGGTGCAGCTCGTGGGGGGCATCAACGCGACTGCACTGATCTGCGCGGGCCTCGGGCCACTGCTGTGGATCCCGTACTCGGTGTGGGTGGTGCGCGAGAGCACGTTCCGCCGCGCGGTGAGCGTCGTCCTCCGCACCGGATTGCTCACGTTCGTCACTTCGCTCTGGTGGATAGCGGGGCTCTGGGCGCAGAGCGGGTACGGGCTCGACATCCTGGCGTACACCGAGACCATCGAGACGGTGTCGAAGACCGCGTACGCGAACGAGATCCTGCGCGGGCTGGGCTACTGGTTCTTCTACTTCCGCGACCGGCTCGGAGCGTGGAACGACGGCGCGTCCAATTACACCCAGGTGCCGTGGCTGATCTTCGTGAGCTACATGGTCCCGACGCTCGCGCTCCTGTCGGCCGTGCTCGTACGGTGGCGGCACCGGGCGTTCTTCGTCCTCATCGCCCTGCTCGGCGTCGTGATAGCGGTCGGCTCGTCGCCGTTCAACGACCCGTCGCCGCTCGGGTCCGTGTTCAAGTCGTTCGCCACCAGCTCGACGTTCGGCCTCGCGCTGCGCAGCACGTCACGCGCGGTGCCGCTCGTGGTCCTCGGTCTCGCCGGCCTCCTCGCCGCGGGCGTCACCGCGGCCTATGACGCGCTCCGGGCCCGCGGCCGCGGTTGGGTAGGCGTCGTCGTCGCTGTGGCCGCCGCCGCGCTCGTGCTGCTCAGCTTCCCTGCGCTCTGGGACGACGTGCTCTACAGCCGCTATCTCGAGCGCGCCGAAGAGGTCCCCGCCTACTGGCAGAAGGCACTGCACGACGTTGACTCCCGACCGCACGACACGCGCGTCCTTGCGCTGCCCGGCTCGGACTTCGCCGCGTACCGCTGGGGTGTCACGATCGACCCGATCGAGCCCGGGCTCATCGACCGTCCATACGTGGCGCGCGAGCTCGTCCCCTGGGGATCGCCGCCCTCGGCGGACCTGCTCAACGCGCTGGACCGCCGGCTGCAGAACGGCGTGCTCGACCCGGAGGCGATCGCGCCGGTCGCGCGCCTGATGGCGGTCGGCGACGTCCTGCTGCGCCTGGACCTGCAGACCGAGCGCTACGACCTCGTGCGCTCGGACCCGTTGTGGCGCATCTTCTCCCCGAACCCGCCGCCGGGCCTCGAGCCCGCGCGCACCTTCGGCACCAAGATCCCCGGGCACCCGAAGTTCCCGCAGATCGACGAGCGCACGATCGTGACGCCACCCGGGAAGTCCCCGCCGCCGGTCGCGGTGCTCGGGGTCGAGAACCCGGAGAAGATCGTGCGGGCGACGCCGACCGCGCGGCCGCTGATCGTCTCGGGGAACGGCGAGGGGCTGGTCGACATCGCTTCGTCGGGCCTGCTCGACGCCAACCAGATCGTGCAGTACTCCGGCTCGTTCGCCCAGGATCTCAAGGGGTTGCGGAACCGGCTCGACGACCACGCCACGCTCGTCGTCACCGACAGCAACCGGCGCCGGGGACTGCGCTGGACCGGCGCCCGTGACACCCCGGGCTACACCGAGCAAGCCGGCGAGAAGCCACTCGTGAAGGACCTGCGCGACGCGCGGCTCGACCTGTTCCCGGGGGCGACCGACTCGGCGCGCACGGTCGCGATCCTCAACGGGGTGAAGTCCGTGCAGGCCTCGGGCTACGGCACGCCCGGCCTCTCGTACCCGCCCGAGTTCCGGCCCGAGCGCGTGCTCGACGGTGACCCGACGACCTCCTGGCAGGTCGGTGGCCTGCCGAAGGAGCTCCCCGGCAACCGCCTCCGGATCGTGCTCGACCATCCGATCACGACGGACCAGGTGAACCTCCTGCAGCCGATCACCGGGAACCGCGGTCGCTACATCACCCGGGTCACGATGCGCTTCGACGGCAGCGACCCGGTCACGGCGAAGCTGTCGCCCGCGTCGCGCAACCCGTCGGGTGTGGGGCAGACCGTGAAGTTCCCCCGCCGGACGTTCAAGACCTTCACGATCCAGATCGACGACGTGCACCTGCCACTTCGCCCGTTCGCCGACGTGTCGGCCCAGCCCGGCCACAACGCGCGCTGGAACACCTCCGACGTCGGTCTGGCCGAGATCAGGCTCCGCGACGACGCTCCCGGCGTCCAGGACGTGCACGTCGACGAGATCATCAAGATGCCGACGGACCTCCTCACCGCGGCCGGGAAGCGCTCGCTCGACCATCCGCTCGTCCTCTCGATGGCCCGCGACGGCCGGGTCGCCCCGCCCCGCACCGACCCGGAGCTCGACCTGGTCCGCCAGTTCGCGCTGCCGACTGCGCGCGACTTCGGCCTGAGCGGCACGGCCCGGCTCGACGTCACTGCGCCCGACAACGTGATCGACCAGCTCGTCGGCATCCCCCCGGCTGCCGCCGGTGGCATCGACATCACGACCACCGAGCATCTGGCCGGCGACGTCCGGGTCCGCGGCTCGGCCGCGCTGGACGGTGACCTCTCGACGTCGTGGATGACACCGTTCGGTGATGTGCTGGACCAGTCGATCCGGGTCACCACACCGGCCCCGATCACGTTCGACCACCTGGACCTGAGCGTGGTCAACGACCGCCGCCACTCGGTGCCGCGCACCATCGAGATCACCTCCGACGACGGCACCTCACGGCTCGTGGACCTGCCGCAGGTCGGCAGCCAGGACGCCGACGGCGCGACCGCGCCGGCTCCGGTGCGCTTCGACCCGATCAGCGGGACGACCTTCACGTTCACGATCAAGGCGGTGCGCGAGGTCAAGCGGGTCGACTACCAGACGCTCTCCCGCAACGTGATGCCTGCGGGGATCGCGGAGCTCGGCATCCCCGGGGTCGCACCGGTGGTGCCGCCGGCCCAGATCCCGTCGGAGTGCCGCAGTGACCTCGTCACGATGGACGGGAAGCCGCTGCCGGTGCGGATCAGCGGGACGACGTCGGCCGCGGTGTCGCAGGGCGCGCTGAACCTTGCGCTCTGCGAGCCCGGTGATGCGATCAAGCTGGCGGCCGGGACGCACCTTCTCCGCACGGTGAAGGGTCCGGTGAGCGGGGTCGACTTCGACCGGGTGGTGCTGAGCTCCGCCGCCGGCGGCGCGGCCGCATCGGTTTCGCAGATCGTTGCGACCGCGGCGAGCAGCCCCGCGTCGGAGAGCCCGCGGGTCAAGGTGCTGAAGCAGGACTCCACGTCGATGACGGTGCGCGTCGACGGCGCGTCGAAGCCGTTCTGGATGGTGCTCGGGCAGAGCAAGAACGCCGGTTGGCAAGCGAAGGCCGACGGCCGGGACCTCGGCGACTCCCAGCTCGTCGACGGCTACGCGAACGGTTGGCTCGTGAAGCCGACCGGGAGCGGTCCGATCACCATCAAGCTCGAGTGGGTCCCGCAGAAGATCGTGCGCATCGGGCTGCTGCTGTCCGTGCTCGGTGTGCTCGCATGCCTGGCGATCATCTTCATGGCGCAGGTGCGGGTCCGGCGGCGGCGCAAGGCCGCACGGGCGGCGCGACGGGCCGATCCCGATGCACCTCCCGATCCGCTCCTGGCCCCGATGGTGCTGCAACCGGAGCTCACGAGCCCGCTCGTCGCCCGTGGCCGTCGCCCGAGCACCGCAGTCGTCGTCCTCACGACGCTCTTCACCGGATTTGGCACCGCGGCGATCGTGCGGCCGTGGTGCGGCCTGCTGGTCGGGGCGGCGGTCCTGCTCGTGCTGCTCCGGCCCCGTTGGCGCGCGGTGCTGAGCCTGTTCCCGTTCATCGCCCTCGGGCTCTGCGGGCTGTACGTCACCGTGGTGCAGTTCCGCTCGCGCTACCCGGTCGGCCTCGAGTGGCCCGGAGGATTCTGGCGAGCCCGCACCCTCGGCTGGCTGGCGATCGTCTTCCTCGCCGCCGACGTCATCGTCGGCCTTGCCCGCCGCGGCGAATCCCAACCCGAGGTGACCGATGACGACGTGACGGAGGAGCCTGAACCGGTGGGTGAGGGAACGCCTCGCTAGCCAAGGCGGCCTTTATCGGAGCGCAGGCCGGAGCGGGCACGAAGTGCGGAGGCCGGAGCGACCCGAAGATCAGTGCGTCGTCATTCCCCCGTCGATCACGAGCACCTGACCGGTCATGAAGCTCGAAGCGTCGCTCGCGAGGTAGAGCGCACCGTCGGCGAGCTCCTCGGGCCGGGCCATCCGCTTGATCAACGCCGCGTCGACCATCCGTTGCTGTGAGGCTTCGTCGTTGTTGCGGACCATGTCCGTGTCCGTGGTCCCCGGCGCGAGCGCGTTCGCCCGGATCCCGGCGTCCGCGAACTCTGCGGCCATCGCGCGTGTCATCGTGACCATCGCGGCCTTCGCCGCGCAGTACATCGACACGTAAGTCCCGTGCGTGAACGCGCCGGCACTGATCACGTTGATCACCGCCGCGTGCTCGCTCTGCACGAGGTACGGCAGTGCGTACTGGAAGAGGAAGAGCGGGCCGCGCAGGTTGACCGTGTTCGAGCTCTCCCAGGCTTCCGGCGTGATCTTGCCGATGGGCAGCCCCAGCGCGTTGGCGGCGTTGTTCACCACGATGTCGACGCCACCGAGCTGGTCCACCGTCGTGCCGACGAGGGCTTCGAGCTCGTCCAGGTGCCCCGCGTGGGCGGGTACGGCGATCGCGCGGCCGCCGGCGGCTTTGATGCCGGCCGCCACCTCCTCGCACGCCTCGGCCTTGCGGCTCGCGATGACGACCTTCGCCCCGGCGGCGGCGAACGTCTCGGCGATCGCGCGCCCGATGCCGCGGCTGCCGCCGGTCACGATCGCGACCCGATCCGTCAGGTCGTAGAGGTCGAGAAGGTCCTGTCGGGTGCGCATCGCCATGTGGCGCACGTTAGCGGCCTGCTTGAATCACGCCCGTGAGCGAACGGGAGGCGCCGGTGCGCGCGAGCGAAGTGCAGATGTCGGCGAGCCGCGCGCGGCGGCTGGCACTTGGCGCGCAGGGCTTCGGCGTTCCGCGGCCGACGGGTCGCGTGGACCGTCGCCATGTCCGCCGGATGCTCGCGCGGGTCGGGCTGATCCAGATCGACTCCGTCAACGTCATCGTGCGCTCCCAGGAGCTGCCGCTCTTCTCGCGGCTCGGCCCGCACCGGCGCGACCTCCTCTCCGGCATGGTCGAGGACGGCGAGCTGTTCGAGTACTGGGGCCACGAGGCGTCGTTGCTCCCGATCGAGCTGTTCCCGCTCATGCGATGGCGCATGGAGGCGGCGGGCGCGAAGGCCGCGGGGTGGAGCGAGCTCATCCGCCTGGCCCACGAACGCCCGGACTACGTGGAGGCGGTCTACGAGGAGGTGCGGGAACGGGGCCTCATGGCCGCCTCCGAGCTCGACGACCCGGGCGCGAAGTCCGGCCCGTGGTGGGGGTGGCGGCACGGCAAGCAGGCGCTCGAGTATCTCTTCTGGTGCGGGCGACTCTCGGCCCGGAGGCGCGCCAGCTTCGAGCGGATCTACGACCTGACCGAGCGGCTCATCCCGCCGGTGTGGTTCGAGGCACCCGCGCTCAGTTCCGCGGACGCGCACAAGGAGCTGCTCGTGCGGGCCGCGGACTCGCTCGGAGTCGGGACCGCCCGCGATCTCGCGGACTACTACCGCCTCAACATCCCGCTCGCGCGCCCGCTGCTCGACGAGCTCGTCGACGAAGGGCGGCTGCTGCCGGCGCGGGTCGAGGGCTGGACCCATCCCGCGTATCTGCACCCGGCCGCGAAGATTCCGCGCCACATCGACGCCCGGGCGTTGCTCTCACCGTTCGATTCGCTGATCTGGGAGCGCTCGCGCACCGAGCGCGTCTTCGACTTTCGCTACCGGCTCGAGATTTACACCCCGAAGCCCAAGCGCGTGTTCGGCTACTACGTCCTGCCGTTCCTGCTCGGAGACGAGCTCGTGGCCCGCGTGGACCTCAAGGCCGAGCGCGCCGAAGGAGCGCTGCGAATCCGTGGTGCGTTCGCGGAGCCGCTCCGCGACCCAGCCGAGATCGCCGGCCCGCTCGCGGCCGAGCTCGAGCTCCTCGCCGGCTGGCTCGGCCTGGGCCGCGTCGTCGTGGACCGGCGCGGCGACCTCGCCCCCGCCCTCCGAGCCGCCACCTGACCACCTGACCCTGACCGACCCGACCAACTGACCACCTGACCGACCCGAAGCCACGAGAACACCTCGCTTTCGGTGTCGTCTCGACACGCTGGGGCGTGTTCGAACAACACCGAAAGGTGGGGCGGCGCGGATCGGGTCGGCGGCGCGGATCGGGTCGGCGGCGCGGACAGGTTGGGGTCAGGTGACGGTGCCGACGAGCGCGCCGATGATCGCGGTTGCGGCCATCGCGATGCCGCCGCCGATCGTGATCCGGAGCGCCCCGCGCGTTGGGGATGCGCCACCGAGACGGGCACCGACAACTCCGAGCACCGCGAGCAGCAGCAACGTGACGACCGCGATCACGGCGACGCGCGCGCCGCTCGGGACGAGCGCGGCGGTCAACAGCGCGAAGCCGGCACCGATGGCGAAGCTGGTGGCCGAGACGCTCGCGGCCTGAGCCGGTCTCGCCATCGTGCTCGGGTGCAGTCCGAGCTCGTCCCGGACGTGGCTGCCGAGCGGATCGGCCTCCGTGAGCTGCGTGGCGACCTCGCGGGCGAGTGCGCGGTCGAGCCCGCGTCCTTGGTAGATCTGGGTGAGCTCTTCGAGCTCGTGCTCGGGGTAGTGCGCGAGCTCGCGGGTCTCACGCGCGATGTCCGCCACCTCGGTGTCGCGCTGGGAGCTGACCGAGGAGAACTCGCCCGCAGCCATGGACATCGCGCCGGCTACGAGCCCGGCGGTTCCCGCGACGAGGATCTGCGTCCGGGTGCCGGAAGCGACCGCAACTCCGATGAGGAGGCTGGCGGTCGACACGATGCCGTCCTGGGCGCCGAGCACGCCGGCCCGCAGCCAGCCGACGCGGTCGCTGCGATGGGTCTCGCGGTGGGTACGGGGGGGCATGACACCAGCATGCCGCGGCCTCGACCCGTCTGGTGGTGTCGGGTCCCGGCGGACGTGTCCATACTGTGGGGAACGCCCTCGAGAGGAGCAGGTCATGGGCATCATCGGGATCGTCATAGCGGTGGCGATCATCGTCTTCGTCGTGGTGTGGATCTTCAAGTCGGTGCACCTCATCGGCCCGACCGAGGTCGGGCTGGTCAACAAGCGCTTCGCCCTCCGCAAGCTCCCGGAGGACAACCCGATCGCGTTCCACCACGAAGCGGGGTACCAGGCCGAGCTCCTGATGCCAGGACTGCGCATCAAGCTGTGGCCGATCTTCGCGGTGCAGAAGCATCCGTGGGTGCAGGTGCCGGCGGGCGAGATCGGCGTCGTCATCGCGCAGGTCGGCGCCGAGCTGCCGATCGGGGCGAAGAGCGGCGTGTACCAGGACGTGTTCGGCAACTTCTCGAACCTGCGCCAGTTCATCGAGCTCGGCGGGCAGAAGGGAGTGCAGCGTCCGGTGCTCCCGCCCGGGACGTTGATGCCGGTCCATCCGGTCGCGTTCCTCGTGCTCACCCCGCAGGCGGTGTACGGCCTCCCGGTCGCGCCCGACCTCGTCGTCGCGAGCAAGGCGTCCGGCGGCATCCTCGACCCGACGACGCTCGGGCTCGATCCTGCGCAGCTCCGGGTCGTGGTCATCGCGCCGCAGGGGCCGATCGACGTGGTCGGGATCGTCACCGTGCTCGAAGGCGAGCCGCTCGCGTCCGGCGACATCGCCAGCCGGCTCGGCGGTTACGCCGACATCGCGGAGATGGAGGCGACGGCCGAGACGGACGCGGCGGAGACCGACGCGAAGGTCATCGAGATCCTGCTCGGCTCGAAGAACGTGCTGCACAACAACTACCAGGACTTCCAGGCGTTCCTCGAGCACGGCGGCAAGATCGGCCTCCAGCACGACCCGCTGCTGTACGGCGCCTACCTGCTCAACCCGTTCCTCGTGCAGGTGGAGATGGTGCCGATGCTCGTCGTGAACCAGGGCGAGGTCGCGGTCATCAAGGCGTTCGTCGGTCTGCCGACGCTCGACACGTCCGGCACCGAGTTCAAGTTCGGCTCGATCGTGCGACCCGGTCATCGCGGGATCTGGCAGGAGCCGTTGCGCACGGGCAAGTACCCGATCAACCCGCGCTGCTACGCGGCCGAGATCGTGCCCACGTCGATCCTCACGCTCAACTGGTCCAAGGAGACGAGTGCGTCCCACAACCTCGACGCGCAGCTGGCCCCGATCGACGCCAAGAGCCGTGAGGGGTTCGTGTTCCTGATCGAGCTCCAGGTGCAGATCCACGTGCCGGACACGAAAGCGCCGAAGGTGATCTCGATGGTCGGCACGATGCTGAACCTGGTCAACGAGGTGCTGCAGTCGGCGGTGGGGAACCACTTCCGCAACACGCTCCAGGACCAGCCTGCCGTCACGTTCATCGAGACCCGGATGCAGGTCCAGATGTCCGCGCTCGAGCACGTCACCGAGTACCTCCAGCTCTACGAGGTGGAGACCAAGGGCGTGTACATCCAGAACGTGCACTTCCCCGAAGCGCTGGTCGAGGTGCTGACCAAGCGCGAGATCGCGAACCAGGAGAAGGCCACGTACGAGGAGATGCAGCGCGCGCAGACCTCACGCATCGAGATGGAGAAGGCCAAGGGCACCGCGGACATGCAGGGCGAGCTCGCGTCCGCGCAGGTCAACGTGGAGATCGAACAGAACCGTGCGAGCGCGCGGCAAGCCGAGGCACAAGGCGAGGCCGCGTACGTCGAGCTCACCGGGAAGGCCGAAGCGACCCGTGTCGAGGCGATCGGTCTCGCGAACGCGGCGGCGACGGAAGCACTCGGCGTTGCGCGCGCGACGGGCTTCGAGGCCCAGAAGGAGGCCCTCGGTGAGACCGCGACCGCGCTCGTGGCGGTGGCGAACGCGGTGTCGGAAGGTCACATCACCGTGGTGCCCGAGGTGCTCGTCACCGGCGGTGGGGGAAGCTTCGAGGGGCTCGCGGCGACGCTCATGCGCACGTTCGGGAACGGCAGGGGCAACGGCGCGGCGAAGGGCCTGGAGGTCCCGCAGCCGGAAGCCACGTCGGACTCGCCGACACCGGCGGCCGAGATCGAGGATGCGAACCTCGAGGCCGAGGACGTGGTAGCCGGCGAACCGGTGCCGCCCGCGCCGTAGACGCGTGAGTGGACGGACCGGATCCTGTCGCGGGCTCAGCGCAGGTCGGTCACGAGCCGCACGAGCACCTGGTACGCGGCGGGCGTGTCGCTGGCCCGCAGTCCCCGGATCACCAGCTCGTCGCCGTTGACCGTCACGATCCCGATGCGCCCGGTCCGGAGGCCGGACTTGTGCGTGATGCGAGCAAGGTCGCGAATCGGGATCGTGCGGGTGCCGTCCCGATCGACCACCACGAGCCGGTCGGGGAACGCGGAGAACAGCGCGGTGCGGTTGTTGACCTTCACCGAGTGGAGGACCAGCGCGGCTTCTTCTTCCACCTCCGGCACCGTATCCGCACCGGCACGACGCGGCTTTCCGGGTCGGTCCGGCCTCCGCGCTCCGCGCCTGCTCCGGCCTACGCTCCCGTCCATGCGCGCACTCGTCTTCGGGGTCGAGCCCGAACCGCAGCCGAAGCCCGACACCGACAACCGGCTCCTCCGGGCCCTCGCCCGGACCCCGGTACGGCTCGTCGAGATGGACGACCCGGGGTTCCTCGGCCCGGACTGGGTGGTGACGAAGCCCCGCCTCACGGGCATCTGCGGCTCCGAGTCCAAGCAGGTCTTCTTCGACTACGCGAGCTACACGTCGAAGGACCGCGGGGCGGGCGACAACCAGGACAACCCGATGAAGAACTTCGTGTCGTTCCCCCACGTCATGGGACACGAGGTCGTCGCCGACGTCGTAGCGCTCGGGCCGGAAGCCGAGGGGCTCGAAGTCGGTGACCGCGTGGTGTTGAACCCGTGGCTCACGTGCGGTCCGCGCGGCATCGAGCCACACTGCCCCGCCTGCCAGGCCGGCGATCTCAGCCAGTGCTGGTCCTTCGGCAAGGGGAGGTTCGCCCCCGGGATTCACACCGGCATGTGCAAGGACGTTCCGGGTGGCTTCGGTGAGCTCATGCCTGCGCATGACTCGATGCTGTTCAAGATCCCCGACGCGATCTCGGACGAGCAGGCGGTCTTCGCGGATCCGTTCGCGGTGTCGTTGCACGGGATCACCCGTCACCCGCCGGCTCCCGGGAGCAAGGTGCTCGTCTACGGCGCGGGCGCGCTGGGCACAGCCGCGGTCGCGATCCTGCGCGCGCTGTACCCGGACGTGGAGGTGATGGCCGTCGCGCGCTTCGACGCGCAGGTCAAGCTGGCCGAGAGCTTCGGCGCGCGCACCGTCGCGCCCGAACCCCGCCGGGAGCTCATCGAAGCCGTCGCGGCGTGGTCCGGGGGAGTGCTCCAGCCGGCCGACGGGTTGCCGATGGCGTTCCCCGGGGGCATCGACGTCGTGTACGACACGATCGGGGCAGCCGAGACGCTGGAGGTCGGCGCCCGGGTGCTGCGAGCGCGCGGCACGCTCGTGAAGCTCGGCATGCACGGACCGGCCCGGTGGGAGGACACGCCGGTGTACTTCAAGGAGATCACGTTCACGGGCTCGAACGCGTTCGGGTTCGAGGAGGTGGGCGGGGTCCGTCAGCACGGGATCGCGCACTACCTGGACCTGGTCGGCTCCGGCCGGGTCGATCTCACCGGCATGCTCACGCACACGTTCCCGCTCGACGAGTGGCGCGACGCGTTCACCGTGCTCGCGACCCAGGACGACAGCGGCGCCATCAAGGTCGCCATCGACCAGCGCTAGCCCGAGCGCGTCTCGTTTTGGCGTCATCTCGGCTCCCATGCGGGGCCTGGACGACGCCAAAATCGGGGTTCGGGCGTGGCGTCAGTTGATCTGCCTGTCGCGGCCTTCCCAGAAGGGTTGGCGGAGCTTGAACTTCTGCAGCTTGCCGGTGGCCGTACGCGCGAGCGCGTCACGGAACTCGACGGAGGTCGGGCACTTGTAGTGCGACATCCGTTCGCGGCAGAACGCGATGATCTCGTCCTCCGTCGCGGACGCGGAGCCGGGTCGCAGCACGACGAGCGCCTTGACGGTCTCGCCCCACCGCTCGTCGGGTACGCCGATCACCGCGGCTTCGGCCACCGCGGGATGCTGGAACAGGCAGTCCTCGACCTCGATCGAGCTGACGTTCTCGCCGCCCGAGATGATCACGTCCTTCTTGCGGTCGGAGATCACCACGTACGCGCCGTCGAGGACGCCACCGTCCCCGGTGTGGAACCAGCCGTCGACGAGTGCTTTCGCGCTTTCCTCGGGCTGGTTCCAGTAACCCTCGAACACGTGGTTGGACCGCGCGAGCAGCTCACCCTCGTCGTCGACCCGCATTCGGACACCGATCGCCGGGACTCCCGCGCGCGAGAGGCGGCGCGCCCGCTCCGCGTCGTCCAGCTCGTCGTACTCGAGCGGCGCGCTGTTCACCGTCAACAGGGGACTGGTCTCGGTGAGCCCGTAGATCTGGTTGAAGCGCCAGCCGAGCTCGGACTCGACCCGTTCGATCACGCGCGACGGCGGGGGCGCGCCGGCCACGACGATGCGCACCCGGCCGTCGCCCGGGATCGGCTCACCCTGCTCGCGCCGGGCTTCGGCGGCGTCGAGCGTCATCGCCACCACGGCCGGTGCGCCCGCGAGGAAGGTCACCTGCTCCTGGTCGACCCGGCGGAGGATGTCCTCGCCGTCGATCTTGCGGATGACGACGTGGCGCGCGCCCATGCCGGTGATCGCGAAGGGCAGGCCCCAGCCGTTGCAGTGGAACATGGGGAGCGTGTGCAGGTAGACGTCCCGATCGGTGACACCCATGTGCCAGCCGAAGGTCACCGCGTTCAGCCAGACGTTGCGGTGAGTCATCTGCACGCCCTTGGGACGCGCGGTGGTTCCGGACGTGTAGTTGATCGTGGCGGTGGCGTGCTCGTCCTCGCTCGTGAGCTCGGGGGTGCCCGAACGGTTGAACAGCTCGTCGTCCGTCGCCGTGCCGAGGACGAAGCGGTGCCGGACGGGGATGTCGGCGACGAGCTCGGCGTACTCGGGATCCACGAGCAGCACGACCGCGCCCGAGTGCTCGATGATGTAGGCGATCTCGTCCCGGTTCAGGCGGAAGTTGATCGGCACGAGGACGCGTCCGAAGCCGGGGACCCCCGATAGCGCGACCAGGAACCGCGCGGCATTCGGCGACACGATCGCGACGCGCTCACCCGCGCCGACGCCGAGGTCGTCGAGTGCGATCGCGAGGCTGCGGGCCTTCGCCGCGAGCTCGCCGTAGGTGATCCGGCCGAGACCGCCGCCCGGCGGATCCGGTTCGTCGACGACGGCCTCCCGATCGGCGAACACGGTCTCGGCTCGATCGAGGAAGTCGGTGATCGTGAGCGGCACTTCCACGGTGGTCCCCCCATCGCAACTCCGGTGGCGCGCCGAGCGTAACGGGCGGCTTGGATCCGCGAGCGGCCGCGGCGCGAGGTACCGTCACGATCGTGTCGGTGCAGCACCTCCCGTCCACGGCGACGGTCGAAGCGGTGAGCGAGGTCCTGGACGCGGACGGTTGCGTCGTCATCGACGAGCTGGCCGATCCCGCGCTGATGGACCGCCTCGAGGCCGAGCTGGCCCCGTTCATGGCCCGCACACCCTATGGCGACGACTTCAGCGGTGAGCACACGCGGCGTACCGGCGGTCTCGTGGCTCGGGCCCCGTCGTCGCACGGGCTGGTCATGCACCCCACGGTCACGGGCGCGGTCGGTGCGGTGCTTCGCCACGCCACCGCGTTCCAGCTCCACCTCACGCAGGTCATCAGCATCGAGCCCGGCCAGCGCGCGCAGTACGTGCACCGCGACCAGTGGGCGTTCGACTTCTTCTCGTTCCCCGCGAGCTACGAGGTCACGTGCAACACGATCTGGGCGATGACGGACTTCACGGAGGAGAACGGCGGTACCCGGCTCATCCCCGGCAGCCACCGGTACGACGACAAGCTGACCTTCACCGAGGTCGACACCGAGGCGGCCCGGATGCGCAAGGGCTCGGTGCTCATCTACACCGGGGCGCTGTACCACGGGGGTGGGCCGAACCGATCCGACGCGCCGCGCAACGGGGTGAACATCACCTATTGCGTGGGCTGGTTGCGCCAGGAGGAGAACCAGTACCTCTCGGTGCCGCCCGACGTCGCTCGCGAGCTTCCGGACGATCTGCTGCGCATGATCGGCTACGCGCCGGGCGCGTACGCGCTGGGCTACGTCGATGATCTCCGCGATCCGATCGCGGTGCTGCGCGGTGGCGGCCCCGGCTCGAGCTTCGGAACGGCGGGCGTCACTCCGAACGCGCCGTGACCGAAGGTACCGAGAACCCCGTCCCCGACATGCGTGTGTGGGGACTCGTCCCCGAGACGACGCTCGAACGGATCGTGGTGGTCTCGCCGCACCTCGACGACGCCGTGCTCGGCTGTGGCCGGCTGCTCGCCGCGCACCCGGACGCGACCGTCATCACCGTCTATGCCGGCGCCCCGCAGAGCTACCCCGACCCCATGACGCACTGGGACACGGTGTGCGGCTTCGCGGCCGGCGACGACGTGCTGGCCTCGCGGCGAGAGGAAGACCGCCGGGCGCTGGGTGCGCTTCACGCGACTCCCGTCTGGCTCGACTTCGTGGAGCACCAGTACCTGGACCGGCCGGACTGGGTCGGGGCGGATCAGACCGTCGACCGACTCGAGACGGCGGTGCGCGCCGCGTCGCCGACGGCCGTGTTCATGCCGTTCGGCCTGGCGAATCCCGACCACACCGCGACCCACGACGCGGCGCGGGTCGTCCGCGAGCGGATCCCCGAGCCGGCTTGGTTCTGCTACGAGGACATGGGCTACCAGCACATCCCCGGCCTGCTCGCGTGGCGCGTGGCGCAGCTCTTCCGGGCCGAGATCTGGCCGACGCCCGCGGCGCCGACCGTGGATCCCGGGACCGAGCGCAAGCAGCAGGCGCTCGCCCACTACGGCTCCCAGCTCCGCGCCCTCGAAGCGGACTGGCATCTCGACGCCAAGCTCGCGGCCCCCGCGCCCGAGCAGTTCTGGAGCCTGGCGCCACCACCGCCGGGCTGGGAGCGCCTGACACGGTCGGACTGAACGGCCTAGTGTCTTGCACAGGTAGTGCAGCAACCGGGGGGTTCTGATGCAGACGCTGGAACGCGGGGATATCGAGCCGGTCGAGCTCTCCGGCGGGCCGCGAGGGCCGCGTCCGACGAGCTTCGGCACCGTGCTCCGCTGGACGATCGCCGCGTTGATGCTCGGGTCGGGAGCGATCCACTTCGGCATGATGGGCGAGCACGCCGGCGTCTCGTGGACGCACGGCCTCTTCTTCGCCACCGTCGCCTGGCTCCAACTTGGTCTGGCGGCGATGATCGGGTTCCGGCCGACCCGCCCGGTGATCACGATCGGCATCGTGCTGAACCTGGCCGTCCTCGCGATCTGGGTCGTCAGCCGTACCGTCGGCATCGCGATCGGTAGCGACGGAACCCCCGAGGCCTGGGGCAGCACCGACATCCTGTGCGCGGTGTTCGAGGGTCTTGCGGTGCTCGCGAGCTTCGCCCTGCTCAGCAAGAGCATCAGCCGCCGCCCGTTGAGCGCAACGGTCGGCTTCAGCGGCGTCGGCTTCATCGTCGTGGTCATCGCCGTCCTCACGAGCGTGATCTTCAGCCCCGCCGCGAGCGGCAATGGCGGCGGCACCTCGGGTCTCAGCGCGGACGGCCACAACCACGGTGCGGCAGGCGGCGCTGCGACCGCCGGCCACGATCACAACCACTCGGTGATCCCCGGTTCCGGCGGGCTCGTCGACACCGGCAACGGCATCATCGTCAGCGGCGCGCTCACGGGTGACTCACCCTGCGAGCGCTCGGGACCACCGGCATCCGTGGGTCAGGTCGGCAAGGACGCGGAGGGTCATGAGCACCGCGGCCCGTTCAAGCAGGCGCCGATCACCCAGGCCGAGGCGCAGGCACTCCAGGCCGAGCAGACGGTCGCTCGTGGTGTCGCGGTGAAGTACCCGACGGTCGCGGCCGCCGAGGCGGCGGGCTACCGCAAGTCCACGGTGTACGTGCCCTGCATCGGGGCGCACTACACGAACACCGCGTTGGCCGCCTCGTTCAACCCGGCGACCCCGTCCGAGCTCCTCTTCGACGGCGCCACGCCCGACGCGAAGATCGTCGGCCTGAGCTACCTGGTCTTCCACCCGGGTGGCCCGCCCGAGGGCTTCACCGGCCCGAACGACCGCTGGCACCAGCACAACTTCAACGGCGGCCTCTGCCTGGACAACACCGGCGTCGTCATCGGGGCCGAGTCCATGAGCCCGAAGCAGTGCACCAATGCGGGGGGCCACAAGGTCCCGCTCAACGACATCTGGATGCTGCACGACTGGACGGTGCCCGGCTTCGAGTGCACCTGGGGCGTGTTCGCCGGCGAGTGCCCGGAGCTCGGTGGCCGGGTCGGCGGGACGGCCTGGGACCCGCCCAACCCCCAGACCTCGGGCAAGGTCACCTCGCAGCAGCAAGCCGCTTCGAACTAGTGGATCGTGTCTGGTCGCGCGGCCTCTAGCCGCGCGACCAGAGGCGTTCGAGCGCGGCCGCCGAGTCGGCGGCGCGCTCCCATGGCCACCAGTGCGCGCAGCCGGCGAAGACCATGAGGTCGGCGTCGATGCGCGCCGCGAGACGCTCGCCGAACTCGGGCGTGGCGAACGGGTCGTCGCGACCCCACAGCACGAGCGACGGCCGCCGCGGCATCGCGGCGACGCCGTCTTCCCACTCCTCGCCGACCGTCACCGCGGAGCGGTACAGCGCCAGGATGCACGCAGCCATCCGCTCGTCGATCTCCTTGGCCTGTAACGCGGCGAGCCCCGGCGGCGATCCACCGGCGGTCAACGCGTCCGTGAGATCCGCCGGGGGGAGCGCGAGCATCCCTGCCACCACGTCCTCACCGGCGCCGGGTGTCTGCCAGAGCTGAGCCATCGCGTGCCAGACGTAGGTGCGGTCGATCGGGCCGCTCCCGCACGCCAGCGTCCGGATCAGCTCGGGGTTCGTCGAGGCGACGCGTTGCACGAGCAGGCAGCCCCAGTAGTGGCCGACCAGGTCGACCGGCTCGCCGATCGCGGCGATCTGGGCGGCGATCCAGCCGGCGTACTCCTCCTTCGTGGACCCGAAGCCGTCCGGCAGAGGAGCGCCGAACCCCGGGAGCCCGAGGGCGACGATGTCGGTGCGCGCGAGATGCGAGCGCAGCGGTTCCCACATGCCCGCGGTGTCGGGGACCCCGTGGACGAGGACCGCGGGCATCAGGCCAGGGGTGACCAGGTCGAGGTGCGGAGCAGCCGGCTCTCCCAGTCGTCGCGCACGTTCAACGCATCGTGCATCCAGGTGCCCGGGGCGCGGTGCTCGGCCGGGATCTCACTCGTGAGGAGCCCGAGGATGCCCGATGGCCTGGTGACGCGCTGCCAGAGGATGATCTCGCGGCGGCGGGCGGCCGCGCCCCACGCGGGCCTGAACACCGCCTCGAGCTGGAGCAGGGACCGGCCCCCGTGCCGGCCCTCGGCAAGGCTCGGCGCGTAGTTGTCGCGCGCGGCCGTGATGTACTCCTCGAGCTTGCCCGCGTGCGGCCACGCGGTGTCTTCCATGAACAGCGTCGCGTCGTGCTCACCACCGTCCGTCGGGACGTTGCCGAGCTCGATCGCTTGGAGCGGCGACCATTCCACCGGCGTGAGGACCTTGGCCGTCACGTCGTGGCGCATCGTGTCGACCTCGGCGACCCAGCTTCGGAGATCACCGGTCCGGAGGCGCGTGTCGATGCGTTCCCACGCCGCTCCGTCGGCCACCGCGGTGATGGTGATGGTGTTGTACGCGCGGCCGGTGCCGTGGGCGTGCTTCGCGAAGTAGAGGAGTCGCGCGTCGTCCGTCTCGCCGAGCATCGGCATCCAGACCTCGCGGTAGGCCTGTTCGAACTGGTCCTCGTGCAGGCCCATGACACGGTGAATCTCGTGGACGAAGAGCATGACCGGATCTTGCCAGAGTCGGGAAAGGCGCGTCACGGACGAGGGTCGCTAGTCTCCTGGCCGAGAGATCGCGCACGCGCGGCTCTTGACCATCCGAAGGGGCCACGGGCAGGTCGGGCCGGGCAGAACAAGACGGAGGCAGACATGCTCGTAGCCGCGCTGCGAGACTTGCAGTGGCGTCGCCGCCGCTTCCTGATCGCCGTGCTCGGCACGGCGTTGGTCTTCTCGATGACGCTGGTGCTGGCGGGGTTGTCGGCTTCCTTCGTCAACGAGGTCGACCGGACGATCAAGACGACGGGAGCCGACGAGTGGGCGATCGCGACCGGCGCGACCGGTCCGTTCAACTCGTCGGCGGTGCTCCCCGCCGGGACGCTCGCGGCGGCCCGCCGGCTTCCCGGAGTGACGGCGGCGGATCCGTTCGTGGCCATCGGTGCGACGATCCCGGGTGACACGCCGAAGCACGTGACGATGATCGGCGCGGTCCCGGGTGGGGTAGGGAGCCCGAAGGTGGACGACGGGCGCGCGCCGCGCCAACCGGGAGAGATCGCGGTCGGCAGTCGCCTCGGCAAGGACATCGGTGACACCGTGCAGATGGGCGACAAGACGTTGCGCGTCGTCGGGACGGTCGACGGCTCCGGTCTCTACGGCGGCATGCCGAACGTGTTCCTCACGCTGCAGGACGTACAGGGCCTGACCTTCGGCGGTGCGCCGCTCTTCACGTCGATCGCTCTGCGCGGCAACCCGCGCGGCAACATCGACGGCGCTCGGCTCGTGACCCTCACGCAGACGAAGAAGGACCTGCTGCAGTCACTCGGGTCCGGGCGGCAGACGATCAACTTCGTCGGCGTGCTGCTCGCGTTGGTCGCCGCGTGCATCGTCGGTTCGGTGATCTACCTCTCCGCCTTGGAGCGCGTGCGTGACTTCGCGGTGTTCAAGGCCACGGGTACCGGTACCCCGGCGCTGCTCGGCGGGTTGGCCGTGCAGGCCGTCATCGTGTCGCTGGTCGCCGCGCTCATCGGCGCGCTGCTCGCGCTCGTGCTGGCACCGATCTTCCCGATGCCGGCCGAGATCCCCACCGTTGCGTTCCTCGTCTTGCCGGTCGTCGCGGTGATCGTCGGCGGGCTGGCCAGCCTGGCCGGATTGCGTCGAGCGATCACCGTGAGCCCGGCGCTCGCGTTCGGAGGTGCGTGATGCCCTCGTTGGAGATCAGCGACCTGGTGGTCGAGTACTCGAGCGGCGGCTACGCGGTCCGGCCGATCGACGGCCTGTCCGTGCACTGCGACCCGGGCGAGCTCGTGCTGCTGCTCGGGCCGAGTGGCTGCGGCAAGACGACGCTGCTCTCGTGCCTCGGCGGGATCCTCACGCCGACCAAGGGTCGCATCAGCTTCGGTGACGTCACGGTCACGGGGCTGGAAGGCAGCCAGCTCACCGAGTACCGGCGGCACACGGTGGGCATCGTGTTCCAGGCGTTCAACCTGGTCCCTAGCCTCACCGCACTGGAGAACGTCGAGGTGCCACTGCGTGCCGCGAAGGTTCCGCGGGCGCAACGGCGGGCCCGGGCCACCGAGCTCCTCGTGCAGGTCGGCTTGAAGGACCGTCTCCAGCACCGACCGGGCGACCTGTCGGGCGGCCAGCAGCAGCGGGTGGCGATCGCCCGCGCGCTCGCGCTCGACCCGCCGTTGCTCCTCGCGGACGAGCCCACCGCGCACCTCGACTACATCGCGGTCGAAGAGATCCTCCGCCTTCTGCGCGAGCTGGCGTCGGGCGAGCGGGTCGTCGTGATCTCGACCCATGACCAGCGCATGCTCCCGCTCGCCGACCGGGTCGTCGAGCTCGTGCCGCAGTTCGGGAAGGCCGAAGCTGCCGAGCCCGAGGTGGTCCATCTCGCGGCGGGTGAAGAGCTGTTCGCGCAAGGCTCGTTCGGCGAGCTCATCTACATGCTCGAGTCGGGCGAGATCGAGATCCTGCGCCAGCTAGTCGACGGCAGCTGGGAGCTGCGGGCGACGCTCCCGGCCGGTCGCTACTTCGGCGAGATCGGGCCGTTGTTCGGGATGCCGCGTTCTGCGACGGCGCGGGCGAAGACCGCGGCGGTGGTCACCGGCTACTCGGTGCGCGACTTCCGCCAGCGGATCGGTCCGCAGGGGATGGGCGACCTGCTGTCGCACGCGGGCGACGCGCCGGCCGAGGCCTCAGCCGGCTAGAGGCGCTCGACGAGCCAGTCGATCGCCCGGGTGAGCGTCGCGACGTCGTCGGGCTCGACCGCGGGGAAGATCCCGATGCGGAGCTGGTTGCGGCCGAGCTTCCGGTACGGCTCCGTGTCGAGGATGCCGTTCGCGCGGAGCGCCTTCGCGAGCGCCGCGGCGTCGACCGCATCGTCGAAGTCGATCGTCGCGGTCACATGGCTGCGTTCGGCGGGCTTCTCGACGAACGGTGTGGCGACCGGGCTCGCCTCGGCCCACCCGTAGAGGATCTCGGCGCTCCGGTCGCAGCGGGAGGCGCAGCCTTCGAGGCCGCCCTGACTCAGCATCCAGTCGACCTGGTGGGCGAGCAGGAAGATGGTGGCGAGCGCGGGCGTGTTGTAGGTCTGGTCGAGCCGGGACTGCTCGACCGCGATGGAGAGGTCCAGGCTCGACGGCACCCAGCGTCCGGTGCCGCGGATCTGCTCGACCCGGGCCAGCGCGGCGGGCGAGAAGGTGGCGAGCCACAGGCCGCCGTCGCTGGCGAAGCTCTTCTGCGGCGCGAAGTAGTACACGTCGGTCTGCGCGGGGTCGAAGCGCAACCCACCCGCCCCGGACGTCGCGTCGACGAGCACGAGCTGGTCCGCGGACGCACCGTCCGGCCGTTGCACGTCCAGCATCACCCCGGTCGACGTCTCGTTCTGCGGGAAGCAGTAGGCGTCCACGATCTGGCTCGCGTGCGCCAACGGATGCGTGCCCGTCGGGCTCTCGATCACCTCCGGGTCTTCGAGGTGGGGTGCGGCGCGCGTGACGGCGGCGAACTTGGAGGAGAACTCGCCGAACACGAGGTGCTGGCTGCGCCGCTCGATGAGACCGAACGCGGCGGCATCCCAGAACGCGGTGGTGCCACCGATCCCGATCAGCACCTCGTACCCGTCCGGCAGGCCGAACAGATCGGTGATGCCTTCGCGCACGCCGTGCACGACGGACTTCACCGTGTCGCGGCGGTGCGACGTGCCCATGAAGCCGGGCGCGGCGTCCGCCAGTGCGAGGACGGCTTCGTTGCGCACCTTGGACGGACCGGAGCCGAAGCGGCCGTCACCCGGGCGCAGCGCGGCGGGGAGGGCGAGGTCTTTGGGTTGGGGGGCCACGGAACGAGCCTAGGCCGCGGGGTCCTCGCCGCCTCGGGTCGTTTCCTCGTACCAGCGGGGTCGATTCCCACGCGCCCACCGGGCGCTGATCGCACCCCGCCACATGGCCCGCAGCGCCTCGGGGTCCTTGAACGCGAACCAGATGTGGCCGAGGACGGACATCCAGATGAAGAAGGCGAACCAGTCGTGCACGAAGGTCGAGCCGGTCCGGATGTCCACCGGGAACGGCTCGAACCACTTCATGATCGACCCCGTCGCGACCATGACCAATGCCGCGCCCACGACGAACGCCGCGTTGAGCTTCTGGCCCGAGTTGAACTTGCCCAGACGGACGTCCTTGTCGCGGCCGAGCGTGCGGAGCCAACGCTTGTCGTCCTTCGTCCAGCGGTTGATGCGGCTGAAGTCGCGGCGGAGCGCCTTCCCCCACCGCGGGAAGTAGGCGACGAGGAACGCGACGGGGATCGCGAGCCCGCAGTACACGTGGATCGTCCGCACGATCTCGCGGTTGCCGACGAGGATGGAGAGCTCGCCGATGTAGAGGATCGAGCCCGTCAGCATCACGATCCCGAACAGCGATGCGTTCACCCAGTGCGCGATCCGCTCGACCCGGTCGAAGCGCGTGATCTGCGCGTCGGGCGGGAGCTCGGCCTCAGGTGGCGTTGTCGTCGCGGCCATTCGACTTTCCTACCCATGCGTCGACGTCGTAGCCGTAGTGCTCCCAGTAGCCGGGCTCGACCTGGTCGGTGAGGTCGATCGCGTCGAGCCACTTGCACGACTTGTAGCCGTACATCGGTGCGACGTAGAGCCGCACCGGCCCACCGTGCTCGTCGGAGATGTCGCCGCCTTCCATCTGGTACGCGACGATGACGTCCTTCCGGCGAGCCTGGCTCAGCGTGAGGCTCTCGGTGTAGGTGCCGTCGAAGCTCTTGAAGCGGATCGCCTTCGCGTTCCCCTGCACACCGGCGCGGTCGAGCAGGTCGCTCAGGAGCACCCCCTGCCACTTCACGTCGTGCACGCGCCAGCCGGTGACGCACTGGAAGTCCTTCGTCATCTTGGTGGGGGGAAGGGCCCGCAGCTCGGCGTAGGTGAGGGTGTACGGGGTGTCGACCAGGCCGCCGACCTGCAAGCGGTACTCCGCCTTGCTCTTGCTCGGGAGCTCGCCCGTGACGGTGTAGATGCGGAAGCGACCGATCGGGAGGAAGGCCGAGAGGCCCGTCCCGTCCTTCGCGACGAGCGGCGCGACCGCCCGCTCGAGCCAGTCCTGGGCCTTCGCCCCCCAGAGAATTCCGACCGCGCCGACGCCGAGCACTCCGAGGAAGACCCGCCGTCCGACGGGGGTGCCGTCCATGTACCCAGGCTACGACCGTCCCACCCCGCAGAACCCGCGCCCCCACCGGCGGGGTCAGGGGGTGAGGGCGAGGACCTCGTCGAAGCCCTCGCCCACGCAGCGGAGGAACGTCTCGGAGTCGGGGACCGCGACCGAGTCGACGTTCACGCCGATGCAGCACACCCCGCAGTGCGAGAGCAGGGTGACGTTCACCGCCGCACCCGCCAGCGGCGCGAACGCGTACATCCGCTCGAGCTCCGCCCCGGCCGAGAAGATCGTGAACGGCGCGCCGGGCACGTTGCTCGTCACGAAGTCCGCGCCCTTGAGCATCGCGCCGAACAACGCAGTTGTGACGGTGGTCGGGAGCTGGTTCAGCACACCGGCCAGCGCCTCGGTGAGATGCACCGCGGGCTCGTCGCGAATCTCGCGGGTCAGCCGGCCGAGCGTGACCACCCGGTCCGCCGGATCCTTGATCGTCAGCGGGACCAGGAACCGGGCCGGGGTGAAGTGGTTGCCGCCGAGCGCGGAACCCGCCTCGCGCAGGTTGATCGGCATGACCATGCGCAGATCGTCGACGGTCACCCCGTGGAACTCGTGGTACCGCTGCATGCCACCGATGACCGCGGCGACGAACGCGTCGTTCAACGAGCCGCCGACGGACTTCGCGGCGCGCTTCAGGTCGTCGACCGGAACCTCCATCGTGCTCAGCTGGCGGGCGAGTGTGCGTGCCGTGAGGAGGGGGGAGCGCGGGACGGTGGCCGGTGCGAGGAATCGGGCGATCGATCCGGCCGCCCGCATCCCGTCCTTCACCGCTTGCACAGGATCGCTCATGACCGCGCTCGTGACACCGAACGTCTCGGAGACGCTGCGCCGGGCGATGCCGAAGGCGCGGCGCTGGCGATGGCCGAGCGAGCTGAGCACGAGATCGACCGGGTCGTAGACCGGGACCGCGTCCACGCGTCCGAGGGGTCCCGGCGGCTCGGGGTCACGTTCGAAGTCGAACAGCATCAGGAGCAGCTTCATCCCGCCGACGCCGTCGGTCATCGAGTGATGGACCTTCAGGATCATCGCCGAGCGACCGCCTTCGAGTCCCTCGACGACCGTGTACTCCCAGAGCGGGCGAGCGCGGTCGAAGCCCGCCATCGCCGAGGTGCGGGCGAGATCGAGAACGGCGTCCAGCGTCGGCTCGCACACCTTCACCCGGCGCAGGTGGTAGCGCAGGTCGAAGTTCGGGTCACCCGACCATTGCGGTGGGCCGATCCGGAGCAACGGGGTGGCCACACGCTGGCGCATGCGCGGGATCAACCACGTTCCCCGCTCGATCCGGTCCACGAGGCGTTCCCAGTCCGGGGCCCGGTCGAACAGCAGCACCGTCACGATCGTGGATCGCAGCAGCGGGTCCTTCTCGATGTTCCACATGAGCGCGTCCGAGTCGCTCATGTGGCTCTCGAAGCGCTCGGCGCCGATCATTGCTGGCCGCGTCCTCGCTCGACGATCCCGGCGCGGCGGCGCTCGATCTCGGCGGGATCGATGCGCCAGGAGCGGAACGTCGCCTGCTCCTGGTCGATCGCCTCGCCGACGGTCACGCGCGCGTTCGCGTCGTACAACCGCTTCAGGCTGCGGACCGCGGGCTGGTCGTTCCCCACGATGTCGGCCGCGAGCTGCCGTGCCGCGGGGAGCAGCTGCTCATGGGTCACGACGTGGTTCACGAGCCCGCGGGCGAACGCCTCGTGCGCGCCCATGAAATTCCCGGTCAGGCTCATCTCCTTCGCCTTGCGCACGCCGAGCACCTGGGGGAGGAACACGCTCATCCCGCCGGCGGGCATCACCCCGACCCGCGCGTGCGTGTCGGCAAACGCGGCGCGGTCGGAGGCGATGAGGAAGTCGCACGCCAGCGCGAGCTCGAAGCCACCGGTGACACACGGTCCGTTGATCGCACCGATGACCGGCTTGCCCATCTTCCAGAGCGCCGCGAACGGGCTGATCGCAGGATCGTCCGCGCCGCCGACGAGGTTCGCACCGTCCTGCCCGAGCTCGCGCAGGTCGAGTCCGGCGCAGAACGCCGGATCCGTGCCGGTGAAGATCACGACGTCGACGCCGGCGTCTTCGTCGGCGTCCGCCAGTGCAGCGCCGGCCTCGCGCTGCAGCGCGACACTCAGGGCGTTGCGCGCCTCGGGCCGGTTGAGCGTGATGGTGCGGACCCGATCGGCGGTGTCGACGAGCACGAGATCGGCCATTCCCGAAGGTAACCACTATTTGATGCCGTAGACCACCGTCACGTCCACGGAGAGCTCCTGGGTCCCGGGCTCGATCGGGACCGAAGCCGCGGCGACGTCGGCGCGTAGCGACTGGAAGTTGGGCAGGGCCAGCGAGTCCGGCCGGCGCTCCGTGACCTTCTGCACGGCACCGAGTCGGACATCGGCGCCCCGGGCCAGCTGGCGGGCCTGGGCCCGAGCCCGGGCCATCGCATTCGCCCGAGCCGCCGCGACGAGCTTGCCGGTGTCCTCGATCGAGAGCGTGATGCCCTGCACGCGGATGTCGTTGCCGGCCTGGCCGGCGGCCGCGTCGATCACCTTGCCGGCGTTCAACACGTCGTGGACCTTGGCCATCACGACGTTCGAGACCGAGTACCCGTTGATCCGGAAGTACTTGTCGTAGGTCGGTCCGAGGGAGAGCTGCGCGGTCTGCAGATCCGCCGGCGCGACTCCGGCCGCCTGAAGCGCTGCGTCGACCCGGTTCGACCGGTCGGCGTTCTGGGCCAGCGTCTCCTGGGCCGAACCGGCATGGCTCTCGACGCCGAGCGTGATCGTGAGCGTGTCCGGCACGCCTTCGATCTTGCCGGTCGCGGTTCCGGTGATCGTGCGCGGTTGCGGGTCGGTCGTGGCCGCCGACGCGCCTTGGGCCGCGCAGCCCGCCAGCAACAGCGCGGTGACGGCACATCCGATCGCGAGCTTCTGTCCGTGCAGCATGTCGCCCCCAGGTTCGGTCTTCGCATGAACCCCTCGTTGGGATTCCTCGCCGTTGGACGGTGCTGACGCGCTGGTAGGTTCCCGAGTCGTGGCGATTCCGGAGGGTGCGAGCGACGGGTACGTCGTCACCAACGGCATCCGGCTCTACTACCTGGAGCAGGGCACCGGCCCGCTGGTGCTCCTCTGCCACGGGTTCCCCGAGCTCTCGTACTCCTGGCGCAACCAGCTCGCGCCACTCGCCGAAGCAGGCTTCCACGTCGTCGCCGTCGACCTCCCCGGCTACGGCCGCTCCGACAAGCCGGATGTCCACTACGACATCGAGTGGGTCAACGCGTGCCTCGCCGGTGCCATCACCGGACTCGGCCACCAACGCGCGGTACTGGCCGGTGACGACTGGGGCGGGTTGTTGGTGTGGCCGTTCGCCCGCCGCTACCCCGAGCTCACGGCGGGCGTGATCGGCGTGAACACGCCCGACCTTCCCCGCACGCCGATCCCCATCGTCGAGATGCTGCGCAACATCTTCCCCGACGACCCGCCATACATCGTCCAGTTCCAGGAGCCGGGCGTCGCCGAGTGGGTGCTCTCCTGGGGTCGCGGCGCGGTGGACTTCCTCGAGCTCATGCTGCGGGGGCCGGTCACGGTCAACCAGGAGGTGTTCACGGACGAGGTGATCGCCGTCTTCGCCGAGGCGTTCAGCCCTCGCGGCGCGTTCACCCCTCCCCTGCAGTACTACCGGAACCTCGACCGATCCTGGCACCTCACCGCCGACCTCGCCGACCGCACCATCGACGTGCCGTGCCTCATGATCAGCGCCGCGAACGATCCCGTCCTCCTGCCGGCGATGACCGAGGGCATGGAGGAACGGGTGCCGGATCTCGAGCGGGTGGTCATTCCCGACTGCGGTCACTTCACGCAACAGGAGCGACCGGCCGAGACCAACGCGGCGATGCTCGCGTACCTGCGCCGCCTCGATCCCTGGCCGTGACGGACCGGATCGGCCCTTGCCAGCACTGTCCGATCTGATCCAGAGTGTCCGTTGACATGCAGACGGAACCGGCTGGTCCTCAGCGCGCCTCGAAGCTGAACGTGCCGCCGGGCGAACCTGTCCCGGAGAGCGCGGACGCGCCGGCGCGCGTGGAGAAGGAGCGCCCGACGCTCGTGCTGCGTCCCCAGATCCACTGGCGCGCGATTGGTCCGGCGCTGATCTTCTTCGCGTTGCTGCTGCTCCCCGTCGGCCGCCTGAAGGCCGTTCCGTTCACGCTCGTGTTCCTTGCGATCGGAATCGCGTTCCTGCCCGCGCTCTTCGAACGCGTCGACGTGTCGCCGCGCTCGATCGTGCTGCACCGCTTGCGCAAGAGCCGGACCGTGATGCTCGCCGACGTCGATGCGTTCCGGCTCCGTCGCGTCGCGTTCCCGATCCTGAAGGGCGTCCATCGCGGCTACAAGATCGGCCGCTACTGGTCCATCCCCCTGACGATCCGGCTCCTCCGGGAGGACGAGCCACTGCTCGAGCTGCGGTGCGGTTGGTGGTACGGGTGGAGGGACCTCGCTCGCTACGTGATCGTCTCCTGCCCCGACGTGGATCTCGACGGGCGCACGCGCGGGCGCCTGGAGCGTTACGTCGGCGTACCGCTCCCACCGTTGCCCCAGGAGTAGCAGCGCACCGGGGTGTCCCAGAGGACGGCGGCGAGCGCGTCACCATCGAGCCCGTGCTCCGCCGCCTCACCCAGGAACGTCGTCACCGCGTTCGGGTACAGCGCGTCCGGGTGTGGGAAGTCCGACGCCCACATCACGTGATCGGCGCCGACCTGTGACACCACCCACGCCGCGAGCGGGTCGTCGGGGTCGGTGCAGATCACGCACTGGCGCTCGAAGTACTCGGACGGGGTGAGGCCGAGTCCCGCCGTCTCGGTGCCCGCCATCCATTCGGCGTGGCCGTCGAGGCGGGCGAGCCAGTACGGCAGCCAGCCAGTGCCCGACTCGAGGAAGGCAACTCGCAGCCCGGGGTGGCGTTCGAGCGCGCCGAGCAACATGAGGCTCGCCATCGCGGCCATCTGCTCCATCGGGTGACTCATCGCGTGGCGCAGCGCGAACGTCTCGGAGCGGTCGCGCCCGATGGTGGGTCCCATCACCCCGAGTCCCTCGTGCACCGACAGCAGGAGCGAGCGCTCCTCGAGTGCGTCGTACAAGGGGTCGTACGCGCGGTCGCCGAGATCACGGCCGTACAGCAGGTTCGGGCGCACCATGACACCGGGCAGCCCGAGATCCGCCGCGTGCGCGGCCTCGGCGACGGCCAGGTCGATGTCCCCGGTCGGGACGAGCGCGACTCCCGTCAGGCGGGTCGGGTCGGTCGACCGGTACTCGGCCATCCACTCGTTGTACGCACGGCACGCGGTGGCCGACTCCCGGGTCGAGAGCGACGGCAGGAACGGCACGAAGAGTCCGATGGACGGGTAGAGCACGACGGCGTCGATCCCTTCGGCATCCATGCAGCGCAGGTACGCGGGAGCAGAGCAGCCGTCGCCAAGAAAGTCTGCGAGCACCTCCGGGTCGCCGCACGGCACCATCGGCGTGGTGGCGGGCAGGTCGATCATGCCCGTGCCGGCCGGCGTGACGGCCCCGAAGAGCCCGGGTGGCTCGATCACGTGCGCATCGGCATCGAAGACCCGCAACCCGTCGCGCACGCGGCTACATCCTCCGCGCCGCGAGGCCGCCGTCGAGCGGGATGGTCGTCCCGCTGATGTAGGTCGAGTCGTCCGAGGCCAGGAACATGATCGCTTCGATCACGTCGGCTTCGGTACCGAGGCGGCCCATCGGCGTCCGCTCGGCCACCATCGTCTTGATCGCCTCGGGATCAGGTGCCTGAGAGACCATGTGCAGGAAGAGGCCGGTCTCGCACGCGCTGGGCGAGACCACGTTCACGCGCACCGCGTCCGGGGCGTGCTCGATCGCGGCCTGCTTGGCCAGGTTGACCAGCGCGCCTTTGGATGCGCAGTACGCGGCGTAGCCCGGAGACCCGATGGCACCGAGGATCGAGCCGAGGAGGATCACCGAGCCGCCGCCCGTGCTCACCATCGGCCCGATGCCGTGCTTCATGCAGAGGAACGGGCCCTTGAGGTTCACGTCGAGGACGCGGCGCCAGGCGTCGTCGGTCGTGTCGAGCACCGATGCCCGCGTCTCGACCGCGGCGCTGCACACGAGCACGTCGAGGCGGCCGTGTTGCTCGACGACGGCTTCGAACATCGCGGCTACTTCGCCCTCGTTGGCGACGTCGACCACTGCGAACTCGGCGTCACCCCCGGCATCCGCGATCGCATCGACCACCCGCAGCGCACCTTCACCGTCCAGATCCGCGGCGAACACGGTCGCGTGCTCGGCCGCGAGTCGCTCGGCGGCCGCGGCGCCGAGGCCCGATGCCGCACCGGTGACGACCGCGACCTTCCCGCGGAACCGGTCGCTCATCGCAACGCCGCCAGCCCGCCGTCGGCCGGGATCACGGCGCCCGTCGTGTAGGCCGAGAGGTCGGAGGCCAGGAACAGGGCGATCCCGGCGACGTCCTCCGCCGTGCCCAACCGGTGGAGGGGGATCGTCCCCTGCAGCCCGGTGAGGAACTCGGGTGGCATCGTCTCCGCGACCTTGCGAAAGCGCGGCGTGTCGATCGAACCGGGCGCGATCACGTTGGCGCGCACCGCCGGTCCGTACTCGGTCGCGATCTGGCGGGTCAGCGCGACCAGGCCGGCCTTGGCGGCACCGTACGCGGCGTAGCCCTCGGACCCGATCAGCCCGAGCACCGACGCGGTGCTGATGATGCTGGCGTTCCCCGTGGCGATCAGGTGCGGCAGCGCGGCCCGGCACGCCCAGAACACGGCGTCGAGATTCGTCGCGATCGTGAGGTCCCACTGCTCTTCGGTGGTGTCGACGAGGCGCCCCGACATCTGGACCGCGGCGTTGTTGTAGAGGATGTCGAGCTGCCCGAAGTGGGCGATCGTGGCGCGCACCATGGCATCGCAATCGGCCCGCGTGGAGATGTCCGCGTGGACCGCGATCCCTTCGCTACCCGCGGCGTCCACCATCGCGATGGTCTCGCCGGCGCCGTCGTCGTTGAGGTCGGCCACGACGATCCGGGCGCCGTGCTCGGCGAACAAGGCGGCGGCGGCCCGACCCTGCCCCGAGGCCCCTCCGGTGATGAGAGCGACTCGACCCTCCAACTGCGGTGCCGGCACGGGCCGAGCGTAGGCCGGAGCGGGCACGAAGTGCGGAGGCTCGGAGCGACCCGGCGGACCGAGCGTAGGCCGGAGCGGGCACGAAGTGCGGAGGCTCGGAGCGACCCGGCGGACCGAGCGTAGGCCGGAGCGGGCACGAAGTGCGGAGGCGCGTGTGACCGATGTCCCGATGCCGTCGCACACGCGCGCTCGTAGGCTCCCGCGGGTGGAGATTCCCGAGAGCATCTACCTTCCCGACGGTGCCGGCTCGGACGGCGAGCGCTTCGTCGCGACCGAGCTCGCACGTGGCCCGTGGGACCCGAACGCGCAGCACGGCGGCGCGCCGTCGGCGCTGATGGCGCGCGCGATCGAGCGTCACGAGCCGGGCCCGGCCACCCACGTCGCGCGGCTCACGATCGAGCTGCTGCGCCCGGTTCCGCTCGGTCCGCTCGAGGTGCGCACCCGAACGCTGCGCCCGGGCAAGAAGGTCCAGCTCGTCGAAGCGGCGATCGTCGCCGACGGGACCGAGGTCGCGCGAGCCGTCGGGCTGCGGATGCGGGAGAAGCCACTCGATATCCCCGGCGCGACGCGCGCCGCCGATCAGCTCGAGGTCGGACCCGATGCCGCGGACCGCTTCGCGTTCGAGCGCGTCGGCCCGATCAGCTTCGGTGGCGCCATGGAGATCGCGCCCGTGCGCGGCGGCATCGACACCGTGGGCGGCGCGACCGTCTGGTTCCGCCTCACCGTTCCCCTCGTCGCCGGGGAGGAGAACTCGCCGCTGATGCGGGTGGCCGCGGCTGCGGACTTCGGGAACGGCGTGAGCGCGGTCGTGGACTGGAACGCGGGCTGGATGTTCATCAACCCGGATCTCACGATCTACCTGAGCCGCTATCCGGTCACGGAGTGGGTCGCGATCGACGCGGTCACCCACGCGTCGGATCAGGGCGTGGGATTCGCGGAGGCGGGGATCTACGACGAGGTCGGCCGCATCGGTCGCTCGGTCCAGAGCCTCCTCTTCGACCGCCTCTGACCTTCGCCCCCGTCGGGCACCGCGGCACGGGGAGCGGTTGACCGCCATAACTCGGATAGTTATTATCCGGATAATGAAGCTCTCGGATGGCGTCGAGTGGGGCCTGCACTGCGGGGTGCTCCTCGGGTTCCTGGCCCCGGACCAGTCCCTGCCCACCGCCCGGCTGGCCGAGTATCACGGCGTCCCCGGCGCCTATCTGGCGAAGCACCTGCAGGCGATGAGCCGGGCGGGCCTGCTCGAGTCGGTGCAGGGCCCGCACGGTGGCTACCGGCTCGCCCGGCCGCCCACGGAGATCAGCGTCCTCGACGTGGTCGAGGCGATCGACGGGTTCGAGCCGGCGTTCCGGTGCTCGGAGATCCGCCGGCGCGGTCCGGCGGCGCGCCCGGCTCGCGAGTACCCGCTGCCGTGTGCGATCCACGCGGTGATGAACGACGCGGACGACGCGTGGCGGCAGACGCTGCGCGGGGTGTCACTCGCGGACCTGATGTCCCGGGTGATGAGCGGGGCATCGCCCAAGGCGATGGACCTCGGCGCGAGATGGATGCAGGAGGTGGCGCGATGAAGGTGTTCCTGACCGGTGGGACGGGAGTGATCGGACGACCGACGGTGGCGCGACTCGTCGAGGCCGGTCACCACGTGCGGGCCGTGGCCCGGCGCGACGACGCCGCGCAGTGGCTACGCGAGATCGGCGCCGAGCCGATGGCGGTCGATCTCTTCGACGCGGGCGCGGTGCGCGACGCGATCGTCGGGAGTGAAGCGGTGTTGCACCTGGCCACGAACGTGCCGGCATACCCGAAGGCGGCGCGCCCGAAGAGCTGGGCGGGGCACAACCGGCTCCGGACGGAAGCGACGCGCAACCTCGTCGATGCAGCTCGTGGCGCCGGTGTCCGGCGCATGGTGAAGGAGTCGGTCACGTTCGTGTACGCGGACGGCGGCAGTGCGTGGCTCGACGAGAGCGCGCCGCTCATCGCCGAGCTCGGGATGATCGCCCCCACCATCGAGGGCGAGAAGATCGCGCTCGAGCTCGCCGAAGATGACGCGGAGACGGTCGTCCTGCGATTCGGCCTGTTCTACGGCGGGGTCGGGAATCGCGGCACCGACGAGATGCTGAAGCTCGCCCGCTCTCGGCGCTCCCTGGTCGCGGGGAGGCCCGGCGCGTTCATGAGCTCGATCTACGCCGACGACGCCGCGGCTGCGGTGGTCGCGGCACTCGATGCCCCAACGGGGATCTACAACGTCGTCGACGACGAGCCACTGACGCGCCGCGAGGCGCTCGACGCGTTCGCCGCCGCGTTCGGCACGAAGCAGCTCCGGCTCAACCCGAGCTGGGCGATCCGGCTCGTCGCCGGCCCCGCGGCCGACGCGCTGACCGCATCGCAGCGGGTCTCGAACGGGAAGCTCCGCAACGCCACGGGATGGTCGCCGGCCTTTCCGAGCTTGCGGGAGGGTTGGACCGCCGACGCGAGCCGGCGCGCCAGGCAGGAGGTGCCCAATGCATGACCGGTTGATGCGACTCGGACTCATCGTGCTCGGGGTCCCCGCGCTCGTGATCGGGATCTGGGCGGCGTTCGCGCCGCGTTCGTTCTACGCCGACTTCCCGGGCCTCGGCCGCACCTGGGTCGCACCCGATGGTCCGTTCAACGAGCACCTCGTGCGCGATGTCGGCGAGCTCAACCTCGCGCTCGTCGTCATCACCGCGGTGGCCGCGTACACCCTGGTGCCGATGCTCGTGCGGGCGGTGCTGGCGGGCTGGGTCGTCTACTCCGTGCCCCACCTCGTGTACCACCTGCGCCACATGTCGCCGTTCTCGACCGACGACCAGGTGTCGATCGCCGCAAGCCTCGCACTCGTCCCGATCCTCGCGGTCGTGCTCTTCGTCATCGACCTGCGGTCGCCGCGGGCCGTGCCGGCACTGCGGGCAGAACCGGTCAGCAGCAGCGGGGCCTAGCGCCGTCCCACGTTGGGGCGCTTGCCGTGATTGGCCTTGTTGCGGCGGGCCCGCAGCTTGCGCTTCTTCGTCTTCTTGCTCACAACCGGCTCCTGTTTGCGGAAGCCGGCCAGGGTAGCCGTCTCGCCTGGTCGCCACTCCATCCGCACTCCGTTCCCGCTCCTTGCTCCGCTCCTGATCGCATCAGCACTGACCGTAGAGTGGGCCGGCATGGAACACCTCGGGCTCGTGGGGCTCGCCGACTCGGGGCACGCTCGCCTCTTCGCGGCCCTCACCGGAATCGACGCCAGCACCTCCGCCGAGCGGGTGCTCGGGGTCGTGCAGCTCCCGGACGACCGCCTCGACAAGCTCGCCGCGATGTCCGAGTCCAAGAACGTCGTACCGGCCGTCTTCGAAATCGCGTACCTCCCCGGGCTCTCCACCGAGCCGGGCAAGGGCCTCGGCAGCCGCCTGCTCGGCTCGCTGCGCGACTCGGACGCGGTGCTGTTCGTCCTCCGGGCCACGGACGGCAACGACCCGGCCGACGACCTCGCGACGCTCGAGTACGAGCTCGTGCTGGCGGATCTCGCGAGCGTCGAGCAGCGGCTGGACAAGCAACGTCGCCTGGCCAAGGGGGACAAGAGCCTTGCACCGGAGATCGCCGCGCTCGAACATGCGGTCGACGTCCTCGGTGACGGCACCCCGGTCTACCGCTCGGATCTCACCGCCGACGAGCGCGCGCTCCTCGGCCCGGTGTTCCTGCTCACGAACAAGCCGGTCCTGTCCGTGATCAACATCGGAGACGACCAGCTCGACGAGGCCGACGTCCTCGCCAAGCGGCTCGGCGAGGACGCACTGGCCGTCTGCCTGGAGCTCGAGGGCGATCCGGACGTCGTCTCGGCGCAAGGCAACGAGCGCGCCGAGCTGCTCGCGGATCTCGGGGTGCCGGAGAGCGTGGTCCCCCGCCTGGCGCGCGCGGCGTATCACATGCTCGGGCGGCGGACCTTCCTGACGACCGGCGACAAGGAGAGCCGCGCGTGGACGTTCCGTGCCGGCGCGCGGGCTCCCGAGTGCGCGGGCGTCATCCACTCCGACCTCGAACGCGGATTCATCCGGGCCGAGGTGATCCACTGGGACGAGCTGCTCGAGATCGGTTCCTGGGCCAAGGCCAAAGAGCTCGGCAAGCTGCGCGTGGAGGGCAAGGACTACGAGGTCGCCGACGGCGACGTGCTGGAGATCCGATTCAACGTGTGAGATCAGCAGTCGATCCGGTCCCGGAGGCCGGGGAACCTGAGGTTGCACGAAGTGTGGCTCGTACGTGACGGGGAAGTGCTCGCAGCCGCGGAGGTCGCCCGGACGCGGCGCGAGCGCGGTTGCGGGTTGCTCGGTCGGGACACCTATGCGGGCGCGCTCGTCTTCCGGCCCTGCCGCCAGGTGCACACGATCGGGATGCGGTTCGCGATCGACGTCGCGTTCTGCGCCTCCGACGGTGTCGTGCTCCGGACCCGCTCGATGAAGCCGCGGCGCGTGTCTCCGATCGTCTGGCGGTCGGGATTCGTGATCGAGGCCGAGTCCGGCGCCTTCGAACGGTGGGGGCTGCGGGTAGGGGACCGGGTCGAGGTCAAGGAGTGAGGGCGTAGTGCCCCTCGTGCTGGTCGGCACTCCCATCGGCAACCTCGGGGACCTGTCGCCACGTGCGGTCGAGATCCTCGCCCGAGCCGACGTGATCGCATGCGAGGACACCCGCCGGACCCGGCAGCTCCTCTCGCACGCGGGCATCGCGGGCGCCGGTCGCATGCGCGCCGTGCACGAGCACAACGAGATCCGCGAGGCCGGGCGGATCGTCGAGGAGGTGCGCGAAGGGATGCTCGTCGCGTACGCGACCGACGCCGGCATGCCCGGGGTCAGCGATCCGGGCGCGATCATCGTCCGCGCCTGCCGGGAGGCCGGCCTTCCCGTCGAGGTGGTGCCCGGGCCCAGCGCGGCGCTCACCGCGCTCGCGCTCTCCGGTTTCGAGGCCGACCGCTTCGTCTTCGAGGGCTTCCTCCCGCGCAAGGGCCAGCCGCGGTCCGAGCGGCTCGGCGCGATCGCCACCGAGGCGCGCACGGTCGTGGTCTTCGAGGCACCTGGTCGCGTGGCGGCGACCCTCGCGGACCTGGCCGGGGCGTGCGGCGCCGACCGCCCGGTATGTGTCGCCCGCGAGCTGACGAAGCGCTTCGAGGAGACCTGGTGGGGGGACCTGGCCGGCGCGGCGGCCCTGGCGGGCGCGGGCGAACCGCGCGGCGAGCACGTGATCGTCCTCGCCGGGCGGGTCGGGGTCGTGCCGGAGATGACCGCCGACTCGCTTGCCGCCGCAGTGCAGGACGCGCTGGGTCGTGGCCTCTCGGCGCGGGATGCCGCGGCCGAGGTCGCGGCGCTGCACGACGTGCCGAAGCGGCGCGCCTACGAGCTGGCGGTCAGCCTCAAGAGGCGTTGAGCTTCACGACGCACGGCTCGCACACGAGTTGGCCCGCGAACTCGCGCAGCTCGGTCCCCGGCTCGGTTCCACCACAGAACACGCAGCGCCGCGCGACCTTCGCCAGGACGATGCCCCGGCCCTCGACGGAGAACTCGACGAGGTCGCCTTCACGAATGTCGAGCTGGCGGCGCAGCTCGGCGGGCAACACGACTCGTCCGAGCTGATCGACCTTCCGGGCCACACCCGAACTCACAAGAACTGCCTTTCGGAGAGGTATACCGCCTTGGTTTCGGGGACTTGTCGGTATCGTAGGCCCGGTGGCCCAGCCCTTCTACGTGACGACACCGATCTACTACGTCAACGACGTGCCGCACATCGGGCATGCGTACACGACGGTGGCCGCCGACGTGCTCGCCCGCTGGCGGCGCCTCCAAGGCGATGACGTCGTGTTCCTGACCGGGACCGACGAGCACGGCCTCAAGGTGCAGCGCGCCGCGCAAGAGCGTGGTGTCACACCCCTGGAGTGGGCCGACGAGACGAGCGACCGGTTCCGGGAGATGTCAAAGCTCCTCGACATCACGAACACCGATTTCATCCGCACCACCGAGCCACGGCACCGGGTCTCGGTGCAAGCGTTCCTCCAGGCGGTCTACGACAACGGCTTCATCGAGCTCGGCACGTACGAGGGGCTCTACTGCGTGGCCTGCGAGGCCTATTACACCGAGGACGAGCTGGTGGACGGCCTGTGCCCGATCCACCAGCGGCCGGTGGAGCTCGTCACCGAGGAGAACTACTTCTTCCAGCTCTCCCGCTTCGAGCAGCCCCTGCTCGACTACTACACGGCCCACCCGGAGGCGATACAGCCGGACGGCAAGCGCAGCGAGGTGCTCGGCTTCATCAAGTCCGGGCTGCGTGACTTCTCGATGAGCCGGACCTCGATCTCGTGGGGCATCCCGCTTCCGTGGGATCCCGCGCACGTCACGTACGTCTGGTACGACGCGCTCATCAACTACTGCACCGCGGTCGGGTACGGAACGGACCGCGAGCGCTTCGACCGCTACTGGCCGGTCGATTACCACCTGATCGGCAAGGACATCCTCCGTTTCCACGCGGTCTACTGGCCCGCGATGCTGATGGCCGCGGGCGAAGCGCCGCCGAAGCACGTGTTCGCCCACGGGTTCCTGCTCGTCGGCGGGGAGAAGATGAGCAAGACCGGCGCGACCCAGATCGCACCCGCCGATCTCGTGGCGGACTTCGGGGTGGACGGATTCCGGTACCACTTCGCGGTCGACCAGCGCTTCGGACCCGACGGCGACTTCAGCTATGAGGGGATGGTGGCTCGCTACAACAGCGACCTCGCCAACAACTTCGGCAACCTCGCCAGCCGCGTCCTCAACATGGCGGCGAACTACCTCGGTGGCACGACACCGGACACACGCGAGGACGGCCCACTCGTCGATGCGGCGGCCGCCGCCGTCGCGGGGCTGCAACGGAGCTTGGAGCAGCTCGACTTCTCGGGTGGCTTCGGCGCGGTCTGGCAGCTCATCAAGGACGCGAACGCGTACATCGAAGATCGCCAGCCCTGGGTGTTGCACAAGGCGGGTGACGCGGCGGCCACCGCGGCCGTGCTCGGCGACTGCCTCGAGGCGTTGCGGATCGTCGCGCTGCTCGCGTCACCGGTGATCCCGAACGCGTCCGGTGAGCTCTGGCGCCGGCTCGGCCTTCCCGGCACCCCCGAGGAGCAGCGGCTGCCCGGTACCGCCGGCTGGGGGAGCGCGAAGACCGCGGGCAACACCCTCGAGAAGGGCGCCTCGCTCTTCCCCCGCATCGACAGCCCGTGACCCACCCGGAGGCCCCGGGCGGCGGGCGGCGGCATGTGGGTCGATAGCCACTGCCATCTCCCGGCCGATCCGGCCGAGGCCGATCTGGTGCTCGATCGGGCCCGGGACGGCGGGGTCGAGTGGGTGGTCTGCGTCGGCACCGACCTCGAGACCTCGCGCGCGGCGATCGCCCTGGCGGAGCGCCACGACGACGTGCACGCGACCGTCGGGCTCCACCCGCACGACGCGAGCCACCTGGAGGCAGAGTGGGCCGCGCTCGTCGAGCTTGCCCGGCATCCCCGTGTCGTGGCGATCGGCGAGGCCGGCTTCGACCTGCATTACCTGCATTCGCCGTTCGCGGAGCAGGAGACCGCGTTCCGGAATCAGATCCGGCTCGCGCACGAGACCGGGCGAGCGCTCGTCATCCATTCCCGCGAAGCGTGGGACGACACGTTCCGCGTGCTGGCAGAGGAGGGAGCTCCGCCTCGCACGGTCTTCCACTGCTTCACCGGTGGCGCGGAGGAAGCGCGGCGTGCGCTCGATCTCGGGACGTATCTCTCCTTCAGTGGGATCGTGACGTTCAAGACGGCGGACGACGTGCGCGCGGCTGCCGCGCTCGCGCCGCTGGAACGCGTGCTCGTCGAAACCGACTCGCCCTACCTCGCGCCGGTGCCTCATCGCGGGAGTGCGAACGAGCCGGCGCTGGTCGCCCTCGTGGGTGCCGGGGTGGCCGCGGCGCGAGGCCAGGAGCCGGCCGAGATCGCGGCCGCGACGCGGGCCACCGCGGCGGCCGTCTTCGGGGTCTGACCACTCGCTGAAGCCGGTGAGAGCGCCCCACCTGCGGGGACTCGCGACCACCTGGAAGAACCTGGGAGCCGGATTGACCCCTCGCGCGGCCGTCGGTACGGTCCGCCACTTCCCGGGATCCGGCCAGGAGGTCGGTGCGGGGCGGAGCGGCTTAGCGGGAGGGCGGACCCGATCGCCGAGTACGGAACTCGTAGCAACGCGCGTCATGTGCACGGCCATAACCACGATGGCCGCGCGCGCCACTACGCGCTTCGAGCCGTGCAGATGTCGCCCGCGCGCATCGAGGCGCCCGAGCCCGACGTTTGGCTGCCGATCCTCGACATCACCGGTGAGCTCGAAGCGTTGGATCTGTCGGCGGAGCTCGAGCAGCTCGACCACGACACCGCGCGTCTCGAGTTCGAAGCCGAGCTCCGCGAGCTCGAGCGCGACTTCTGGACCACGGCACCGCGGCGCCTCGAGGAGCTCGTAGCGCGGATCCAGGCGCCGCCCCCGCCGCTCGCCGAACCCGTACCCGCTCCGGTTGCGGTCCCCGCTCCCGAGGCGATCACGGGTGCGCCGATCGAGATCACGTCCAGCCCCGAGACGGGGGCGGAGGCGGCTGCGGTACCCGCGACCGCGCCGGCTCCCGTCGTCGCGATCGGCTTCGATCGCCGGACCCGGACCATCGGAACCCTGCTCCTCGTCGCGGTGCTCGCCGCGTTGGCCGCCGTGTTCCCGAGCGTCGTCGGTGCTTCGGTGCCGCAGCGCGACGTCACGATCTCGCTCGACGGCCGGACCTTCCCCCGCACCGTGCGAGCCGCCGACGTCGGCGAGGTCCTGCGGACCGAGGGCATCAAGCTGGAGCCGGGAGACCAGGTGCGGCCCGGGGTCGACACCCAGCTGCGTTCGGGCATGCCGATCCAGGTGCTCCGAGCGTTCCCGGTGGACGTCGACGTCGACGGCTCGGTCACGACCGTACGGACCACGCTCCGCTCACCGACCTGGCTCCGCCGGGACCTGCACATCGGAGCGGGCCTGATCATCGGAGCCGCGCCACGCGTGCTGTCGGCCGGCACCAGGGTTGCGTTCCGCACACCGCACGACCTCATCTTGCAGGTCGACGGGCGCACCATCCCGGTGCTGGGCTCGGCCGCGCTGGACGTCGGTGCGTTGCTCGCGGCAAATCACATCGTGCTCGGGCCGCGTGACGAGGTGACACCCGGTCCTACGACGCGTCTCGAGAACGGGATGGACGTGCGCGTATTCCGGTTGGCCGAAGGTGAGATCGCCGAGCAGGTCACGGTGCCGTTCACCACGGAGGTCCGCGACGACCCGAACCTGCAGGTCGGCCAGACCCGGGTGATCCAAACCGGTGCGCCGGGCGTGCAGCGCGCGCTGTTCCGCTTGGTGAAGCGAGACGACGGCACCGTGCTCGGCAAGCTCCCCACCGGCTCCGAGCTCCTCGTCCCGCCGGTGGCCCAGGTGATCGTGCGGGGCACCCAACCGATCCCGCCCAGGGCCAGCGGTTCGGCCACGCACTACGAGACCGGGCCCGGGCCGGGTACGTGTGCCCACCTCACGCTGAAGTTCGGGACGATCGTGACGCTGACGAACCCAGCCACCGGCGCCGTCGCGCGCTGCCGGGTGGAGGACCGCGGCCCGGAGGCCTGGACCGGGCACATCATCGACCTCGCACCCGACGTGTTCCGGCGTCTCGCCCCGCTCAGCCAGGGTGTCGTGAGCATCGACCTCTCCTACTGAGGTCGCGGATCTCCGGCCTGTCGCCCACGGCGCGAGCATGAGCCCGTGCCCCTGCTGACCCCGGCGACGATCACCGAGCTCGTCGAACGGCACGGGCTGAGGCCCAGCCGGGCGCTCGGGCAGAACTTCCTCGCCGACCCCAACACCGCCCGGCGGATCGTGCGGCTCGCCGCGGTCGAGCCGGGCGACCACGTGGTCGAGATCGGGCCGGGCATCGGCTCGCTCACGGTCGCGCTCGCGGACACCGGCGCGTCGGTCACCGCGCTGGAGCTCGACCGGCACGTCCTGCCCGCGCTGGCCGAGGTCGTCGCTGGTCTCCCCGGCGTGCACGTGGTCCAGGGCGACGCGCTCAGCGCGGACCTCGACGCGCTGCTGCCGGCGCAGCCCGAAGGCTGGAAGCTCGTCGCCAACCTCCCGTACAACGTCGCGACTCCGATCGTCGCCCGGTTTCTCGAGGATGCACCGATGGTCCGGTCGTTGCTGTTCATGGTCCAACGTGAGGTCGGGGAGCGGCTCGCCGCGTCGCCGGGTGGGCGCGAGTACGGGGCGATCTCGGTGAAGGTCGCGTTCTACGGGCGCGCGCAGATCGTCGGGCTGGTCCCGCCCACGGTGTTCCTCCCGCCACCGAAGGTCGAGTCCGCGCTCGTCCGGATCGTGCGCCACGACGCGCCACCGGTGGACGTGCCGTCGCCCGCCGCGCTGTTCGGACTCGTCCGCGCCGGCTTCGGCCAGCGCCGCAAGATGCTGCGGCGCGCGCTCCAGACCCAGCTCGGTGATCGGACGCTCGGCGTGCTGGAAGCGGCCGGGGTCGATCCTCGGGCGCGGGCCGAGGCCCTCGATCTCGAAGCCTGGGCCGCGATCACCCGGGCGGCGGCGTGAAGATCGAGCTGATCGCCCCCGCCAAGCTCACGCTGTCGCTGCGCGTGCTCGGCACCCGCGCCGACGGGTTCCATGACCTGGAGGCGCTGACGGTCTCGATCTCCGCTCCGTGCGACACGCTCCGGGTCTCACCGGGGCCGCCCGGTGTGCGGCTCGAGGTCGGCGGTCCCGCAGCCGCCGGCGTCCCGGCCGGCGACGAGAACCTGGTCGTGCGCGCCGCGCGCCGATTCGTGCCCGACGGCGAGGGCCTGGTCGTCCGGCTCGAGAAGCGGATTCCCCCCGGGTCGGGTCTGGGCGGTGGCTCGTCCGATGCCGCGGCGATGATCCGGGCCTGTGGCGAGCATGCGTTCCGCGCCGAGAGAGCCGCGATGGTCGCGGTGGCGGCCGCGATCGGCTCTGACGTCCCGTTCTGCCTGTACGGGAGCCCTGCTTGGATGCGGGGCCGGGGCGAGGTCATCGAGCCGCTCACGTTGCCGGAGCCGGTTCGGGTCCTCGTCGTGGTCCCGCCGTTCGCGATCTCCACGCCGGCCGTCTACCGGGCGTGGGACGAGCTCGGCGGGCCCCGGAGCCCACGGACGATCCCGTCGCCGCGCGCGCTCGAGCACGTGGTGGCGGAGCTGAGCAACGACCTGGAGCCGGCCGCCCAGCGGGTCGAGCCACGGCTGGCCCCGTTCCGGGAGTCATTCGAGGCCGCTGCCGGTGCGCCGGCCCTGCTCGCGGGCAGTGGCTCGGCGTGCTGGATCCCCTTCGAGGACGAGGGTGCCGCCGGCGAGGCGCAGCGCCGGGTGGAGGGTGAGCTGGGCGTCGTGGCCTACCACGCGCTCTCCCTGGGCGTCCCCGTCGGGACGACCGTCCTCCCGGGTTGAGGCGACCGGACGCGGCGGGAGCCGCCCGGAGGCGGCTCCCAGAGTTCGTTTTGGGCTCCCGGTCGCGCCCTGGGGCTAGCGACCCTGCTGGCGACGCTGCCAGCGCGTCTTCTTCAGCAGCTTCTTGTGCTTCTTCTTGCGCATGCGCTTGCGGCGCTTCTTGATCAGGGAGCCCATGAAGGCGCCGACGCTACTCGTGACCGGTCGGGATGTCACATTCAGAGCGTCGGGTCGACAATCACCCCGCGGTAAGGTCGATCGGGTCGGTCGGGGGTGGTGTAACGGCAGCACGGGGTCCTTTGGAGTCCCAAGTCGAGGTTCGAAACCTCGCCCCCGAGCAGGCCGAGCAAGCGTTGAGCCAGCCAGGCGAAATGCGCCGAGCCACCGGCTGAAGCAGGCGAGACTGGGCCAGGTGCGACCATGGCGAACGGGACGGAGACAGCGTTGAGTGGCTACCGGCCGTTGGCGGCCGTGGTGCTCGCAGCCGGCGAGGGCACCCGCATGCGGTCCGGGCTGCCCAAGGTGCTGCACCCGTTGTGCGGCCGCCCGATGCTCCTGCACGTCGTGGACGCGCTCGTCGCGCTGCCGCTCGAGCGGATCGTGATCGTGGTCGGTCACGGCGCCGAGCGGGTCACGAAGACCCTGCAGGAGCAGATCGCGACGGAGATGCCGATCGAGTTCGTCGAGCAGCGCGTGCAGCGCGGCACCGGCGACGCCGTCAGCGTGGGGCTCACCGCGTTCTCCGACGACCCGGATCTCGACGGCGACGTGCTCGTGATGCCGGGCGACGCGCCGCTCGTCCGCCCCGAGGTGCTGGCCCGGCTCGCCCGCGAGCACCGTGAGGCGGACGCGGCGGCGACGCTGCTCACCGCGGAGCTCGACGACCTGACCGTGGACTTCGGCCGGATCGTCCGCGACGACAAGGACCGGATCGACCACATCGTCGAGAAGACGGACGCGACGCCCGAGGAGCTCGAGATCGACGAGGTCAACACCTCGATCTACTGCTTCCGGCTCGGGCTGCTCGCGCCGGCCCTGCGCCGGCTGAGCCCCGAGAACGCCCAGGGCGAGTACTACCTGACCGACGCGGTCTCCGTCCTGCGCCAGGCCGGGCACGGCGTCCTGGCGGTGCCGGCCGACGACCACACCGCGGCGATGCACGTCAACGACCGGGCCCAGCTCGCGGCGGCGGAGGTGGAGCTGCGGGCTCGCATCAACCTGCGGTGGATGCGCGATGGCGTGTCGATGGTCGATCCGGCGACGACCTACGTCGACACCTCGGTCGAGCTCGAGCCGGATGTTCGTCTGCTGCCGGGCACGATCCTGGAAGGCCGCACCGTCGTGAGCACCGGCTCGGTGATCGGCCCCGACACCCGGCTCACCGACACGATCGTCGGCGAGCGCGCGGTCGTCCGGAACACGGTCGCGGTCGACGCGGAGATCGGTGACGACTGCACGGTCGGGCCGTACGTATCGTTGCGGCCGGGGACGCGGCTCGCGGCGGGCGCGCACGTCGGGACGTTCGTGGAGACCAAGAACGCGGAGATCGGTGAGGGTGCGAAGGTTCCGCATCTCTCGTACGTCGGGGATGCCGACATCGGTCCCCGCGCGAACATCGGCGCCGGGACGATCACCGCCAACTACGACGGCAAGAACAAGCACCGGACGGTCGTCGGGGCCGACGCGCGCATCTCCTCGAACACGGTGCTCGTCGCGCCGGTCGAGGTCGGCGAGGGCGCGTACACCGGCGCCGGGGCCGTGGTGAACCGGGATGTCCCGCCGGGCGCGATGGCGAAGGGCGTTCCGGCGCAGATCGACGAGGGCTGGGCAGACCGACGGACCGGGCGTGACGACCCGGATGAGGAAGGCGACTGATGGAGCAGGTCACCAAGAAGCGGCTGAGCCTGTTCGCCGGCTCGGGGAACCCGGAGCTGTCCGAGGAGATCGCCGCGAACCTGCAGGTGCCCCTCGGTGACATCAAGCTCTCGCGGTTCGCCAACGGCGAGCTCTACTGCCGCTACGGGGAGAACGTGCGCGGCGCGGACGTGTTCGTGGTCCAGAGCTTCTGCGACCCGATCAACGACCGCATCATGGAGCAGCTGATCATGATCGACGCGGCGAAGCGGGCGTCGGCGAAGCGGATCACCGCGGTGTGCCCCTTCTACGGGTACGCGCGCCAGGACCGGAAGGCGGAAGGTCGCGAGCCGATCACCGCACGCCTGCTGGCCGACATGCTCACCGTGGCGGGCGCCGACCGCGTCGTGACGGTGGACCTGCACACGGGCCAGATCCAGGGCTTCTTCGACTTCCCCGTCGACCACCTCACGGCGGTGCCGCTGCTCGCGCACCACATGGCCGGCGAGCTGGACCCGAGCGTCCGGGTCACGGTCGTCTCGCCGGACGCCGGTGGTGGGAAGCTCGCACGCCGGTTCGCGAACTGCCTCGAAGAGCACGACGTCCACCCCGACCTCGCGTTCATCGACAAGCGCCGGCCCAAGGGCACGCACAATGTGGCCGTCGCCGAGGAGGTGGTCGGCGAGGTCGAGGGCCGGCAGTGCCTGCTGGTGGACGACATGATCGACACCGCCGGCACCATCGTCAGCGCGGCCGAGCTCCTCACCAGCCGGGGCGCCGACTCGGTCTCGATCGTCGCCACCCACGCCCTGCTGTCGGGCCCGGCGGTGGACCGGTTGAAGAACGGCCCGATCCGCCAGGTGGTCCTGACGAACACCCTGCCGATCTCCTCCGACAAGCGGTTCGACGCGCTCACCGTGCTGTCGATCGCCCCGATCGTGGCCAAGGCGATCCAGGCGGTCTTCTCCGACGCCTCGGTCAGCGAGCTGTTCAAAGGCGACAACGTCTAGGCCGTTCCGGCCCACTGTTTGGATCTGGCGGCCCGGAGAGGCCACAATGGATGGCCCCCCAGCTCTTTCCTGAAGGACCTCACGCGCCATGCCGGACGTCATTCTCACTGCAGAGCCCCGCACCCTCCTGGGCTCCCGGAACTCCGGCCGTCTGCGCCGTACCGGCAAGCTGCCCGCGGTCGTCTACGGACTGGACTCCGACACCGTGGCCGTCACCGTCAACGCCCGCGAGCTCGACCACGCGCTCCACAGCGAGTCCGGGTCCAACACGCTGATCACGCTGCAGCTCGACGGTGACGAGATGCTCGCCCTGGCCCGCCAGATCCAGCGCCACCCGACCCGCAACGAGCTCGTCCACGTGGACTTCGTCCGCGTCCGCCGCGACGTCGCGGTGAGCGCGGAGGTGCCGCTGACCGCCGAGGGCGAGCCGCCGGGCGCCAAGGAAGGCGGCATCCTCGAGCAGCTGCTCTTCTCGCTGACGGTCGAGGCAATGCCCGGCAACATCCCGACGTCGATCGTCGTGGACATCTCCCACCTCGCGCTCGGTGACCAGCTGCGGGTCTCGGACCTGCCGATCCCGCCCGGGGTCGAGGTCATGCACGAGCCCGACGAGCTCGTCGCCCAGGTCTCCATTCCCCGCGGTCTCACCGAAGAGGAAGAGGCCGGTGCGGTCGAGGGCGAGGAAGGCGAAGAGGGCGCAGCTGCCGAAGGCGAAGAAGGGGCCGAGGGCAGCGCCTCCGACGACGGCGGCGACTCCTCCGAGGACTAAGGGGCCCGTCTCATGTTGCGGCGGTCCCGTGCGCCGCGCACCGGAACTCCGGCCGATCTGCTCGTCGTCGGTCTCGGCAATCCTGGCGAGGAGTACGCGCGCACGCGCCACAACGTCGGCGCGGAGGTCGTCGAGCTGCTCGCGGCGCGCCACGGCGCCAAGCTGAAGAAGGGCAAGGAGCGCGCCCGGGTCGACCAGGTGCGCGTCGGCGGCAAGCTCATCGCGCTCGCGATCCCACTGACGTACATGAACGACTCGGGGGAATCGGTCGGGCTGCTCGCTCGCCGGTACGGAGTCGAGCCCGAGCAGGTGGTGATCGTCCACGACGAGCTCGACCTTCCCGTCGCCGCGCTCAAGATCAAGTCCGGTGGCGGGCTCGCGGGACACAACGGGCTGCGCTCGATCAAGGCCCATCTCCACAGCGACGCGTTCCAGCGGGTCCGGATCGGGGTCGGGAAGCCGGTGAGCAAGGAGCGGGGCGCGGACCACGTGCTGAACCGCTTCGGCAAGCGCGAGCGGGCAGAGATCGATGTGACGATCGAGCAGGCCGCGGACGCGGTCGAGACGATCGCGGCGGACGGCGTCGACGCGGCCATGAACCGCTTCAACACCACTCCCCAATAGGCACCGCCACCCGCCGCCGCTCGTTTCGGTGCCATCTCGACACGTCGGGACGTGTTCGATCGACACCGAAAGGCGATTCCCGGCCGCTGGGTTCAGGGATCCGTGAGGAGGGACCGGGCGAAGGTGAGGAGGTCGTCCCAGGCGGCTACGCCGGGCAGCATGGGCTCGGTGGCGCGGCCCTTCCCGGTGCGGACGAGCGCGGGGCGGTACCCGGCTCGCCGGGCCGCCTCGACGTCACGCTCGGCGTCCACGACGAACCAGGTCTCCGCCGGGTCGTGGGGCCAGGCCTGGCGGGCCCGCTCCAACAGCAGCGTTCCGGGCTTTCTGCATGCACACCCGGCCTCGGGGGTATGAGGGCAGACGTAGAAGCCGTCGAGAGTCCCGCCGAGCCGCCGGTTGAGCTCCCCGTTGATCTCGTGGAGCCCGTCGAGATCGAGCTGCCCCCGTCCCACCACGGCCTGGTTCGTGATGACGAGCAGCCGGTACCCGGCAGCGTGCAGGAGCCTCGTGGCCTCGACGGCCCCGGGCTGGACCTCGAGCTCCCCGAGGTGTCTGACGGAGTCACTTCGGTCGACGTTGAGCACTCCGTCACGATCGAGGAGAACTACCCGGTTGCTAACCTCAACCACAGCAGAGCGCCCGTCGAGAGAGTTTTGTGAACATCCAGCAGGCTATCGACGACCACGAGGAAGTCATGACGGCGCTCCGGGCCCTCGTGCCGGAGATGGAGCACGTCGCGACGCGGATGACGGAATCCTTGCGCGCGGGCGGGACGGTCTTCTGGTTCGGGAACGGCGGGAGTGCCGCGCAGAGTCAGCACTTCGCCACCGAGCTCGTGGGCCGCTACCTGGTCGACCGGCCCGGCCTCGCGTCGATGGCCCTCACCACCGACGGCGCGCTGCTGACCGCGGTCGCGAACGACGGCTCGTTCGAGGACGTCTTCGCCCGCCAGCTCGAAGCGCTGTGCAAGCCGGGTGACGTAGCCGTGGGGCTCTCCACCTCGGGGACCAGCGCGAACGTCGTCCGCGGGCTCGAAGTGGCGCGTGAGCGGGGCGCGTTCACCGTCGGCATCACCGCCGGCGACGGCGGCAAGGTTGCGTTCGTCGCCGAAGCGTCGCTCGTCGTGGCGAGCACCGCGACGCCGCGGATCCAGGAAGCGCACCTCTTCATCGGCCATGAGCTGTGTCATCTCGTGGAGGGCGCGACCGTGGCGGATCCCGATGTTTGATCGTCCCGACCTCGTTCACGCGAGCGTCCGTGGTGGATTCGCCGGCGCGCGCATGCTCGTGATCGGCGACCTCATGCTCGACCGCTACCTCGTCGGCGACGTCGCTCGCATCTCTCCCGAAGCACCGGTACCCGTCGTCCGCCTCGGACGCGAGACCGCATCGGTCGGTGGCGCGGGAAACGTCGCGCTCAACCTCGCAGGTCTCGGCGTGCACGCGGACGTCGCGGGCTGGACCGGCGCCGACGCGTCCGGCAGTCGCATCCGGGAGCTGCTCGGGTCGGCGGGGGTACGTGTGCACGGCGTGTCCGTCGTTCCGGGCCGAACGACCACCACGAAGACCCGCGTCCTCTCGCGCCACCAGCAGCTGGTGCGCATCGACGACGAGGACACCGACTTTCCCGAGAACGGTGAGCGGGCCGCCTGGGACGAGCGGATCCTGGCGCTCCTCGACGATGGGTACGAGGCGGTCGTCCTCTCGGACTACGCCAAGGGCGTCCTGGACACCCAGTTCTGCCGGCGCCTGATCGAGCGGTGCGCCGAGCGGGGAGTCCCGGTCCTGGTGGACCCGAAGGGCCTCGAGTACGCCAAGTACGCCGGGGCCACGACCATCACCCCGAACGAGGGTGAGCTGGCCGTGGTCAGCGACATCCCGGAGCACGACCGGGACGCGCTCACGGCCGCGGCCGCATCGCTGTGCGAGTCCCTCGAGCTGGAGTTCGTGACCCTGACCCGCGGCGAGGCCGGGATCACGATCGTGGACTCCGAGGGCGTGCACCACGTTCCGGCCCGGGCGCGTGAGGTGTTCGACGTCTCCGGCGCAGGTGACACTGCGATCGCCACGCTCGCCGCCGCGATCGCCGTCGGCCTCGATCGCCACGACGCCGCCGCGCTGGCCAACCTCGCCGCCGGCATCATCGTGGGCAAGACCGGTACGGTCCCGATCACGCAGGCCGAGCTGCTCGACGCGCTCGGCCGGAGCGAGCAGCACGCGACCGTGCCGCTCGGGCAGAAGGTCACCGAGGAGAACGCGCTCGAGGAGATCGTCGAGCGGTGGCGCAGCGAAGGGGACACGATCGGGTTCACGAACGGCTGCTTCGATCTGCTGCACGCCGGCCACGTCGGCTACTTGGACTGGGCGCGCCGCCACTGCGACCGGCTCGTGGTCGGGCTCAACACCGACGCGTCGGTGCGTGAGCTGAAGGGTGAGGGCCGGCCCCTCAACTCGGAGACAGCTCGCGCCGCCGTGCTGGCCGGGCTGGCCGCGGTCGACGCGATCGTGTTCTTCGACGACCCGACCCCGCTCCACCTCATCTTGTCCTTGCATCCCGACGTGCTCGTCAAGGGATCGGACTACGACGAGCAGGAGATCGTGGGTGCAGCCGAGGTCCGGAGCTGGGGTGGTCGCGTGCTGCGAGCGCCCGTGCTCGAGGGCTACAGCACCAGCGCGTTGCTCAACCGCATCACCCCCACCGACTAGCCGGCTCGCCGAAGAACGGGTGTGGTGCGACGGGTCATAGTGCCGAGATGAATCCGGCACCCCTCAGCGAGCTGCCGCGGCTGCTGGCGGACGATCCGGGTCTCGGCGCGGTCGCTTCCGGTCTGAGCGAGGTCGTCGCCGTCCCGGACGCGGCCCGGGCGCTGTTCGCCGCGGGGTGGCACCGCCTCACCGGCGCTCGGCCCATCCTCCTCGCGGTACCGACCGCGGCCGAGGCCGAGCGGCTCGCCGGCGACCTGGCCCCCATGCTCGGTGCGGACGCCGTCGAGCTCTTCCCGGCGTGGGAGACGCTGCCGTTCGAACGGGTCTCACCGGCGCTCGAGACCATGGGGCGCCGGCTCCGCATCATGTGGCGATTGCGAGAAGCCGGTGATGCGGCCCCCGCGGTGGTCGTCGCGCCAGTGCGCGCGCTCGTGCAGCGGCTCGGGCCGCACGTCGAAGCCATCGAGCCGATCGTGTTGCGCAAGGGCGAGCAGATCGATCACGACAGGCTGCTCGAGCAGCTCGTCGCGGCGGGCTACCGGCGCGAGTACCAGGTGGAAGGGCGCGGCGAGATCGCCGTGCGCGGGTCGATCATCGACGTGTACCCGTCCACCGCCGACCATCCGGTCCGCATCGATCTCTGGGGCGACGAGATCGACCGCCTCTCCGTCTTCTCGGTCGGGGATCAACGCAGCAGCGCCGAGCTCGCCGAAGTGCTGGTCTTCCCGTCGCGCGAGCTGCTCGCGACCCCGGAGGTCCGGGCGCGGGCGGCCGCGCTCGTCACCACCGCGCCGTGGGGTCGCGCGCAATGGGAGCGGCTGGCCGAGGGCCAGATCTTCGACGGCATGGAGTCGTGGCTCCCGTGGCTCACCCAGGACGAGCACCTCCTGCCCGACCTGCTGCCCGCGGGCGCCCGCGTGCTCCTGGTCGAGCCCCGCCGGTTGCGGGATCGCGCGCTCGAGCTGCTCGAGGAGGAAGCCAGCCTGGCCGAGACGCTCGCGGGTACCTGGGAGGCCGAGGGCGACGTGTTTCCCCGCCTGTCCCTCCCGTTCGAACGGCTTCTCGCCCACACCCGCGCCGGCGCGACGAGCCTGCTCGCGGCACCGGACTCCCCGGAGACGCCGCAGCTCGGGGCATCCGCCTTCGACCCGGTGGTCGGCGACGTCGAAGCGCTGGCCGGCCGGATCCGCGCGCTGCGGGACGACGGGATGCGCGTCGTCATCGCGGCGGAAGGCAGTGGCTCGGCATCCCGGCTGCGCGACGTGCTCGGCGGCGAGGGGATCGAGGCGCCGATCCGCGAGGTGCCGAGCCTCGAAGCCGGCACGATCTCGGTCGTCATCGCTCCGCTCGAGCGCGGGGTGGTTGCGCCGCGCGCCAGGCTGGCGCTCATCGCGGAAGGAGACCTCACCGGGCGCCGCCGCGTGCACCGCCGCCCCCGTGAGGCGCGCAAGGCGGTCGACTACTACGAAGACCTGAAGCCCGGCGACTTCGTCGTGCACCAGGTTCACGGAGTCGGTCGCTACGAAGGCATGGTGGCCCGGGCGATCGGCGGGGTGGAGCGGGACTACCTGCTCGTCGCCTACCGCGGTGGCGACAAGCTGTACGTGCCGACGGACCAGGTGAGCGCGATTCGCCGGTACACCGGTGGTGAGACGCCGTCGCTCAGCAAGATGGGCGGCACCGACTGGCAGAAGACCCGGAACAAGGTGCGCAGCGCGGTGCAGGAGATCGCGGCAGAGCTCGTGATCCTGTACCGCCAGCGCCTGGCGGCCCCCGGCTTCGCGTTCTCTGCGGACACCCCGTGGCAGCGCGAGCTCGAAGATGCGTTCCCGTACGAGGAGACGCCCGACCAGCTGCAGGCCATCGTGGACGTGAAGGCGGACATGGAGCGGCCCGTCCCGATGGACCGCCTGATCTGCGGCGACGTCGGGTACGGCAAGACCGAGGTGGCGATGCGGGCCACCTTCAAGGCGGTCCAGGACGGCAAGCAGGTCGCGGTGCTCGCGCCGACCACCCTGCTCGCGAACCAGCACGGTCAGACGTTCCGCGAGCGGTTCGCGGGGTATCCGGTACGGGTCGAGGTGCTGAGCCGCTTCCTCAGCCAGAAGGAGCAGCAGGCCGTCGTCGCGGACGTCGCCGGCGGCGCGGTCGACGTGATCATCGGCACGCACCGGCTCCTGTCGGACGACGTCGCGCTGAAGGACCTCGGCCTGCTCGTCATCGACGAGGAGCAGCGCTTCGGGGTGCAGCACAAGGAGAAGATCAAGGCGCTGCGCGCCCACGTGGACGTGCTCACGCTGACCGCGACGCCGATCCCCCGCACGCTCGAGATGAGCCTCACCGGCATCCGCGACCTCTCGCTGGTGCAGACCCCGCCGGAGGAACGCCAGCCGATCCTCACGTACGTGGGGGAGTACGACGACCGCGCGGTCAGCGAGGCGATCCGGCGCGAGCTGCTCCGCGAAGGTCAGGTCTTCTACGTGCACAACCGCGTGCAGGACATCGAGCATGTCGCGGCCCAGGTGCGCGAGCTCGTTCCCGGCGCGAGAGTCGCGATCGCGCACGGGCAGATGGACGAGAGCCGGCTGGAACGTGTGGTGCTGGACTTCGCCGACCGTGACTACGACGTCCTCGTCTGCACGACGATCATCGAGAGCGGCCTGGACATGCCGACCGTGAACACCATGGTCGTGGACCGCGCGGACCTGCTCGGCCTCGCACAGCTGTACCAGCTGCGCGGTCGTGTGGGGCGACGCGGATCACGCGCGTACGCCTACCTCCTGCACCCGGCCGACCGCGTGTTGAGCGAGGAGGCATACGAGCGGCTCAAGGCGATCGGCGAGTTCACGGACCTCGGTTCGGGCTTCAAGCTCGCGATGCGCGACCTGGAGATCCGCGGCGCGGGCAACCTGCTCGGCGGCGCGCAGAGTGGTCACATCGCGGCGGTCGGCTTCGACCTCTACTGCGAGCTCGTGACCGAGGCAGTCGGTGAGCTGAAGGGTGAGCCGAAGGTCGAGGAGCTCGAGGTGGTGATCGACATCCCCGTCGATGCCCACCTGCCTCGCGAGTACGTGAGCCGCGACGACGTGCGCATGGAGGCGTACCGCCGGCTCGCGGCCGTGACCACCCAGGAGGACGTCGACGACGTGCGCACGGAATGGCTCGACCGGTACGGGCCCCTGCCACCCGCGGCCGAGGCGCTGCTCTCGGTAGCCCGGCTGCGGGCGGAGTGCGTGCGCGTGCGGGCGACGAGCGTGTCGGTGCAGAAGGGCGTCGCGCGCATCGAGGGGCTCGCGTTGCGGGAGAGCCAGAAGGTGCGCCTGCGCCGGCTCGCGCCGCGGGCGGTGGCCAAGGATGACGGTGATGTCGCGATTCCCCTCGCCGTCCGCCCGGACGAGGTCTCCGGCACCCTGCTCGAACTGCTGCGGGAGCTGATTCCGCCGGGTTCGGCGGGCGAGGCGCCCGGATGATCGGGTTGCCGGCCGGTAGAGTCCCAAGTTCTGTGAAGCGCCCCCTTGTGATCCTCGCCGCGTCGCTCGTCGCGGCCCTGATGCTCTCGGCCTGCGGCTCGACCGGTGGTGGCGACGCGGCCACGGTCGGGAAGACCGGGATCAGCCGCAGCCAGCTGGACGACGAGCTCAGCACCATCGCCGACAACAAGCCCCTGGCCGCGGAGCTGGGGAAGCAGACCCCGCCGCTCGTCCTACGGCCGACGCCGAGCAGCGTCAGCCCGGCGATCACGACCGGCTGGCTCACCTCGCTCGTGAACCAGGTGTTCGTCGACCGCGTCTTCAACGAGAAGCACCTCAAGGTCAGCGCCCAGAACAAGACGGACGCGAAGACCGCCGCCGAGGGCATCTTCGGGACCGCGCAGATCTTCGCGGCGTTCCCGAAGTCGTTTCAACAGACCGTGATCAAGCGGCAGGAGCGGATCGAAGCGGTCAAGGCCACGCTCCCGAAACCAGCCGCCGCGTCGGACGCGGCACTCCAGGCGTTCTTCGAGAGCTCGAAGGCGCAGCTCTGCCCGAGCGGGACGGTGGTCGCGCACATCCTCGTCGCGACGAAGGCCGAGGCTGACACGGTCGAGACCTTGCTCGCACAGGGCACCGACTTCGCGACGCTTGCGGCTCAGAAGTCGACGGACACCGGCTCCTCGGGTCGCGGCGGGCTCGTCGCGTGTACCGACTCGCAGCAGTTCTCACAGCTCGATCCGACATTCCAAGCCGCGGTGACCGCCACCCCGGTCGGCTCGGTCTCCGCCCCGGTGCAGACGCAGTTCGGCTTCCACGTCATCAAGGTCGCGCCGTGGGACTTCGAGACGGCCAAGCCGGTCCTCGAGGAGGCGTACGCGCAGCAGCAGGGCCAGGCCAACCCGCTCACCACCTTCTTGAACCAGCAGCTGAAGCGTTCGAAGCTCTGGGTCGATCCCCGCTACGGCACCGTCAAGCGGACCGCCGCCGGCGTGACGATCGCGGCCCCCAAGTCGCCGAATCCCAAGTCCCGCCCGACCACGACCACGACGGTCGCGCCGACGGGCCAGGCACCGACCGGCCAAGCTCCGAGCAGCCAGACCCCGACGCCCTCGCCGTGACGCCGGGCCGCGTCGTCGCCGTCGGCCTCGGTCCGGCGGGCGTCGACCTGATGCTGCCCTCGGCCCGCTCGACGATCTCCCACATGCCCCATCGGTACGCGCGCACCGCGCGCCATCCGGCGATCGACGAGCTGGCCGCACACGGGCTCGAGTTCGAGACGTTCGACGATTGCTACGACGAGGCTGAGCGATTCGACGATCTCTACCGAGACATCGCGGCCACGCTCGTCGCGGCGGCGATCGAGCACCGTGCGATCTGTTATGCGGTGCCGGGCAATCCCGGCGTCGCCGAGCGGACCGTCACGTTGCTGCGCGACGCGCATGACCGCGGCGAGATCACGTTGGAGATCGTGCCGGGGCTTTCGTTCGCGGACCTGGCGTGGTCGCGTCTGGCCGTCGATCCGATGGACGGCGCGCGGCTCGTCGACGGGCAGCGCTTTGCCATCGACGCGGCAGGGTTGTCCGGGCCGCTGCTCATCGGTCACTGCATCAACCGGCTGGTCCTGTCCGACATCAAGCTCGTGCTGCTCGACGCCTTGCCGGCCGATGCTCCCGTCACCGTGCTCCAGCGCCTCGGCCTGCCGGACGAGCAGGTGGTGACGATGCCACTGGAGGTGCTCGACCGCGACGTGGATCCCGACCACCTCACGTCGGTGTTCGTCGACGCGGGGCCGGGAGGCGTGGCCGCTGAATTCGCCGCGCTCGTGGCACTGTCCGAGCAGCTCCGGGCACCGGGCGGGTGCCCGTGGGACGCGGAGCAGACGCATCACTCGCTCGCGCGGTATCTGCTCGAGGAGTCCTACGAGACGGTGGAGGCGATCGAGAGGCTTCCCGTCGCGGCTCCAGCCGGTGAGCCGGACCCCGACGCCTACGCGCGGCTCGAGGACGAGCTCGGCGATCTGCTGTACCAGGTCGTGTTCCACTCCGTGCTCGCCCGGGAGGCCGGGGCGTTCACGATCGGTGATGTGGCCCGAGGGATCCACGAGAAGCTCGTGCGGCGCCATCCCCACGTGTTCGCGGACGTCGACGCCGGCACGGTGTCCGAGGTCATGACGAACTGGGAGCAGATCAAGAAGGTCGAGAAGGGCACCAGCTCGCTCGTCGAGGGGATCAGTCCGGGCCTCGCATCGTTGCTCTATGCGCACAAGCTCTACCGGAAGGCCGCGTCGATCGGGCTCGAGCCGGGTACCGATGTCGAAGCGCTCGACCGGGCGAGCCTCGCCGTCGCGGCGCTCCGCGACGCGAGCGCGGCCGAGACCGAGTCGGTGCTCGGGGATCTGCTCGCGGCGGCGGTCGTTCTCGCGCGCGCTCGCGGCGTGGACGCCGAGACGGCGTTGCGTGGGTGGTCGGCCCGCTTCCGGGACCGGTTCGTGCGGATGGAGGAGCTCGCCGCCGTGGAACACGTGGACCTCGCGGCCGCGCCGTCGGACCGGGTGGCCGCGCTCTGGATCGAGGCGGGGATCTCAGCCGTGCCGAGCCCCGACCGCGACTGACTCCGGTGAAGCGAGGAGAGATCTTGAGGAAGACACGATGACGATGCAGTACGAGATCCAGGGGCGCACGGTCTCGATCCCGGTCGAGATCCGCTCGGCCCGCTCGTGGTTCGCCACGTTCGCCGTCCCGCTCGCGGCTGCCCGCAAGCTCATCGCGTATTCGGGTCTCATCCCTGCGTCGCCGCTGCCCGGACGCGCGTTCTGCAGCCTGGCGTTCGTGGACTACGCGGACGGAGACCTCGACCCGTATCACGAGTTCGCGGTCGCGATCCTCGTGTGCGAGCCGGGGAGTGCCGGCCGCAAGCCCGCGGGAGCGTTCATCCACCAGCTGCCGGTCGATCAGACCTTCACCTGTGAGGCGGGACGCGAGATGTGGGGTTTCCCAAAGTTCATCGCGGACATCGACATCCGTAGCGGTCGGCGTGGCGCCGGCAGATGCACGCTCGAACACGACGGTGCGCGGGTCCTGTCGATCGACATCGGTGCCGGGCTGCCCGTGCCGTCACGCGGTACCGCGCTCGACGCGTTCTCGCATCGTGACGACGTGTTGCGACGGACGCGGTGGAGCCTGCACGCGGAGGGTTCACGCATGCGGCTCGGCGGCGCCCACCTCGAGCTCGGTGATCACCCGATCGCGAGAGAGCTGCGCAGTCTCGGCCTGCCACGGCGCGCGCTGATGAGCGGATCGCTCCACGATGTCCGAATGGAGTTCGCCGCCGCCGAGACGGTCTGACCCATCACCCGTTTTGTTTGGCGCCGATTGCCCGGATCGCGCGAGTGCAGGCGACTACATTCGACACTCCGACCACAGCAGCATCACACCACGCTCGGGGGGCTGTGAGCACCATCGTCGACGTCAATGCGCGGGAGATTCTCGACTCGCGAGGCAACCCGACCGTCGAGGTCGAGGTCGAGCTGCTCTCCGGTGCGCGCGGGCGGGCCGCGGTTCCGAGCGGCGCGAGCACGGGCGCGCACGAGGCGGCCGAGCTGCGCGACGGTGCGGATCGCTACGGCGGCAAAGGTGTGCAGCGAGCGGTGGCCAACGTCAACGGTGAGATCGGCGAGACGGTGGTCGGCCTCGAGGCGCTGGACCAGCGGCTGCTCGACGAAGCGCTGATCGAGCTCGACGGCACCGACAACAAGGAGCGTCTCGGTGCGAACGCGCTCCTCGGAGTCTCGCTCGCGGTGGCAAAAGCCGGCGCGGACGAATGCGATCTCCCGCTCTACCGCTACATCGGCGGCACGAACGCGCATGCGCTTCCGATTCCGTGCATGAACGTGCTCAACGGCGGCGCGCACGCGGACTCGAACGTCGATCTCCAGGAATTCATGCTTGCGCCGATCGGCGCGGCTTCGTTCAGCGAAGCCGTGCGCATGGGAGCCGAGACGTACCACGCGCTCAAGCGCATGCTGTCCGACGCGGGTCTCTCGACCGGGCTCGGCGACGAAGGTGGTTTCGCGCCCGACCTCCCGTCGAATGAGGAAGCGGTCAAGCTGCTCGTGGCGGCGATCGAGTCGGCCGGCTTCACGCCGGGCGAGGACATCGCGATCGCGCTCGATACCGCGTCGACCGAGATCTACGAGAACGGGAAGTACGTCCTCGCCGGTGAGGGCCGCGAGCTCACCTCGGCCGAGCTCGCCGGCTACCTCGGCGATCTGTGCGCCCGCTACCCGATCGTGTCCATCGAGGACGGGATGGCCGAGGACGACTGGGACGGCTGGGTGGCTCTCACCCGGGAGCTCGGTGACCGGGTGCAGCTCGTGGGTGACGACCTCTTCGTCACCAATCCGGAGCGCCTGCAGCGGGGGATCGATCTCGGCGTGGCCAACTCGATTCTCATCAAGGTGAACCAGATCGGCACGCTCAGCGAGACCCTCGACACGATGGCGCTCGCCGGTCGGCACGGGTACACGTCGATGATGTCGCACCGAAGCGGCGAGACCGAGGACGTGACGATCGCGGACCTTGCGGTGGCGACCAACTGCGGGCAGATCAAGGCCGGAGCCCCCGCCCGCAGCGACCGCGTCGCGAAGTACAACCAGCTTCTGCGGATCGAGGAAGGTCTGGGCGAGGCAGCCGCGTACCCCGGTGGCGCAGCGCTCGCCCGGGGAGCCACGACCGCGTGAACAACGTGAACTGGACCCGTGGCGCAGTGCTGCGGCTCGCGATCGCGAGCTTGCTGCTGATCGGCGCGCTGTTCATCTTCGTCTTCCCGACGACCGCGTTGCTCCATCAGCGCGGCCAGCTCCACGCCGCGCAGAACCGGCTCAACGTCCTGGCGCAGGAGAACAAGCGGCTGGCCGCGCAGTCGAAGCGCGTCCTCAGTGACCAGGAGATCGAGCGGCTCGCGCGGAGTCAGTTCAACATGGTCCGGCCGCACGAGCAGGCGTGGGCCATCGTCCCGGGGCCCACGACGACGACCCTGCCACCGGCGCTTCCGGCGGTTCCCTGAACCAGGTCCTCTGGGTCGCTCCGGCTCCGCACAACGTGTCCGCTCCGGCCTACGCTCCGCGAATGACTGCCTCGTCGGCCGACGTCGAACGCGTCACGGAGCTGCTCGGGCGCACGCCACGGGCCGACTTCGACGTGGTCGTGCGCTCGGCGAGCGGCGAGCCGGCGGTGATCCGCAACGCGCCGTTGCTCGCCGACGGTACGCCGATGCCGACCCGGTACTGGCTGGTCGCGCCGGACCTGGTGCGCGCGGTCTCCCGGCTCGAGGCCGACGGCGGGGTTCGGGCCGCCGAGGCCGCGGTCGATCCGGAGACGCTCGCGACCGCGCACGACGCCTACGCCGACGACCGCAACGCGGACGTGCCCGACCAATGGGCCGGCCCCCGGCCGTTCGGCGGCGTCGGCGGGACCCGCCACGGGGTCAAGTGCCTGCACGCCCACTACGCCTGGTTCCTCGCCGGCGGCCCCGATCCGGTCGGAGCGTGGGTCGCGGCGCGGATCGAGCCATGAGAGCCGCGGCACTCGACCTCGGCACCAACAGCACTCGCCTCCTCGTCGGCGAGATCGACGACCCGGCCGGTCCGCTCACGATGCTCGACCGTCGGATGACGATCACCCGCCTCGGCCAGGGCGTCGACGCCAACCGCCGACTCGCTCCCGAAGCGATCGAGCGCACGCTCGCGGCGCTCCGCGAATATCGGAGCGTGATGGACGGTCTCGGTGGAGTCACCGCCGTGCGGGCAAGCGCGACGAGCGCAGCGCGCGACGCGGCCAACCGCGATGATCTCTTCAAGCCGGCGGCCGACATCCTCGGCACCGAGCTCGAGCTGCTCTCGGGCGAGGAAGAGGCCGAGCTCTCGTTCGTCGGTGCTACAACCGAGCTCGGCGATGCGGCGACCGCGCCCTACCTCGTGGTGGACATCGGTGGCGGGTCGACCGAGTTCGTGGTCGGCACCGACCGGCCGGAGGCGTCGATGTCCGTCGACGTCGGATGCGTGCGCATCACCGAGGCCTGGCTCCACTCCGATCCACCCGAGCCGGAGGAGCTCAGCCAGGCGGTGCACGTCGTGCGCGAGTACGTCGCCGACGTGGCGCGCGAGGTGCCGGGTGCGAAGGAAGCGCGGACGCTCATCGGGCTCGCCGGGACCGTTACCACCGTGGCGGCGATCGAGCTCGGGTTGGTGGAGTACGACCGTGAGCGCATCCATCATCTCCGCCTGACCCGCGCGTCGGTCGAGGAGGTGTTCCGCACCCTCGCCACCGAGCCCGCGGCGCAACGGCGCCACAATCCGGGTCTGGAACCGGGCCGCGTCGACGTGATCGTCGGTGGGGTGATCATCCTGGTGACCATCCTGCGCACCCTCGGATTCGACGAGCTCCTCGTCTCCGAAGCCGACATTCTGGACGGGCTGGTCCGGAGCCTGGCCCGCCGGACGTAGAGCATCGAGCACCGGAAACACAGGGAACTTTCTGCTCAGTCCAGGGCGCGGAAGCGCCGTTAATCCTGGTGTGGAGCTCGAGACCTTTGTGGATGCGTTGAGCCGGTTGAGCGGCGACGACCTCCGGGCGGTGGCGTGCGCGATCGACGAACAGCACCAGACCGTGGCGGACGAGGTCGCGGCGTGGGAGGACGTGATGTGCATCGACGAGGCCTTGCGCACGGCGGGCCGCAGTCGCATCGCCGCGCGTGCTGCCCACGAGGCGGTGCAAGCCATTCGGGGCGCGGCCGAAGCCTCGGATCTCGAGATCCCGAGCGCGGTGGTCATCCGGATCGCCCGTGAGGCTGCGCTCCTGGCGCGAGCACTCGTTGCGGGTAACGACGCCGATCCCGCGGTGCAGCACCTGTCCCGCATCTGGGGCGACGTCTCCGCCGCGGCGTAGGGCGCATCGGTACGATGCGGCGATGCCACTGACTGACCGGCTGCTCCTCGGCCCCGGGCCGTCCAACCCGTACCCCGAGGTCACGGCGGCGTTCGCCCGGCCGCTCCTCGGTCATCTCGATCCCGAGTTCCTCGTGATCCTGGACGAGACCTGTGCGCGCCTGCGCACGGTCTTCCGGACCGCGAACGGGTTGACCCTCCCGATCTCCGGCACCGGTTCCGCCGGTATGGAGGCGTGCTTCGTCAACCTGGTCGAGCCGGGTGACACCGTGATCATCGGGGTCAACGGGGTGTTCGGCGAGCGGATGTGCGAGGTCGCGCGCCGGTGTGGTGCGGAGGTCGTGCGGGTCGACGCGCCGTGGGGCCGCGCCCTCGAACCCGGCCGGCTGCTCGATGCACGGCGGAGCCACCCGGCCGCGAGACTCGTCGCGGTCGTGCACGCGGAGACGTCAACCGGTGTGGAGAACGACGTTGCACCGCTGCGCGCACTGCAGGACACCGACACGCTGTTGCTCGTCGACACCGTGACGTCGCTCGGTGGCATCCCGGTCGAGGTGGACGGGTGGGGTATCGACGCGTGCTACTCGGGAACGCAGAAGTGTCTCGGTGTTCCACCCGGACTCTCGCCCCTCACCTTCTCGGCGCGTGCCGTCGACCGCCTGCGCAAGCGCGCGACTCCGCCGCAGTCGTGGTATCTCGACCTGGGGCTCATCGGGGATTACGTCGGCGGCGCCCGGAAGTACCACCACACCGCACCGACCGCGATGATCGTGGCGCTGCACGCCGGGCTCGGCGCGGTGCTCGAAGAGGGACTTGAGCAGGCTTGGGCCCGCCACCGAGCCGTCGGGAGCCGGTTGCAGGCCGCGCTGGAGCAGATGGGGTGGTCGCTGATCGCGGAGGAGGGCCACCGGCTGCCGCAGCTCACCTCGACCGCGCTTCCGGCCGGCCGGGACGAGGCGGTGCTGCGCAAGGCTCTGCTCACCGAGTACGGGATCGAGGTCGGCGGCGGCCTCGGGGAGTTCGCCGGCAAGGCCTGGCGCATCGGGCTCATGGGTCATTCCGCCCGGGAACGTTCGGTCACCACGCTGCTCGGAGCGCTGCGCGAGCAGGGCTGAACCCGGGGGACATCGGCGTTTCCCTGCCTACAGGGGCTGCGACATCGTGTCGACAACCTGAAGGTGACCACCATCAAGCGCGGCTTTCACCCGTGGCTGAGCGCCGTTCATCGACTGTCGAAGATCACGCCGCACCGCCAGATCCAGCTCTTGTGCCTGATCTCTGTCGTCACGGTGGTGGTCATGGTGTCCGCGGTGCTCGGTTCGTTGGGGCCGACGCACGACTCGTTGGAGTTCTCGAGTCGAGCGCTGGGCCCGTCTATCCGACAGATCGATCTCGCCCGGGACAAGTACGTCGCAGGTTTGAGCGCATTGCAGCTGGCCGTCGATCCCGATCCAGCCGTGCGGATCGCCGCGATCAGCCGCGTCGGCTCTCTCAACGCGAGCGCGGAGTCGGCCTGGAACGGGTACGTACGGAAGTCTGTCCACCTCCCCGGGGAGCGCGAGCTGCAGACGGCGTTCGTGACTCACCGCAAGGCCGCGCTGGACGCGGGCTCGGCGCTGGTGAGCCAGGCCCTACCCTCGCTGGCCCAGTTGGGAGACGTTACGCAAGCTTCGGACGCGTTGCGACTGGACCTCAACCGAATCAAGAGCCTCTACGAGGCGAGGGTGCAACTGTCCCTGACAAGCTCCCGACAACAGGTCAGCGCGACACAGCGGCAGATCCTGCTCGTCTCCGGCGCCGCAGTCCTGATCCTGCTACTCGCATTCGGCGTCGCCGCGCGTTCGGCGCGGTCTCGAGAGGAACGCACCAGGACTCTCGACCAGACCCTCCACGACGACGCGGAGCGCAATGAGCTCGAAGCTCGACTGCAGCGGGCGCTCGAGATGGTGAGTACCGAACCGGCGGCGTACCTGCTGGTCGGGAGGGCAATTTCTGGAAACCTCCCCGGCCTTCCTGCGGAGCTGCTCGTCGCCGACTCGAGTCGAGCGCACTTCCGTCGGGCCGTCGCGACGGATGACTACGACGGAACGGGGTGCCAGGTGCCGTCGCCGACGGATTGCGCGGCTGCGACCTGGGGTCAGACTCAGGTCTGGAACAGCAGCCGAGCGCTCGACGCCTGCCCGTATCTCCAGAATCGACCGACCGGCGATTGCTCCGCGGTCTGCGTGCCGGTCGGCATCGGTGGCACGACCGCGACCGTGGTGCACGCGACCGGACTAGACGGGCAACCGCCCGACACTCACGCCGTCACCCGGATCGAGCTCATCGCCCGCAAGGTGGGGGAGCGGATCGGAATGCTCCGGGCGTTCGCACGATCGGAAACGCAGGCTCATACTGATCCTTTGACCGGGCTGATGAACCGGCGCAGCCTCGAAGAACAGGTCCACGAGATCGAGCAGGACGGCTCGTATGTGGCGGCCTATGGCGATCTCGACCATTTCAAGCAGCTGAACGACGTCTACGGGCATGATGCCGGCGATCAGGCGCTTCGTCTCTTCGCCAGGGTGCTGGGCGATACCGTGCGGCCGAATGACGTCACGGCCCGCTACGGGGGCGAGGAGTTCGTCGTCGTGCTCCCGGGCTGCACGGTCGACGACGCCTACGCCGTCGTCGACCGGCTCCGTGAGCGCCTCGCGCTCGCGCAGGTTGAGAGTGCCGGGCCGCGCTTCACGGTGAGCTTCGGGATCGCCCAGTCACGACCGAACGAGACATTTGGCGAGACGCTCGAGGCAGCCGACGGGGCGTTGCTCGACGCCAAGGCGCAAGGTCGCGATCGGGTGATCGTCGCCGGCACCGACGGTCAGGGCACGGGCATCAGCTCGGAACCCGTGAGCCGCGAGGCGCCGACGATCTCGAGCACCCGGTCCTGAGCGACGTCGTGCTCGTCGATCGTGGTGACGTCCCGTAGTAGCTGCTCTTGTGGGTTCCTGGTGCGGATCGGGCCCCCACCGGTTCGGCGGGCTACGAGAAGGCCGCGGCCGACTGCTCGGTGTCCTCCGAACCCCGGAAGAACACGATCTTGCCGTCGGCGAAACGCCACCAGTGCTGCATGTTCATCGCGGCCCGCTTCCCCGTCGCGTTGACCGTGTAGGCCCAATGGACGGCCACGATCACGTCGGTGTCGTTGGACGTGAACGAGAGCGGCGTGAACTCCGTGACCTCGACGTTCGACCCGATCTCCTTGAAGAACCGGGGCACCTCGGCCTTGCCGCGGTAGGTGCCGTACCAGGGCACTGACATGCTGGCCGCTTCGGCTCCCCACTCGACATCGTCTGCGACCTCGGCGAGGACGGCTTCGACGTCACCCCGGCCATAGGCCTCGTACAAGCGCTGCACCGCGTCAATCTTGGGGTCGGACATGAGATGGCCCTTTCGTCATGGGAGGCTGTGCCGCATTGATCTCCTGTCTTCCTCGCCGTCGTCCCCTGCCGCGGATCACCGAAAGGGCCTCGGTCAGGTGCCGACGTAGGTCGCGAGGTGCTCGCCGGTGAGGGTGGAGCGGGCGGCGACGAGGTCGGCGGGTGTGCCTTCGAAGACGATCCGCCCGCCGTCGTGGCCGGCGCCGGGGCCGAGGTCGATGATCCAGTCGGCGTGCGCCATGACCGCCTGGTGGTGCTCGATGACGACGACGGACTTGCCGGAGTCGACGAGCCGGTCGAGCAGGACGAGCAGCTGCTCGACGTCGGCGAGGTGGAGGCCGCTGGTCGGCTCGTCGAGGACGTAGACGCCGCCCTTCTCGGCCAGGTGGGTGGCCAGCTTGAGCCGCTGCCGCTCACCGCCGGACAGCGTGGGGAGCGGTTGGCCGAGGCTGAGGTAGCCGAGGCCGACGTCGGCGAGCTGGGTGAGGATCTTGTGCGCGGCCGGGGTCTTCGCCTCGCCGTCGGCGAAGAACACCTCGGCCTCGGTGACCGGCATCGCGAGCACCTCGCTGATGTCCAACCCGGCGAGCTCGTAGGTCAGCACCTCGGCCTGGAACCGCTTCCCCTCGCACTCCTCGCACACGGTGGACACCCCGGCCATCATCGCCAGGTCGGTGTAGACGACCCCCGCGCCGTTGCAGTTGGGGCAGGCGCCCTCGGAGTTGGCGCTGAACAGTGCCGGCTTCACGCCGTTGGCCTTCGCGAACGCCTTGCGGATCGGGTCGAGCAGTCCGGTGTACGTCGCCGGGTTGCTCCGGCGCGAGCCCTTGATCGCGCCCTGGTCGACCGACACCACGCCGTCCCGCCCCGACACCGAGCCGTTGATCAGCGAGCTCTTCCCCGAGCCGGCCACACCCGTCAGCACCACCAGCACGCCGAGCGGTATGTCGACGTCGATGTCCGCCAGGTTGTGCAGGCTGGCACCGCGCACCTCCAGTGCGCCGGTGGGCGTCCGCAGCGTCTCCTTGAGGGAGGCGCGGTCGTCCAGGTGGCGGCCGGTGATGGTGCCGCTGGCCCGCAGCCCGTCGACGGTGCCCTCGAACATCACCTCGCCACCGCCCGTGCCGGCGCCGGGGCCGAGATCGACGACATGGTCGGCGATGCCGATCGCCTCCGGCTTGTGCTCGACGACCAGCACGGTGTTGCCCTTGTCGCGCAGCTGCAGCAGCGTGTCGTTCATCCGCGCGATGTCGTGCGGGTGCAGCCCGACCGTCGGCTCGTCGAACACGTAGGTCACGTCGGTGAGCGACGACCCGAGCTGGCGGATCATCTTGGTGCGTTGCGCCTCGCCGCCCGACAGCGTGCCCGTCGGCCGGTCGAGGGAGAGGTATCCCAGCCCGATCTCCACGAACGCGTCCAGGGTCTCCGCCAACGACTCCAGCAGCGGCGCCACCGACGGCTCGTCCAGACCGTGCACCCACTCGGCCAGGTCGCTGATCTGCATCGCGCAGGCGTCGGCGATGTTCTTCCCCTCGATCTTGGAGGACCGGGCGGCCTCGTTGAGCCGGCTGCCGCCGCACTCAGGACACTGGGTGAACGTCACCGCCCGCTCCACGAACGCCCGGATGTGCGGCTGCAGGGTGTCGACGTCCTTGGACAGCATCGACCGCTGGATCGTCGGGATCAGCCCGGCGTACGTCAGGTTGACGCCTTCGACCTTGATCTTGGTCGGCTCCTTGTAGAGCAGGTCGTTCAGCTCTTTCTTGGTGAGCTTGCGGATCGGCTTGTCCGGGTCGAAGAAGCCGCAGCCTCGGAAGATACGGCCGTACCAGCCGTCCATGCTGTACCCGGGGATCGTGAGCGCACCGTCGTTGAGCGACTTGGCGTCGTCGTACAGCTGCGACAGGTCGAAGTCGGTCACCGATCCCATTCCCTCGCAGCGCGGGCACATGCCGCCGGCCCGCGTGAACGAGCGCTTCTCCCTCGTCGTCCTGCCGCCCTTCTCGAACGTGACCGCACCGGCCCCGCTGATCGTCGCGGTGTTGAACGAGAACGCCTGCGGCGAGCCGATGTGCGGCTGGCCGAGCCGGCTGAAGAGGATGCGCAGGACCGCGTTGGCGTCGGTCACGGTGCCGACCGTCGAGCGGGCGTTGGCTCCCATCCGCTCCTGGTCGACGAGGATCGCGGTCGTCAGCCCCTCCATCACGTCGACGTCCGGCCGGGCGAGCGTCGGCATGAAGCCCTGCACGAAGGCGCTGTAGGTCTCGTTGATCAGTCGCTGCGACTCCGCGGCGATCGTGCCGAACACCAGCGAGCTCTTGCCCGATCCGGATACCCCCGTGAACGCGGTGAGCCGGCGCTTCGGGATCTCGACGCTGACGTCCTTCAGGTTGTTCACGCGCGCGCCATGGACGCGGATCAGATCGTGACGGTCGGCGTCGCGTGTCACGCCTTGGCGGCGGGTGGCTCGTCGATGCGCACCAGATTGCCGGACGGGTCGCGCACGGCGCCGTCCCGCGCGCCCCACGACTGGTCGGTCGGCTCCTGCACGATCTCCACGCCCGAGGCGCGGAGCTTCTCGAAGGTGGCGTCGAGGTCGTCGCTGTGGAAGTGGACGCCGTTCAGGGCGCCCTTGGCGACGAGGGCGACGATCGCGTCGACGTCGGCGGGGCTGCCGTTCAGGTAGTTCGTGAGGACGATCTCGACGCCGGGCTGGGAGGCGGCGCCGACGGTGATCCAGCGGAACCCTTCGTTGGAGACGTCGTTGCGCAGCTCGAGGCCGAGGTTGTCGCGGTAGAACGCCAGCGCGAGGTCGGGATCATGGACTTGGACGAAGCAACGGGCAAGAGTGAGATTCATGCCCGCAATTCTACGGGGCGAGTGCCCGCGTGCTTCTCAGATCCTGCTCAACCTGCGGCTCGGGCGGGTGACGTTCTTGGCGACGCAGCCCGGCACGCTCGCGAGCGCGCTGTGGTCACGGGCGCGGTACGCCGTCGGCGTCTCGCCCACCAGCTGGGTGAAACGTGCGCTGAACGAGCCCAGCGACGTGCACCCGACCGCCATGCACACCTCGGTGACCGACACGTCGCCGCGGCGCAACAGTGCCTTGGCCCGCTCGATTCGCCGCGTCATCAGGTAGGCGTAGGGCGTCTCCCCGTACGTCGCGCGGAACTGCCGCGAGAAGTGCGCGGTCGACATCAGAGCCGCGCGGGCGAGCGCGGCGACGTCGAGCGGGCGCCAGTAGTCGCGGTCCATCAGATCGCGGGCGCGGCGTAGATGTGCGAGGTTGGCGAGCTCCTCCGGTGTCACGATGCCAGCGTAGGAGCGTGCGAGGGCTCGGTCCCACTTCGCTGCATGCTCTCGACCAGCGAGTCTCGGCAGGTCAGGTCTTGGGGGGCTTCTTCGAGTTGCGGAGGCGGCCGCGCTGGCTCTGGTCGAGGACGACCTTGCGCAGCCGCACGCTCTCGGGCGTGACCTCGACGCACTCGTCGTCGGCGATGAACTCCAGCGCCTGCTCGAGCGACATCGGCCGGGGCGGGGTGAGCCGGATCATGTCGTCCGCGCTCGCGGACCGCGTGTTCGTCAGCTTCTTCTCGCGCGTGACGTTGATGTCCATCTCTTCGCTGCGCGAGTTCTCGCCGACGATCATGCCTTCGTAGACCTCGACCACCGGCCCGATCAGCATCCCGCCCCGCTCTTGGAGGTTGAACAGCGCGTAGCCGGTGCTGATACCGCGCCGGTCCGACACGAGGCTGCCGTTCGGCCGGGACCGCAGCTCACCGAACCACTTCTCGTAGCCCTGGAAGACGTGGTGGAGGATGCCGGTGCCGCGGGTCTCGGTGAGGAACTCGGTGCGGAAGCCGATCAATCCCCGGGCGGGCACCACATAGTCCATCCGCACCCAGCCGGTGCCATGGTTCACCATCTGCTCGAGGCGCCCCTTGCGCAGGGCGACGAGCTGGGTGACGACACCGAGGTAGTCCTCGGGCACGTCGATCGCGACCCGCTCGACCGGCTCGTGGAGCTTGCCGTCGATCTCCCGGGTGACCACCTGCGGCTTGCCGACCGTGAGCTCGAAGCCCTCGCGGCGCATCGTCTCGACGAGCACCGCGAGCTGGAGCTCACCACGGCCCTGGACCTCCCAGGCGTCCGGTCGCTCGGTGGGGAGCACCCGGATCGACACGTTGCCGACGAGCTCCGAGTCCAGCCGCTGCTTCACGAGGCGAGCCGTGAGCTTGCTGCCCTCCTTGCCCGCGAGCGGCGACGTGTTGATGCCGATCGTCATGGACAGGCTCGGCTCGTCGACCGTGATCGCCGGCAGTGCCACCGGGTTGTCGGCGTCGGCGAGGGTCTCGCCGATCGTCACGTCGGGGAGACCGGCGATCGCGCAGATCTCACCCGGGCCGGCTTCGGCCGCGTCGACCCGGTCGAGTGCCTCGGCGACGTACAGCTCGGTGATGCGCACCTTCTCGATCGACCCGTCGATCTTGCACCACGCGACCGTCTGGCCCTTCGTGATCGTGCCGTGCTTGATGCGGCACAGCGCGAGGCGGCCGAGGTACGGCGACGCATCGAGGTTCGTGACGAGCGCCTGCAGCGGGTGACCCTCTTCGTAGGTCGGCGCGGGGATGTGGTCCAACAGCAGCTCGAACAGCGGCTTCAGGTCGCTGCCTTCGGCGTCCGGGTCGAGCGACGCCCAACCGGCGCGCGCGTTCGCGTAGATGATCGGGAAGTCGATCTGCGTCTCGTCCGCGTCGAGGTCGAGGAAGAGCTCATAGACCTCGTTGACGACCTCTTCGATCCGAGCATCCGGCCGGTCGACCTTGTTCACGACGAGGATCACGGGCAGGCGCGCCTGGAGCGCCTTGCGCAGCACGAACCGGGTCTGGGGGAGCGGTCCTTCGCTCGCGTCGACGAGCAGGAGCACGCCGTCGACCATGGTCAGGCCCCGCTCGACCTCGCCGCCGAAGTCCGCGTGGCCGGGGGTGTCGACGATGTTGATCTTCACCCCGCCGTAGCGGACCGCGATGTTCTTCGCGAGGATCGTGATGCCCTTTTCGCGCTCGAGGTCGTTCGAGTCCAGGACCCGGTCGTTGACCTCCTGGTTGTCCCGGAACGCGCCCGTCTGCCAGAGCATGGCGTCGACCAGCGTGGTCTTGCCGTGGTCGACGTGGGCGACGATCGCCACGTTCCGCAGGTCGTCTCGCTGAGCGCGCGCGGACATGAGCCTTCTCTCGGAACCGGGGGCCGAATCGACCCTGCGCCGCCGGGGTGCAGCGCGAGCCGAACATTCTAGCTGGTGGAGGGAGCTTTCCCGTCCTCGGGTGCCTCGGCGGCGGCGGGCGCGCCAGGCGCGGTGGGCTCCGGCGGCAGGAGCATGGCCCCCCGGTAGAAGCGCAGCTCCTCGATCGACTCCCGGATGTCGTCCAGGGCGCGATGCGTCTCCTTCTTGTCCGGGCGCTTCTTGTAGACGGACGGGTACCAGCGCCGGCAGAGCTCCTTGAACGAGCTCACGTCCACGCTGCGGTAGTGCAGGTACTGATCGACCTCGGGCAGGTACCGGTCGAGGAAGCGACGGTCGACGCCGATCGAGTTGCCGCACAGGGGTGCGGTCCCCGGGCCGGGGAGCTGGGTCGCAAGGTAGGCGAGGACCTGCGCGCCCGCCTCCGGGAGGGAGAGCCTCGAGGCTTCGATCGCAGGCAGCAGTCCGGACTTCGTGTGCATGTTCAGCACGAAGGCGTCCATCCGCGCGAGCTGGTCCGGCGACGCATGGACGATGAGGTCGATGCCGTCGTCCACCAGCTCGAGCTCGGAGTCGGTGACGAGCACGGCGATCTCGACGATCGTGTGCTTCGCGGTGTCGAGCCCGGTCATCTCGAGGTCGATCCAGACGAGGCGGTCGGACATCTCCGGGCGCGGCACGGGCCAACCCTACCGGCCTTCTCGTCGCCGGCCGAGCACGCGAGCGCGGTCGCGGGCGGCCGTCGGCGGCTCGCGGCATCCCCTGACCGCCACCTAATCTGCGAGTCGTGTCCGAGATCGTGTGGCGACCTACACCGGAGTCGGCGGCGGCGAGCAACGTCGGGCGCTTCATGGCCGAGCACGGATTCGACGACTTCGAGGAGCTCCGCGCCCGGTCGATCGCCGATCCCGAGTGGTTCTGGGACGCGTTCGTCCGCTTCGCCGGCATCCGGTGGAGCACGCCGTACACGCAGGTGCTCGACACGTCCCGCGGCATCGAGTGGGCGACCTGGTTCACCAATGGACGGCTGAACGTCGCGGAGACCTGCGTCGACCAGTGGGCCGAGCGGGACGACTGGCGCGACCGGCCGGCGGTCGTCTGGGAAGGTGAGGAGGGCCCGACGCGCACGTTGACCTACGCCGAGCTGCGCGTCCTCACCGACCGCATCGCGCACGGGCTCGCCGCGCGTGGCGTGGGTGAAGGCGACGCGGTCGGGATCTTCCTGCCGATGGTTCCCGAGACCGTCGCCGCGGTCATGGCGGTCGCCAAGCTCGGCGCGATCTTCCTGCCGGTCTTCTCCGGTTACGGCGCCGAAGCCGTCGCGATCCGGCTCGCCGACGGCGGTGCGAAGGCGCTCATCACGGCGGACGCCACGATCCGTCGCGGGAAGCTGCTGCCGATGAAGGAGACCGCGGACGCCGCGGTTGCCACCGTCGCCGCGGTAGAGACCGTCGTGGTCGTGCCCCGGGTGGGGCGCGAGGACCTCCCCATGACGCCCGGCCGGGACCTCATGCTCGCCGAGCTCATGGATCTCGGGCCCGACGAGCCGTTCGTCGCCCGCCCCGTGGACTCCGAGCACCCGTTCTTCGTGGCGTACACGAGCGGGACGACCGGCCGGCCGAAGGGCGCGGTGCACGTCCATGGCGGCTTCCTGGCCAAGATCGCCGAGGAGGTCGGGTTCCAGGCGGACTGCCACTCGGACGACGTCCTGTTCTGGCTCACCGACCTCGGCTGGATCATGGGGCCATGGCAGATCGTCGGCACGCTGGCCTGGGGCGCCACGATGTTCTGCTTCGACGGCGCGCCGGACTTCCCCGGACCGGATCGGCTCTGGGACATGGTCGAGCGCCATCGCATCACGATCCTCGGTGTCTCACCCACGTTGGTGCGCGCGCTGATGGCGAAGGGCGACGAGCATGTGACCGCGCATGACCTGTCGTCGTTGCGGGTACTGGCTTCCACCGGCGAACCCTGGAACGAAGGACCGTGGCGGTGGTACTTCGAGCGCGTCGGCGGAGGGAGGTGCTCCGTCATCAACGTCAGCGGCGGCACCGAGGTGGGTTGCTTCCTCTCCCCCCACGTGGTCGAGGCGATCTCACCGTGCTCGCTCGGCGGTCCGGCCCTCGGCTGCGACATGGACGTGGTCGACGACGACTGCCGGCCGGTCCGCGGTGTCGTGGGCGAGCTGATCTGCCGCCAGCCGTGGCCCGCGATGACGCGCGGCGTGTGGAAGGACCCGGAGCGCTACATCGAGACGTACTGGTCGCGATGGGCGGGGGTCTGGTGGCACGGCGACTGGGCCTCGATCGACGACGCGGGCCAGTGGTTCCTGCACGGCCGGTCCGACGACACGATCAAGCTCGCGGGCAAGCGGCTCGGTCCGGCGGAGGTGGAGACGGTGCTCGTCGAGCACCCGGCGGTGGTCGAGTCCGCCGCGATCGGGTTGCCGGACGAGGTCAAGGGGGAGTCGCTCGCCTGTTATGTCGTGCTCGGCTCAGGGGTCGAGCCCACCGAGGCGCTGCGCGCCGAGCTGCGGGCACACGTGGCGGACCGGCTCGGCAAGTCGTTCACGCCCGGCACCGTGCAGTTCACCGCCGCCCTGCCCAAGACGCGCAGCAACAAGATCATGCGCCGGTCCATCCGCGCGGTCGCCCTCGGGCTGGATCCCGGGGACCTCTCGGGGCTGGAAGATCCTGCCGCGCTGGACGCGATCGCGCAGGCCCGATGAAGATGCATCGATGAGAGGTCACCGAGACGTCCCGTGCCTCGAGGGGCCGAGAGTGCTCCTGCGGCCGCTCCGAAGCGCGGACTTCGACGCGTGGCATGCGGTGCGCGTGCGCAGCCGCGCGTGGCTCGAGGTGTGGGAGCCGCTGCCGGAGCCGGGCAGCCCCGACCCGGCCGTCGACCCCGATGCGTTCCGCGCCCGTTGCGGCGCGTGGGACCGCCAGCGCCAGTTCGACGCGGCCTACGGCTTCGGCCTGTTCGTGCAGAACGGGAACCAGTTCGCCGGTGAGGTCAGCCTCGGGAACGTGCAACGAGGCCCGTTCCAATCCGCGTTCGTCGGGTACTGGATCGACGAGGCGGCCGCGGGCCACGGCTACGTCCCCGAAGGGGTCGTGCTCATGCTGCGGTTCGCGTTCGAGGAGCTGCGCCTGCATCGCATCGAAGCGGCGATCGTCCCTCGCAACGCGCCGAGCCGCCGGGTCGCCGAGAAGCTCGGCCTCCGTGACGAGGGAGTCGCCGAACGCCTGCTGCAGATCCGCGGGGTCTACGAGGATCACGTTCGTTACGCGATCACGTCCGAAGAGTGGGCGAAGCGGCGCTTCGACCTCGCGGACGACTTCCTCACCTGACCAGCACTAGCCCTGCTGATCGCTGTACATCAGCGATCCCGGCGTGGTGAGCAGCTCCCCCGTCTCGAGCCACGTCTTCAGGCCGGACAGGATCATCGGCCAGCCGCCGTACAGCTCGTCGTTCGCGCCCTCGCGCAGCTGGTCGTGCGTGACGGTCAGGCGGCACGAGTCGCCGATCGGCTCGATCTCCCACGTGATGCGGGTCTTGCCCTCGCTCTTCACGTCGTCGCTCCAGAGCATCGTGGCGCTCTGGACCAGCTTGCGCGGGGGATCGACCTCGAGGTTCTCGCCTTCTCCGAGCGTGAGCTGGCCGTTGGTCATCTCGAAGTGCGACCCGGGCGTGAAGTCCGAGATGATCCCGACGCCGAAGCTGTACTTCTGGCGGGTCCCGTAGTCGGTGATCGCGTCCCAGAGCTGCTCAGGCGTGGTCTTGATGTAGATCTCGAAGATCTTCTCCATGGGATTGCTCCAGTCTGGTCTTGAGACCGCTGAGCTCGGCCGCCCAGGGTTCCGCGTACTTGCTGATCCACCGGTCGTGGACGAGCCGGATGGGGACGGGATTGAGGAAGTGGAACTTCTCGCGGCCCTTCCGCCTGGTCACGACGAGACCCGCCTCCTCGAGCTGCTTGAGGTGCTTCATCACACCGAAGCGCGACATCTCGAAGCGCGCCGCGAGCTCGCTCAACGTCTGGCCGTCCTTGCGGTACAGCTCGTCGAGCAGGCTCCGCCGGGTCGGGTCGGCGAGTGCCTTGAAGATCTCGTCCACCCGGAAAGAATACGTGACCGATTAGTCACATGTCAAGCAAGACCTCATTCGGAGGCCGATCGCGACGGGTGGCTCAGCGGGGCCCGAGGACCTTGAAGGTCTTCGCCATCGCGGTGAACGGCTTCTCGCTCTTGCCCTTCACCATCACCTGCAGCGTGTAGAGCCGCTGGTTCGCGAGGATCAGGCGGTTGCGGTAGTAGAGGTCGCCCTTGCGGAACACGACGTCCTTGATGACGACCTCGTTGATCGGGATCGGGATGGGCGGGCTCTGCGACACGATCTCTCCGTGCACCTGCGCGGCGAGCGCGCCGGCGGCGGTGTTGAGCGTCGGCTCGTAGTTCTCGAGCGCGGTGTCGGGTTCGGGTTGGCGGATCACCGCGAAGAGGTAGTCCGGTCCGGGACGGCTGTCGACGACGACGACGGGCCCGAGTGGGCCCGGTTGCTCGCGTCGCTGGGGAGTCGTGGGCAGCTCCACGCGGAACTCGTCCCGCAGCGATTCGAAGAGATGACCGTTGCCACCGCTCACGTACCGGTCGACCACCGAGCCACCGCTCGGGTCGATCACGTGCGTCCAGGCCCACCAGACGACGAGCACCCCGAGCAGCGTGACGACGGCCCAGGTCGCCGCGAGCGTGAAGCGGGAGGGTCCGTCGTCGACGACGATCGCCTCGAGCGGCTCGGCCTCCATCGGATCGATGACCTGACTCACGGGCGGGAGCGTAGGCGGGAGCGAGCGCGGAGTGCGTAGCGGCCGAGACCCGAAGCCGCGGGCCCGGGGGCGCCGCCGGTCACCCTACGAGGCGTCATGGCTTGTCTCTCGGCGCGCGCATGCGCTCACTGAACTCGGGTTGGCGGAACGACCACACCTGGTGCTCGAGCTCGAACCGGAGCGCATCGTCGAAGCTCGGCTGCCACACCGCGTGACGAAGGCTCGCCTTCACGCGCATCGCGAGCTCGCGAGGAGCGTCCGCCGCGCGGGCTGCCAGCTCCGTCGCCCGTTCCATCAGATCCGCGTCGGCAACGCACTCCCACGCGAGCCCGAGGTCGGCCGCGCGCCGGCCGTCGAGTCGCTCGCCGAACAGGTTCATCGCCGCCGCGGCCTGCGGTCCGACGGCCCGGTCGAGCAGCCAGGTGTGCCCGCCACCCGGGTGGATCCCGATGCGGAGGAAGCGGGCGTCGAAGCGCGCGCCGGTGCCGGCGATGCGCACGTCACAGGCGAGCGCAAGGTTCAGGCCCGCGCCGACGGCGGGCCCGTTCACGGCTGCGATCGTGGGCAGGCGGCAGTCGAGCACGCGGAGGAAGCCCGCGTAGATGTCGCGCACGTCGCCCGGGTCGCGACCCTCGGACGCGAGGTTGGTGAGGGCGCTCACATCGGCGCCGGAGCAGAACGCGGGGGGCGCGCCGGTGACGACGATGGCACCGACACCCTCGTCGGCCTCGAACGTCGTGACCGCCGCGGTGATCGCATCGACGATCTCGTGGGTCAACGCGTTGCGCCGCTCCGGGTCGTCGAGCGTGAGGATGCCGACGCGGCCGCGCCGTTCGACGTGCAGGGGCACCGGTGCTCAGCTCCCGTCGGTGCGGACCACCGCGGGTGAGTGCCGGAAGAACGTCTCGACGTCCCGCTCGAACTTGTAGGCCGGGTTCTTGTCGCCCACGGTGCGTTCCAGCCGGAGGCTACGAGCGAACGCGTTGACCGTTCCCGAGCTGCTGAACCGGTAGCGGAAGCCGGTCCGCTTGAACGGGCTGTTGTCCACCCCGCGCCCGTACCGCAGCAGGCTGAGCACCTCGGGCGGCAGGTCCACGATGCGGGCGATGCGCAACGGCTCGGCCATCCAGCTCGTGAGGATCGGCGGCAGCGCGAACCGCCTCTTCCCGACGATGGTGCAGACCTCGCTCCACGGCAGCGCGCCGTCCCCTGCGATGTTGTAGATCCCGGGCACGTCGTGGGTCGTCGCGTGCAGGAGCGCGCCCGTGACGTCGTCCTCGTGGGTGAACTGCAGACGCGGGTCAAAGCCGAAGATCTCGGGCACAACGGGAAGGCGCAGCGCGTTGGAGAGCGTCGTGACGATGTCGTCGCCGAGCACGTTCGAGAAGCGCAGCTTGGTGACCGTCATGTGGGGGTTGTCGATCGCGAAGTCACGCACGAAGGCGGCCGCGTCGAGCAGGGAACGTTCGACGCGCGTGCGCGGCGGCCGCGTGCGCGGCATCGTCTCGCGGAAGAAGTAGGGATCCTTGTAGTTCGACCCGTACATCAACGTCGAGCTCTTCACGATGACCTTGCGGACGGGGCTGCCGGCCGCACCCGCGGCGGCGAGGAGGTTCATCGTGCCGATCACGTTGATCTCGTGGAGCGCCCGGTCCGAGATCTCCGTCGAGTCGACGATCAGGTGGGTGTGCAGGATGGTGTCGACGCGGGTCGCCCGCACGATGCGGTCGAGGATCGAGTAGTTCGAGTCGGCGCGGACGAACTCGGTGCGTTCGAGCGGCAGGCGTGGCGGGAGCGTGTCGAGGCCGACGATGCTCTCGACGCCTTCGATCTGCTCGAGCTGCTGGGCGAGCCGGCTACCCCAGAAGGTCCCGAGCCCGGTGACGAGGATGCGCATCGCAGGTGCCGTCTCAGCCGAACCACACGCTGCGGCGCGTGCGCAGCATGTCGTACAGGGCTTCTTGGATGATCTCGCGGATGTGCTCGGACTCCTCCATCACCAGGGCGCGCGGGTAGCGCTCCTGGTCGGCCGGCACGTTGAAGTGCACGGGCGGCAGCACGCGGAGCCGGAACTTGGCGGGGAAGTAGATGCCGAGACCGGCGGGACCGAACGCGAGCATGTTCGCGGTGATGGGGAAGTAGGGGATGTTCAGCAGCGCGGCCATCCGCCGGCTCTTGAACAACGTCGGCATCGACTCTTCCGCGCCGACCACGGCGATCGGGATGATCGGGACGCCGGAGCGCATCGCGATCTCCACGAACCCGCCACGACCGAAGCGATGCAGCTTGTACCGGTCCCGGTAGTGCTTGCCGGTTCCCTTCGCGCCTTCCGGGAAGACGAGCGCGAGCTGCTCGTCGTCGTGCATGAGGCGGTACGCGTTGTCCGGATGCGCCGGTACACCGCCCGCGCGCGACCACAACGTGCCGATCACCGGCAGCGCGCGGAAGAGATACTCGGCGAGCCCGTAGACGGGACGGCCGAGCTCGGTCTCGATCCCGTGCATGATCACCGGCGCGTCGGACGGGATCGCGGCGGCGTGATTCGCGATGAGGAGCGCGCCACCGCTCCGAGGGATGTGCTCGAGCCCTTCCCATTCGGCGCGGAACCAGTGCTTGTAGATCGGGTCGTACATCTTCCGCACGAGCGCGCGCACGTGCTCGCTCCGCCCCCACGCGTCGACGTCCCCGCGACGAATCGTCGACTCCTCCGCTTCGAGGTCGAGCCGCTCGGGTCGCGGTGCGGGCACCAGCGCGAGGCCGGGTAGGTCCTGCGCCGCCACCAGCGGATCGTCGGGGAGACCCGTTCCGAGGGCCTCGACCAGTGCGTCGCCGAGCGCCTCGAGCTCCTCGGCGTCCTGCTCCGCCGGCTCCGGCGGGCGCGGCCGATCGTCTTCGGGCGCGCCGAAGCCGAGGGCCGCCAGGAACTGGACGTCGCCGTCTCGGGGTAGCTCGGGCACGTTCAGAGGAAACCGCGTTGCTTCTCCCGGCGCAAGCCGGCCGTCAGGCTCGACGCACCGCGCCGGTCACCGCCCACCGATCCGTCGCGAAGCGGGCGCCCATTCCCACCAGGCGCGCTACCACCCAGAGTGAGAAGGCGGCCCACAATGCGATCAATCCGCCGTCGAGCGCGGAGACCAGACCGACGAGCGGGAGGTAGAGCAGCGTGGCGACCCCCATCGCGGCTGCGAGATAGCGCGAGTCGCCGGCTCCGATGAGGATGCCGTCGAGGACGAACACGGCGCCGGCGACCGGTTGCAGCGCGGCCACGAACCACAGGATCTCCTCGGCCAGCGACCGGACGGCCGGGTCGTCGGTGAACAGCGGCACCAGCACCGGTCGCAGGAGGGCCGTGAGGGTGCCGAGGACCAGCCCGACGACGATCCCCCACTCGAGCATGCGCCGGGATGCCGCCTTTGCCCCGTGCTGGTCGCGGGCGCCGAGGAACCGTCCGACGAGCGCCTGGCCGGCGATCGCGATCGCGTCCAGCGTGAGGGCGAGGAACGTCCAGATCTGGAAGGCGATCTGGTGGGCGGCGACGGCGATGTCCGAGATGCGCGCCGCGACCGCGGTGGTGACGAGCAGCGCGAGGAGCAACGACCCCGTCCGCACCACGAGGTGGCTCCCCACCACGGCCGTGGACCTCACGCCCGCGGATCTCGGGCGGATGCCGGCGCCGGCCCGCCGGGCGGACCGGCGGACGATCACGAGGAACGCGACCGCCGCGCCGGCCTGCGCGGCCACGGTTCCCCACGCCGACCCGGCGATGCCCCGATCCAGGCCGTACACGAAGAAGAGCTCGAGGCCGAGGTTCACCGTGTTCGCGGCGATCGCGATGACGAGCGTCGTGCGGGTGTCCTGCATCCCCCGCAGGTAGCCCGCGCCGGCGAGCGCGACGAGCATGAACGGGGAGCCGAGCAGGCTGATGCGGAGGTAGGTCAGGGCGAACGGGCGGATCGAGTGGGACGCGCCCATGACGTCGACGATCACCGGGGCGAGGAGCAGGCCGGCGAGCATGAGGAGGAGCCCGAGGCCGGCCGCGAGCCAGATGCCGTCGATGCCCTGCTCCGCCGCGGCCCGGGTGTCGCCCGCGCCGAGCCGGCGGGCGACGGCGCCGGTCGTGGAGTAGGCGAGGAAGTTGAAGATCCCGAACACCGCGGTCAGCACGATGCCGGCGACCGCGAGCCCGGCGAGGGGCCGGACGCCGAGATTGCCGACGATCGCGGTGTCGGCCAGGAGATACAGCGGCTCGGCGACCAGCGCCCCGAACGCCGGGACCGCGAGCCGGAGGATGTCGCGGTCGTGATCGCTGCGTCGCGCCGGCAGCCGCATGGGGGCGACGCTAGGCGCCGGACTCGGCGTCGCCGGCGTAGCTGTCCCAGGCCCGTGGGATAGTCGGTCGGTGGATGGGGTCCCTGCACTGCGCTTCGCAACTGCCGCTCGGCGGTTGGGCGCGGCGGCTCGGGCCTCCGGTCTGCTGGTTCCCGCGTTCCGGAGCCCGCCGCGGGTGCGCGAGGCGAGCCGGACGCTGCGGCGGTACCCCGGCGGGGCGGTGGTCTCGGTGACGCTGCGGGGTCGCTCGTACGCCGAGGTCGTCGACGACATGATCGACGGTGTGCTCGCGGCCAACCGGGTGGGCCCCGACTCCGTGCCCCGCCTGCGCCAGGCGTTCCAGCTCGCGCTCGGCGACGAGCTCCCCGAGCCGGAGATCGACCTCACCGCACCGGAGCCCGTGCCGCCTACCCTGACTCCCGTTGCCCGGGTGGCGGAACGGCAGACGCAGGCGGCTTAAACCCGCCGGTCCCCTCGGGGGCGTACAGGTTCGAATCCTGTTCCGGGCACTGGAGACATTGGGTTTCCGGTTCTCACGGCTGGATGGATCGCTCCGCTCGTCATCATCGGCGGAGCGACGCACTCAAAGTTCTGCCGACTCGGCCGGCCTGGCAGTCGCGGGGACAGCGAAAGGCACGAGCCGCGAGCCATCGGGTGTTGCAACTCCGAAGGTCACCACCCTCCCTCGACATGCCACGACCAGTTCGTTCAGCCGTTCCACAAAGAGCGCGACCGCGGGCTCGTCCACGATTGCCTCTCCCTTCACCTGGGCCAAGACCCTGTCCGGCACTTCTGGTGGTTCAGATCTTCCGAGCGTGTATCCGCTGCTCGCAAAGAGGTCCGTGAACGACGAAACGACCAACGACCAATCCTCCAGCGGGCAATCGAAGAGTCCGACCAACTGACGCGGGCACGCCAGATCGATGCCCAGTTGGGTCAGGCGCTTCTCGAATCGAGGGAACTGGGAGGTGATTGCCAAACGCTTCAGCACTGCGTCGCGATCCAGATGAAACACGTGGTCGCCAACCATGGCCCACGGTTCACTAGGGACCTCTCGTCGACACGTCTCGGTGATCGCGCCCCCAAGCGCAGGGCCAACCTGTTCGAACACGACGCCTGTGTTCCGCTCAATTTCACGACGAATTGATCGCTTCAGACGGAGCCCATGTCGCTTACCCCCGACCTCATCAACGAACAGCCCGACGGTCTTGAGGTCACGGAATGGGCCCTTATCTAGCCCCCAGCTCACGACCGTCGATTCGCCGTCCGTAAGGACCATGCGATCAAACTCACCTGTGTCTCGCGGGAGCTGCGGCACGAAGACCGCTTGCTTGCTCCATGGGAGTCGACCGCTAAGCCGACGATGGCCCGACTGCGTAGCACGAGACTCTCTGACTTGTTTCGCCAGCCCGCGACGCCGTGCCATGACACCGGCCGCCAAGAGCGGAACAGGTCTTGCACCGACGTTTACGACCGTGAGGGTCAAGCAGGGTACCGAGACCTTCGTCTTGTGCGGATCCTCACCACGAGCTTCTTGGGCGCTGTCGGTGTCGTCGTGCAACTGCGATCGGGCGTGAAGGTCGACCCGGGCGATCATGTGGACCTTGCGCCTGGCCGTCAGCACTTCACGAACGGCGACCGCTGTCGCAACGAAAGCCCCGTAACCCGCGATCCATAGGCTCGTCGTGGATCTGTCCACCATGCCAAACGTAGACGAGAAGGTGTTCGTGGGCCCCTGCGCCGCCCGGCGCCTTACGGCTCTGACAGGCGCCGGTGTGCCTTCGGGCGGCGTGCTTCCTGGCGGCCGCGCCTGGGGCGTCGCTGTGTTTCTCCGTCGGCCGGCTGCCTGGCCGCTCTGCTGCGCCGCCGCCCCCCGCGCCGCGACGCTTCGGTGCCGCTTCGCCGGCCCTGCCTCTCCTTGTGTCACCTCCCTGGACTGGGCAGACGGTTGGCGGAAGGTACGAAGCCGCCTGCACCGAAGCCGTGCTCACGGTTAACCCGCCTCCGGCGTGAGACCTGATCGGTCAGAGAGAGGGGAGCCGTTCCACGCCATTCCGATGCGTTCGAGATACGCGAAACGCGACAACTCGTTGGCTGATCGCGGATTTCGGCCGATCGTCGCTGCAGACTGTGCTTACGCGGTGGCTAGCTATCCGCTTCTACCGCTGGTTCGGGCGGAGATGACCGGGCGAAACGCACCAACTACGCAAACCGACGGTCGGGGCGGAATACGCTCTGGAGATCGCAGGCTTGCTGCGCTGCAGCTCGGGCACGTTGTTCATGAGGTCTCATCCGGACTCTCGATGATATTATCGAGAATATGAGTAGGTCAGCGCCAGCACTCGCCCCCCTGTTCAGGTCGGAGCAGCAGCTCCGCATCCTCGCCGAGCTGTTCACGACCGGCACGGAGGAGGTGGCGATCGGCGAGCTGGCGGATCGGGCTGGCGTCGCCCAAGCGACCGCCAGCCGCGAAGTGGCTCGGCTGGCCGAACATGGGTTGGTCAAGACGCGCCCGCTTGGCCGGAACACCTTGGTAAGCGCGAACTGGGAAGTGCCGTGGGCGAAGGATCTGCGCTCGATTCTCGTGCAGACGGTGGGCGTCTTGGGTCGATTGGCTGAGGCGCTCTCGGAGGTGGGGGGGATCGATGCGGCGATGGTCTTCGGCTCCTGGGCAGCGCGCTACCGCGGCGAACCCGGACCGCCCCCTCGTGACGTTGATGTGCTCGTTGTCGGCACGGCCGCCCTGCGAGAGGTGCGCTCCGCGTGCAGACCCCTCGAGCGCGACTTCCGCGTTGAGATCAACCCCGTCGTCGTAACCGTCGACGAGTGGCACACCGAGCCGCCGTCCGCGTTTGTCGCGCAGCTCAAGAGCCGGCCGCTCGTCGACATTCCACTGTCGAAGCCGTGACTGACACGTGGCTGGTCGAAGCGCTCGCCACCGGCGACCTTGAACGCGTGACTGCGAACATGGGTGCAGCTGGCGAACGGATCAACGACGCTCGCCGCCACGTCCAATCATCCCGGCAGCTCGCCCCTCAGGACCCGACGCTTGCTATGTCCGCCTGCCATGACGCGATCCGCAAGGCGCTCACCGCACACTTGACTGCGAACGGGCTGCGTCCCCGCGGCGGCGAAGGAGCGCACCGGATCGTGCTCGCCTACGCCCGGAACCAGCTCGTCGGCGTAATCGATGAAGAGGACCTCGAAGCCGCCGACGACATCCGACGAGATCGCGCCGTCGCGGAGTACGGCGACTTCGCCGCACGCCACATCACCACCGAGCAGATCACACACGCGGCCGATGTCGCAGAACGGATCGTGAACGCCGTAGCCACGCAACTCGCCAGTCCTGGCCGGTAGAATCTTCGTCCCGCGCCGGGCATACTCCGTAGCTCGCGGGCGTGGGCGCGGATTGTTCAATTTCCGTCGGCACCGTGCCGAATGGGGAGACATGACGATCTCCAACGTGACGTGGGAGCTTCCAGCCCACACCGAGGCGAAGCACCGGGTGGTGGCCGAGTACCTCAAAGCCTGGTTCCCGATCATCAGCACGAACGAGAAGAAGGTCGCCTTCATCGACGGGTTCGCCGGGCCAGGCCGGTACGACGGTGGGCAGCCCGGGTCGCCACTCGTCGCCATCGAGACCCTCGTCGATCACACCGCCCTGCCGAAGATGAGCAACTGCACCTTCCTCTTCAAGTTTATCGAGGCGGACCCCGAACGCGCTGAGCGTCTTGAGCGAAACCTCGACGAGTTCGAGACCGTCCGAGGCGGCCTGCCGAAGAACGTGCTCTGGAGCGTCGAGAACCGGCCCTTCATCGAGTCGGTGCGCGAGTTCCTCGACGGCCTCGAGAAGAACCACCGCCTGATCCCAGCGGTCGCGCTCGTCGATCCGTTCGGCTTCTCCGGCGTACCGATGGCGGAGATCGCCGAGCTCCTCCGGTGGCCGAAGTGCGAGCTCATCTTCAACTTCATGTTCGACCCCATCAACCGGTGGGCGACAGCGGGCAATGTTGACCACCACCTCACTGAGCTCTTCGGCTGCGACGAGTACAAGAACGCGCCGACCAGCGGCCAGGCCCGCAAGGACTTCCTGCGCGACCTATACGCACGTCAGCTTCACGATGTCGGCCGCTTCGAGTACGTACGCGCGTTCGAGATGGTCACGAAGCGACACCGCACCGGGAACTACCTGTTCTTCGGGACGCGACACGACAGCGGGCTCAAGGCCATGAAGCGCGCCATGTGGAAGGTCGACCCCGAGCGGGGCACCCGCTTCGCGATCTCCGACCGAGACCCTGCGCAGCCGACCTTCGAGTTCGCCGAGGGACCCGACCTCCGGCCGCTGCGCGCCGTCCTTGAAGCCGAGTTCTCCGGGAGGACCGTGACCATCGGCGAGGTCGAGCGCTTCGTCCGCGTCAAGACCGACTTCCTCGAGGACTCCCACCTGAAGCGCAAGACCCTCCTGCCAATGCAGAAAGCGGGCTTGATCACCGACCCAGAGGGCAAGCCCCGAAAGGGACAGTTCCCGGCCGGCTCGATCCTCCGGTTCGTGTGATCTACACCGCGACCTGGTCACCATTGGGGGCCGGGTAGTCGCGTTCGCGGAGGTCTACCGGCCACTGCGACAAATCGACACCATGCGTGCGGCCATGCCCGGTCCGAGCGGCCCAGCTCGTACCGAGCTGCTTCACGAACACCTTCACGCCAGCAGCGTGCGCACGCCGCTGCAGCGCACGCACCCACTTCAAGAGCATCGGTCGCGCGTCCCTTCCGGATTCGCCGCCGATGATGATCCAGTCGAGATCACGGAGCTCAAGCGACGGGACGTCGCCAACAAGCGGTTCGAGCGACAGGAACCGCACCGCCGCCGGCGTTCGCCGGAGGTGGTCGGCGCGCCACGAGTATCGGTCGTTCTCGATCGACGTTCCGAGCCAGACGTTCGGCAGCGGCCAAACCATCGGGCGGCTTCGCGGCCCGCCGTGAGCAGTGACCATCTCGACGAACGTCGACGAGCCCACCAGCGCCGCCATGCGCTGCGGCCGCTTCGTGAGCACCTGATACGTGTGCTGATCGGCGACCGACATGACCGCGAAGACGCGGGCGATGAACTCGTCCGGGATGTCGGCATGGAAGAGGTCGCTCATGCTGTTCACGAACACGCGCCGAGCCTTCTTCCAACGCAGCGGTTGGTCGAGCTCGCGCTCGTGCACCGCGATACCGAAACCTGGGCCGCTCGTACGCATGTCACCATCGCTCTGGTACTTCGGCTGCCCCATGGCCTTGAGCCGCTTCGCCAGCGTCAGGGCGTAGCAGTTGTCGCAGCCGGTGGAGATGCGGTCGCACCCGGTGGTGGGGTTCCAGGTGGCCTCGGTCCACTCGATCGAGCTATTCGCCATAGCCATCGGTCCACGCTAGCGAGGTGGCGTGAGCTGGGTGCGGCATCGCCTGCTGCATGGGGAGCGAGAGCGTTTTTCGCTCGCTCGTGCTCGCGACGACCGGTTCCTGAACTCGAGCAGATTGCATTGGAGTCCGTCCACGGCGCGTTGCAACTCGGTACCCGGGCAGAGACATGAGAGGCCTGCCAACGACGATCGCGTCTCGACGCCGCGGACCTTGATAACGCCGTGCTAACCAACGCGGGCGAACGCGGTGGACCAGGGTGGAGTCGACGGACGGGATTCGCGCGAAGCCGCTGATCAGATGGAACTCGGACCACGCCGCGGACACGCTGGACGTTCATGTCGCGGCTTAAACCCGCCGGTCCCCTCGGGGGCGTCAGGTTCGAATCCTGTTCCGGGCACCTGACCAGCACTTATAGGTTCGGCGTTGGACGCGGAGCAGGCCGCCGAACCGCGTTTGCGAACGCCTTGCTGAGGTGTGAATCACTGCGCCGCGTGGGTGCTGGGACGCGCGGGGGTGTGGGGGCGGCAGCCCCCGTTCGGGGCGGAGCTCCGATGGTCGGTGATCGTCGGTTTGTCAGGCGGCGACGGGTTCGAGTGTGACTTTGT
>JBBSAM010000017.1:0-99964 GCA_038252255.1 Acidimicrobiia bacterium | reverse complement strand
TCTGGGGGACCGAAGGTCCCGGGTTCGAGTCCCGGCAGCCCGGACCCCGAAAGAGCCCGGTGTTGCGGGCTTGTTCGCCCCTCCCACGTTGTCAGCGGGAGGGGCGTTCACCGTCCCGAGGCCCATGAGCCTCCCAGTGCTCGGCGAGGGGCTAGGCCCGATGGCGACACCGACCCGAAGCGGCCGGGGTCAGGTCACCCGGAAGCAGTCGTGGCAGCTGCCCGAGACGAGGCCGAAGATCCCCGCCGCTTGGATGTACTCGCCGTCACCGAAGGCGAGCCGGATCGCGTCGGGCTTGGGTGCCAGTGACTGCGGCGTGCACGAAGCGGTGCTCGTGTTGACGATGTGCACCGCGAGTGGTGCAACGCCACCGGTCGGGCACGCGCTGCCGACCTGGACTCCTCGGACCATGACCGCCGAACATTCGGGTTCAGGACCGCCCGCGCCGGCCTGCCCTTGCGCCGTCGGTGCCACGATCGCGGCGACCGACGTCAACACCATCGCGATCGTGACCCAGACCGCGATCCACCTCGAGCGCGTACGAGAAGAATCCATCCCTGCCCCTTCGCCGTCACCCGACCCGCGTCACGGGGGAGTCCGGACGCTTTCTCGCGATCCGTCAATGGTCTCGCCTCGAGTACGCCGAACACGCGGATGCGGTTGGAGGCCGACGGCCTACGGAGCGTGGTGGGAGCTCACTGCCCGGCAAGTGGAGCGCCCTGAGTCGGGCCCATTGCGGGGGTGTGATCGCGGCTTTAGGGTTGCTGCAGCAGTGATGGTTCAGAGTCAGGACCGTCGAGTTCGCAGCAAGCGAGGCGAGCTGCGGACGTCGGGGCAGGGGAGTTGACGTGAAGATGATCCGACGGTTCGTTCTTGCCGTGTCGCTCGCCTCGCTGACCGTCGGGGCGCTCGGGACCGGAGTTGCGGGCGCCTCGTCAGTGCCGGCATCCGGCAGCGCCTCGTGCATCTTCCGCATGGTCGCCATGCTCAACGATCCGTTCGACAACGCGGCACCGATCACTACGCCCGCCCGGATCGCTATCACCGTGACCTGCTTTGACGGCTTGGGCGACAACACCGCGGGGGTCGTCACGGGCGTGATGAAGACGGCGCATCCCGGCCGGGTCGACGTCACCGGCAACTGCGGCGTGGTGACCCTGCCGGCGTTCCACGTCAAGACGAAGTGGTGGGCCGAGCAGGGGGGTGCGCACTTCCAGAAGAGCCGGATCGAATTCCCCGGCCGCACGGTCGCCCTGTCCAGCCCTCCGAACGGCAGCCTGTGGACTACAGCGCCGATCACGCAATGGGGTCAGAACCCGAACCAGTCTCCGGGATCCTTCGCCGGCCAGACCGCGACCGTCTCGCAGCTGGTCGGTGTCGCCAGCTCGTGCTCGACCAACGGCAGCACGCGGTTGGTCGCTTTCAACGGCCGGTTCGACATCTAAGCGCCAACCGGTTGACTTCACGGCGCGCGGGCGTCATGAACTAGGTGCACGCGCGGAAGTTCCCGTAGGTGTGTCCCCTCGTCCCTTGTCAAGCGTTCCGCTCGGATGGCTCCAGTAGTACCCACGTCCTCGGCGCCGCGGGACGCAAGGAGCGGATGTCGGTTCCGACGACGTTCATGTCGCGTCCGAAAAGGCAAGAGTGCTCGTTCGGTGCGGCGAGCCAACGGCCGTCTCGCCCGAAGCGTCGCTCCTGTAGTCCGAAAGCACCCGCCAAGGTGCCAGGGGCTGCGAATGCACCCCGACGCCAATGGACGCACCATCCGGCGCCGCAGAGATTGCGCCCGTGGCCGCGGTCGGGGGGCGGCAAGGGCCAAACTCGCGGCCTGCTGTAGAGGCGCGGCGGAGCGAGGTCTCGGGCATCATCTGGCGATGAAGAAGCACGGCAATCGGAGGCGAGCGGTATTGGCCGCGGCTCTTGGTCCGGCATCCTTCGCGATTTCGGCAATTGTCAGCAGTCGTCTGGTCGAGGACTACCGGCATCGTGACGAGCCGATCAGCGCGCTGGCCGCGCGGGGATTGCCTTCCGGGCCGCTCATGGTGATGGGTTTCGTCAGCCTCGGGGCAGGAACATTTCTCCTGGGTTCGGAGCTGCGCGGATCGGCACTGCCCTCGAGCCTTCCCGCGGCGTTGGAGATCGCCGGCATCACCACGACGATCGCCGGACTCGCTCGATGCAGCGACCGGTCCTGTCCGGTCCGACTGCTCGGCGACACGGGCGCGACACGATCGGATGATCTCCACGGCGCGGCCAGCATGGCGACGTTCATCCTGTGGGGCGTCATGCCGATCGTCGCGGCCATCAGAGGACGCGAGCTGAACGCGATCCACCGTCGCGTGTCCGCGGTGCTCGGCATCACGACAGCGGCCTCCTGGGGCGCGACCGGCCTGCTGATGCAGCGTGATCCGCGACATTGGAGCGGTCTCGCGCAGCGCCTGATGGTGGCATCGGCGCTGAGCTGGTTCGTGGTTGCCGCGCTCGCCGCGTCAGAGGGTTGACCGCAGCGTCGCGAGGAGCCCCTTGTAGGGGGAGAGTGGCGGGTCGCGTCGGCGATGGTTTGGCGCTCGTCGAGGAGCGCGCAGAGCAAGCGGGCAGGCATACCGTGCGGCGGTCACCCGGTCGGCAGATTTGTAGTCACATATTCGGAGTGGTAGCGAGGCACCTGAGCCAAGTTCGGGGTGCGCGTCATCGCAGCCGACCAGCCTGGTGTCGGTGGATCCTCGCCACAGAAGGGGCGCAAGATGGTCGACTGGGGCAAAGACATGGAGCAACTCGCGGACGCGCTCGGCTTGGGCCAGTTCGCCGTCGCGGGCCATTCCGGCGGCTCGCCGCACGCGCTGGCCATCCCCTACCACCTCCCGGACCGGGTCACGAAGATCTCGCTCGCGTCGCCGGTCGCCCCACTCGACGAAGAGGGCATGGCCAAGCTGCTGATCAACAAGTACCTGAAGCTGATCGCCAAGCTCCACCACCTGCACCACCTCCTCAAGTGGGCGTCGAACTACTCGGCCAAGAAGGCGGAGAAGGACATCCCGAGCTTCGTCGAGGCCACGGCCGAGGACGACGAATCCGACCGTGACACGTTCCTCAAGGACCCGGCGCAGCGCGAGATGTTCGAGGCGTCGTTCACCGCGGGGATGATCCAGGGTGGCGAAGGCATCTACGAGATGACGATGGCGCTCTGGGACTGGGGCTTCAAGCCGGAGGACATCACGCAGCACGTCGAGCTGTTCTACGGCGACGCCGACGACATCCTCGATCCCAAGATGCCGTTGCACCTCGCCGGCCAGCTCCCGGATTGCACGACCCACGTCTGGCCCGGCGCGGGCCACTACGGGTTCGTCGACCGGGAACGCTGGACCCAGTTTCTCCAGGCGGTCGCCTGACCCTCGGGCCAGCCGACAGACGTCAGGACGACCCGTCGATCCGTCGCCGCGCCAGGAATGACCGATCCCGCCGCGACCGAGCGGTATGGAGGAGCGCGCCCGTGGCTGCTATTCGGCGGCCCAGTCGATGGCGCTCCGCTCTTCGTCCTCTGCGAACGTCTTCACGTCACCAGGCACCATCCAGCCGAACATGCCGACGACGTGGCTCACCCAGTCGTGGTTCGTCACGACCGCGATCCGCTTCCACTTCGAGGCGTGACCGATGCCGAGCTTGGCGTCCGCCCACGTCGCGCCAGCTGTGTACGCGTCAAATTCGTCGCCAAGCACGTAGACGAAGCGCACCTCCCCGCGGTCGGCGATCATCGCCTCGACCGCCGGGGCCAAGACGGTGTTGTAGTCGGACCTCTCGATCTTGCCGACGGCGCGGAACGCCAAGACGTTGTCGGGAGCCTCGATGCGCTGCAGCATGGTTGTCCTTTCGCAATCGTCGGCGGGGGTACTGCCGATCAGAACGGTTGGTGGACGCTGTCGATGATCTGGGCGAGCGCGCGTTTCGCGGGATAGTGACGCGCGAGCTCGTCACGAGCTCTTGCCAGCAGCGGTGAGCGAACGAACATCAGCCGCGCCAAGCGCCGAGAGTCGGTCTGGTTGCGTTCGACCTGCTTGCGGCAGCGTTTCTCGTAGAGCTCCAGCGCCAGGGGAACCGACGCTGCGTCGGCGCGGGAGAGCTCGTCGGCCAGGGCCGCCGCGGCTCGCATCGCATTGGACGCTCCGACCCCCGCGGTGGGCATGAACCCAACTGCCGCGTCACCACACAGCCCGATTCGGTGGTTGACCCAACGGCTCGAACGGACGTCCGACATCGGCCACGGATGTGCGACCTCGAGGTCGTCGATCGCGACGCCGACCGCGGGAACGTGCTCGATCATCGGGGCCAGGTGCCGCTGGAGCAGGGCCCGAGCGTCGTGGTCGTGCATGACCCCGGCCGGCCCGCCCGCGGCGCACATCACCCTCCCCGGTGCCGGATAGGCGCCGAAGAGGCAGCCCGCGCCCCACCACTCCCGAGCGACCGTCGGTTCGAACCGCTTCGCGTCGGCCCACCACGTCCACAACAGCCAACCCGAGTCGTAACCCTCCGCCGGCCCGAAGGCGAGAGCACGCGTGCGTGAGTCCACGCCGTCGCATCCGATCACGACGTCGAAGCGGTCCACCGAGCCGTCGGCGAACGTCACGTCGACACCGTCAGCGTGCTGGACAAGCGACGTGATCGTCAGGTCGCGGCGCAGCTCGGCATCCGCGCAGCTCTCTTCGAGGATCTGCACGAGATCGGCGCGGGCCACCATCAGCAACGGTCCGACCGCCCCGGTGAGAACCGACATGTCGAAGGACTGGAGGACGCGGCCGGACTCGCTCGCCATCTCGTACCGCTCCATGACCAGCGAGTGCTCCCGCAACCGCTCGTAGGTCCCGAGCCCGTGGAGCACGCAGCTCCCCAGCGGGTACAACCCGATCGCGTACCCATCCTCGACGTGCCGGGGCCGCTCCACCACGAGCGGAGGTCGACCTTGCTGGCACAGGCGCGCAGCCAGCGTGAGTCCGGCCATCCCGGCACCGACGACGAGGGCTCTCACGCTCCCAGCGTGGCATGTAGCGCGCACGAGCGCCGCGAGCTGAGCGCAGCTTCGCCCGCGTCACCTTGGCGACGTTCAGGTGCGACCTCCCGGCGACGCCGTCGGCCATCGAGCGGCTCCCGATCGATCATCGCGCCCGTCGAGCGCTACGCCGCGTGCTTCCTCCACTGGTCGAACTCGTTGATCGTCATGTAGTCGACGACGCCGCGGGCATCCATGGAGCGGTAGTGCTTGTAGCTGCGCTCGGAGACGCCCGGGGGAGCGAGCCGCTCGGTTCGCAGCTGCTCGTTGACCTCTTCGAGCGACGGGCGCGGGAGGCGGGACCGGAAGATCTCCCAACCCCTCCTCGCGGCGGCTGTCGATGCGTTCGGCATGTCTGCTTCCCTCGCGAGACCGGTTCCACCCGCCATCGTTCATCGGGTAGGTGCCGATCGCACTTGAGGAACGCCGAGCTAGACAGCGGGAAGCCCGCGATGGACTACTGGCGGCACTTGGTGGCGTTCGGGTGGTTCTTGCAGTAGTTGGCCCGGTTGTTCTTCGTACACCCCGTCGCCACCGTCAGCGACACGACCACCATCATCGTCACGACTACACGCTTCATGGGCCGGATGTTACGCCGGGTCCTCCATCCCCGGGGTCACTGCCGGCTTGGTTGCCCCGCAATAGCCCGGCCGGCTACGGAGAAGCCGTCCTACGTTATGACGATGGAGGCCCGTCCCGGGGGCGTGAGCGACGCGATCGTCACCGAGGCGTTGCGCGACGGCTGGGGCTTCGATGCCGCGACCTTGGACTACGCCCCGCTCGGGTTCGGGAGCTACCACTGGAGAGTCGCGGACGCGGGTGGCGCCCGTCGGTTCGTGACCGTCGACGACCTGGGCACGGCAAGCACCAGCCCGGCTGCGGCGTTCGATGCGCTCGAGCGCGCGTTCACGACCGCCCGGGCGCTGCAAGACTCCGGCCTCGAGTTCGTCGCGGCGCCCCTGCGCTCGACCGGTGGTGATGTCGTGCGCCGCCTGTCGGATCGCTACTCGCTCGCAGTGTTCCCGGTCGTGGACGGGCAGTCCGGCGCGTTCGATGACGTGATGGATGAGGGCGACCGCGCCGAGCTGATCGACCGTTTGGCCATGCTGCACCGGGCAACGCCGGGTGTCCGGTCCATCACACCGGAACTGCGTGTCCGACCGATCACCGTGGCGATGCTCGAGATCGAAGCGGCGCTGACGCAGCTCAGCCAGCCGTGGACCTCTGGGCCATTCGGGGTGCCGGCCCGTTCGTGGCTGCGCGACCGCCGGCCCGCGCTACGCGGCTGGATCGAGCACACGAGACACGTTGTCGACGGGATCGACATAACGCCGGACGAGCTGGTGGTGACGCACGGCGAACCGCATCCGGGCAACGTCATGCGATCCGACACCGGTCTCCTGCTGATCGACTGGGACACCGTCGGGCTCGCGCGGCCGGAGCGGGACCTCTGGTTCTTCGCCGACGACACGGGCGCGCTCGATCGGTACCGTGCACGGACCGGCCGGGCGCCCGATGCGTCCGCCCTCTCGTTGTACCGGGACGCCTGGCGCCTCGCCGATCTCGCGGTGTTCCTGCGTCTGTTCCGCGGTCCTCACGACGAGAACGAAGACACGATGCACGCGTGGGCGGCACTCGAGGGCATGGCCGTGGAGCGCTGGTAGTGGCTCAGTTTGAGCCGGGCCACTACCGGAGCGCTGACGGAGTCTGCCCGGCGCTACGCTCACCGGGTGCGCAAGGCGGGGCTCTACATCGTGGCGCTGTTCATCGGGGGAGCGGCGACCAGGTTCTTCGGCAACGTCGCCGACCACTTCTTCGGCCCCATCCACGGCCTGGCGGTGCTTCCGTACGTCCTCGCCTCGTTCGCGGTGCTGATCCTCACGACCGCGTACGTGTTCTCGGTGCTCGCCGTCCCGAGGGTTCGGCACAAGACCCCCGAAGCCCGATAGGGCGCCGAAACGGCCCGGGCCGCGCCCGAGCCTCAGCCGACGGCCGGAGCGCTCGGTGGTGTCTCGGCGACCGGGTTTCTCGGCGCAAGCCGGCGACGCCCCCAGCGCATGATGGGCTTCTCGAACAGGTTCCAGGACAGCACCGTGAACAGCGCCGTGATCCCGCACGCGACGGAGACGCGGACCGGGTCGGGCCAGCTGCGACCCCAGCGGCCGACGGCCCAGAACACGGGAAAGTGCCACAGATAGATCCCGTACGACACCCGCCCGACCGCGACCATCGGGGGCAGGCTGAGGAACCGGTTCATCGACCAGTTCGAGTCGACCGCGGCGAGGATGACGACCGCGGTCGCGAGGGCGACGACGGTGAAGCCGAACCCGTTCCAGAACCCTTCGTTCGCGCGCGCGTTCAACGTGCAGTAGAAGATGACGCCGAGCGCGACCCATGCCGCTGGTCCCAGCCCGCGCCGGGGCGTGAGATTGCGCACCCACAACGACGCGAGCAACGCACCGATGAGCAACGCGTCGATACGGGCGTCGGTGCGGTAATACGCGTCGCCCCAGCCGTACGAGTTCCACAACACGGCGCGATGGAGGGCGATTCCGACGATCGCCACGCAGAGCACGGCGCCCACCATGACGATGTTGCGGCGCAGTCCGAAGAACAACGCGAGGAGCAGCGGCCAGACGAAGTAGAACTGCTCCTCGATCGACAGGGACCACAGGTGGCCCAGCCCGGCGAGACCGACGTGCTTCTGCACCAAGGTGTGCCAGTTGGCGTAATAGAACACTGCGGAGAACAGCGTCGCGATCTCCGAACGGGCGCCACCCTCGATCCGGAAGTGGACCGAGTAGACGAAGATCGCGTGGACGAGCAGCACGAGGTAGAGCGCGGGGAGCAGGCGCAGGACCCGGCGGCCGTAGAAGTGGCGGATCCGGACCCGGGCGCTCTCGGCTTGCTCCCGGAGCAGGAGCGCGGTGATGAGGAACCCGCTGAGGACGAAGAACAGGTCGACCCCGATGAACCCGCCGCGGACGACCTCGTCGAACGGGTTGTTCCGGGGGATGCCGATCTTCGTCAGGCGGGCGTGGAACAGGACGACGAGCAGCACCGCGATCGCCCGCAGGCCGTCGAGCGCCGGTGACCGTCCAAGCAGCCGAACCGGCCGATCGATCCCCGCGACCTGGGCCGATTCCTGCGCGGTCACCGCCGGATTGTACGGCGATCGTGGCCGGTGCTCTCGCCGCGAGCGGCCGCCGGGCCGCGGACCGCGGTCGCGGGTGCTCGGTTACCCTGGGCCGCCGGCCGTCCGGTACGGGTGGGGTCGGCTGCGAAGGGGTCGCGGGGGTGGACGAGGAAGAGGCTCGAGCACCGGCCACGCGACCGTCCTGGCGATCTTGGGACTGGCGGGTGCCGGCGCTGCTGGGGCTCTTCGTGCTCTCGCGCGCCGCGTACCGCGTGGCGGGGATCGGCTTCGACACCCGCTCCACCTGGCGCACCTGGATCTTTCTGGACGGGCGGTTCCTGAAGAGCGACCTCGTCTCGAGCATCTTCCATCTCCACAGCCAGCCGCCGCTGTTCAACCTCTTCTACGGCGTCGTCCTCCAGCTCCCGAGCTCGCTGCAGAAGCCCGTCTACACGGTGACGTTCGTCGCCCTCGGCGCCCTGCTCACCTACTCGCTGTACGCGCTCGCCGCCGGGCTCGGAGTGAACCGGAACGTGGCGTTCGCGGCCACGCTGCTCTTCATCGTGGGTCCCACGACCGTGCTGTACGAGAACTGGTTCCACTACGCGTACCCGGTCGCCGTGCTGCTCTGCGCTTCGGGCCTGTTCCTGCTCCTCTTCTTCCGTACCGAGCACAAGCGATACGCGGTCGCCTTCTTCGTCACGCTCGCGGTCGTGCTGCTGACGCGCAGCAGCTACCACCTGGTGTTCCTGATCGCGATCGCGGCGCTCGTCGCGTGGATGTCCCCACTGCGAGCGCGCCAGGTGCTGTTGATCGCCGCGCTGCCGATCCTCTTCGTCGCGCTCTGGTACGCGAAGAACCTCGTCATGTTCGACACGTTCTCGTCGAGCAGCTGGCTCGGGATGAACCTGGCCCGCACCGTGTACCTCTCCGAAGGCCCGCACAAGATCGCCGAGCTGCGCGCCAACGGCGACATCAAGCCGATCCTCGGTGTGAAGCCGTTCTCGGGCCCGTCGAAGTACGAGCCGCGGTTCGTGCACCCGGACAAGACCGGGGTGCCGGTGCTCGACCGGGCGAACCGGTCCGAGAACGGTGGTGTCAACTTCAACGACCGCGTCTATCCGGAGGTGTCGGACCTCTACCTCAGCGCGGTCCTCGACTACTGGCAGTCGCATCCGGGTGCGCTGGCCGACAGCAGCGAGCTCGGCGCGCGCTTCGAGCTGCTCCCGGCGAACCAGTACTACTGGCTCGCCGACGGCGCGGCCAAGATCTCGACCATCCAGAAGCTCTACGACCGCTTCGTACTCTGGCAGCCGCAGTCGTACAAGGCGAATGGCTTCCTCGGGTACACGCTCCCGGGCTCGGGCCGCGCCCGGAAGGGCGACGTCCCGATCCCGACCGCGGGCAACTTCTCGTTGATGGTCCTGCTGATCTACGCCCTCGGCCTGCTCGGCGCTCCGTTCCTCGCGTGGCGCGGCTGGAGGGCACCGGATCGGCGCGGGGTGGTGGTCCTCTATCTCTGGCTCGTGTTGGCATATGGGGTCGTGGTCAACACCTTCTCGGACGTCGGCGAGAACAACCGGTTCCGGTTCGAGACGGACCCGGTTGCGTTGGTCCTCGCCCTCGCGGTGCTCGCGGGCGCGCTGGCGTGGATTCGCGCGCGCGGCGCGACACGTGGTGAGCCGGAAGCGGTGGCGCCGACCCAGGGCTAGGGTTTCTGCCGATGCGTCGATGGGGGATCCTCGCGGGAGCGGGCGCGCGGGCCGTCTCGCTCGCGCTCCCCGCCGCCCCGGCCGGGGCGGCCGACCTCTCGACCGTGCACGTGGGTCTCAGCCCCGTCGCGCGGGGTCTGAAGGAGCCCGTCGCGCTCGCGTGGCGGCCGGGCGACGCGCAGATGTACGTGGCGCAACAGGGCGGCAAGCTCAAGACGATCGTCAACGCGACACACTCGAAGAACGTCTTGACCTTGAAGACGTCGAAGGGCGGGGAGCAGGGCCTGCTCGGTGTGACGTTCCGGTCGACGGGCGGGAGCGTGATCGTCGACTACACCGACCCGAAGGGCGCCACCAAGGTCGACGAGTACACGATGAGCGGGCGGCGCGCGATCAAGAAGACGCGGCGCCAGATCTTGTCGGTGGCGCAGCCGTTCGACAACCACAACGGCGGCGAGGTGACGTTCGGCCCGGACGGCATGCTCTACGTCGGTCTGGGCGACGGCGGCTCCGGCGGCGATCCGCATGGGAACGCGCAACGGCTGAACACGCTGCTCGGCAAGATCCTCCGGATCAACCCCACGCCGAACCCATTCGCGCAGTACTCGGTCCCCGCGGGCAATCCCTTCGTGGGCGTGCCCGGCGCCAAGGGCGAGATCTGGATGTACGGGCTGCGCAACCCGTGGCGCTTCTCGTTCGACCGGGCCACGAACGACATGTGGATCGGCGACGTCGGGCAGAACCTCTGGGAAGAGGTCGACTATGCGCCGGCCGGCCAGTCGGGCATCAACTGGGGTTGGAACACGCGAGAGGGTGCACATCCGTACGCGGGTACGGCACCGCCCGGCGTGCGTGACCCGATCCTCGAGCGTTCGCACAGCGCAGGTGACTGCGCGATCACCGGTGGCTACGTATACCGCGGCGCCCGGATCCCGAAGCTGCAGGGCGCGTACGTGTACGGCGACTTCTGCACGGGCGTCATCTACGCGGCGGTGCAGTCCGGTGGCGTGATCACCCAGAGCAAGGCACTCGGGATCAACGTCCCGCAGCTCACGACGTTCGGTCAGGACCCGAGTGGCGAGCTCTACGCCGCGTCCCGCGCCGGCACCGTCTACAAGCTCGTGCCCTAGCGCCGCCGCTCGACCTACGCGGGCGGGCAGTTGCCTCCGGCGAGCGAGATGTCGGCACACACCGTGACGCGGGCGACCTTCCAGTGGCCGTCGATGAGCAACGCCTTCCCGATCCGGTCGGTGAAGTTCGAGTAATTGGCGACGTCGATGTCGTAACGGACGGCTGCCTCGGTCGGGCTCGTGAACACGACGTCGGTGACCTTCGCCGTCGCGTCCTTCACCTGTTGCGCGAAGCTGCCGTTGCGGATCTGCTCCATCACGGGCTTGAGCGCGTCGCTGTCCTGCACGACGGCGCGCTTCTCCTCGTCGCTGCCGAGTCCTCCGTTGTACGCGGTTGCGAAGGCATGCTCGATCTCCGCCCTGGCGGCGTCCACGTTGGCCGGCTGCTCACCCGGTGCGGGTAGTGACGGGGGCGGTGGCGTGCACCGGCTCGGGAGTGATCCGCCGTCCGGGCTCGTCGGCGGCGCCACCGGGGGAGAGGCCGCGGCCGACGCGACGCCACTCGGCGGGGTCGTGGTCACGGTCGTGCTCGCAGTGCCGCTCCCTGTCGCTATCGAGCCCGTGCTCTGGATCTGGATCTGGCCGGGGACGGCCGCGGAGGGGGCGATGCCGAGCGTTGCCGTGGCCGCGTCGGTCACGGCGGCGTGCCCGATCACGTTGCCGCCGCCGTCGAGCGCCTCGACCGTCCCGCCCGACTTGCTCGGGTCGGCGGGCGCCGCGAGCACGACCACGCCGTTGACCGGTGCCATCTCGTCGCTGCCTCCACCCTCGAACGACACCCGAACCTTCGCGACGTCGCGGCCGGACTGGGCCACGACGTACCGGACCGGAGTGCCCTCGCCGCTCGCGCCGAAGGTCCCGCCGCCGGTCAACCGGAGATCCGGCGCGTCGCCACCGAAGTGCGAGCCGTAGGCGTACCCGACGGCGGCGTCGGTGCTGAGCTCGCCGGCCACGGTGGCGTCGGCGAAGCAATCCGCGGGAGGGCACCAACCGTCGCCTTGGCAGCTGTTGCCACCGATCTGGCTCAGGTACGCGCGGATCACGACGCCGTCGCCGGTGGTGCGCCGGAACAGCTTGTCGAGCCGACCACCCGGCATGAAGATCTGCAATCCGCTCGCGGCTCCCGCGGTGGCGACCCTCCCCTCGGTGGTTCCGACGGCGTCACCGTTGCCCGCGGCGCCCGGGCCCGCGGCGGTGACGCGCCCGGCCGGCTCACCGTCCTCAACCGCGCGGGCCACGGCGAAACCCGCGAGCGGCCCGACGAGCAACGCGGTTACGAGGCCGGCCGCGAGCAGCCGGCGGGACCGCTTGTTGCGCCGGGACATACGCACGGTGAGGTCCTGCCAGTCGCCCGGACCCATGGGAGCCGCATCCGCGCGCCGCGCCAGCATGTCGCGGAGATCTCGTTCGAGGTTGCTCATCGTTCGATCACCCTTCTGAGCTGCTCGAGCCCTCGGTGGATCAGGGACCCGACGGTGCCGGGCCGGCACCGGAGCGCGGCGGCGATGTCGGTGTCCGAGAGGTCGGCGTAGAACCGCAGCACGAGCGCGGCCCGTTGCCGGTAGGGGAGCGCATTCAGTGCATCCGCGAGCTCGTCGGCACCGAGGCTCGCGTCGGGAGCCCGCTCCTCCCTCGATGCGTGCCGGCGTTCCAACCCGCGCCGGCGGTGATGCGAATTGCAGGCGTTCACCACCGCGCGGCGCAGATAAGCCCGCGGCTCGTGCACGCGGCTCCATGCGCCGTGCAACCGGACGAACGCGTCCTGCACCAGGTCCTGGCCGGTCTCCGACGAGCCCGTCATCAACGTCGCGAGCCGCACCATCTCCGGTCGGAGATCCCGGTAGCACTCCGCGAACGTCATGGGTGCCGCTACGGGAGGGCGATCATGGACCTCCAACGGGGCGCCGGGGCGGGCATCGTCGGCCGGAGGCTCACCAGCCACTGCGCCCTCCACCCGTGACCCGCCCACCCCCGCAGACACCACCGCATCCTGCACCATCAATTGCTAGACGCCCTGGCGCGCCGATCCCTTGCAGATTTGTTCGCGTGGCCCCACCGGCTCGAGGGACCGGGCGCTACCGTGGACCGATGACCGATCTCGCGGACCCGTCCGAAGGCAGCACCGATGGAGCCGATGATCGACGGGGCGGGCACAAGCTCCTGGTCGCCGCGGCGATCGCCCTGCTGCTGGCGCTGGGACTGTCGCTCCTCATCGCGTGGTGGCGCCGGGGCGGTCCCCGGAAGGTGATCACCGAGCTCGCCGAGGAGGGCGCCGTCCGCCTGGCGGACAAGGTGGTCGACGAGGTGCTCGGAACGGCTGCCTAGGCACCTCCGGACGCGAGGACGCCCTGCACGTGAAGGGCAGGGTTCCACGGCAGGGCATCAACTCGCTTACGGGGGCTTGCGCCTCCGAGGGGAGTAGTACCCCCGGCCCGTCGCCTCCGAAACCAACAATCCGAGAAATTTCTCCCTGCACCCGGAAGCTGGCCGCCGACCCCGTAGCGCGGTCTATCGGGGCGTCCTCTCTTCCAGGCCCCATGGCGAGCCGACCTCCGCGAGCAGGTCGAGGAAGGGCACCGCGTCGAATGCCTCGGGTCCGAGGACGCCCGTCCCGCTCCAGGTGCCGCGGGCCAGCAGCTCGAGGGCCACCACCGGGTTCACGGCGGTCTGCCAGACCACGGCCTGGTGCCCGTACTCCCGCATCGACCACTGGTTGTCGACCACATGGTGCAGGTACACCTCGCGTCGCCGGCCGTCCACGCCCGTACCGGTGACCCAGGTGCCGGCACAGGTCTTGCCGTGCATGCGCTCGCCGAGCTCGGCGGGGTTGGGGAGCGACGCGGCCACGACGTCCCGGGGTGAGACCTCGACATCGCGCACGCGGATCTTGTCCGTGCGATCGAGGCCGGTCTTGTGCAGCGCCTGCAGGACCGCGATGAATTCGTCACCGAGCCCGTACTTGAACGTGACTCGCTCGCAATCGACCCAGCGGGGTACGAGCAGCACCTCTTCGTGCTCCACGTTGACGCACTCGACGGCGCCGATGCCCTCGGGGAACTCGAACACCTCGGGCTCGCTGAACGGTGCGGTGGTGTACCAACCGCGCGATCTCTCCCAGATCACCGGGGGGTTGAGGCACTCCTCGATCGTCGTCCAGATCGAGAACGTCGGGGCGAAGTCGTAGCCGTCGATGACGAGGTTCGCGCCGTCCCGGATCCCTACCTCGTCGATCGCGGAGAAGAGGTGGTCGGCGGCGTAGCGGGCGAACACGTCCGAGAGCCCGGGCTCCACGCCGATGCCGACGAGCGCGAGCACGCCCCGTTTGCTCCATTCGTCGCTCACCGCGAACTGCGCGTCACCGAGCTTCACGCCCGGCTCCTCGTAGGGGCGATCCGGATGCGGCTTCGAGAGGTGCATCGCCATGTCCAGATACGTGCAGCCGGCGGCGAACGCGCCGTCGAAGATCGGTGGGTTCAGCCGCGGGTCGCAGGCGTTCAGCACCACGTCGGCGCGGATCTCGTGCGCGAGGTCGGCGACCGACTGCGGATCGGAGGCGTCCACCCGTGCCGCCGCGAAGCGGCCACGCTCCGTCAACCGGGTGACCGCGTGCTCGGCCCGGGCGAGGTCGACGTCCGCGAGGACGAGATGGTCGAAGAAGTCCCGCCGCTCCGCGATTGACGCGATTGCCGCCCCGACCCCTCCGGCGCCGACGACGAGGATGCGCATCGCCGGACGCTACCCGGCGTCGACATCCGGGGAGCCGATCAGGCGGGCGAGTAGGGTTCGAACGTGGTCTGGTGGCGCCGCCCCGATGCGGATCTGGTGCGCGACGTGCCCGATCTCCGGCGGATCATGCCGTACATCATGCGGACTCGGAACGAGTCCACGGTGTACTTCGAGCAGCGCATCGACGTCGGCAACGCGGAGCGGTTCGTACGCGCCTTCAACGAAGCGCATCCCGAGTCGCGCACCACGTTGCTCCACGTGCTCCTCTGGTCGTGTCGCCAAGGATTGGCCGAGTTCCCGAACGTCAACCGGTTCATCGCCGGCGGTCGCCTCTACCAGCGCAAAGGAATTTGGATCTCGTACTCGGCCAAGCAGCGGATGCAGAAGGGAGCCCCGCTCATCGTGCTGAAACGCGAGTTCGCGCCCGAGGAGCAGTTCGCCGACATGGTCGCGGCGATGGGGGAGCAGCTCCACACGGCGAAGTTCAGCGGTGGGAAGAACACGGTCGACGGCGAGCTCAAGCTCGTCCTGATGCTCCCCGGTTTCCTGCGTCGCCTCGTCTTCGCGGCGTATCCGTTGCTCGAGGCGAATGGCATGTTCCCGCGCTCGTTCATCGACAACGACCCGCTCTACGCCTCGATGTTCCTGACCGACTTGGGCAGCCTCGGTCTCGATCCCGTGTTCCACCACCTGTACGAGTACGGCAACGTCGGCACGTTCGGCGTGCTCGGCCGCGCGAGAGCGGAACAGGTCCCCCATCCGGATACGGGCAAGCTCGAGCGCAAGCGCATCGCGATGATCCGGTGGAGCTTCGACGAGCGCATCGAGGACGGTTTGTACGCGGGGTACGGCATCAAGCACGTGAAGAAGCTGTTCGAAGATCCCGTGAAAGGTGGCATTGCCGCCGGCGACGAAGCCGTGCTCGCGTTGCTCGGGCGCGACGAAGCCACCGACGTCGAGCAGGCGTGACCACAGGAGACACAGCTCGATTCCCGCGCGCGGGTCTCGCCACTCCGCACTACCTCGCATCGGGGGCCGGTGCCGCGGAGCTGGCGCGGGGCGGGAACGCGATCGACGCGGTCGTCGCGGCGAACCTCGCGCTCGGTGTCGTGGCTCCGTACCTCTGCGGGTACGGAGGTGACCTGTTCGCGATCGTGTGGGACGGCGAGCTGCACGGCTATCTCGGGTCCGGTCGATCGCCGGCCAACGCTTCGCTGGAGCGGGTCAGGGAGATGCTCGGCGACGACCCGCTCCTCGTCGGCCCGCACTCGGTCACGGTGCCGGGCGCGGTCGCCGGTTGGTTCGACCTTCTCGAACGTTGGGGTACGCGACCGTTCGCCGAGCTCGCGCGTGACGCGAGCCGCTACGCGCGTGATGGCTTCGAGCTCACGGAGATGGGCGCGTTCTCCTGCAGCGCGTTCCGCGGTCTCTACCAGGGGCTCGACGATTGGCAGGCGGTCTACGGCGACCTCGAGGCCGGCGACCGGCTGCGCCAACCCGCACTGGCCCGTCTCATCCAGGTGCTCGCCGAAGAGGGTCCCGACGCGTACTACCAGGGAGAGGTCGCGGCGGCGATCGCCGCCGCGCTGCAACGGCACGGCGGGCTCATGGAGCCGACGGACCTCGCGATCCACGGGGGAGAGTGGGCTCCGCCGATGCTCGCGCCCTACCGGGACGTCGAGATCGCCGAGCTGCCGCCGCCTACCCAGGGCGTCGCGGTGCTCGAGATCATGCGCATCCTGGACGGCTTCGACCTGAGCTCACTCGAGCCCGCGGAACGCGCGCACCTGATCATCGAGGCGGTCAAGACGGGCCTGGTGGACCGCGATGACCACGTGACCGATCCCGCGCACGTGGTGATCACCCCCGAGACCTTGCTGACCGACGAGTGGATCGGCTCGCGCCGAGCCGCCATCGACCCGAAGCAGGCGCGGGTGCCGGTTGCCGGCCACCCTCAGCGCGGCGGTACTGCGTACCTCTGCGCGGCCGACGGCGACGGACTCCTCGTCAGCCTCATCCAGTCGAACTTCCTCGGCTTCGGTTCCGGGGTGCACGTGCCCGAGTGGGGCATCAACCTCAACAACCGCGGCTCGTCGTTCACCCTGGACGAATCCCGGGTCAACGCGCTGGCTCCGTCCAAGCTCCCGATGCACACACTGATCCCCGCGATGGTGCTGCAGGACGGAAAGCCGAGCCTGGTCTTCGGCTCGATGGGCGGCGACGCCCAGGCCCAGGTGCACGCGCAGCTGCTCACCCAGATCGTCGACGGAGGGATCAACCCCCAGGCCGCGATCGACGCGCCCCGCTGGCGGGTGGAGCCGCTGGACTGGAAGCTGCGAATCGAGGCGCGGGCGGATCCGTCGGTCGTAGCCGATCTCGCCGCCCGGGGGCACGAGATCATCGAAACGGGGGCGTTCGACCCCGGGATGGGTCACGCCCATGCGATCGCGGTCGGGGAGCACGGGTACGCCGTCGCCACGGATCCCCGGGCCGAGGGCGCGGCGGTCGGCCGATAGATCACCGACGGGCGCCGGTACGATTCGGCTGATGATCACCACGGTCGACGAGGTGCGCGCGGCACTCGAGCAACACGGATACCTCCCCGACGACGGGCTCGCCACGTCCATCTTCCTCGCGCTCTCGCTGCAGCGGCCGCTCCTCCTCGAGGGTGAGGCGGGGGTGGGCAAGACGGAGGTGGCGAAGGTGCTCGCCCGTTGGACCGGTGGCGAGCTCGTGCGGCTCCAGTGCTACGAGGGGATCGACGCGGCGCAGGCGGTCTACGAGTGGGACTACTCGCGCCAGCTGCTGCACCTCCGCGCGGTCGAGGCGAGCGGCGAGGAGGTGGTGGAGGACGAGCTCTACTCCGAGCGGTTCCTGGTGCGCCGGCCGCTGCTGCGCGCGATCGACCATCGCGGCAGCACTCCGCCGGTGCTGCTCGTCGACGAGGTGGACCGCGCGGACGACGAGTTCGAAGCCTTCCTGCTCGAGATCCTGTCGGATTACTCGGTGACGGTGCCGGAGCTCGGGGAGATGCGGGCGGAGGTTCCACCGGTCGTCATCCTCACCTCGAACCGCACCCGGGACGTGCACGACGCGCTCAAGCGTCGCTGCCTCTACCACTGGATCGACCATCCGGGCTTCGAGCGCGAGCTGGCGATCGTGCGGCTCAAGGCACCCGAGGTGAGCGAGGCGCTCGCGCGCGAGGTTGCGGCGGCGGTCGAGGTGATCCGCGGCATCGAGCTGTACAAGCCGCCCGGAGTGGCGGAGACGATCGACTGGGCCGGCGCGCTGGCCCGGCTCGGGCAGGCTCATCTCGACGAGCAGTCCGTGCTCGCCACGCTCGGCACCATCCTCAAGTACCGCGAAGACCTCGCGCGGGTGCGGGCGCACGGCGTCGCGGAGATCGTCGAGACCGCGGTGGCCCGCAGTGCCTGACGAGGGGGACCGGGTGGTGGTCGCGTTCGCGCGCACGTTGCGCGGGGCCGGGCTCGACGTCGCGCCCGCCTCGACGCTGCTCTTCGCCCAGGCCCTGGCGGCCGTCGGCCTCGCGGACCGGGCCGGCGTGTACTGGGCCGGCCGCGCCACGCTGGTGCGCCGGCCCGAGGACGTCGAGGAGTACGAGCGGTGCTTCGCCGCGTTCTTCGGATCGTCCGCCTACCCGGTGGGTCTGTACTCCGAGACGGTCCAGGAGGAGATCGTCGTGGCGTACGACCTGCCCGGGGGCGATCGCGGGGTCGACCCCGACGCCGATCCGATCGATCCGGACGTGCCCATCCTGCAGGTGCGTTACAGCCCGGCCGAAGTGCTGCGCCACCGAGACTTCGCGACCTACAGCCCCGCGGAGCACGAAGAGGCGCGCCGGCTGATGGCGGACCTCCGCTTCGTCGGCGCGCTCCGCCGGTCCCGCCGGGCCCGCCCGTCGCGCCACGCCCGCGGCCGGCCCGATCTGCGTCGCACGGTGCGGCGGTCCTTGCGAACGGGCGGGGAGCCGATCCGGCGGTCGTTCACCGCCCCGTCGTCGCGGCCGCGGCGGCTGGTGTTCCTCTGTGACGTCAGCGGATCGATGGAGCCCTACGCCCGAGCCTTGGTCCGCTTCCTGCACACGGTGGTCATCGCCCGGGGCCGCGTCGAGGCGTTCGCGATGGGGACGCGACTCACCCGCATCACGCGCGAGCTCTCCAGCCGCGACCCCGATGTGGCGCTCGCCGCCGCGGCCCGCTCCGTCCTGGACTGGTCCGGTGGGACCCGGCTCGGCGAGGGGCTGCGGGCGTTCAACGACGAGTGGGGGATCCGCGGCCTCGCGCGGGGGGCAACGGTGGTGCTGATCTCCGACGGGTGGGAGCGCGGCGACCCGGACGCGCTCGCCGAGCAGATGGAGCGGCTGCATCGCGTGGCCCACCGGGTGGTGTGGGTGAACCCGCTGAAGGCGAGTCCCGGTTACGCGCCTCTGGCCGCCGGCATGGCTGCGGCCCTGCCGTTCGTGGACGAGTTCCTCGAGGGCCACTCCCTGGCGTCGCTCGAAGACCTCGCCACGGTGCTCGCGCGATGAAGAAGAAGGAGGAGGGCGCCGGATGAAGGAAGTGCTGGACGACATCGAGCGTTGGCGGGCCGGCGGCCGGAGGGTGGCAATCGCGCGGGTCGTCGGCGTCGAGGGCTCGGGGCCGCGCGATCCCGGTGCCACGATGGCGGTGAACGATGCCGGCGAGGTTGCGGGCTCGGTGTCGGGCGGGTGTGTCGAGGGTGCCGTGGTCACCGAGGCGCTGGCGGTGCTCGCGGGCGAGAAGCCCCGGGGGGTCGTGAGCTTCGGCTACTCGGACGACGATGCGTTCGCGGTCGGTCTCACGTGTGGCGGGACGGTGCACCTGTTCGTGGAGCCACTGGACTGGTGAGCGGCGCGGGGGAGTCGGCGTACGAGGACACCCCGATCTTCGACGCGCTCCGTGACGCGCTCCGGGCCGAGCGCCCGGCCGCCCTGGCCACGGTCGTCGAGGGCCCGCAGGCCGGCGCGAAGCTGCTCGTCCGCCCGGGTGAGCCGGCCCTCGGCACCCTCGGGAACGAGGATCTCGATCGGGTCGTCTCGCGGGACGCGCAGGCCGAGCTGGACGCGGGACTCACCGCGACCCGCCGCTACGGACCGCGTGGTGAGGCGCGAGAGGAGACGGTCCAGGTCTTCATCGAGTCGTTCGCGCCGCCACCGCGCATGATCATCTTCGGCGCGGTCGACTTCACCGGCGCGTTGGCCAAGGCCGGGAAGCTCCTCGGTTACCGCGTCACCGTCTGTGACGCGCGCGCGGTGTTCGCGACGGTCGCCCGCTTCCCGATGGCCGACGAGATCGCCAACGACTGGCCCGACAAGTACCTCGCGAAGATCGGTGAGGAGCTCGGGCCGCGTGACGCGGTGTGTGTGCTGACCCACGACGTGAAGTTCGACATCCCCGCGATCGTCGCCGCGCTCCGGACCGACGTCGGGTACCTCGGCGCCATGGGCTCACGGCGCACGCACGCGGCGCGGGTCGGGCGGCTGCACGAAGCAGGAGTGACGGATGCCGAGCTCGCCCGGGTGATGGCCCCCATCGGGCTGGACATCGGCTCCCGCACACCCGAAGAGGCCGCGATCGCGATCTGCGCCGAGATCATCGCGGTGCGCACGGGGCGTACCGGAGTCGCGTCACTTCGGGACAGCACCGGCCCGATTCACCGCTGAGCCACGAGAGGACGGCCCATGGACCTGGGACTGCAGGGACGGCGCGCTGCGGTGGCAGCCGCCTCGCGCGGCCTCGGCCTGGCGACCGCGGCGGCGCTGGCGGCGAACGGCGTGCGGGTCGCGATCTGCGGCCGTGAAGAGGAGAGCATCGGCGCAGCTGCGGCTCGGATCGGCGAGAGCTGCATCCCGATCGTCGCCGACGTGAGCACCGTGGGCGGCGCAACGGGCTTCGCCCAGGCTGCGGCGGACGCACTCGGCGGGCTCGACATCCTGGTCGCCAACGCTGGCGGTCCGCCGGTCGGCAACTTCGCGAGCATCGACGACCTCGACGCGTACGCGCGGGCCTTCGAGCTCAACTGCCTCTCGACGATCGCGATGTGCAAGGCCGCGGTACCCGCGATGCAGGCGCAGCGCTGGGGCCGGGTGGTGGCGATCACCTCGATCGCGGTCCGCCAGCCGATCCCGTCGTTGATCCTCTCGAACACCGCCCGGGCCGGGGTGACCGGCTTCCTGAAGACGCTCGCGCTCGAGGTCGCCCGCGACGGCGTGACGGTCAACAGCCTCCAACCGGGTCTCCACGCGACGGAGCGGATCACCTCCATGGGCGCCGACCCGGCCGCGCTCGCGGGCGGGGTGCCGGCCGGCGTGCTCGGCGCCGCCGAGGACTTCGGGGCGATTGCCGCCTTCGTGTGCTCGGAGCCGGCCAAGTTCCTCACGGGTGCCGCGATCCCCGTGGACGGCGGAACCTACGCGGGGCTCCAGTGAGCGGCGTCCGCCACGTGGTCACCTTCACGTTCCGCGACGACGTGACCCCCGAGCAGATCGCGGCGATGACCGAGGGCCTGGCCGGCCTCCCCGGCCAGATTCCCGAGATCCTCGACTACCGCGTGGGGCCCGACCTCGGGATCAGCGACGGCAACCACCACTACGCGGTGGTGGCCGACTTCGACTCGGTGAACGCGTACCTCGCCTACCGGGACCATCCGGCCCACCTGGCGGTGATCGTGGAGCTGATCCGCCCGATCGTCGTGTCGCGCGTGGCGGTGCAGCTTGCGCTCTGAGCCGACCCGCGAGCCCGGTCGGCTCGCGTACCCTGGGCTTCATGACCGTCCCTGACATCGCGCGCGACCGCGGGGTCTGGACCATCCCCAATGCCATCTCTCTGGCCCGTTTGGCCGGAGTGCCCGTCTTCCTCTGGCTCCTTCTCGCCGACGACCGGCCGCTCGCCGCAGGGATCCTCTTCGCCGTGCTCGGAGCCACCGATTGGGTGGACGGCTACATCGCCCGCCACTTCGACCAGGGCAGCGAGATCGGCAAGATCCTCGACCCGGTGTCGGACCGGGTGATGCTCATCGCGGGTGCCGTCGGGCTGCTCATCAGCGGCGATGTCCCGATCTGGGTCGGTGTGGTCGTCCTGGCCCGGGAAGCCATGTTGAGCGTGGTCACGCTGGTGCTGGCGGCCGCGGGCGCCCGCCGCATCGATGTGCAATGGGTCGGAAAAGCAGGCACTCTGGCTCTGATGTTCGCCCTTCCCCTGTTCGTGCTCGCCAACGCGCTCGACCCGTCGGCGACGCGAGACGTCATCGAGGTCATCACCTGGCTCTTCACGATCGGCGGGCTGGCCCTCAGCTACTACGCGGCTGCGCTGTACATCCCGATGGCGCGCACCGCGCTGCGCGACGGCCGCGCCGCGCGCGAGGCAGCAGCATGAAGGGCGGAGCGGAGCCGGGCCGGGTGTACTGCCGTGGGCAGCTCGTCGCGATGGTGGAGCGACCATGAAAGCAGTCATTCTCGCCGGGGGCGAGGGCACGCGGCTGCGGCCCCTGACCAGCAACCAGCCGAAGCCGATGATGCCGGTCGCGAATCGGCCGATGATGGAGCACATCGTGCGGCTTCTCGCGTCGCACGGCTTCGACGACATCGTCGTCACCGTCGCGTTCCTGGCCAACCACATCCGCACCTACTTCGGTGACGGCTCGGACTTCGGCGTCCGCATGCGGTACGCCACCGAAGACACACCGCTCGGGACCGCGGGGTCGGTGCGCAATGCAGCCGAGGAGCTCGACGAGACCTTCCTCGTCATCTCGGGTGACGTCCTCACCGACATCGATCTCAGCGCGTTCGTCAAGGCGCACCGCTCGACGGGCGCCGCCGGCTCCATCGCGTTGAAGCGGGTCGACGACCCGGTCGAGTTCGGCATCGTGATCACCCACGAGGACGGTTCGATCGAGCGGTTCCTGGAGAAGCCGACGTGGGGCCAGGTCTTCTCCGACACGATCAACACCGGCATCTACGTGCTCGAGCCCGAGGTGTTCGATTTCATCCCCGAGGGCGAGGTCGTCGACTTCTCCGGCGACGTGTTCCCCGCGGTCCTGAAGCGCGGCAAGCCGCTCTTCGGCTATGTCGCGGAGGGGTACTGGGAGGACGTCGGGAACCTCGAGGCGTACCTGCGCGCCCACCAGGACATCCTCGACGGGAAGGTCTCCCTCGAGATCGACGGCTTCCGAATGGGCGAAGACGTTTGGCTCGGTGAAGGGGCCGAGGTCGACCCCGAGGCTCGCATCGACGGCCCCGCGATCATCGGTGCGAACTGCCTCATCGAGGCCGGCGCGCACGTGCGCGAGTACACCGTGCTCGGCCGAGACGTCGTGATGAAGCACGACGCGTCGATCGTGCGGTCGGTGGTGCACGAGCACGCGTACCTCGGCCCCGCGGTCCGGCTGCGCGGCACGGTCATCGGTCGGTCCTGCGACCTGCGCGCCCACGCCGCGGTCGAGGAGGGCGCGGTGCTCGGCGACGAGTGCTTCGTCGGCGAAGGCGCGGTCGTGAACCCGGGCGTGAAGGTCTACCCGTTCAAGACGGTGGAGGCCGGTGCGGTCGTCACCTCGTCGATCGTGTGGGAGAGCCGGGGTGCGCGCACCCTGTTCGGCCGGCGCGGCGTCGCCGGGCTCGCGAACGTCGACATCACTCCCGAGGTCGCGACCCGTTTGGCCATGGCGTACGGCACTTCGTTGAAGAAAGGCGCGGTCGTCACCACCAGCCGCGACACGAGCCGGATCGCCCGCGCGTTGAAGCGCTCGATCATCGGCGGCCTGAACCTGTCGGGCGTGAACGTGGAGGACGTCGAGCTGGCCACGATGCCGCTCACCCGGTTCCAGGTGCGGAACTCGATGACCGACGGCGGCATCTCGGTCCGGCTCTCACCCCGGGACCCGAACAGCGTCGAGATTCGCATCCTGGACAACGAGGGTCGCGACATCGACGAGGCGACCCAACGCAAGATCGAGCGGCTCCTTCAGCGGGAGGACTTCCGGCGCGCGTTCGCCGGCGACATCGGCGACATCGTCTTCCCACCCCGATCGCTCGAGTACTACACCGCGGCCCTCGAAGCGAGCGTGGACAAGGGTCGTCTACGCGACCGCGCGTTCAAGGTCGTGCTCGACTACTCGTACGGCGCGTCGTCGCTCGTGATGCCGGCGGTGCTCGCCAAGCTCGGCGCAGACGTGCTGGCCGTCAACCCCTTCGCGGCGACGCGATCGCGGGGGAGCGCGGAAGACCGCCTCGAGCGCATCGCCCGCATCGGCGAGCTCGTGCGCGCGTCGGCGAGTGACCTCGGCATGGTGATCGACCCGGATGGCGAGACCGGCACCGTGGTGGACGACGACGGCCACTCTCTCGACGCGGAGCAGACCCTGCTCGCGTTGCTCGCTCTCGTCTGTGAAGCGCGACCGGGTGCCCGCGTCGCCCTCCCGGTGTCGGTGAGCCGCGAGGCCGAGCGCATCGCGAGCGAGCGCGGCGCCGAGATCGTCTGGACCAAGCTCTCCGCGTCCAACCTCATGGAGGTCGCGTCGAGCGATCGGGTGGACTTCGCCGCATCGCAGGAGAGCGGCTTCATCTGGCCGGACTTCCTGCCCGCCTACGACGCGACGGCGACGCTCGTGAAGCTCCTCGACCTGCTCGCGGTCACCGGGCACAAGCTGTCCGAGATCGTGCGCGACCTCCCGACGATCCACATCGCGCACGAGATCGTCCCCACGCCGTGGGAGCGCAAGGGCGCCATCATGCGCGAGATGGTGGAGCGCTCGAAGGGCCGGGACACGGTGCTGGTGGACGGGGTCAAGATCCTGCACCCGGGCGGGTGGGCGCTCGTACTGCCGGATCCGGAGGAGCCGATCGTGCACGTGTGGGCCGAGGCGGGCACCGATCACGAGGCCGCTCAGCTCGCGGCCGAGTACGCCCGGCGCATCAACCAGATCGTTTAGTCTGCGGCCCGATGAATTTTCCCGAAGAGCTGCGGTACTCGAGCGAGCACGAATGGGTGCGGGTGGAAGGCAACCGCGCGGTCGTCGGGATCACCGACTACGCGCAGGACGCGCTCGGCGACGTCGTCTACGTGCAGCTGCCCGACGCCGGGCTCGAGGTGATCGCGAACGCGTCGATCGCCGAGATCGAGTCCACCAAGTCCGTGTCCGAGGTGTACGTGCCGGTGACGGGAACCGTCGTCGAGGTCAACGGCTCGCTCGAAGACGCGCCCGAGCAGCTGAACACGGATCCCTACGGCGCGGGCTGGATCTTCGTCGTGGAGCTGGCCGATCCCGCGCAGGTCGATGCGCTGATGGACGCGGCTGCGTACCAGGCGCTCCTGGAGGAGTAGTCCCGCGCCGGCGCCGTCTACCACCGAGAGCTGGCGCCTGATCGACGACCTCGCGGTGCGCCGCGACGCCGCCGCGCAGATGGAAGCCGACCTTGCGTGTCTCGACGAGGTCGCCGCGGGAGCGGACCCGGTGCTCCGCCTGTACACCTGGGCCGGTCCGGCGTTGTCGCTCGGTCGCTTCCAGCCGGACTCCGACGTCGACCGGGACGCGTGCCGCGAACGGGGCGTGGAGGTGGTGCGGCGGCCGACGGGCGGCCGCGCCCTCCTGCACGGTGGGGACCTCACGTACGCGGTCGCGATGCCGCGACCCGCGGGGGAGGCCGGGCATGTGGACGCGCTCTACCGCACGATCGCGGGGGCGCTCATCGCCGGCCTGGCCGAGCTGGGGGTGACCGCCACGATCGGGTCGGACCGTGGAGCTGCAGGCCCGGCGTGCTTCGCCACGGCCCAGGGCGCCGACCTCCGGGTGGGGGACCGCAAGGTGTGCGGCTCCGCCCAGGTCCAGCGGGGGGCGGTCGTGCTGCAACACGGGTCGGTGCTGCTCGACCGCCTGCCCTTCGACGAGCTGGACCTGCTCACCGGGCCCGAGCCCGACCCGGCCCGGGCCCACCGGGACCTGCGAGCGCGCAGCGTGACCCTGCGCGAGCTCGGCGTCGCGGCGACCCGGGAGGCGGTGGCGGCCGCGCTGGCGGCCGGGTTCGCATCGACGCTCGACCTCAACCTCGTGTCGAGGGTCCGAAACCCCAGTTAGAGGACGAGGGGAGGCTCGGTCTCGACCTGCCCTTCAGGTTGTAGCCTGGACGGATGATCTGCGGCCGGTGCGGCCATCGCAACGAATCCGGTGCGAGGTTCTGCTCGTCCTGTGGGTCCGCGCTGGTCGAGGCCGAAGAGGCGACCCTGAGCCACAGCGCCTTGGAGGACCGGGACTCGACGGCCGAGCTCGAGGCGATCGCCGAGCTCCCCGCCGGCCAGGGCCTGGTGATCGTGGCCCGGGGCCCCAACGCCGGCAGCACCTACCTGGTCGAGTCCGAGCCGGTGAGCGTCGGCCGCCACCCCGAATCGACCATCTTCCTGGACGACATCACGGTGTCTCGGCGCCACAGCATCATCGAGCGCAAGGGTGAGGACTTCGAGATCCGCGACGTCGGATCGCTGAACGGGACCTACGTGAACCACGACCGGGTGGACCAGACCGTGATCAAGAACGGCGACGAGATCCAGGTCGGTCGATTCGTGCTCGTCTTTCGGGTCGGCGAGGCGGGTTGACCATGGCCGATACGACAGCTCCTTCCGAGCACCTCTCGATCGGCGAGGTCCTCGCGACGCTGCGGGACGAGTACCCGGACATCACGATCTCGAAGATCCGCTTCCTGGAGAGCCAGGGGCTGATCGACCCCGAGCGGACCCCGTCCGGGTACCGGAAGTTCTACGGGCCGGACATCGCCCGCCTGCGGTGGATCCTGCACCAGCAGAAGGAGCACTTCTTGCCCCTCAAGGTGATCAAGGGCCGGCTCGAGGCGGCCGGGCCGGATCAGCTCCCCGACGAGAACGGACCCGACCCCGCGCCGGAGCCCGAACCGGTCGCCGCGGCGAAGCCGTCCGGCGCGAAGCCGGCTACCGCGAAGACATCCGCCGCGAAGGCGACGCGTGCGAAGACCGCGGCGGCCAAGGCTGCGGCCGCGAAGGCGGCGGCGGGTGACGACGCGGGCGACGACCCGCCGCCGAAGTCCGGTGGCGACGCGATCGTCGCGGCCGCGACAGCCGCGGCCAAGACGCCGGCGCGGCCGGTGAAGCCCGGCGCGAAGAGCGCGCGCGCACCGAAGCCTCGCCGTCGCCCGTCGGCCGACATGCCGACGCTCGCGCTCGACGACGGCGCGCCCGAAGCTCTCGAGCCGGTCGGCGAGGGCCACCTCACCCGCTCGGAGCTTGCCGCGGCCGCCGGACTGACCGATGCGTCCGTCTCGGAGCTCGAGGAGTTCGGGCTGCTCGTGCCGGCGCGGTCCACGGGTGACCGCGTGTTGTTCGACGACGATGCGCTCGCCGTCGCGCAGCTCGCGGCCGGGTTCGCGAAGCACGGCATCGAAGCGCGTCACCTCCGCATGTTCCGCAGCATCGCGGAACGCGAAGCGACGCTCTACGGACAGGTCATCCAGGGTGTGTTGCGCCAACGCAACCCCGAGGCGCGAGCGCGCGCCCGCGAGGACCTGATCGAGCTCGCCGGGCTCGGGCGCGGCATGCGCAGCGCGTTCCTACGGCGCGCGGTCGACGACCTGCTGGCTGACTGACCGGTGACCGCGCCGACCCTCCTGCTCGGGCGGGCGGACCTGGCCGCGATCGTCGAGCGGCTCGGAGCGGAGATCGCGGCCGACCATCCGGACGGGGTGGTCCTCATCGGCGTGCTGAAAGGCGCGCTCATCTTCCTCTCCGATCTCGCCCGGTCGATCCGGGGCATCGATGTCGCGATCGACTTCATGGCCATCTCGCGGTTCGCGCCGGACAGCGGCCGGGTGAAGATCCTGAAGGACGTCGAGCTCGATCTGTCCGGGCGGGACGTGGTCGTGGTGGAGGACATGGTCGACACCGGTCTGACCGCCACGTATCTCTGCGGCCAGCTGGCCGAGCGGAGGCCCCGCCGGCTGGAGCTCTGCACCCTGCTCGACCGCCCGGTCCGGCGGATCGTCCCGCTCGACGTGCGCTACCGGGGGGCCGAGATCCCGGACGTGTTCGCGCTGGGCTACGGGCTCCACCTGGCGGACCTCTACCGCAATCTGGACCAGGTGTACGAAGCGGATCAGCGGGTAGTACAAGCAGACCCGATGGCCTACGTCGATACCCTCTACGGGGCGGGGGAGCGGCCATGATCGCGGAGACGTCCGGCCGTTCCCACGGTGTAACGTCGACCCCTAAACGGAGGCGCAATTCGTGATCCGTGTATCGCTGGTGGGAGTACGAGTCGAGGTCCCCTCGAACCAACCGATCGTGCTCCTGCGCGAGGTCGAGGGGCAGCGGTACCTCCCGATCTTCATCGGCCCACCCGAGGCTACGGCGATCGTCTACGCCCTCCAGGGCATGGACACGCCCCGGCCCATGACCCACGACCTCTTCAAGACGGTGCTCGACGACCTCTCGGTACGGGTGGACCGGGTCGTGATCACCCAGCTCCAGGAGGGGACGTTCTTCGCCGAGGTGGAGCTGGCCCGGGAGGGCGGTGCCCTGCGCATCTCGTCCCGGCCCTCCGACGCGATCGCACTGGCCGTGCGCTACGAGGAGCCCGTCCCGATCTTCGTGGAGGAGGCGGTCCTCGACGAGGCCGGCGTCCTCTTCGAGGCCGAGGAGGACGAGGAGCAGATCGAGCAGTTCCGGGAGTTCCTCGAGCAGGTCAGCCCCGAGGACTTCGGAGCCTGATCCCGGGTCGCTCCGGCCCCGCACCTCGTGCCCGCTCCGGCCTGGGCTGCTGCTGCTTGGTTGACCTCGCCGGGGGGTTCCGGTACGGTCGACAACTCCGTAGTTACGCCGATGTGACTTCGCTCCGCCCGACGGGGGTGGTCCGAGTCGGAAAGGTCGCTTCCCCATGGCCGGTAAGCCCGTGCGCACCACTCAGCTGCCCGATCGGATCGAGCAGGGCGTGCTCGCGCCCGAAGCCGGTTGGGAGGAGGTCGGCTACGGCGGGCCCCAGGTGTGCAAGATCGTGGGGATCACGTACCGCCAGCTCGACTACTGGGCCCGCACCGACCTGCTCCGCCCGTCGCTCGTCGACGCGGCGGGCAGTGGCAGCCAGCGCCGGTACTCGTATCGCGACCTGGTCGCGCTGAAGGTGATCAAGAGCCTGCTCGACGCCGGTCTCTCGCTGCAGACCGCCCGCAAGGCGATCGAGTACCTGCGTGACCACATGGGCGAGGACCTCGCGTCGGCGTCCCTCGTGCTCGACGGCACCCGGTCGGTGCTCGTGCGCACGGGCGAGGACATCGTCGACGTGGTGCGCCAGGGCCAGGGCGTGCTCAACATCGTCCCGCTCGCGGGGCTCGTGGAGCAGCTCGACGCGAGCATCCACGAGCTCGCACGGCCGGCTCAGGCCGAAGCACCGGCCCCGCCCGTCCGTCGGGGCCGCGCGGCCGGCGCCGGTGGGGGAGGGTAGCGATCATCTCGGCCGACACCCTGCCCCACGAGCAGGTCCGTTTCGCGCACAACTCGGAGCGGCAGTTCGCGAAATTGCTCGACTTCTACGGGATCGCCTGGGAGTACGAGCCCCGGACCTTCACGCTCGAGCTGGACAATGACGGCAACCCGGCCCAGGGGTTCACACCGGACTTCTACCTCCCGGCCCAGGACGTGTACATCGAGATCACGACGCTGAACCAACGGCTCGTGACGAAGAAGAACCGCAAGGCCCGGCGGCTGCGGGAGCAGTACCCCGACGTTCGCATCAAGGTGCTCTACCAGCGCGACTACCTGCACCTGCTCGTGAAGTACGGCTTGGAGCCGCCCAGCCAGCTCGTGGACCAGCTGGGTGCGCCCGAGCCGTTGCGGCTCGACGTCGATCCGGTGGCGGCCGACGCACCGGCATCGCCCGAAGCCGAGTCCGCGTAAGCGTGCCGTAACCTCCCGGCACTGTGAACGAGCCCGTCCTCAAGAAGAGCCCGCTCGACGCGGAGCACCGCGCGCTCGGCGCCCGCCTCACCGAGTTCGGCGGCTGGGACATGCCGATCCAGTACCGCAGCGTCCTCGAGGAGCACCGGGCCTGCCGGGAGGACGCCGTGGTGTTCGACGTCTCGCATCTCGGCTCGGTGCGGGTAGCCGGTAGCGGCGCCGTGGGTGTGCTGCAGTGGGCGTTCACGAATGACCTCGGCCGGATCGGCCCGGGGCGGGCCCAGTACACGCACCTGCTCGATCCCGGCGACGCGCACGTGGTGGACGACATCATCGTGTGGTGGGTCGAGCCTGACGAGCTGCTCGTGATGCCGAACGCGTCCAACACCGAGCCCATCGTCAGCACGCTCCGGACCGCGAGCTCAGACCGGGGGGACGAGTGCGAGATCGCGGACATCACCGAGACCCGCGCCGTGCTCGCGGTCCAGGGGCCGCAGGCGCGGGCGAAGCTCGCGGCCGTCGTGCCGGAGATGGCCGGGGTGCCGCGCTTCGCGGTGCTCCAGGCGGACTGGCGTGGCGCGCCCTGTGTCGCCGCCGGGACCGGCTACACCGGTGAGGACGGCATCGAGATCCAGGTCCCCGCGGAGCACGCGGCGGCGCTCTGGCGGGAGATCCTCGCGGCCGGCGTGGTGCCGGCCGGGCTGGGGGCGCGCGACACGCTGCGGCTCGAGGCGGGCCTCCCGCTGCACGGCCACGAGCTGGGCGCCGGCATCACGCCGCTCCAGGCGGGGCTGAGCTGGGTCGTGCGCTTCGACAAGGGTGACTTCCGCGGCCGGGCACCGTTGCTGGCCGAACGCGAACGGGGTGTCACCCGCCGGCTGCGCGGGCTGCTCGTGGACGGGCGGCGCCCGCCGCGTGCGGGATACGCGGTGATGGGGCCGGGCAACGCCGGCAAGATCGGCGAGGTCACCAGCGGCAACTTCTCGCCGACCCTGGAACGGGCGATCGCGCTCGCGTTCCTCCCGCCCGAGCTCGAGGACGGCGCCGACGTGAGCGTCGAGATGCGCGGGACGCTGGTGCCCGCCACCGTGGTCAAGCCGCCGTTCGTCTCGCGGTGAGCGCCCCGGCCGAGGCCGAGCGGGCGCCTCGAATCGCGACGAGTGAGGTCCTTTCCGCGAGGTCGTTCGCAATCGGGCTCGCGGTCATCGCCGGCGTCGGGCTGGCGGTGCGCGTCGCCGCCGCGTTCTTCTTCGACGCCCGCACCGGGATCGGGGGCGACGCGGTCTGGTACACGGGGGTCGCACGGCACCTCGCTCTGGGCGACGGGTTCATCGAGCCGCTGCAGTTCGCTCTCGGGCGACGGGTTCCCACCGCCGCGCACCCGCCGCTGTACCCGCTGTACCTCTCGGTGGTGGACCTCGCGATCGGGAAGTCGCTGATCGTGCACCGGCTCTGGTCGTGTCTCCCCGGAGTCGGGACGGTCGTGCTGCTGGGTCTGGTCGGCCGTGACCTCGGCGGTCGGCGTGCCGGTCTGATCGCGGCCGCGCTCGGTGCCGTCTCGATCGAGCTCTTCGTCCAGGATGTGCTGCTGTGGTCCGAGGGTTTCTACGGGTTCACGATCGCGCTGACGGTGTTCGCCGCATACCGCTACCTACGGCGTCCGGACCTCCTCCACGTCGCATTGCTCGCCGGGGCGATCGCGCTGGCTGCACTGTCCAGAGCGGAGGCGATCCTGCTGTTCGTGATCCTGCTCCTGCCGCTCGTTCTCCGGGACCGGGACGTGGCCTTCGGACGCCGCTTCGCTGCGCTCGTCGTCGGCGCGCTCGTCGCGATCACCCTCATCGGGCCGTGGATCGCGTACAACAACTCCGGCCGATTCGATCGCCCGGTCGGGGTGACCGTCACGTTCGGCACATTGATCGGGGCGAGCTACTGCCACAACACCTTCTACGGTCCAAGCATCGGGGCATGGGGCGGACTCTGCCCCGACACGGTGCCGACGCCGTGGCCCCGGGACGAGTCGATCGCCGAGAGCCGGGCCCGCACCGCGGGCTTTGACTACCTGTCCGATCATCTCGGCCGGCTGCCGGTCGTCATCCCGTACCGGCTCGGTCGCTCCTTCGGGCTCTACGCACCGACCAAGACGATCTCCGACGACCTGCTCCTCGATGCCGCACACATCGGCGGCGTCGCCGACCTGGCCCTGGCCCAGTACTGGCTGCTGCTCGGCCTGGGCATCGTCGGGGGAGTGGTGCTGTTCCGCCGTCGAGTGGCGTTGCTCCCGCTCGCCGCGCCCGTGATCACGGTCGCGGTGATCACCGTGATCGGCTACGGATCGATGCGCTTCCGGATGGCGCTCGACGTCGTCCTGCCGATCCTGGCCGCGGTGGCGATCGAGAGCTTCCTGGCCCGGCGGGCTCGCCCTCCGAGCTCGCCACGTGCGGCGGGTACAGTCGTGTTCGACAGCTGACAACGTCGGACGGGAGAGTCCCCGGCAACGGGGCGCCGAAGGAGCAACCTCCCCGGAATCTCTCAGGCTCACGAACCGTCCGAACGAGGCAACTCTGGAGAGCAGGTCCGACCGGTAGCCCCGGGGTGGCCTCACCGACGGGGAAAGCCGGCCCATCCTGCGCCCTGAGCGCGGGCCCGGTGAATCTCTCAGGTTCCGCGACAGAGGGGGAGTGCGCCGCCACCGCGGCCACGATCGTCGCGGGCGAGAGATGACGGGAAGGACCGAAGCGTTGGATCAGCACCGATTCGCCGACCGCCACATCGGCCCGGACGCCGGGCAGCAGGCCACCATGCTCGAGGCGCTCGGCTACGCCTCGCTCGACGATCTCACCGCGGCCGCGGTGCCGCCGGCGATTCGCACCGGCGCCGCACTGGACCTGCCGGCGGCCCTGAGCGAAGCCGAGGCGCTCCGCGCGCTGCGCGGGCTCGCCGATGCCAACGAGGTCTTCACCTCGCTGATCGGGATGGGCTACTCGGCCACGATGACCCCGGGGGTGATCCTGCGCAACGTGCTGGAGAACCCGGCCTGGTACACGGCGTACACGCCGTACCAGCCCGAGATCTCGCAGGGCCGGCTCGAGGTGCTCCTCAACTACCAGACGATGGTGGCGGATCTCACCGGGATGGACCTCGCCAACGCGTCGCTGCTCGACGAGGCGACGGCCGCGGCCGAGGCGATGGCGATGGCGCACCGGCTCGCGCCGAAGGCGCGAAACATCTTCTTCGTCGACCGTGACTGCCACCCGCAGACGATCGCGGTGGTGGAGACCCGCGCCCGCCCGCTCGGGCTCGAGATCGTGATCGGCGACCCGGTGGACGACTTGCCTCTGGACGGGTTGTTCGGCGCGCTGCTGCAGTACCCCGGATCCAGCGGTGCGCTGCGGGACGACGCGGAGATCGTCGAGCGCGTCCACGCCCAGGAAGCGCTCGTGACCGTTGCGACGGACCTGCTCGCGCTCTGCCTCATCCGGCCACCGGGCGAGATCGGCGCTGACATCGTGGTCGGTTCCGCGCAGCGGTTCGGTGTGCCGCTCGGCTACGGCGGGCCGCACGCCGCGTTCCTGGCCTGCCGTGACGCGCACAAGCGCACGCTGCCGGGCCGGCTCGTCGGCGTGTCCGTCGACAGTGAAGGGCGACCCGCGTTGCGGCTCGCGCTCCAGACCCGCGAGCAGCACATCCGGCGCGAGAAGGCGACGAGCAACATCTGCACGGCCCAGGTGCTCCTCGCCGTGATCTCCGGTCTCTACGCGCAGTACCACGGCCCGGACGGGCTGCGCGCGATCGCGTCACGCGTGCACGACCTGACGGCCGCGCTCGCCGCCGGCCTCACCGCCGCGGGAGTCGAGGTGGTGAACGCGGCGTTCTTCGACACGATCACGGTGCGGGTCCCCGGTCGGGCGGCGCAGGTCGCGGCCACGGCGCGCCAGCAGCGGATCAACCTCCGGGTCGTCGACAACGACACGCTCGGCATCGCGCTCGACGAGACGACCACCCCGGAAACTGTGGACGAGGTACTGGTCGTCTTCGGTGCGGAGCGCAGGCCGGAGCGGGATACCGAAGCGACCCTGAAGGCGGATTCCGCAATTCCGGGCGCGCTCCGACGGACGGGCGAGATCCTTGAGCACCCGGTGTTCCACGAGTACCGCTCCGAGACCCAGATGCTGCGTTACCTGCGCCGGCTCGCGGACCGCGACCTCGCGCTCGACCGCACGATGATCCCGCTCGGCTCGTGCACCATGAAGCTCAACGCCACGACCGAGATGATGCCGATCACCTGGCCCGAGTTCGCACAGCTGCACCCGTTCGTGCCGTTGGACCAGGCCCGCGGGTACCGGCAGCTCTTCGCGGACCTCGAGCAGTGGCTCTGCGAGATCACCGGGTACGCCGCGGTCTCGCTGCAGCCGAACGCCGGGTCGCAGGGCGAGCTCGCCGGCCTGCTGGCGATCCGGGCGTATCACGCGGCGCGCGGCGACCGGCACCGCGACGTGTGCCTCATCCCCGCGTCGGCCCACGGCACGAACGCGGCGAGCGCGGCGATGGCCGGGATGACCGTTGTGGTCGTCGCGACCGATGCGGACGGCAACGTGGACCTCGCCGACCTCGAGGCGCGCGCGGCGCAGAACGCGGAGCGCCTCGGCGCGTTGATGGCGACCTACCCGTCGACCCACGGGGTGTTCGAGTCCGGCATCCGGGACATGTGCGAGGTGATCCACCGCCACGGCGGCCAGGTGTACGTGGACGGCGCGAACCTCAACGCGCTGGTCGGGCTGGCCGCGCCGGGTGAGTTCGGCGCGGACGTCTCGCACCTCAACCTGCACAAGACCTTCTGCATCCCGCACGGTGGGGGAGGGCCGGGCGTCGGTCCGATCGGGGTGCGCGCCCATCTTGCGCCGTACCTGCCGGGGCACCCGGTCGTTCCCGAGTGCGGCCCGCCCGACGGGGGCATCGGCGCGATCGCGGCCGCGCCGTGGGGATCGGCAGGGATCCTGCCGATCTCGTGGGCATACATCGCGATGATGGGACCGGACGGCCTGAAGCGTGCGACGCAGGTGGCGATCCTCAATGCCAACTACGTCGCGGCGAGGCTCGCACCCTTCTACCCGGTGCTGTACCGCGGTGCGCACGGACTCGTCGCCCACGAGTGCATCGTGGACCTGCGGCCGATCACCCAGGCCACCGGGGTGACGGTCGACGACGTAGCGAAGCGTTTGATCGACTACGGCTTCCACGCGCCGACGATGAGCTTCCCCGTCCCGGGCACGTTGATGATCGAGCCCACGGAGTCCGAAGACCTCCGAGAGCTCGATCGCTTCTGCGATGCGTTGATCGCGATCCGCACCGAGATCGACCGGGTGGCAGCGGGGGAGTGGAGCCACGAGGACAGCCCCCTCGCGCACGCGCCGCACCCGGCCGCGGACGTCGCCACCGATCTCTGGAACCGGTCGTACTCGCGTGACCTCGCCGCGGTGACGGGGGAGGCCGCGAAGTACTGGCCGCCGGTCAGCCGGATCGACGGCACCTACGGCGACCGCAACGTCATGTGCTCGTGCCCGCCGGTCTCCAGCTACGCCGAGGGTGAACCCGAGCTGGTGTAGAAGCGGGTCGTAACCTGCCAGCAACGCCCGCGGCCCGCACTCGGAGGAATCTCAGCATGGCGACCGGTCAGCCCGGAATCTTCGCTCAGGGCACGCGATCGCACTACAACCTCGAATTCGACGTGGCGGCCGGCGCGTCGGCGCGTGATGTCGCGGCCGCGGTCGGCCGCCTGCACGAACCGGTCGTCACCTCGGGTGGGTTCAACCTCGTCGTGGGCTTCGGTTCCGACCTCTGGAGAAGGATCGCGCCGGCCGGTGGCTTCCCGGCCGAGCTGCGCCCGTACGACGCGATCGAAGGGCTCGGCGGCAAGGCGGCTCCGGCGACCCAGCACGACATCTGGGTCTGGATCCACGGCACCGGCCCCGATCTGGCTCTCGACGCGGCGCGCGCCGTCACCGCAGCCCTCGCGCCGGTCGCGACGCTGGCGATCGAGCTGCCGTGCTTCGTGTACCGCGACAGCCGTGACCTGACCGGCTTCGTCGACGGCACGGAGAACCCGCCGGTCCAGGAGGCTCCGGGCGTCGCGCTCGTCGCGCCGGGCGAGCCGGGGGAGAGCGGCGCGTACGTGATCACGCAGAAGTGGGTCCACGACCTCGAGGCATTCCACGCCACGTCCGTCGCCGAGCAGGAGGCGACGATCGGGCGCACGAAGCCGGACAGCATCGAGCTGGACGACGCGGTGAAGCCGCCGACCGCCCACATCGCACGGGTCGTGATCGAGGAGGACGGTGAGGAGCTCGAGATCTACCGGCGCAGCACGCCCTACGGGACCGTGGGGGAGCACGGCCTCTACTTCCTCGGGTTCAGTGCCGAGCTGAGCCGCTTCGACAAGATGCTGGCCCGGATGTTCGGGCGAGCCGACGGGGTGCGGGACCACCTCACGGACTTCACCCGCCCGGTGTCGGGCTCCTATTACTTCGCGCCGTCGCTCGATGCGCTGGCCGCGTTGACGCACGGCGTGGACGGGGAAGACTGATCCCATGGCCGGCCGGATGCGCACCCGTGAATGGCCTGGAGTCGACTTCTACCGTGAGCTCGGGGTGAGCCCGGACGCCTCGCGCGCGCAGATCGACGACGCCTACCGCCGCGGCGCGAAGGTGCACCACCCGGACCGCAACCCGGATACCGCCGCCGCCGACCGCTTCAAGCGCCTCGCCGCGGCCTACGAGGTCCTGCGGGACCCGGTGACGCGCCGGGCCTACGACGACTTCCGGCTCCGGCTGGAGACCGGCGCCCTCTACGAGTTTCCCGGGGTCTCGTACCCCGCCGGCGCGGGCGCCGGGTGGGCCACCGGCACCGGCGCAGCCCGCCAGGCCGACTCGTGGAGCTCGGCGGGCCCGAACCCGCCCCGGAAGCGCCGACGGGCCCGGAGGATGCCGGAGCCGCTCCGGGTCGGCCTCGGGTGGGCCCTGATCGTCGTCGGGATCGTGGCCGCACTCTGGGCGCTGTTCGGCGACCTGCCGTCCCGCACGGCCGGAGACACGCCGATCGCCGTCCAGATCACCCTCGGGATCATGGCGCTCAAGCTCGTCGCCTGCGGGATCGTCGTGATCAAGTACCCCCAGCTGCGGGCCCGCTGGCACCGCCCGCCGGGCCGGACCCGCCCGGGGGATCGGGCCACCGCCTGAGCGACGTACGCACCATTGCATAAGTGCTGGCGCAACCTGGCCGGTGGGGCGGTCCTCGAACCGACGCAACATTACATAACGAGGATTATGGGCGGTACGGGTCTGACCAGGGGTTTTGCCTCGCCCGGGTCGAACGGCGGCGCTACAGGCACCGGGCGGTGAACCCGGCGCTCCCCGGTTGGTACGCCTGGCCGGAGTTGGCCGACACCCGGAGGCAGGACTCGTCGACCGCGAGGAATTGCTTGGCCGGGATCTGCTTGAGCTGTTCGACCTGCGTGCCGGTCCAGCGGGCGTCGGACGTCCCGGTGAAGAACCAGTCGCTGCCGTTGTCGGCCAGGATCAGCCCGTAGGCCTTCATGGCTCTGAGGACGGTCTGGCAGTCGGCGCCACATTGGGCGCCCGGCAGGTTGAAGCTGGCCCGGAGCCGGAACCGGGTGCCCATCGGCGGGCAGCTCGAGCTCGCCTGGCCGGCCTGGTGACGGGCCGGCCAGACGTAGGCCCGGGACGTGCAGTTGGCCGTCACCCGGATGGCGTGCTTGATCGCGCCGGACTTCACCTCGTCGTAGTTCACGAGCCCGGGCAGGATCGGCAGGCCGGCGGCGTCGGCGGACGTCCAGCCGGCCCTGCGGAGCGCGTTCGACGTGAGCGTCCAGATCGCGCCGGAGCCGGCCGTGGAACCGTTGCCGGGCGCGTAGTGCGTGTTGAACAGCTCGTAGAGCTTGCACGTGCTCGGGTGCACCATGATCGCGTGACGGTCGGAGCCGCCCTCGATGGGTGTCGATGCGGAGAGCGGATACGGCCCTTTGTTGCTCTCGCTGGAGTAGGTGAACCCCACGCTCACGAGCGGCTGGCTCGGTGAGACGACCTCCCACGGGATGCCGTAGGGCTGCTGACCTCCCCCGGCCGGTCCGTAATCGGGATGGAGGTCTCGCGACGAGCTGTGCATCGCGGCCATGTACGTCCGGCTCTTCGGGTGCACGGGCAGCCGGCTGATCTTCGTGTTCCAGACGTTGTTCTTCGGGAACATCGAACACGTCGTGCCCGGAACCACCGGCCCGGTCGCGGCCGCAGCCGGCGCGACCCCGGTCCCGATGACGGCGGCCGCGCAGCCGAGCGCGAGCGCGACACCGAGGGTGCCGGAACGTCTGCACACGCGGATTCCTTGTCCCCCGCCCCAAAGCGAGTGACCGGAGCATCGACCGAATCACCGAAACCCTTGAACCGCCCCGACGGCCCGCGTCTGTGCCGAAAGGTTCCTCTGAGGACCCGAGTGGCACAGACGGCGGCGAGGTCTGGGGTTTAGGGCTTGAACTCGTGATGCATCACGAGGGCGCGCGCGGTGAAGTGGGCAGTCTCGAAGAAGTTCTTGGCGGCGCGGTGCCCCGGGAGCGCGAAGGCGTCGACGCCGGCGCACCCGTACGCCCGGCAGAACTCGACGAGCTCGTTGAGGATCCCCTCCCCCACGCTCACTCCCCGCGCTTCTTCGGTGACGAACAGCTCGACGATCTGCCCGAGCCGCGTGCCGTCGCGCAGCACCGCAACGGCGCACGCACCGAACCCGACGATCGAATCGTCGATCGTGCCGACGACGACACATGCGTCGTCACGCTCGAGCAACGCATGGAAGGTCGCGTGCAGCGGCTCCGGATATGCCGCGGTGATGGACCAGAGGCCGCCGCCGCGCATCGGCTCGAGCTCGGCCCGGAGCTCGGCGGCGAGATCGATGATCGTGTCGAGATCCTCGACGGTGGCGCGCCGGGCTGCGTCCACGGTTCAGGTGGTGAGCTGCATGATCTTGCCGAGGATGGTGCTACGCCCCCGGTGCGCGAGCTCGTACGCGCGCACGGCCTCGAGCTCGGTGGCCGTGAGACCGTCGAGCCGCTCGACGACCTGCGAGGCAGAGAGCTGGTCGTACTCGGGTATCGGCAACGCGGACTCGGCGGGGTGATCCACCGGTGACGCGAGCGAGGACGCGACGGTCGACGCCTTGCCGTTCGCGGTCGCGCCGTTGGTCTTGGTCGGTGCCGCCGCGCGCGTCGCGGGCTTGGCCGGCTTCTTGCGCGGCGTCGGGCGCGCTTTGGGGGCGTCCGGCGGGGCGGCCGCGACGTCGGCGGCTGCGACGTTGTCGGCGCTGCTCCCGACATTGCCGGGCAGCCGGGGCACGACGAGACCGGTGAAGGTCTCCTCGGCCATCCGGCGCGCGCCGTCGATCTTCCCGCCGGCCTGGCGCCGCACCTCGGGCCCGCCGTACCGCACCGCGAACTTCCCGACCGAGCGGTACTGGTTCGCCTGGTCGTGCAGCGCCTTCTTCCGATGCTGCAACTCGGTCTGGCCGCGTGACACGAACATCTTCATGAACGTCGGAACCGTGTCCTTGGCGAACATCGCCACCCCGATGGGCGCGAAGACGAAGAGGTCGACGGCGCGCTCGATGGGGTTCTGCTGCTGGCTCACTACGGGCTCCCGCCGGGCAAGGGTTCGGGCTGGCGCTCGGCGAGTCTAGGACGGAAGACCGCCAGCGCCACGGCTCCGAGCAGCCCGATGAGGCTCGCCCATTCGACCCAGTCACCGAACCGGACGAATGGTGTCTCGCCACGCACCGTCGTGATCCGACCGGTGACGATGGCGCTCTCGAAGAGCTTGGTCGTCTGGTGGATGTCGCCCGACGCGTCGATCACGGCGGTGATGCCCGAGATCGACGCGTGCAGGACCGGCCGCCCGATCGCCGCCGCGCTCATCTGGCTCAGCGCGACGTGCTGGGCCGAGTTCGGTGACCGGCGGTACGAGCGGTTGTTGGTCGCGACGATGATCGCCTGGGCCCCCTTGCGCGCCGAGTCGCGCATGAGGGGCACGAACGCGGACTCGAAGCAGATCACGGTCCCGACCGGTCGCCCGCCGACGTGGAAGATCTTGGTGGCGTGGCCGGGGTTGAAGTCCTCGGGGATCTGTTGCAGCTCGCTGATGAAGCTGAGCTCGTTGCGCCAGGGCACGTACTCGCCGAACGGAACGAGATGCTGCTTCGCGTACGTGCCGCGCAAGCGGCCCGCGGCGTCGTAGAAGCGGTTCGCGTTGTAGCGCTTCCCGGGGACCTGCTCGTCAATGACGTTGGCGAGGATCGCGCTGTGGTGCCGGCGTGCGACAGCGGTGAGCTCGGCCTTGAGCTGGAGGTCCGCCTCCGGGTCGGTCTCGAGCGACGACTCCGGGAACACGATGACGTCGTAGTTGCCGTGCAGCTTCCGGGCGAGAGCAAGGTGCTTGCGGGACAGGTAGCTGCTGTCGATCTCGGCCTGGGTGAGGCGGCGGTCCTGGTCGTTGCCCTGCAGCAGTGCGAACTTGATCGAACCGGTCTTCGTCGGTTCGAACGCGAACACCCCGGCCAGCGCCACCACCACGATCACCACGACGAGCGTCGCGGCCGTGATCAGGACAGGCCGCCCATCCGAAGATCTCTCTCGGCCGATCCCCCGACCGCGAGCTTCCGGCGGCCGGGAGCGGCGTCGCTCGAGCAGGTCGAGAGCGAGCTGGAGCAAGAGGCCGTTGATCAGCACCACGACGAACGTGACGAGCGGGACGCCGCCCCAGCCGGCGAGGGCCCGCGCGACCGGGAAGTCGTGCAACGCCACACCGACCTGGCCCCACGAGAAGCCCCCGAGTGGCCAGCGCGAGCGCAGCGCTTCGAACACGACCCACGCGCACGCTACGACCCACGGCGAACGGACGCCGCGCCGGGCCAGCGCGCCGACCACCGCACCGGTGCCCGCCCAGTACGCACTCTGCGCGGCGACGAACGGGACGATCGCCACGACACCGAAGTAGACCGACCACCAGAGCAGCAGGCCGAAGAACGCGATGCCGCTGACGAATCCGTAGAGCGCACCACGGCCCGGACCGACGCGACGCCAGGCCCACAGCAGCGGGATGAGCGCGACGAGCGCGAGCGGGCCCCAGTCGAGTGATGGGAACGCCGCACCGAGGAGCAGTCCCGATGCCGCCGCGGCGACGGCTCCGGGAAGGAGTGGTTCCGCGCCGGCGGGCGCGTTCCTCACTCGCAGTCGCGACAGAGGTCCTTCTCGCCCGGCGCGAGCTGGCTCAACGGCTTCACCAGGAAGCAGGACCGGCAGAGGAACTCGTCGTCGCGCCGCGGGACGACGCGTGCCGTGCCCTCGCCCCGGTCGTCGGGCTCGAGCTCTTCGTCTTCGAGGTCGTTCGCGTCCTCGTCGAGGCGGTCGGCCTTCGTGCGCTCCTGGAGCAGCACGTCGAGCGGCTCCTCGATGTCGTCCGGGTGGAGCTCCTCTTCGAGGTCGACGACTTCGTCGTCTTCGTCGTCCCCGGCCTCCTCGACGACGGGCGCGACGACGCCTGCCTTGGGCACCGTGACCGCCTTCACCGGAGCCTCGTCGACGAGCACGAGGTCGTCGTCTTCGACGTCGGCCACGACGTCGACCTCGAGCACGAGGTCGTCGTCTTCGAGGTCGGCCTCCTCTTCGAGGTCCGGTTCGTCGTCGTCTTCGAACTCGTCGTCGTCGGCCATCTCAGTCTTCCGGGGGTTCGGGGGCGCGCACTATAGCGCTGAGATTCCATAGCTTCGGGGCAACCGAGATCCGGAGCCGGGTATTCCCTAGCGCTGCGTGGCGGGCAACCGCACGGTGTGCGAGGACTGAGGCGAGCGGGGCGATGGTGCGGGGCCCAGGAGACCGTTGGGGCCACTGTTTGGCCCGGCCGGCAGAGCCGACGGGTTATTCCAGCGTTCTCTACTTGGTCTCCTGGACCCCCAGCCCCCGCCGTCGCGAGCGGCCGGGCCACCTTCGAAGTTTCCGGGAATGGTCGCGGCCGTCCACGATGCGAAGACGCAGTGCGTAGGAAGCCAGACCGAGCACGGTTCTGTCAAGGCCGATGCCACGCGCGGCCGGTGCCCTGACCTGCGGTGCCGCGCGTCGTTGCAGGTCACACGGTGGACAAAAAATTGTGACGCGCGCGCAGGGTCACGACTGTGCTGCGCGCCGCGTCTCCGCTGCGCGTTCTGACGCGAGTCGCTCGAGCTCGTACACCTCGTGGTCCGCGAAGCTCATCGCAGCCGCGAGCGCGCGGTGTCCGGCTTCCTCCGCGATCAGCCGGTGCATCTCCTGCGCGACGTACCGGTACGCAGGGTGGCCCTGCGGCGTCGTGCGCAGCTCGATGAGATGCATGGCCTCACGGGCGTTCATCTGCATCACGAACCGCAGGCGGTACGCGAGCGCGACGGCATAGGAGGCCTGCTCGGGGAATCGGAAGGCCATGGCCCCGTGCAGCGCCGCCGAGCGGTCCATCGCCTGGACGAACACGCCGCGCTCCCCCGCCTCTTCGACGGAATCAGGTACCTCGTAACCGTGCTTCGGAGTGAGCGCCTGCCATTCGATGGTGAGCATGCGATGACGTTGCAGATCACGGAACGCTCCGTAATCGGCGAGCACGTCGAATCGGTAGCCGGTGCGCTCGAACGCGCGGCCGGGCTTGTGTCGGCGGTTGGTGCGTTCTCCAACGTAGGCCGCGAGCAACGACGCGCGCTCATCGGAGCCGAGCCGGCGCACGCGCGCCAGGATCTGGTCTTCGGGCAATGTCGTGTGCGGGTAGCAGATCGCCGCGAGCACCTTGTCCTCGCCCTCGGGATCGAAGTCGGTGAGGGTGACCCCGGGCCGCGGCTCCGGCTCCTCGTCCCCGAACACGCGGTGCACGACGGCGGACGTGTGATCGCGGGTCTCCTCGAGGTGCGCGGTCCACGCGCCACCGCGCTCGGGCCGGTCCACCCGGGTGAGGAACGACGGGACGACCTTGCGCAGCTCATCGAGGATCAAGGCCGCGTATTGGCGCGACTCGGGCAGCGGGTGCGCGCGCATTCGCAGCAGCAGGGCTTCGTAGGCCTGCCCGGTGCCGTAGATCCCGACGTTCGAGAGCGTGGCGGCCGGGAGCATGCCGCGCACGGCGTCACATGCCTTCGCCTTGATCGTCTGCTTGTAGACGAAGTCCGAGTCGCCGGGCTCCTTGGGGTACCGCTCCCGGGCCCAGTCGAGCATCCGGGTCAGGCTGTCCGCGTAGCTGGCGAACAAGCCGTCGAGCTCACCGATGTAGCGGGCACCGAGCGGCGATTCGAGCACTTCGGGCGGTCGCAGGTACCGGTAGCGGCCGCCGAGGCGGGTGTCGTACTGGATGTAGCGCGTCGACTGCTCGAGGTACGCCATGAGTCGGCCCCACTCGAGCACCTTGGTCAGGAGGTTGGAGCTCTGCTCGCAGGCGAGGTGCACTCCCCCGAGCTGCGCCACGGAGTCGTCGCCGTACTCGAGGAACACGCGGTCGTACAGCTCCTCCGCGCGCTTCAGCCCGACGCTCGCGTCGATCGAGAGGTCGCCGCTGATGTCGAGCGCGCCCACGAACTCGTCGAGGAACAGCCGGCGCAGGCTCTTGTCCGAGCGGGAGTACCGCGCGAACAGCGCGCCCTTGACCACCTCGGGCAGGTTCACGAGGGCGAACACCGGGCCATCGGTGTTCGTGAAGTACGGGCGAAGGATGTCCTGTTCGTCCGGGGTGAACTGCTCCGCCACGTACTGCATGGGACCGCTGAGGATACCGGTCTCGCGCGAGCCCGGCGGGGATGCGGCGCGACTTCTCAGGACGGAGACCGGAGACCGGAGACCGGAGACCGCAGATCTGGGATCAGAGCAGCAGGCGGAGCGCGCCCGGGATCAGGCGGACGGTCAGGTCCGCCACCGGGGGGTGCGTCACCCCGTCGATCACGAGGGGCAGGCGGCCGCCGGCGACGTGGACCTCCACCTGGCGGCCGGTCGACGTCGTGATGCGCGGGTGTGGGAGGTGGACCCCCTGTGGGAGGCGGGCGCGCATCGCGCGGCGCTCGCCCCGGCGGAGCGCGTAGACCTGCACCTCCAGCCGCCCGTCGCCCGGGTGGCCCCGCGGGACGACGTCCAATCCGTCGAAGAACTGACCGTTGGCGATCACGACGGTCGTCGCCCGGACGGTCGCCAGGTCCCGGCCGTTCACGCGGACCCCTATCGAGGCGCTCGGGGTCGTCGCCCGCAGCCGGCCGGGTGGCGTCCCGAGGACGACACCGTTGACCGCGTGGCCACCCGGCTCGACGAGCAGCCCGTCGACGGGCGCGGCGAGCCCGCTCAGCGCGCCGGTGGCCGAGATCCCGAGCGCCCGGGCCAGCTCCGAGTCCGGCGCCGGCCGGAACCGCACGAGCGCGCCCTGATGGGTGTCGAGGACACGCGCCAGGTCCGCGTCGCCCCCACTCACCTCCAGCTCGGCCGGCTCCGAGACCGGCTCGCCCCACGGATCCCCCGGCCTCACGCCAACAGCCCCCCGCCGTTTGTGCCAGAAGGGGCCTCTGCGGACCCAAACGGCACAAGCAGAGGGAGGGGTGGGGGGTGGTTCACGGGCGCGAACCTAGGGTCGGAGGAGGCTGGAGGCCGCGACCACACCCCGGAAGCAGCTCCGGGCCGCCCGCCGGGCGCACTCGGCCGTGGCCGGCTCGGGGGCGACGTCGCCGATCTGGTGGAGCAGGTCGATCACCTGCTTCACGTGCCGGACGAAATCGCCGCCGGTCAGGTCCTCGTCCTCGTCGAGCACGTCGGTGAGGCTGTCACCGTCCGCCCAGGCGTACAGGGCGCCCACGAGACCGGGATCGGGCGCCTTCGTCTCGGGGAGCCCCGCGTCGTCCTCGTTGCCGCTGAGATCCCGCCACAGCCGCTCGATCTCACGGCTGCGCTTCGCCACCCGGCTGCTGGGCCAGCGCACCGGCGGCAGCGCCCGGTCCTCGGGACCGCGGTGCTCGTAGGTGAAGCAGCTGATGACCGCGGCGAGCTCGGGCTCGCTCAGCCCGTCGAGCAGGCCGGTGCGGACCGACTCCGCGAGCAGCAGGTCACACTCCGAGTACAGCCGGGCGAGGAGATGGCCGGCCGGCGTGAGCTCCCAGCCGTCGACGTAGCCCCACGACTCGATCACCCGCAGCACCCGGTCGAACTGGCGGGCCAGGCTCTCGCTGCGCCCGCGCACCCTCCGTTCGATTCGGGTCACGTCCCGCTCCAGCCGCTCGACGGCCCCGGCAGCCTTCAGGTGGACGCTCAGCTCCGGGCACGACGCCACCGGGTGCTCCGCGATCGAGAGCTCGCGGTCCTGCTCCGCGGTGTCGGCGGCCCGGTCCGCCCCACGCTCGTCCGGGCTGGTCCGCACGGAGCGCATGGCCGCGACCACGTCGCGCCGGAAGGCGGCGCTGCGGGGGGCGAAGGGGCGCGGGAGCGGCACGGTCGCGATCGGGCGCGGCGGCCGGTCGAAGTCCGCCGGGCTCAGCCGGAACACGTCACGGCTCGAGCCGATGGCGAGGACCCGGGAGCCGCCGCGGCTCCCTTCGTGCTTCAGCACCACGGCCCGGCCGCCCCCGCGGCGCACGGAGAGCACGTCGCCCGGCCGCAGGGAGTCCATGGCGTTGGCGATCTGGCGCCCACCCCGGCTCTCACGGATCGCGGAGTCGCGCGCCGCCAGCAGCTCGCGGTACTCGGCGACGTCACCCCGCTCGCAGTGCCGCGCGCTCAGCTGGCGCTCGAGCAGCTCCCGGTTTCGCTCGAGCTGGCGTTCGAGCGCCACGACGTCCCGATCGGCGCGGTACTGCGCGAAGGACAGGTTGAGCAGGTGGTGTGCCATCTCGGCCGGGTACCGGGCCACGAGGTTGGCGGCCATGTTGTAGGTCGGCCGGAACGAGGAGGTGAGGGCATAGGTGCGCCGGGACGCGAGCCCGGCAACCTGGTCGAACGGGACGAACGGGCTCCAGCAGACGATCGCGTACCCGACGTCGTCGATGCCGCGGCGGCCGGCCCGGCCGGTGAGCTGGGTGTACTCCCCCGGCGTCAGGAACTCGTGGTGCTCGCCGGTGAACTTCGACAGCTTCTCGATGACGACCGAGCGCGCCGGCATGTTGATGCCGAGCGACAGCGTCTCGGTCGCGAAGACGACCTTGACGAGCCCGGCCGCGAAGGCCTCCTCCACCGCCTCCTTCATCGGCGGGACGAGCCCGGCGTGGTGGGACGCGATCCCGTTCTCGAAGCCGGCGCGCCACTGGTCGTGGCCGAGGGCGACGAGGTCCTCTTCGCTCAGCTCGGTCATCCCGTCCTCGGCGATGCGCCGCAGCTCCCGGCGCTCCTCGGCGGTGGTGAGCCGCAGACCGCCGGCGAGGCACTGCTTCACCGCGTCGTCACAGGCTGCCCGGCTGAAGATGAAGTCGATCGCCGGGAGCATCGAATGCTCGGCGAGCAGCTCCACCAGCTCCACCCGGCGGGGCGTGAAGAGCCGGCTCCGGGGCCGGCCGCGCGCGCCCCGGACGCGGGTGTTGCCGCGGGCGTCGAGCCGGGAGGCCTCCGGGTTGGGTCGGAGCTCCCCGGCCGGCCCGGGGACGAACGTGGGCAGGAGGTGGATCCGCTCGACGCCCCGCTCCCCCACCGTGTAGAGGTTCGTGAGCTCGACCGGGCGCCGCTCCTCGATGATCGCGGTGGTCGCGCCCCGCACGGTCCGGATCCAGTCGGCGAATTCCTCGGCGTTCGAGACCGTCGCGGAGAGGCACACCAGATCCACGCTTTGTGGCAGGTGGATGATGACCTCTTCCCAGACCGCGCCCCGGTAGCGGTTCTGGAGGTAGTGGACCTCGTCGAGCACGACGTAGCGCAGATCGGAGAGCGCGTCCGAGCCCGCGTAGATCATGTTGCGGAGCACCTCGGTGGTCATCACCACGATCGGCGCGTCGCCGTTGATCGCGTTGTCCCCGGTGAGCAGGCCGACCCGGCCCGCGCCGTGCACCCGGGCGAGGTCCACGTACTTCTGGTTCGAGAGCGCCTTGAGCGGCGTCGTGTAGAAGGCCTTCGTCCCGCCGGCCAGCGCGAGGGCGGCGGCGTACTCGGCGACGATCGTCTTGCCGGAGCCCGTCGGTGCGGCGACCAGGACCGATTGCCCCGCGTCGAGCGCGTCGAGGGCCCGCCGCTGGAACGGGTCGAGCGCGAAGCCGAGCCCGGCCTCGAAGGCCGGCCGCGGCGACGCCGCGGTCACGGCTGCGAGATCGTCGAGGGTGCCCCGGTGGTGGCGGTGGTGCCCGTCGAGTCGCTCGGGGCCGGGGTCCCGGTCGCGCCGCCCGTACCCGTTGCCCCGGTCGCGCCGGTCGGCACGGTGGAAGGGGTCGTGTCGGTCGGGAAGTTCTGGATCGGGGTCTGGGTGGGGGTCGAGGTGCCGCCCGGCTTCATCACGAAGATGGCCAGGGCGGTGAGCACGACGACCCCGGCCCCGGCACCGATCGCCTTCAGCAGCTCGGGTCGCCGGCGGGGATCCTTCCAGGTGGCCTGGGGCGCACCACGACCGGACGTGCGACGGGCGGTCATCGGTGCAGGATCCTACCGATGACGATCGACGCCTCGTAGAACACGTACATCGGGACGGCCATGAAGAACAACGAATACGGGTCCTGGCTCGGCGTGATCACCGCCGCGAAGGTGACGATCAGGACGATCGCCCAGCGCCGGAAGCTCCGGAGCTGCGAGGTCTTCAGCACCCCGGCGATCAACAGGAACACGAGCACCACCGGGAACTCGAACGAGATCCCGAACGCCACGATCATGAGGGACACGAGCGTGAGGTACTTGTCCGACGTGAACTGCGGCGACTGGGACGGTCCACCGACCTGGATGAGGAACTTCAATGCCGGCTCGAGGGTCAGGAACGCGACCGCCGCACCGATCGCGAACAGGATGATCGACGCGAGGACGAAGGGGATCGCGTACTTGCGCTCCTTCGGGTTGAGCCCGGGCGTGATGAAGCGCCAGAGCTCGTAGAGCCAGACCGGGAGTGCGAGGACGATGCCGCCGTAGGTGGCGACCTTCAGCCGGGTGACGAAGCCGTCGACGGGGCCGAGCACGATGAGCGCGTCGCGCTTCCCGTGGGTCGCGTCCTTGTAGTACGAGACGAGGAACTCGATGATCTGGTTCGAGAAGAAGAACACGATCGTGGCGGCGACCACCACGGCCAGGAGCGAGATCACGATCCGGCGCCGGAGCTCGGCCAGGTGCTCGAGGACCGGCATCTGGCCGTCGGGCGAGCGCGGTCGACGTTTGCGTCGGCGGAGAAGGGCCACGGGTTCGGGTTAGGCGCGCGGAGGCGTTCCGGGCGCCCGGAAGCGTGACGGGGCACGCGCCCCGGGCCGTTCGGGAGCCTCGTGGGGCGAGCCGCCGTTCGCCCCCGGCGTCTCGGCGCTCTCGTCCGATCTGGCCGGGGCCGGGAGGCCCGCCGGGCCTGGCGTCTGGTCGGCGACGGCCTCCGGCCCGTCGTCGGCCAGGTTCAGGACCGAGTCGAGCTCACCCTTGATCGTCTCCTGGAATTTGCGGAGCTCGCGCATCCCCTTGCCCACCTGCCGACCGATCTCGGGCAGCCGGTGTGGCCCGAAGACGAGCAGTCCCACCAGCAGGATCACGAGGATCTCAGCCGGGCCGAGTTGGGGCATCGGACTCCCTTTCCAGCGTGGCCCTCAGTGGTGAAGCCTATCGCCGGGTGGTATCCGCTCCCGGTGCGGGCTCGAGTCGGAGGGTCACGTTGCGGGTCTCGTCGCGGAGTGTCACGAGTGCGGGCGCCAGCGCGGTGCGGAACTCGGTGAACGAGTCCACCGTGCTCGACATCTCGTCGCGGACCTCACGCAGCGCGCGGACGAGCAGGCAGATCCCCGCGACGGCGATGACGAGCACGAGAACCCAGATCCCACTCACGATTCCAACCCTACCGAGGCATCGAGCGACGGACCATGTCCTCGACCTCGTCGAACCAGCCGTCGCGGCAGAGCATCAGATGGAAGTCGAGGAGGTCGTCGGGTGACAGCGGCGGGCCGACGTGCGGCTCGGACAGCTCGGCCGGAAGTCGCCAGACCTCCATGCGCACGCCGGAGGAGACGAGCAGGTCCACGATGCGCCGGCTGGCGTCCTTGGCCACGGCCTGGGCGCAGGTCGGGCACTGGAAGCAGTACGAGCCCTGCTCGTCGTCCGAGCAGACACGCACGGTCAGATCGGCCGCGCGGAGCTGCACGTCGCCGCAGCTTGGACAATTCGCTCGGATAGTGGTCACTGCTGGATTCCCTTTCGGCCTTGTGATGAAGCCATCGGCAGCGCGCCGGGGTGCCTTGAGACCGGATGGCTCGTCCGGGGCCGTTCCGCCGTGCCACGATCCGGGGCATGGCGGTGATCACGTTCGCCCACCGGGGCGCCCGGGCCGACCGGCCCGAGAACACGCTGCCGGCGTTCCGATTTGCCCTGGATCGGGGGGCTCGGGGGCTCGAGACCGATGCGTGGCTGGCGGCCGACGGCGAAGTCGTCCTCGTGCACGACGAGCGGATCCGGCGGGGCATCCGGCGGCTCCGGGTGACCGACGCCACTGCCGCCGAGCTCGCCGCGGTCGACGTCCCTCGCCTCGCGGACCTCTACGCCGAGTGCGGCACCGGCTTCGAGCTCTCGGTGGACTGCAAGCAGCGCGAGGCCGCGCGCCCGATGATCGAGGTCGCGCGGGCCGCGGGCGGCGGCGCACCCGGCCGGCTCTGGCTCTGCTCCGCCTCACGCACGTTGCTCGGTGAGCTGCGTGAGGAGGCCCCCGACGTGAAGCTCGTCTACTCCCCCGGACGCAACCGGGTGGCGCCCGCGGCGATGGAGCGCCACGCCGCCGACCTGGCGGCCCAGGGCGTCGACTGCCTCAACCTGCACCACTCCGAGTGGACGCGCGGGCTGGTCGCGCTGTTCCAGCGGTTCGGGCTGTCCACGTTCGCATGGGACGCCCAGGAGACGCGCTACATCCTGGCGGTGCTGAGGATGGGCATCGACGGCCTGTACTGCGACCGGGTGGACCGCATGGTCGCGACCGTGGGCGAATGGACCGACGCCACGAGCGACGCCGCCGACTGATCTGCTCCCGGCGTCCCGGGCTGCAGGTAGCTACAAGAAGCCCAGGTGGCTCGGGGGCCAGATGCGCATGAAGACGCGCCCGATCAGATCGCTCCGTTTGATCGGACCGAAGAACGTCGAGTCTTTGGAGTACGGGCGGTTGTCCCCCAGCATGAAGTACGTATCGGGTGGGACCTTCTCCGCCGGGAAGGTGCGCGACTGGGTGCCCCTGGGCAGGTAGGGCTCGGAGAGCGCCTTGCCGTCGATGAAGATGTGCCCGCTCCTGCCTTCGATCGTCTCGCCGGGCAGCCCGATGACGCGCTTCACGAGGTCCTTGATGTCCTCGGTGCGGGCGCCCGGTGGTGCCTTGAAGACGGCGATGTCGCCCCGGCGGGGATCGTGGAGCTTGTAGCTCAGCTTGTTGACGAGGACCCGGTCGCCGACCTTCAAGGTCGGAACCATGGACTCGGAGGGGATGTAGAACGCCTGGAAGACGAACGTGCGGATGACGATCGCGATGACCAGCGCGGCCACGATGAGGACGCCCCACTCGATCGCGGTGCGTCCGGGCGTTCGCTTCTGCGGCTCCCGCCCCGCTGAGCCGCCGTTGCCACCGGAGCCGCCCGGTGGGCCGCCGCCACCTTCGCGGCCGTCGTCGTCGCCGTCGCCGAAGCCCCCGCCGGCTCCCGGCTCGCCGATCCGCTCCGCGGTCGTCAGCGGCCGAATCTCGAACGTCGACTGGTCACCGGAGGGAGGGGGCCCTGCGGTCTCATCGGCCTGTTCCCTCACCGGTGGTTCCACTTCCCTCATCCTTCCACGTAGCGGGGGTGCGAGTGGTACCGCCCGGTGCGGTGAGCGTTATGGGCCCTCGTATCGCGCCCGGATCCGTTGGGCCGCCGCGGCGGCGATGCCCGTGCTCTCGGCCGGACCGACGACCCGGGCCCCCGGCCCCGCACGGAGCAGCACCCGTTCCAGCCACGCCGTCTCACTCACCGCGAGCACGACCCGCTGGCCCCCGCCCGCGACGTCCTCGACTCCCTCGGCCGGAAAGCTCTCGGCGACCCACGCCGCGGACGCGGGCAGCTCGACCGTGACCCGGCGGTCGTCGGGGCGGGGGTTGTAGACCGCGGCGGGAGTACCTGCGGGTACCGGTGGGAACGTCTCACCGGTCGGATGCGCGGCCCGGATGCGATCGACCCGGAACATCCGCGGCTCGCCGCGGAGATGGTCGAACGCGTCCGTGTACCACTCCCCCAGCGCGAAGAACGGAGGCCCCGGGTCGATGCGGCGCGTGGTGACCGCATCGCGCCCCGCGCTCCAGTACTCGATCTCGATGCGCATCCCCCGCTCGGCCGCGTCCCGCACCGTGTGCAGGTGCTCGGGCGCGCCGAACTCCACCACCACCTCGGAGACGCCGAGCGCCGTCTCGAGCTTGTCGAGCGCGGTCGCGAGCGGGCCGTGCTCATCGGAGCCGGGCACCGCCAGGAGCGCGCGACCGGCCGCGAGGATGGCCAGACCTTCGGCCGCGGTGAGGCGCAGCGGCCGGTTGAAGTACGGCGCGAGCCACACGTCGACGGTGTCGCCCTCGTACTCGATGCTGATGTAGTCCCCGGGGGAGTACGGCGGGACCCCCACCATCATGATCAGCGCGAGATCCCGTTCGAGCTGCTCCGCGGTGATGCCGAAGCGCGCCGCCACGCCCACCTTCGTCGCGCCGCGGTGGGCCGCGAGCCACGGCACCATCGCGAGGACGCGAGCCAGGTCGCCTTCAGCCTCGAGACGGGGGCTCATCTCCTCCGCTCCTGATCCTTCGGACCGGGCCGCCTCGGGCACGCTCCGCGGGTCCGGCGGCTGCCCGCGCGCCGTGTGGCCGCTGCGCTCATGTGGCGGTCCCCGCGACGATGATCTCGTCGAGCCAGTCGACGACGGCGGCGCGGGCCTCCGGCGGTGACAGCACCTCGGCATGATCGAGGAACCCGAGCACGAAGCTGCGGAGTCCGTCGAGGTTCACGACGGAGAGCTCGACCACCACCGAGCCGTCCGGCGCCCGCTCGATCGGTGTCTCCGGTCCGACCTGACCGACCAGCTCGGCCACGTGCCCGGCGTCGATCCGGACCCGCACTCGCATCGCGCGGCCGGAGCCGTACTCCCATGGCTGGTCCGCGAGGTAGGCGTCGGCCCGGAAGTCGCGCGGAACCGTGAAGGCACCGGGCTCGGTCGCGATGACGTCACCCTCGATGCGGTCCGCGCGGAAGACCCGCATCTCGCCCGAGCCCAGGTCCTGGCCCACGACGTACCAATGGCCGAACTTCGAGGTGAGTCCCCACGGCTCCACCCGGCGCGCGCGGCCGCGGTAGGTGAGCTCGACGACGCAGCGCCGCCGGGACGCGTCGAACAGCGGCGCGAGTGTGTCGACCAGGGGTAGCTCGGCGACGGGGAGCCCGCCCGTGCCCTCCAGGCCGCCGAGCTTCATGAGCGCGCCGGCGCCTTCGCCGCCACCGGCCCCCAGGCTGATCCCGGTGACGGCCACGTGCAGTGCGGCGAGCTCCTCGTCGCTCAGGTCCAGGTCCGGGAGGTAGTACTCCTTGGGGTCGACCCGGTAGCGCCACTCGTTCTCCCGGTCGTCCTCGCGCACGGGCACGCCCATCGCCCGCAGGCTGGCCTTGTCCCGTTCGAACGCCTTGCGGGCCGACTCCGGGGCCGGCGGGTAGCCGAGCGAGACGTTGGTGACGATCTCCTCGCGCGTGAGGCCGGGCCGCGTCTCGAGCAGCGCGGCCAGCAGGTTCAGGAGTCGTTCGCGGCGGTCCGGGGCATCGGCCATGAGGTGCGCCGAGGCTAACGGAGGCTCCTTTGGGCCGCGAGTGCTCCGGCGGCGGCCGCGGCCTGGAAGAGCACCGGGTCGTCGCTCGCCGGGCGGCCCATCGAGCTGATCCGGAGGCCATGGGCGGCGAACGCGGCGATGATGTCCGGCGCCTCCACGTCGACGACGTCGTGACGCTCGGCGAGCCCGGCCTCTTCGAGGTCGGCCCGGATCCGTGCTTCGAGCACACCCCCGACCATCGGCACCGGGATCGTGACGCGGCTCCGGCACGCGAGGCGCAAGGTGGTGAGCGTGTGGTGCGAGACGCCTTGGTGGCGCGGCCGCTCGTCCGCGAACGACACCCGGAGGCACGCGATCGGGTCGCCGTGCAGGCCGCCGGCCGCGTCGAGGGCCGGTCCCACCTCGATGCCGCTGAAGCCGAGCCGGGTCCCGGTGCCGACGATCCCCGGGCCCATCGCGAGGACGACCGCGTCGGCGCCGATGACATGGCGGGCCACCGCGAGCGCGGAGTACACCGACACGGCTTCGAAGTCACCGCCGAACGCGTGGCCGCAAGTGATGGTGGCGTCGATCAGCTTGCGGTCTGTGAGCTCGGCGACCAGGTCCGAGAGCGCGAGCGGAAGCGCGGCGCCGTCCGTCATCACGTAGGCGAGCGTGGCATCGGGGCGCAGGTCCTTGAACGCCACCGCCACGGCGGGGACCTGGCTGTGCAGTGCGGCGGCTACCACGGGCATGCCGTCGATCGACTCCACGTCGGCCAGCTCGGGGTCGAAGTGCTCCTCGGCGCTCCCGACGTCGGTCTGCAGGCTGGTGTAGCGCGCCTTGATGATGTGGCCCGGTCCCTTCTCCGACCAGTCGGAGCGGGCCAGGTTCCAGTGCACGACGTGCCAGCCTCCGGTACCGAGGCCGAGCTCGACCGCGGTGGTGTTCACGATGACATCGTCACCGGGTGCCACCGGGCCGGTCAGCCGGTCGAGGACGTACGCGCGCTCGGGGCCGGTTCCGAGGTCGACCTCGACCCGCTGCAAGCCGGGACGCTCGGAGAGCATGCGGACCACCCGCCCGGTCCGAAACGACGGCATGACGTGAGGCTAGGGCACTCCGCGGTCCGGCATTCCGATACTCGCGGGAGGCGCGAGCGATACCGCTGACACCAGTACATCCGCGCGCGAGCGAGTGGCGACCTAGAGAGAGGCGATGAGGCGTTCGACGCGTTCGTCGCGGGATTTGAACGGGTCCTTGCAGAGGACGGTGCGCTGCGCCTGGTCGTTGAGCTTCAGGTGCACCCAGTCGACGGTGTAGTCCCGCTTGCGCTCCTTCGCCTTCTTGATGAAGGCACCGCGCAGGCGCGCCCGCGTGGTCTGCGGAGGCGTGTCCATCGCGATCTCGATGTCCTTGTCGATCGCGGTGCGGTCCACCTGGCCCCGGCGCTCGAGCAGGTAGTACAGCGAACGGGGACGGCTGACGTCGTGGTACGCGAGGTCGAGCAACGCGACCCGCGGATGGGTCAGCGGAAGCTCGTGCTTCTCGCGGTACGCCTCGATGAGGTGGTACTTGATCACCCAGTCGATCTCGCGGGAGAGCTTCAGTGGGTCCGACTCGAGGTGGACCATCACGTGCTCCCACATCTCGAGCGCCTGTTGCTCGAGCGGCGTGAGCCGGTGGCGCTTGGCGAAGCGCAGCGCCCGGTTCAGGTACTCGCTCTGGATCTCGACCGCGGAGAGCTCGCGACCGTTCGCCAAGCGCACCCGGCGCCGGCAGGTGACGTCGTGGCTGATCTCGCGGATCGCGCGGATCGGGTTCTCGAGGCTGAGGTCGCGCCACGGGCTCGGGTCTTCCTCGAGCATCCGCAGGAGGATCGACGTGGTACCGACCTTGAGGAACGTCGTGTACTCGCTCATGTTCGAGTCGCCGACGATCACGTGGAGCCGGCGGAACCTCTCGGCGTCGGCGTGCGGCTCGTCTCGGGTGTTGATGATCGGCCGGGATCGGGTGGTCGCGCTCGAGACGCCTTCCCAGATGTGCTCGGCCCGTTGCGCGATGCAGTACATCGCGCCCCGCGCGGTCTGCAGCACCTTGCCGGCGCCGGCGTAGATCTGACGGGACACGAGGAAGGGGATCAGCACGTCGGTGAACTTGCCGAAGTCACCGTCCCGCTCGACGAGGTAGTTCTCGTGGCAGCCGTACGAGTTGCCCGCCGAGTCCGTGTTGTTCTTGAACAGGAACACCTCGCCGCGGATGCCTTCCTCACGGAGGCGCTGCTCGGCGCTGTGCACGAGGCCCTCGAGGATTCGCTCCCCGGCCTTGTCGTGCACGACGAGGTCGGCGATCGAGTCGCACTCCGGCGTCGCGTACTCCGGGTGGCTGCCGACGTCGAGGTACAAGCGGGCGCCGTTCTCGAGGAACACGTTGCTCGAGCGGCCCCACGAGACGACCCGGCGGAAGAGGTAGCGCGCGACCTCGTCCGGGCTCAGCCGGCGCTGACCGCGCAAGGTGCACGTGACGCCGTACTCGTTCTCCAACCCGAAGATCCGCCGCTCCATCGATATCAGCGTACCGGTGACCCGACCGGGCGCCGACCGCAGCGCGTCGTCAGCCCGACAGGGCCTGGCATGTCCGGTCGGCCTGGAACGCCTTCTTCAGCTTGTGGTCCGGGTCCAGATTCTTCAGCTTGGCCAGGGCGGCGCCGAACGAGTTGAACTCCGTGGTCACCTGCCGGTCGAGCGCTTTGATCTCCTTCAGCGCCTTGGCCTTGTGCTTGACCGACACGTCATCGGCTTGGTTCTGGAGCTTCCGCAACGACTTGCGGATCTTCTTGAAGCTGCCCGTGAGAGTGGCGGCGGCCTGCTTGCCCTTCGGCGTGGTCGGGGTGCCGGCAGCGGCGAGGCCGTCCAGTGCCAGCGTGGTGGCGTGGGCGGTGTCGCCCATGTACCCGGAGAGCGCGTCACGGACGTCACGCAGGCTGGTGTTCGCGCCGGCAAGTGACGCGTTGAGATCCGAGGCGCCCGCCTTGGTCGTGTTGACCCAGTCGGTCACCGTGGTGCAGACGCCGGCGGCCCACCGCTTCGGCGGGACGTGCTTCGAGGGGAATCCCGCTCCCATGAGGACGAGCGCGGCGATGACCACACCGATCGTCGTTACGGTTCGGATTCGCTTCGGCATCGCCTGGACCTCCTCGAAAGCGGCGCGTGGCGCCGCGGCGAACGTCGGCACGCTACCGAGCCGGCTTGAGGCAACCCGACCCCGGTCGACCTGGGTATCGCGGCGGTGCAGACCTACGATGGCGTCGTGGCGACGATGGAGCAGCTCACGTGGGTCTGCGGCTCGTTCGAGGCCCGGGTGCTCGCGGCCCGGCTCTACGACGAGGGCATCGACGCCGAGCTCCGGGGCGCACTCGACTCGCCGTACGGCTTCACGGTCGGTGACCTCGCCCGCATCGACGTGTACGTCCCGACCGACCAGGCAGAGGACGCGCAGCTCGTCATGCTCGCGATCGAAGTCGACGCGGCGACTGAGCTCCCCGAGCCTCGGAGCACGCGGCACGTGACGGTCTGGCCGTTCTGGGTCGTCCTCCTGGCGGTGATCGTGGGCACGGTCTCCCCCGTGCTGCGGTACTTCCCCCACTGATGGCGTCCTGCCCCGACTGCGGCATCGACGAAGCCGACATCGCGGTCCCGGATGCGATCGCGGCGATCCGGAGCTTTCCCCGCCGCTACCGCGAAGCGCTCGACGCGGTGCCGCCCGCGGCGCTGCGAATCCGCCCCGACCCGGAGACATGGTCCGTCCTCGAATACGCGGTGCACGCGCGCGAGGTGCTCGAGCTCCTGTCGATGACCCTGCCGATCGTGCTCGAGCACCCGGACTCGCACTTCCCGCCGATCGACGTGACCGAAGCCGCCGACGCGCGGCCCGACTGGGTGCTCGATCCCGATCTCGTCCTCGCCGGGATCAAGAGCGCGACCGGCGCGCTCGCCGCCCGGGCGCAAGAGACGCCGACCGCGGCGTGGGACCGTCCCTTCACGATCGGCGACAGCACCCACCCGGCGTCATGGATCCTGTCGCACGCCGCCCACGAAGGCGCCCATCACCTGCGCGACATCGACCACGTGACGAGGCAGGTCACCTCCTCGTAGAAAACCGCCGGAGGGCGCCGAATCGATCGCGCCCTACCGTCCGCCCTCCGGAGAGCTTCAGAAAACCGCCCTCCGGAGAGCTTCGAGACTTACGAGAGGAGCGCGTCGAGCTCGTCGCCCTTGATGCGGCGGAACGTGCGACCGGTCCGGTTCCGGTCGAGCAGCGCGACCTCGAGGTGGTCCGCGGGCGGCGCGGTCTGCTGCCCCTCGCCGAGCACCTGCGCGCCGAGCTTCGTCGCGGCCGCGAGGCTCAGGCCGGGTTCGTAGCTCTGCTTCAGCACCTCGTTGATCGTCTCGGCCTGGCCGCCGAGCACGGTGAAGCCCTCTTCGTCCATGACGGTGCCGTCGTAGAGGATGTGGAACATCTCGTTGCGGTCCCCGGGCTCGCTGCCGACCTGGGCGACGAGGATCTCGACCTCGTACGGCTTCATCTCGTGGGTGAAGACCTGGCCGAGCGTCTGCGCGTACGCATTCGCGATCCCGTTCGCGGTGACGTCTTCGCGTGAGTACTGGTAGCCCTTCAGGTCCGCGAGGCGGACTCCGCCGATCTTGAGGCTCTGGAACTCGTTGTACTTGCCGACGCCCGCGAACGCGATGCGGTCGTAGAGCTCACTGATCTTGAACAACGTGCGGCTGGGGTTCTCGGCGACGATCAGCACGCCGTCGGCGCACTCCAACGCGACCAGGCTCCGGCCGCGGGCGATCCCCTTCCGGGCGTAGTCCGCCCGATCCTTCATCACCTGCTCGGGTGAGACGTAGAACGGCTGGCTCATCTCTTCCGCTCTCCGCCCTGCGGGCGGGGCCGGCCACCATTCCTTCGGCGAACCGCTTCGCTACGCGATCGGCTCGAACCGCACGTTGTCGCCGCTTCGCTCATGCGCCACCCTCGGTTCCCGCCTGCGGGCCCTGCGTCTCGTTGCCGCCCCGCTCGGATCCGCCGAGGAGGTTCTGGGCCCGGGCTGCGACATCGTCGTCGGTGAGGGCGACGAAGCCGTCCGCGTTGATCACCGCGACGTTGGGGTAGATTCCGCGCACGAGGTCGGGGCCACCGGTCGCGACGTCTTCGTCCGCGGCCGCGAACAGCGCGCGGATCGCCAGCTCGATCGCTTCGTCCGAGCTGATTCCCTCGCGCCAGCCGGACTTGATCCAGTTGCGGGCGTGGACGCCACCGGATCCGTTCGCCTGGTAGTCGGCCTCTTCGTACTTGCCGCCGGCGGCGTCGAAGCTGAACACGCGGCCGATCCGGCGCCGGTTGTCGTAGCCGGCGAACAGCGGGACGACCACGAAGCCCTGCATGGCGGCCGGCAGGTTCGCCCGCACCATCTGCGCGAGCTGGTTGGCCTTGCCCTCGAGCGAGAGCTGCTCACCCTCGACCTTCTCGTAGTGCTGGAGCTGGACCTGGAAGAGCCGCACCATCTCGACCGCGGGACCGGCCGCCCCGGCGATGGCGACACCCGAGAGCTCGTCGGCGGCGAACACCTTCTCGATTCGCCGGTTGGCGATCGTGTACCCGGAGGTGGCCCGCCGGTCGCCGGCCATGACCACCCCGCCCTCGCAACGGATCGCCACGACGGTCGTACCGTGCGTGATCTCGAAGGGATGGTTGCTCTGGCCCATCACGGTCGGCGGGAGGGCATCGGGAGCGACCTTGCGCAGCAGGTCGACGAACGATGATCCCGTATCGGGAAATGCCGGCAAGACCGGCTCGTGGTTCACGGCGGGCGAGGTTACACGGGTGTTCGGCGGGAACCGGCTTAGCGGATCCTGCCCAAGCGCTGCCAGCGACCGACCCGGCGCTTCAGCCGGCGCAGGGCCCGTTCCTCGCGGGCCGCGGCGATCACGTCGTCGGGCAGATGGGGCGCGCCGGCGCGGGCCTGTTGCACCTCGGAGCGGGCGAGCTCACCGTGAAAGGGACCTGGGGTCGAACCGGGACCACCGAAGCCACCGAAGGTCATGACGAACGAGCGCTCACGGCCGGGCCGTCACTCCCCGCCCTTTTGGACGTACGAGCGCACGAAGTCCTCGGCGTTGGACTCGAGGACGCTGTCGATCTCGTCCAGCAGGTCGTCGAGCTCCTCCTTGAGCGCTTCACCCTGCTTCGCCGGGGCGGCCTCGACCTCATCGGTCTCGGTCGCGCGCTCCTTCGGCGCTGACTTCTTCTTCTGCTCACGTTCCGGCATGTCGCAAAACCTCCCTGGCGCCCGATCGCCTCGTTGCGCCTACGACGCCAACCGCTCGACGAGCTCGGCCGGTGTCGTGCATTCACCAAACAACCGCTCGACCATCGCTTTGCTTCCCTTGAGCGGTTCCATCATCGGAATCCGGCGCAACGGGTCGCTGCCGACGTCGAGAATGATGCTGTCCCAGTTCGCCGCGACCACCGCGTCGGGCCACCGGGAGAGACACGTTCCGCGGAAGTAGGCCCGGGTCCGCCCCGGCGGTTCGGTCATCGCCTCGATCACGTCAGCCTCTTCCACCAAGCGCTCGACCTTACCCGCGCGCACCAGGCGCTCATACAAGGAACGCTCGGGCCGAACGTCGTGGTACTGCAGGTCCAGGAGGGCCAGCTTCGGGTCGTCCCAGCCCAGTCCGTCACGGCTGCGGTACGCCTCGAGCAGCGAGAGCTTGGTGACCCAGTCGAGCTGACCGTCGAGGCCCATCGGATCGCGCTCGAGCTGGGTGAGCACCGCTTCCCATCGGGCGAGGACGTCGCCGCCGACCTCTTCGCCGCCACACTCCTCGAGCCCGGTCTCGTCGGCGTACTTCTGGGCGAGGCGCAGGAACTCCCACTGCAGCTCCACCGCGGTGCACGAGCCGCCGTCCACGAGCTCGAGCGTCGCCCGGCACGTCGGGTCGTGCGACACCGTTCGCACGGCGTGGACGGGGCCGATGATCGACAGGTCCTTGTCGATGAAGTCGTCCTCGATCATCGCGAGCACGATCGCGGTGGTGCCGACCTTCAGGTACGTCGCCACCTCGCAGAGGTTCGCGTCGCCGACGATCACGTGCAGGCGCCGGTACTTCTGCGGATCGGCATGCGGCTCGTCGCGCGTGTTCACGAGCGGGCGCTTCAGCGTGGTCTCGAGCCCGACCTCCTCCTCGAAGAAGTCGGCACGGGCACTGATCTGGTAGTCGACCGGGGACGCGCCGTTCTCGGTGCCGACCTTCCCGGCGCCGGTGAACACCTGGCGGCTGACGAACCACGGCAGGAGGTTGCGCACGAGTGACACGAACGGCACCTGGCGGCTCACGAGGTAGTTCTCGTGGCAGCCGTACGAGTTGCCCTTCCCGTCGGAGTTGTTCTTGTAGACGACGATCTCCTGGCCCGGCTCGAGCAGCCGGCGCGCCGCCTGCATCGAGCGGCCGAGGATCCGCTCCCCCGCCTTGTCCGCACACACGAGCTCCAACGCGTCTGCGCACTCCGGCGTGGAGTACTCGGGGTGCGCGTGGTCGACGTAGTAGCGCGCGCCGTTCGTGAGCACGGTGTTGACCAGATGCGTCTCGATCTCGGGTGGCTGCGCGCCGTCACGACCGAAGCCACGGGCGTCGCGCCCGGGCGACTCGTCGTCGAAGTCCCACCCGACCTTGCGGTGCTCGACGTACGCGTTGATGAGCATCGACGAGGCGAGCACCGGATTCGCATCCGCGGTGCCGCGCAGCAGCACGGCGTACTCCGTCTCGATTCCGCACACCTTGGGGACTGCCACGACGAAAGCCTACCCGTCGCCTTGGCGCGATCGACGCGCACAAGTACGGGGACTGCGAGGCGGTTCGGACCTGGGTACGGCGGCCTAGAGGTACTGGCCCGTGGTGACGCGCTCGATCTGGCGCCCACCCTGGTCCGAGTCGCCTTCGGCGAGCAGCGTGCGCACGAACACGATCCGCTCGCCCTTCTTGCCCGAGATCTTCGCCCAGTCGTCCGGGTTCGTGGTGTTCGGAAGGTCCTCGTGCTCGCGGTACTCCTGCTTGATGGAGTCGAGGAGGTCCTGGGTGCAGATCCCGCGCGCGCCGCCCGCGATGGACCGTTTGATCGCCAGCTTCTTGCTGCGGCGCACGATGTTCTCGATCATGGCGCCCGAGGAGAAGTCCTTGAAGTACAGGATCTCCTTGTCGCCGTTCTGGTACGTCACCTCGAGGAAGCGGTTGATCTCGTCGGTGGCGTACATCGCGCTGGCCGCCGCGTCGATCATGGCGCTCACGGTGCGGTCCAGGTCGCCGTCGTGGAGCTTCGACTCGTCTTCGGCGATCGGCAGCGTCGGCACCAGGTACCGGGCGAAGATCTGCTTCGAGGACTCCTCGTCGGGTCGCTCGATCTTGATCTTCACGTCGAGGCGGCCGGGTCGGAGGATGGCCGGGTCGATGAGGTCCTCACGGTTGGAGGCGCCGATCACGATCACGTTCTTCAGCGTCTCGACCCCGTCGATCTCGGCGAGCAGTTGCGGGACGATCGTGCTCTCGATGTCCGAGGAGATGCCGGTGCCGCGGGTGCGGAACAGGGAGTCCATCTCGTCGAAGAACACGATGACGGGAACGCCCTCTTCGGACTTCTCGCGCGCCCGTTCGAAGATCAACCGGATCTGGCGCTCGGTCTCGCCGACGTACTTGTTGAGCAGCTCGGGGCCCTTGATGTTGAGGAAGTACGAGCGCGTCTTCGTGTTGCCCGTCTTCTCGGCGACGCGTGACGCGAGCGAGTTCGCGACGGCTTTCGCGATCAGCGTCTTGCCGCAACCCGGCGGCCCGTAGAGGAGGATCCCCTTCGGCGGCTGCAGGTCGTGCTCGTGGAAGAGATCGGAGTAGAGGTACGGCAGCTCGACCGCGTCGTGGATCTGCTCGATCTGGTCGTCGAGCCCGCCGACGTCCGCGTACGTGATGTCCGGAACCTCTTCGAGCACGAGCTCCTCGACCTCGGGCCGCGGGATGCGCTCGACGAGCAGTCCGGAACGGCCGTCCATGAGCAGGTGCTCGCCGGCGCGCAGGCGCACGCCGAGCAGCTCGTCGCCGAGCTCGCACACGCGCTCCTCGTCCGCACGGCCGACGATCAGCGCGCGACGACCGTCTTCGAGCAGCTCGCGGAAGATGACGACCTCACCCTGGATCTCGGGGCCGCGGGCGAGCACGACGTTGAGCGACTCGTTGAGAACGACTTCCTGGCCGCGCTTCATCTCGCTGATGTCGAGCTCGGGGTGCACGGCGACGCGCATCTTGCGGCCGGCGCTGAACACATCCACCGTGCTGTCGTCGTTGCTGCCGAGGAACGTGCCGTACGCCGACGGGGGCATCGTGAGCTTCTCGACCTCTTCGCGCAGCGCGGCGATGTGCTCCCGTGCCTCACGGAGCGTGGCCGAGAGCCGTTCGTTCTGCGAGACGGCCTGGGCCAGCTGGCCCTTCGTCTCGAGCAGCCGCTCCTCGAGGGTGCGGACGCGCTTGGGTGCGTCCTGGAGCCGGCGCCGGAGGACGACGACCTCCTCCTCGAGCGTCTTCAGCTGGTCCTGGAGGTCGCCCACCTGGCGTTCGTACTCGGCGAGGCGTCGCTCGTGCTCGGAAGCCACGATGACCCTCCTCTCTCGAGTCTGATGCCGAGGCCGGGTGTGCCTCTGACGGTCGAATCGAACCTACACCGGGCACCCTACCGACCGGTGACAACCACGATGGGCTTTTTCCACGTGACCACTTGATAAATTGCCCAGCAGGTGAACCACGCCTAACCTCGACCCGGATCCCGCGTCACTCAAGCCCCGTTCCGGGCGCGACGATCAGCACGGGTGAGCACCGCCCGGACGAAGTCGACTCCCCCGGAACCCCACGAAGAGGTGAGAAACCCATGAAGGTCTGGATCGACCAGGACCTCTGCACCGGCGACGGGCTCTGCGAGGAGATCGCGCCCACCGTCTTCACGCTGCTCGACGACGGTCTGGCCTACGTCAAGGAAGGCGACAAGGTGTTCGCCGACCCGGGCGGCCCCGAAGGCCTGGCCAACATCCCCGACGACATGCTCGAGGCGACCATCGAGTCCGCCGAGGAGTGCCCCGGCGAGTGCATCTTCATCGAGGCCGAATAACCGGGAGCCGATGACCCGGGCCCCCAGGGCCGGGTCGGGTCTCCACCGTAGGAGCGCAGGCCGGAGCGGGCACGAAGTGCGAAGGCCGAAGCGACCCGAAGCATAGGAGGTGAGGCGCGATGCATACTGGCGAACCCCCGAGTACCGACAGTCGCGCCTGTCGCCTCCTTCCTCGCGTCTGACCATCTGACGCCACCGCGAGCCGACGGCGCGGCCGACCACCGCCCGTTCGTCACCACCCACGAGGTGTGTCATGGCTCGTCGTCCACCCCTTCCCACCCCGTCCGCGCTCAAGCGCCGGCGTGAGCACCGTTCCCAGCGTCTCCTCGCCAACCGGACCGTCGCCGACGCGCTCGTGTCCGCCGCCGGCCTCGTCGGCCGGCCCGTGCGCGACCGCAGCGGCGCCGAGGTCGGTCGGCTGCTGGACCTCGTCGTGCGCTGGCGCGGCGAGCCCTATCCCCCCGTCACCGGCCTCGTCGTTCGCGTCGGCCGCCGCCGCGCGTTCGTGCCGATCGACCACGTCGAGGAGTTCAGCACCGAGCGCGTGACGCTCTCCTCGACGCGACTCGACCTGCGCGACTTCGAGCGCCGTGCGGGTGAAGTGGTGCTCAACGGTGACGTCGTCGACCACCAGCTCGTGGACGTCGACGGGGTGCGCGTCGTCCGTGCGGCCGACCTGTACCTCGCCCGGGTGGGCGGCGAATACCGCCTGGTCGGCGTGGACGTCGGCTTCCAGACCCTGTTGCGCCGGCTGGGTCCGCCGCGCTGGCGGCGCCGGCCGACTCCGGACCGCGTGATCGACTGGAGCGCGATCCAGCCCTTCGGCACCGGTGCGGGGACCGGTCCGCCCGGCCTCATGCGGCTCCACACGCCGAACCAGGCGCTGCGGCGCCTACGTCCGGGTGAGCTCGCGGACCTGCTCGAAGAGCTCGGCCGCGACGAGCGCCAGGAGCTGCTGGCCCAGCTCGAGAAGGAGACCGCGGCCGACGCGCTGGAGGAGATGGAGCCCGATCACCTCGGCGCGCTGCTGCGCGAGTCGAACACGGAGCATGCCGCGTCGCTGCTGGCCGAGATGGAGCCGGACGAAGCGGTGGACGCGTTGCGGGACCTCGAGGCCGACGAGGCGGCGGAGCTGCTCGCGGCGATGCCGGCGGCGAAGGCAGATCGCCTGCGCGCGCTGCTGCTCTACCGCGAAGGGTCGGCGGGTGGAGTCATGACGACCAACCTCGTGCTGGTCCGTCCCGACCAGACGGTCGGCCAGGTGCGTCGCATCCTGCGCAGCCAGGCCGAGCACCAGGCCGACGTCGACGCGGTGATCATCGTTGACGAGACCGGTCGGCTCGTGCACGACATCGGGCTGTTCGAGCTGCTCGTCGCATCGAAGGACGACCACGTCATCGACGTCGCCGGACCGCCGGAGCCGGTGACCGTTTCGCCCGATGCGTCACTCGACGAGGTGGTGGAGCGGTTCATCGACTCGCGGGGTTCGTCGGTCCTCGTGATCGACGACGACGAGCGCCCGGTGGGCCGCATCCTCGCCGACGACCTCGTCGACGCCCTGGTGCCGGATCGGGGCAAGGTCCGCTTCCTCCGCCTCCTGGGTTGATGGACTAGGCCTCTCATGTCTGCTGTCCCGGTTCCGCCGCCGCCCACGCCGCGGCGTCGCCGGATGGTCCGCGCGATCGCGATCATGGCAATCCTCGGCCCGGGCGTCATCGCCGCGAGCGCGGGCAACGACGCGGGTGGGATCGCGACGTACGCGTCCGCCGGCTCGCTGTTCGGGTACAAGACGCTGTTCATCTGCGTGATCGTCACCGCGGCGCTGGTGGCGGTCCAGGAGATGGCCGCGCGCGTGGGCGCGTACAGCGGCGAGGGACTGATGTCGCTGGTGCGGGAGCAATTCTCGCTCCGCATCGGTGCGTTCGCGGTCGTGTGCCTGCTCATCGCGAACCTCGGGCTCGTCGTCGCGGAGTTCGCCGGCATCGGGGCCGCGCTCGAGATCTTCGGGGTCTCCCGCTACATCTCGGTGCCGATGGCCGCGGTGGGGATTCTCGCCGTCGTCCTCTTCGGCACGTACCGGTACGCCGAGCGCGTGTTCCTCGCCTTGTCGCTCGTGTTCCTCGTCTACCCGGTCGCGATGGTGCTCGCCCAGCCCGACTGGGCGGAGGTCGCGAAGAACGCCGTCTGGCCGCACTTCGTGGCCAGCCAGGACTTCCTGCTCATCGCGATCGCGCTCGTCGGGACCACGATCACGCCGTACATGCAGCTCTACCAGGCGGCGGCTGTGGCCGACCGCGGCATCGGCCCGGACGAGTACCGGGAGGAGCGGATCGACGCGGTCTTCGGCGCGCTCTTCGCCGGCTTCATCTTCATGTCGATCCTCATCGCGACCGCGGCCGCGATCGGCGGCTCGGGTCCGTTGACGTCTGCGGCCGAAGCGGCCAAGGCCCTCGAGCCGGTAGCCGGCGCAGGCGCGGAGACGCTCTTCGCCATCGGCCTGCTCGGCGCGTCCTGCCTCGCCGCCGCCGTGGTCCCGCTGTCGACGGCCTACGGGCTCGCGGAGGCGGTGGGCGCGGAACGGTCGGTGTCCCGGCGGCTGCGCGAGGCACCGCTCTTCCTCGGCCTGTTCACCGCGCAGGTCGTCATCGGGGCGGGCGTCGCGCTCATCCCGGTGAACCTCATCGACCTGCTCCTCACCACGCAGATCCTGAACGGGTTCATCACGCCCGTCATCCTGTTCCTGCTGTACATCCTCACCAACCGGCCGAGTGTCGTCGGCGACGCGGTGAGTGGGCCGAAGATGAAGGTCTTCACCCTGATCTGCGTGTTCGCGGTGTCCATGCTCGCGATCGTCGTCCTCGTCACCACCGTCCTCGGCTGGTTCGGCCTCACCTGATTCCGGGTCGCTCCGAGCAGCAGCTCGTCGATCCGAGCGCGGAGTCGCGTCCTAGCCGACGAGGCAGGAGCCGGTTTCGACGGTGTCGGCGGGGATCCCCACCAGGTCTGGTCGGAGCTCCGCGCTCGTGAGCGCATAGGCGGTGCCGTCGCGGCCGGGGTCGATCGCGAAGGCCACGCCGACCACGTGCCCGGTCTGGTCGACGAGCGGCGCACCGGAGTCCCCCGGCGCGAGCTTGGCCGCGAGGACGAACACGTCGCGGCTGGTGGGCGTGGTCCGGTAGATGTCCGTCCCGCGGGCGTCGATCTCCTCCGCGATCCGGGCCGGCGCGGACCGCAGCGGCCCGCCACCGGGATGCCCGTAGACCGCGCCGACGACTCCCTCCTGCCCGGTGCCCAGGGGCAGCGGCGCGAGGCCCAGGCCGTCGACCGAGAGCAGGGCGAGGTCGCGGCGGGGGTCGAAGCGCACGACTCGCGCCCGGAGCTTGTCGCCGTTGGGAAGGAACACGGAGGTGTCGCGCTCCCCCGCGACGACGTGCGCGTTGGTGACCACGATGCCGTCGCGGACGACGAACCCGGTCCCGTCCTGGATCTGGTCGCAGGCCTGCCCCTCGACCCGTACGACGGCGGCCCGAGCACGCGCGTCGACCCCGGCGGGCAGTGCGGCCTGCGGTGGCGTCCCGACATCGGCCGGGCCGTCATCGGGGCCGAACACCTCGGGGTACGGAGCTTCCGCCACCATGCGGCCCAGCTCCCGCAGCGACGGCGGAGGTTGGGGCGCGACCCGCTCGATCGTGGAGGCGATCCGTGATCCCTGCGCGGCGCGGGCGGGCCAGCCCGGCGCGCTCGTCAGCGCCGGCAGGATCAGCCAGAGCAGGACCACGACGCCACACGCGCCGACGGCGGCGCCGGCGATGCGATCGCTCCGTTGCACCACGGCGACGCTCGGCAACCGGGCGTGCAGCAGCGCGCCGAGCGCGAGCCCGAGCGCCTGGCCGAGCAGGCCGAGCCCGAGGACGAAGGCCAGCACCGCGATCAGCCGGCCGCGCGGCGAGGTGGCGGCGAGCGCGGTCATGAGGTCCGGGATGAGCCGGATCGCGATCACCAGCGCACCGGCCAGCCCGGCCCAGGACAGGGCCCGGGAGACGAATCCCAGGCGGTAGCCGCCGGCGGCGGCGATGACGATGGCGGCGATGATCGCGAGGTCGAGCGCGTTCACGCGACCCGCGGGATCATCGGTCCACGACGCTCATGCCGTCGCGGCGAGCAGGCGTGCGTGGGTGAGGAAGCCGGTGTGGGCGACCATGCGATGGTCGGGACGGACGGACTGCCCGTCCACGTTCCAGCCCCGTTGCAGCACCTCGAGCGACTCGGCCATGCCGAACGACGAGCCGGCGAGTTCCTCGCGCAGGCGCATCACCTGACCGATCGTCGGCAGGTACGAGAGCAGGATGCCGCCGGGACGCAGCGCGGCCTCGGCGTGCTTCACCACGCGCCAGGGCTCGGGGAGGTCGAGGAGGATCCGGTCCAGCTCGGTCAGGTCGATGCCGTCGTAGACGTCGCGTACGTCGATCGTCAGTGGGAGATCCGGCCCGAGGAACCCTTCGACGTTCCGGCGGGCGCGATCGGCGAAGTCGTCACGGAGCTCGTAGCCGTGGACGTGTCCTTCGGGCCCGATCGCGCGCAGCAACGTCATGGTCAGAGCGCCGGACCCGACGCCGGACTCGAGCACCCGTGCCCCCGGAAAGATGTCCGCGAGCATGAGGATCGGGCCGAGGTCCTTGGGATAGATCACCTGCGCGCCGCGCGGCATCTTCAGGATGTACTCGGCCAGGGTCGGTCGCACCGCGACCATGCGCGCGTTCATGCTCGTGCGGACCGTCACGCCCTCTTCCTCGCCGATGAGCTGGGAATGGTCCAGCACGCCCGCGTGGCTGTGGAACGCGCCGCCCTCGGCCAGGGTGACGAGATGGCGCCGCTGCTTCGTGTCGATGAGCAGCACGCGATCGCCCGGGGCGAGAGGTCGGGGCATTGGTCCTAGCGTCCCGCTCGGAGCTCGACCGCGGCCGTGTGCTCGCCGGTGGCGATCCCACCGGCCCGCGCCCGCAGGGAGCAGAACGCGCACAAGCCGCCGGTCGTGGTGGGTGCACCGCAGCTCGGGCAGTCCGCGAGCTCGACCTCGTCCTCTTCTGTGGCGAAGCGGTCGTGCCCCCGGCCGAAGAAGCCGAACAGGAACGCGGCCTTCGCGCCGGGCGAGCGCTCCTCCAGCCCGTTGAGCACCTCCTTGAACCCGATGTGCTTGTTGCCTGCGGCCATCGGGCACTCCTCGACCTGGTAGTCGATGCCGTTCAGCACGCAGTACGCGGCCATCTCGCGCTCGCCCAACCGCACCAGCGGCTTCACCTTGCGGGCGAAGCCGGGCGCCGCGGGCAGTACGGGGAACTGCCGGCCGAGGTAACCGGTCTCCCACCGAAGCACGTTGCCGAGCAGGACCGCGGCTTCGTCGTCGAGGTTGTGGCCGGTGGCGACGACGTCGTAGCCGTGATCGATCGCGGTGGAGTTGAAGAGATGACGCTTCGAGAGGCCACACGCGCCGCAAGGCGCCCGGCGGGTCGCCTGCGCGGCCGTCGGGATGTCGTAGCCGTGATCGGCGCGCAGGTCCACCTCGTAGAGCTTGAGGCCGCGGCTCTCGGCGAAGTCCCGAACGTAGCGGCCGGACTCGTCCGAGTACTCACCGATTCCGAGCCCGAGGTACAGGCCGTCGGCTTCGTACCCGAGCGAGCGCAGCAGATCCCACAGCGCGAGCGAGTCCTTGCCGCCGGATACCGCGACGAGCACGCGGGCTTCGGGGCCGAACATCTCGTATTCGTCGATGGCCCGGCGGACCTGCTCCCGGCAGTGGTGCAGGAAGCAGCCCCGGCAGAACGCGGCGTTGTGGCGGCGGATGTCGATCACCGCCGGCGCCTTGCAGCGACGGCACTTCACCGGGTTTCCCGCTCTCGGTCCTTCGGACCGGGCCGGTCGAGCCTCGTTCCGCTCACGGTCAAGCCGCACCGCCGGAGATGACCGGTCGGATCTCGATGACGTCGGAGTCGGCGAGGCGGGCATCGCGGGTGACGAGCGTGTCGCCCTGGATCACGAGGACCGATTCCGGGTTCAGCTCCAGCCGGGCCAGGAGCTTGACCACGGACATTGGGCCGGGGATCTCGAGCTCGCGCCGCGGGTTGCGGAGCAGGATTCTCATCGGGGCCAGGCTACCGGCCGCGCCGCACTCCTCGGAGCTCGTAGACCTCGCCCGGCTTGACCTGGAAGCTCAGCAGCGTCCGCTGCCTCGGGCTCATGATGCGGCGCAGGATGCGGAAGGTGCTCGTGGCGAGCGCGAAGTAGATGGTGACGTTGCGGCGGTTGCGAGCCTGCCCGCCGAGAAAGCGGAAGACGACCGAGAGCGGGTTCACACGCGCCGGATCTCGATGATGGTGGCGAGCCGCCGACCGCGACGGCGACCGAGCGCGAACGTGACGAGGACCGCGACGACCACGACGGCTACCCCGGCCGCGATCGCCACGCCACGGACGTTCGCGACTTCGGCGTCCACCCCACCCTTGAGCTCGGCGAGCTTCGCCTGGATGTCCGCCTTGGAGATCGGAGCATCGGACTTCAGGATCTTTCCGCCCGCTTCGCTCATGCGACGACGGCGGTCTTGCGGCGCTTGCGCCGGGTCCCGATCTTCCACGTGAGGCCGCCGACGAGCAGGAGCGCTGCGGTCATGATCCCGTACGGAGCCCACGACCAGTCACCGGTGAACGTCTCGCCGGTCTCCTCCTGCAGGAGGCGCAGGCCGCCGACGGTCAGGAAGACCACCCCCAGCCCGAGCAGCATCGCCGCCAGGAGGCCGAAGCCGACGGCGCGGGCGAGCTGCTGGAGCGGGACCGCCGTCTCCTGCTTGAAGTAGGCGACAACGAGATCCCACAGCTCGGCGGCGGCTTGGGGCAGCGAGGGTGAGCGATCGGGCACCGTTGGATTCAACTCGCAGTCGCGCGCCGTGAGCAAGCGGAGGTCACGGGACGATCGGCGCGGCAGGCTGAGGGACCAGTGCGTCAGGGGCCGGCACGTCGGGATAGCGCCCGATGGCCGCGGCCATCTCCTCGCGGTCGGCGACGCCGGTGCTCTCCCCGAAATTCCCGTTGACGAGGAGCGAGAACGTGAGCGGGCGTTTGACGTCCACGTACCCGGCCAGCCCGCTCACGCCGGACAGCGAGCCGGTCTTCGCGACGAGCTTGCCCTGGAGCGCGGTGCCGCGCAGGCGGCTGGCCAGGGTGCCGCGCTCCCCCGCGATCGCGAGTGAGTCGCGTACCGTCGCGAACTTCGGGGTGTTTGCGAGCTTCAACGTCGCCACGAGCAGCGCGCAGGTTGCCCGGTCCTCACGTGCGAGTCCGGAGCCATCGACCATGACCAGCCCCTTGATCGGTAGGTGGAGCTGCCCGAGCTTGAGCGTCGTGATCGCGGTGCCGTTCGCCGTGGTGGCCGGGCGATCGCTTCTCGCCGCGAGCTCCCGGGTGAGCATCTCGGCGGTCAGGTTGTCGCTCGACGCGAGGAATGCGGTGATGATGTCGTGGAGGGGCGGGGACTTGAGCGTCGCGATGGTCGTGGCGCCAGGCGGCGTCTTGCCGCGCGTGGACGGCCCCACGCTGACGCCGCGCAGGATGAGCAGCCGCGCGAGCTGGTCCGCGGCGTTGATCGCGGGGTCGGTGGCCGCGCCGCTGCCGTCCGGGCCGCCGAACCCGTCGTTGACGGTGAGCGCACCGACGGGTCCGATCTCACGATTGGCGCGGTAGCTCGACGGCCAGACCGAGAGGTAGCGGGTGTCGTCGTAGCGCGAGTCGTCGGCGACGATCCCGCCGGGAATCGCGTGGACGCCCGCGGCGACGATGTCGTCGGCGAGTGCCACGAGTGGAGTGATCGCGTCGCCCTTCGTGAGTGGGTCGACGGCCAGCTTCGCGGCGGCCTCGGGCGTCGTGAGCATGGGATCGCCCGCGCCGACGAGCCAGAGGTGGTCGAGCTGGCCGTCCTTCGGTTTGTCCGGCGCGACGACCTCGGTCTCGTAGCGGAAGTCCTTGCCCATCCCGTCGAGCGCGGCGGTGGCGGTCAGGAGCTTGAGCGTCGACGCCGGGATGCGCGGGGTGTCCGGGTTCGATGTGACGACGAGGCCGTCCGGACCGGAGACCACGTAGCAGGACTCCGTGCCGCGGATCGTGCTGTCGAGATCCGACTGCAGCCGCATCGTGCCGACGGCCTCGAGGATCGGCTGCGGTACGCGGCGCGCCGACCAGACCGGGGTGGCAAGGTGCGGCCCGGGTGCCGCGCCGGCCGGGCCGGCGGGTCCCTGCAGGCCGAGCACGATCGCGACCAGTCCCAAGACTCCGAGCACGGCCGCGACGACCAGCCGCCGCGCCTGCCGGCGCGAGGGGTCGACCGGACCCACCGGGCTCGGGCTCGAGCTCATGCCCGGCGCTCGAGCCATTGCGCGTAGCGGCGGAGGTGGCCGAGCGCGGTCACCGCGCGGTTCGACGCCGCGTAGCAGAGCCGGCCGGTCTCCCGCACGGTGCGGGGGCCGGGATTTTCGGGCGCGGCGATCGCGAGCTCGGTCGCGGTGAGGATCGGCTTGCCGGTCGCGTCGGAGATCTCGGCCGCGGCGCGGGCGAAGCGCTCGTCCTGGCGCTCGTGATACGCCACGATCCGCTCCAGCCCGTCGCCCGGGTAGTAGCGCCCGTCCTTCATGAGCTGCGCCTGGTTCGACTGGATGCCCAGCCCGAGGTAGACGATCGAGTCGACGCCGTCATCCCTGGCGACCAGCTCGAGCAGCTCGGGGATGGTGTCGCGGGTCTCGCCCCCGGCCAGGTCGATCGGGTTGCTGCGACTCCACCGCGGCGGCAGCTTGGCGTCGATCGCGGCCCGGAGGTCGTCGGAGAGCTCGGCCAGCTGCAGGTTCGACGATCGGGTGATGGCGTCCGCCGTCACGACCCCCCAGCCACCCGCGGTGGTGACCACCGCGACCCGAGGGCCGTGAGGGAGCGGTTGTGTCGCGAACGATGCGGCGGCCTCGAACGCCTCCTCGACGTTGTCGGCGCGCGTGATGCCGGCTTGGTGGCACATGCCGTCGAAGACCCGGTCGTCGCTGGCCAGCGCGCCGGTGTGCGAGGCCGCGGCGCGCTCGCCGCCGGCGGTCGCGCCGCCCTTCAGCAGCACCAACGGCTGCTGTGGGGTGATCGTGCGCATGCGATCGAAGAACGCGCGGCCGTCGCGGATGCCTTCCACGTACGCGAGGCCGACCGTGGTCTCGGGGTCGTGGGCGAAGAAGTCCAGGTAGTCCGGCACGCCGACCATCGCCGCGTTGCCCGCGCTCACCGCCCGGCTGATCCCGATGCCCGTCTGCACCGCATAGTTCTGGAAGGAGGAGACGAAGTTGCCGGACTGGCTGGCCACGCCGATCCGCCCCGGCGGTGGGCACGGGGCCACGATCTGGGCGCAGAGCTGCGAGGGCGTGGAGATCACTCCCTGGCCGTTGGGGCCGGCGATCACGATGCCCAGCTCGGTGGCCCGGGCGACGAGCTCGCGCTCGGCTTCGCGTCCCGCCGCACCGGACTCGCCGTAGCCGGCTGAGGTGATGAACGCGGCGGTGATCCCCCGCCGGGCGCACGCGGCCAGCAGCTCGAGGTTCGCGGCGGCTGGGGTACAGACGAAGACCATGTCGACTGCCGCGCCCGCCGGGAGGTCGTCGATGGACGAGACGGACTCGACCCCGAGGATGGTTCCGCCCTCGCGGTTGGTGGCGTACACCTCGCCGCGGTAGCCCTGGCTGAGGATGTTGTGCAGCGCGACGAAGCCGAACTTTCCCGGATGGCTCGACGCGCCGGCGACGACGACCCCGCGCGGGTCGAAGAGCGCCCGGAGCTGCTCGGACCTCGGCCCGGGCGCGGTCACGAGCTCATCTCGACCAGTGCGTCGACGGCTACCGGACGGCCGTCGACCACGATCAACGGGTTCACGTCCACCGAGACGACGTCCGGCTCCGCGGTCGCGAGCTCGCTCAAACCGAGCAGCGTCGCGACGAGCGCGGCGCGGTCAACGGCCGGCTCTCCCCGGAACGGACCGAGCAACCTCTGCGTGCGGAGGTCCTCGATCATCTCCTCCGCGTCGATCGGCTCGAGCGGGATGAGGCGGAAGCTCACGTCGGCGATCGCCTCCGCGAGGATGCCGCCGAAGCCCAGCATCACGCAGCGGCCGAACTGCTCGTCGGTGTGGACGCCGGCGATCAGCTCCCGGGTCCCCCGAACCATGGGTGCGACGAGGAGCTCGACGTCGACGTCGTCCGCCCGCGCGAGGTCGAGCAGCTCGCCGGCCGCGTGGTGCACCGCGCGCTCGTCCGGCAGGTTCAGCCGCACGAGCCCGCGCTCGGTCTTGTGTGCGATCGCGTCGCCGCAGAGCTTCACGACGACGGGAAACCCGAGCTCGGCCGCGGCGACGACCGCGTCGCCCGCCGTCGGCGCGGTGCGCTGGGGCAGGACCGGAACGCCGTACTCGGCCAGGAGGCGCGACGAACGAACTTCAGAAAGCGTGGCCATCGGCGGGTCGACGTTAGCGCCGACCGCCGTCGGCCCCATCGACAGTCGCGGTCGGGAGCTCGGGCGACGGGGATCTTCGGCCGGGACCGCCGTCGGCCCGTTTGACGGTCGCGGTCGGGAGCTCGGCCGACGGATGTCTTGAACGAGCACTCATACGGCTTGGTTGCGGTCCTTCCAGTACTCGTCCCGCAACACGCGTTTCAGGAGCTTGCCCGCGTCCGTGCGGGGCAGCTCGGCACGCAGCTCGTAGGCGCGCGGGCGCTTGTACCCCGCCATCCGCGCGGCCACGAATGCCGAGAGGTCGTCGAGGTCCAGCGCGCCCTCGGTCTTCGGTTGCACGATGCAGTAGACGCTCTCACCCCACTCGTCGTCGGGGATCCCGAACACCGCGACGTCGAGCACACCGGGGTGCTGATGGACGACGGACTCGATCTCGGCCGGGTAGATGTTCACGCCGCCGGAGATGATCATGTCCTTCTTGCGATCGCAGATGTAGAGGTAGCCCTCGTCGTCCGCGTAGGCGATGTCACCGACGGACTTCCACCGGCCGCCCTCGTACTCGGCGAGCTGCTCCTCGGTCCGGTGGTAGCCGTCCATCGCGAGCCCGGTGGACATGAACAGCTCGCCGCGCTCGTCGGGACCGGCAACCTCGCCGTCCTCCTTCACGATGCGGAACTCGATGCCGCCGTAGGGCTTGCCGCACGAACCCGGCTTGCGCAGCTGATCCTCGGGGCGCAGGACGGTGATGATGCCGAGCTCCGTCGAGCCGTAGACCTCGAACAGGAACCCGTCGCCGAGCTTCTCGATGATCTCCTGCTTCAAGGGGTACGGCACCGGTGCGGCGTTGGCGATAAGGCATCGCATGGACGAGAGGTCGGCGTGCGCGAGCTCCTCGGGCGGGAGGCTCACGACCCGCTTGAGCTGGGTGGGCGCCGAGAACGTGTTCGTCGCCGCGTGCAGCTTGACCGCGGCCAGCCAGGCGGCGGGATCGAACCGGCGGAGGACGACGATCGGCGCGGCCAGGGTGTGGTTGAGCGACGCGAACGCGAGCGGGCCGGAGTGGTAGAGCGGACCCGTCGTGATGTGGACCTCGTTGCCGAACTGCAGGCCGAGCTCGGCCAGGAGCGCGAGGACGATCTCGCGGTTCGTCGTGGTGCGCAGGGCCCCTTTGGGCTTGCCGGTGGTGCCCGAGGTGTAGAGCATCTGGGCGCCCACGGTGGAGGCGTCCGGGGCGAGCGGCTCGTCGTCGGGCTGGCCGGCGATCAGCTCGGGCCAGGAGGTCCAACCCGGCGGGACCTCGGAGGGCTCCTCCGTCGCGCTGAAGCCGACGAAGGCTCGTACCTTCGGCAGCTGGTGCCGCACCGAGTCGACCAGGGGCGCGTAGTCCGCGTCGGCGACCACCAGCGTCGCGTCCGAGTTGTCGATGACGTACTGCATCTCCTCGGCGTTGAAGCGGTACGACAGCGGGACGGCGACCAGGCCGGCCTTGCGGGCTGCGTGGATCACCGCGAGCACCTCGAGGGAGTTCGGTCCGCACCACACGATCCGGTCGCCCTGCTCCGCACCCTCGGCCCGTAGGCCGTGAGCAACCCGGTTCACGAGCTCGTTGAGCTCGGCGAAGGTGGTCACCGAAGACCGGGCGCCGTGGCTCGCGTCGACGATCACCGCATGCTTGTCGGGACTCCCCTCCGCGTGCAGCTTGAGTACGTCGGGCATCTCGGTCATGGGTCCACTCCCCCGGAAGGCGCCGGTAGCCTACCGCCGGGCCTCGAACGGTCCCCTGGGATCGCGCCCATTCCGGACCGGAGGATCGGATGATGATCTCGATCGTGATGCCCGCGTACAACGAAGCGGCATTGCTCGAGGCAAGTGTGTGCGACGTGGTGGACGGCCTGCGCGGCCTCGGCCACCCGTTCGAGGTGCACATCGTCGAGAACGGGTCGACGGACGGCACGCCCGCGGTCGCGGCGCGCCTCGCGGAGCAGATCCCGGAGGTCGCGACGCACTCCATGCGCGCGGCCGATTACGGCGAGGCGCTGCGGACCGGCCTCCTCGAGGCGTCGGGCGAGATCGCGGTCATCTTCGATGTCGACTACTACGACCTGGACTTCCTCAAGCACGCGCTCGAGCTGATCGACGCACGCGACACTCCGGTGGGACCCGCGATCGTCGTGGGATCGAAGCGCGCGCCGGGTGCGCGTGATGACCGGAGCTCCCTGCGTCGCGCCGCGACCTCGGTGTTCAGTGCCATCCTGCGCCGGGGGTTCGGCCTCACGGTGTCGGACACGCACGGGATGAAGGTTCTCAACCTGCTCGCCCTGCGCGATGCGGTGCGCGCCTGCCGTGCGGGCGCGGACCTGTTCGACACCGAGCTGATCATCCGGGCCGAGCACAGCGGCCTCGTCACCGCCGAGATCCCGGTCACGGTGACCGAGCTCCGGCCCTCCCGCACCTCGATCGGTCGGCGGGTCCCGCGCACGCTGATAGGGCTCGCCCGGCTCCGGATGCAGCTGGGCGGCATGCCCCGTGGGTAGTCCGCGTGGGGAGTGAGGTCATCGCGAGCAGCGCCGGTGCGTGGCTCGAGCTGGAGGACGGGCTGGTCGTCGGGGTGGGCCGCGACCACCCGCCGGCGAGCGCGTCGATCGTCGGTGACGCCGTCTTCGCGCCCGGCTTCGTCGACGTCCAGATCAACGGGCTCGGCGACGTCGACTTCTGGACCGCGGACGAGTCGGCATGGCTTCGGACGGGGCAGCGACTGCTCGAATCCGGTGTCACGTCGTACCTGCCGACCCTGGTCAGCGCGCCGCTCGACGTGTACGACGCCGGTCTCGCCCGGGTCGCCGCCGCCCAGGCAGCCGCCGCGCGTGCCGGCCTCCCCCGTATCGAGGGGGTCCATCTCGAAGGGCCGTTCCTCGGCGCGGCGCCGGGCGCCCATCCGCCGGAGCTGCTCGGTCCGGCGGACGTGCGCTGGCTCCTCGCGCGGTTGGAGGCGTTTCCCGGTCTGGTGCGGCTCGTCACGGTCGCGCCGGAAGCCGACCCCGACGGGCGGGCCATCCGTGCTCTCGTCGAGCGTGGCGTCGTGGTCTCGCTCGGCCACTCGCGCTGCTCCTTCGAAGAGGCACGGCGGGCGGCGGACGCGGGCGCCTCGATGGTGACCCATCTCTTCAACGGCATGGGACCGCTCGGGCACCGCGCGCCGGGCCTGCCCGGCGCCGCACTCGATGACGACCGGCTGACGCCGAGCCTGATCGCGGACTTCGTGCACGTGCACCCGGCGGCACTCCGGCTGGCCGCGCTGCGCAAGCCCTGCATCCTGGTGACCGATGCGGTCGCCGTCGGGGTCGAGTACTTCGGCCACCGCGTGACCGATCGCGACGGCGCGGCGTACCTCGACGACGGCACGCTGGCGGGGTCGACGCTGACGATGGACCGGGCGGTCCGCAACATGGCCGGGCTCGTCGGCGTCGCCCCGGCGATCGAGATGGCGACGAGCACCCCGGCCCGGACGCTGGGCCTCGACTCGTACGCGTCCCGCGGCGTCGGCGGCCGAGCGGATCTCGTCGCGCTGGACCGGGTCAGCGATGAGGTGATCGGAGTCTGGCTCGGGGGCGAGCAGGCCTACGCTCGACCGTGATGCCCGACGTCGCGCTGTTCGTCACGTGTGTGGTGGATCAGCTCGTGCCAGAGGTGGGCGTCAGCACGGTCCGGCTGCTCGAAGCTGCCGGCTGCAGGGTCGAGTTCCCCGCCGCGCAGACATGCTGTGGCCAACCGGCGAGCAACGCCGGTGAGCCCGAGGCGGCTGCGCTCCTTGCTCGCCATCTCGTCGAGGTCTTCGAGCCGTACGAGGTGGTCGTGGCGCCGTCCGGCTCGTGCGTGGCGATGGTGCACCACTGGTACGAGCGGCTGCTCTCCGGGCGGGACGCCGACCGGGCCCGGGCGCTGGCGGCCAAGACCCATGAGCTCGCGAGCTACCTGGCCGACGGCCTCGGCACCATTGACGTGGGCGCCACGATCGACGCGACGGTGACGGTGCACGACGCCTGTCACGGCTTGCGCAGCCTGGGCGTGAGGGACGCGCCGCGCCGGCTGCTGGCGGCGGCGGGCGCGACGCTCGTCGAGCTGCCGGAGAGCGAGACGTGCTGCGGGTTCGGTGGAACGTTCGCGCTCGAGCACGGCGAGATCGCCGCGCCACTCGCCGACGACAAGCTTCGCCACGCGGCGACGACCGGGGCCCGGTGGCTGGTCAGCGGCGACACCGCCTGCCTCCTCCACCTCGAAGGACGCCGGCGGCGGACCGGTATCGGTCCCGAGCCGGTGCACTTCGCCCAGCTCTTGGCCTCAGGCCTCCCGGCAGGTGCCCGGTGAGCCACGGGGTGGTGACGCCGGGGGATTCCATCCGCGAGCGCGCGGCGAACGCGATCGACGACCCCGTGCTGCAACAGGCGATGCGCAACCTCGACGTACGCCTCCCCACCGCCCGCATCGTCGCCGACCATCTCCCGGGGCTCAAGGACCGGGCCGCGGCGCTGCGCCGCGAGACGCTCGCCGATCTTCCCGGCTGGTTGGACCGCGCCGAGGCGGCTCTGACCGCGCTCGGAGTGCACGTCCACCGGGCCGAGACCCCGGAGGACGCGCGCCGGATCATCCTCGCGATCGCGAGCGAGGAGCACCTCACGCGGGCGGTGAAGTCGAAGTCGATGGCGACCGAGGAGATCGATCTCGTCGATGCGCTCGAAGGGGCGGGCATCGAAGCCGTCGAGACGGACCTTGGTGAGTACATCGTGCAGGTCGCGGGCGAACGGCCGTCGCACATGATCGTGCCCGCGATCCACAAGACGCTCGAGCAGATCGCGGACGTGCTCGAGACCCGGGCCGACGGACCGCTCCCCGCCGACTCGGAGGGACTGACTGCTTGGGCGCGCGACCACCTCCGGGCGCGGTTTCTCGCCGCGGACCTCGGCGTCACCGGCGCGAACTTCGTCGCCGCCGACACCGGGACCATCGTGCTCGTCACCAACGAGGGCAACGGTGACCTGTGCACGATCATCCCGCGTGTACAGATCGCGGTGGTGCCGGTGGAGAAGGTGATCGCCCGGTTCGCGGATCTCGCCACGCTGCTCCCGTTGCTGACGATGAGCGCGACCGGTCAGCGCATCTCGAACTACGTCACGATGATCAACGGCCCGCGCCGCGAGGGTGAGATCGACGGCCCCGAGGTCCTCCACGTGGTGCTTCTCGACCACGGACGGACCCGCCTCGTCGGCACGGCGTACGAGGACATGCTGGCGTGCATCCGGTGCGGCGCGTGCCTGAACGTGTGCCCGGTGTTCCGGCGCATCTCGGGCCACGCGTACGACGCGGTCTACAGCGGCCCGATGGGCAAGGTGCTCACCCCCCTGCTCTCCTTGGCCGGGACCGAGGGTCGTGACCTGCCGGAGGCGTCGACGCTGTGCGGCGCCTGCACCGAAGCGTGCCCGGTCGAGATCCCTCTGGCCGATCTGCTGGTGCGCCTGCGCGCTGATCTCCGGCGGCCGGGCGCGGTGGACCCACTCCCCTCCCCATCGAGACCCGCGGTCTCCTCGCGGGGCTCGCGATCGAGGTCACCGGCGGCGAGATTGCCCGGTGAGGGCTTCGATTCGCGCGTCTGGCGGCTCCCGCTCGCGTCGCGGCCGGCACCGTGGACGCGCCGGCGGGTGGCCTTCACCGTGTGGGCTCGTATCTGGGCGCGTCCCGACGGCTACCGCGTCTCGACCCGCGCCGCGCGCATCGCTTCGCTCGCATTGGGGCGCCGGTGGACGCGCTGGAGCCTTCCCGGGATCCGGGCGTGGACCGAGACGCGTGATGGGCCGCTTCCGGCCGGGCACAGCTTCCGGAGCCGATGGGACAAGCGGGAACGCGGAGCGCAACGGTGGTGACCGAGGCGGGCGCCGCGTCCACGTTTCTCGCTGCCGCGGCGCGCAACGGCATGGTCGGGTACGGCCCGTGCTCGCCGGAGGAGGCGACGCAGATCGCGGTCGAGTGCGCGACGAGCGCGGCTCAGGGCCGGCGGGTAGCCGTACCGACCGCCGATCCGCTCGTCGAGCACCTGGGCCTGCGGGCCGCGTTGGCGTGGGCCGGGGCGTCGCTGCTGGCTTCGAGCGACCTGGACTGGGACAGCGAGATCGGCGACGCGGGGGTCGGGGTCACCGGTGCCGGCGCCGGGATCGCCGCGACCGGCACGCTCGTGCTGTCCTGTGGCGTGGGCCGCCCCCGCGGGACGCACATCATCCCTCCCGCGCATGTGTGCCTCATCCGGGTGGGCGATCTCGTCGGAACGATCGAGCAGGCGGTTCGGCGCCAAGCCGGCGAACCGCATCCGAGCAACGTGAGCTGGGTGAGCGGCCCGAGCCGCACCGCCGACCTGGAGATGCAGCTGACCATCGGGGTCCACGGCCCGAAGCGCGTCGATGTCATCGTGGTGGCATGAGCAGCGCGGTGGCGGGTCATGGGTAGGTATGCCGCAGCGCTCTCGCAGCACCCGGTGCCGGCGCACGCCGTCGGTGAGGTCGCCGGCAGCCTGCTCGAGCAGCTCGACGGCGAGCCGCCCGATCTGGTCGTGTACTTCGCGTCGCCGCATCTGGTCGGTGCGCTCGACGACGTGTCGGATGCGTTCCGCAGCTTGCTGGAGCCTGGTGTGCTGCTCGGCGCGACTGCGGCCGCGGTCATCGGCGGTGCGCGCGAGGCCGAGGACGTCCCCGCGCTGTCGGCGTGGGCCGGCCGCCTCGGCGGCGGGGTGACGCCGCTCGGGTTGGAGATGGTGAACACGCCGGACGGCGGGGCCGTCGGTGGCTGGCCGAGCGCGCCCGGAGATGGCGAAGCGGAAGCGCCCCACAGCCTGCTCCTGCTGGCGGACCCGTTCACGTTCCCGGTCGAGGCGTTCCTGGCCCGGCTCGGTGAGGACCGTCCGGGCCTGCAGGTGATCGGAGGGATGGCGTCGGCGGCGCAGGGTCCGGGTGGCAACCGGCTCGCGCTCGATGGTGAGCTGCGCCGCGACGGCGCGGTCGGTGTCCTGCTCTCCGGCACACCCCAGGTGCGCGCGGTGGTGTCGCAAGGATGCCGGCCAATCGGGAGCGCTTACATCGTCACGGACGCGGAAGACAACGTCGTGCGCGAGCTGGGCGGGAAGCCCGCCCTCGAGAGGCTGGCCGAGGTGGCCAACGCGTTGACGGAGGACGAGCGCCAGCTCCTGGCGCGCGGCCTGCACGTCGGCCTGGTCGTCGACGAGCACCAGGCCGAGTTCGGCCGCGGTGACTTCCTCGTGCGCAACGTCGTCGGCGCGAACCGCGAGGACGGCTCGATCACCGTGGGCACGCAGGTCGGTGTCGGTCGCACGCTGCAGTTCCAGGTGCGCGACGCGGTCGCCGCGGACGAGGACCTGCGGCTGCTCCTGGCCGGGGCGGAGGCGAACGCGGCGCTGCTGTTCACCTGCACGGGCCGCGGCCTGCGCCTCTTCGGCGCTCCGGACCACGATGCCGCGCTGGTGGAAGAGCTGCTCGGTCCCCTGCCCGTCGCCGGAATGTTCTGTGCGGGTGAGCTCGGACCCGTCGGTGGGTACAACTACGTCCACGGCTTCACGGCCAGCCTGGCCCTGTTCGAGGGCTGACCACCCGCCGAGGTCGGCCCCGTTTGGGCCCGTCACCGGCGAGGCGGCGACCTAGGCTCGCCGCGAGATCGAGCAAGGCCGATCGCAGCCGACATCGCAGAGGAGCGTGACCGTGGCGGCCGCCGCAGAAGAAGCTCGGACCGGGCCGGGTGAGGTCGAACAGGTAGGCATCAACGTCATCCGTGGCCTGGCCATGGACGCGGTGCAGAAGGCCAACTCCGGCCACCCGGGGACTCCCTTGGCGTTGGCGCCCCTGGCCCACGTGCTCTGGACCCGCGTGATGCGCTACGACGCGAGCGACCCGGAGTGGCCGGACCGGGACCGGTTCGTGCTCTCCGCCGGGCACGCCTCGATGCTCCTGTACTCGATGCTCTACCTCACCGGGTTCGGGCTCGAGCTCTCGGACCTCGAGGAGTTCCGGCAGTGGGGCTCCCGCACCGCCGGTCACCCCGAGTACGGCCACGCGCCCGGCATCGAGGTCACCACCGGGCCGTTGGGCCAGGGCATCGCGAACGCGGTCGGCCTCGCGCTCGCCGAGGCGAACCTGCGCGAGCGGTTCGGTCCGGGAGTGACCGATCACCACGTGTTCACGATCTGCAGTGACGGTGACCTCGAGGAAGGTGTGAGCCATGAAGCCGCCTCACTTGCCGGTCACCTCGGCCTCGGGCGGCTGATCGCGATCTACGACGACAACCACATCACGATCGACGGCCCGACCGAGCTCTCGTTGACCGACGACCCGGTCCTGCGCTTCCGGGCGTACGGATGGCACGTCGTCGAGGTCGGCGAGGTCGCGAACGACCTCGACGCGCTCGAACGCGGACTGCGCGAGGGGATGGCCGAATCCGGCCGCCCCAGCCTGATCGTGCTGCGGAGCCACATCGGCTGGCCGTCGCCCCGATACACCGACACCTCGAAGGCGCACGGAGAGGCGCTCGGTGAGGACGAGGTCCGCGCGGTCAAGGAGATCCTCGGGCTGCCACCCGACGAGCACTTCTTCGTACCCGAGGACGTGCTCGGCTTCTACCGCAGCGCGGGCGTACGAGGGCGTGACGCCCGCGAGGAGTGGGAGCAACGTCGCGACGCCTTCCGCCGAGGCGAACCGGGGCTCGCAGAGGACTACGCGGCGTGCATCGGCCAGCGCGGTGTCGACGGCTGGACGACCAAGCTGCCGACGTGGCAGCCGGGCGATTCGGTCGCCACGCGCGTAGCGTGCTCCACAACGCTCGAGGCGATCACCGACGTCGTCCCCGGGCTCGTCGGCGGAGGTGCGGACCTCACCGGCAACACGGGCACGAAGCTGGCGGAGGCGGCCGGGGTCATCGGGACCCACGACTTCCGCGGCCGCCAGATCCACTTCGGGATCCGCGAGCACGGCATGGGCGCGCTGATGAACGGGATGGCCGCCGGCGGGCTCCTGCCCTTCGGCGGCACCTTCTTCGTGTTCAGCGACTACATGCGCGGCGCGGTCCGGGTCGCTGCGCTGTCCGGGTACAAGGTTGCGTTCGTCTGGTCGCACGACTCGATCGGCCTCGGTGAGGACGGGCCGACGCACCAGCCGATCGAGCAGCTCGCGGCGTTGCGGGCGATGCCCGGGCTGCGCGTGATCCGGCCCGCCGACGCGAACGAGACGGCGCAGGCATGGCGGGTTCACATCGACAGCGCGGGACCCACCGCGATCGTCCTCACCCGCCAGAAGCTGCCGGTGCTCGAAGGGACGCTGCAACGCGCGGAGTCGGGCGTTGCCCGCGGTGCGTACGTGCTCGCGGAGGAAGAGCCTCCGGGCCCCGAGCTCGTGCTGATCGGCACCGGGTCGGAGGTCCAGCTGTGTGTCGGCGCGCAGAAGGCTCTCGCCGCGCGCGGCGTCTCGGTCCGGGTCGTGTCGATGCCGTGCTGGGAGCTGTTCGCCGCGTTGCCGGACGACGAGCAGGCCGCAGTGCTACCCCCCGGAGTGCTGACGCTCGCGGTCGAGGCCGCGAGCGCGTTCGGTTGGGACAGGTACGCCGACGACGTGATCGGCATCGATCGGTTCGGCGCCTCCGCCCCCGGAGACGTCGTCATGCGCGAGCTGGGCTTCACCGTCGAGAACGTGGTGGCACACGCGGAAGCTCTGCTCGCACTCGAGGAGGACGAATGACCAGCGCGATCGCACGACTCAACGACTTCGGTCAGAGCCCCTGGTACGACAACATCACGCGCACGCTCGTACGCGGCGGTGGGCTCGCGCAGCTCATCGAGGAGGACGGGATCCGGGGCGTCACGTCCAACCCGACCATCTTCGACAAGGCGATTGCGGGTGGCGAGGGCTACGACGACCAGTTGCTCGAGCAGCACCGGCAGGGGGTCGGGGCCGAAGACGCGTTCTGGGCGCTCGCCGTCGACGACATCGCGGGCGGCGCCGACCTGCTCCGCCCGATCTACGACCGGCTGGACCGGGGCGACGGGTTCATCTCGATCGAGGTGTCGCCGCTGCTCTCGCACGACACGAAGGCGACGATCGAGCAGGCCGCCGCGCTGTTCCGGCGGCTCGGCCGGCCGAACATCCTGATCAAGATCCCGGCGACGCTGGATGGCATCCCGGCCATCGAGGAGAGCATCGCGGCCGGTATCAACGTCAACGTCACGTTGATCTTTAGCCTTGATCGTCACGCGGCCGTCGTCGAGGCCTATATGAAGGGCCTGGAGCGCTTCGTCGCGGGCGGCGGCGACCCGGGCGGCGTGAGCTCGGTGGCCTCGTTCTTCGTCAGCCGGGTCGACACCGAAACGGACAAACGGCTCGCGGACGACTCTCCCCTGCTGGGGAAGGCCGCGGTGGCCAACGCCAAGCTCGCGTACGCGCTGTTCCGCGAGAAGTTCGCCGGTGACCGCTGGGATGCCCTCGCGGCCAAGGGCGCGAAGCTGCAGCGCCCGCTGTGGGCGTCGACGTCCACGAAGAACAAGGCGTATTCCCGCACGCTGTACGTCGACTCGTTGATCGGCCCGGACACGGTGAACACGCTCGCACCGGCGTCGATCGACGCATTGCATTCGGGGGACGGGAACCTCGCCGCGAACACGGTGGCCGAGGATGTGGACGGGGCGCAGCAGGTGATGAGCGACCTCGCGGCGGAGGGCGTCGACTTCGACGATGTCACCGCGACGCTCGAACGAGAAGGCGTGGATTCGTTCGCGCAGTCCTACAAGGACCTCATCGCGACGCTCGAGAAGCGCACTGCCGAGATCGCGGCGTAGCCCGTTCGGTCGTCAGCGCGCGAGCGCGAGCGCCGCGCGCAGGTGGTCGGTGAGCTCGGTGAGCGAGGTCGACGCGTTGAGCCCACTCGTGCTCGGCATCACATATGTGGCCGCGCCACCGAACGACTGCGGCTGCACTCCGGGCTGCGCGCGGCGATCGACCGCGACGCGATAGCCCGCGAGCCCGACGAAGCACACGACTGCGGGTTCGAGCCAGCGCACGATGCGCTCGACGCGCGCGGCGCCGGAGCGGTACTCGTCGGGCCGTAGCTCGCCCGCCCCGACCGTGGCCCGCTTCACCAGGTCCGTCATGCCCACCCGGTCGTCGCGCGCCATCAACCGCGGGTCGCGGGCGTGCGTGACGAGTCCCGCCCCGAGGGCCGCGGGCCAAAAGCGATTGCTCGGGCCGGCGTACCCGAACCCGGCGTCGGCGGCGCGCAGGCTCGGGTTCAGGCCACAGACGAGGACGCGCACGCCGGGCCCGACGTAGTCGGGCAGGGTTCTCGCCCGGTGGCCCAGCAGGTGCGTCCACTCGCTGTCGGACTCGGAGCCGGTCAGCTCGAAGCCGGCGCCTTCGACGACCTCGGCGAGCGGCTCGGGCTCCCAGCAGGCGAAGAAGCGACCGGGAAACGAGTCGTCCGCCAGCGCGCTGCCCTCGTACTCGCCTCGCTTCATGCTCAACGCAACGGGCGCGCCCGGTGCGGTCGCGCGGTGGAGCTGCGCGAGCGCCAGCGGGAGCAGGCGTTGGGGGACGTGGAGGTAGCTGGCGCGCGCCCAGGCGCCACCCACGGACCCGGCCCGGAACGGCAGGTTCTCCAGGTCCGCCTGCACGCACCAGGCGTCCGGGACCTTCTCCCGCGCCATCGCCAGCATCGCGTAGGCGGCATCGAGGGCGACGACCGGGCTTCCGAGGTCGGGCGTGTAGCTCCCGGGCCCGGAGCCGAGATCCACTCGGACTACGCCGGCACCGATGGCCGCGGCGAACTGCCGGGCCGAGCCGCGGCGAGTCGGCGGTTTCTTGGCCGCCCACTCCGCGGCGCCGGCTTCGTAGATCTTCACGGTTTGGTCGTCCATCCCCTTATGATCCCGCGCGCCCGCCCGAGGATCGAATGGAGGTCGGAGCGGGTACACACGAAGCACGACCGAAGCGACCCGGAGGACCGGACCTCTCCCGATGGTGGAGTCGATTGACGGAGCACGAGTGGCGACGTCCGCCGTCCTGGCGGTGTTCGGAGCCACCGGCGACCTCGCGTCGCGCAAGCTCTATCCGGCGCTGACCCAGCTCGCGAAGCGGAACCAGCTCCCGCGGCAGTTCGCGATCGTCGGCGTCGCACGTACCCAGATGAGCGACGAGGACTTCGCGGCGCGTGCGCCCGAGCTCGCGGCGCATGGTGTGATGTTCCGGTACGTCGCCGGGTCCTTCGAGGAGCAAGACACCTTCGTCCGGTTGTGCGAAGTGCTCGAGGTCTGCGACGTGCAGGCCGGCACCCAGGGCAACCGGCTCTACTACCTCGCCACGGTGCCGACCGCGTTCGCGAAGGTGGCGAAGGGGCTCGGCGCGGTCGGGTTGAACCAGGAACCGGAGGGGACGTTCCGCCGGCTGGTGATCGAGAAGCCCATCGGGCGCGATCTCGTCAGCGCCGAACAGCTCGACCACGAGCTCCACGAGGTGTTCCGGGAGAGCCAGATCTTCCGCATCGACCACTACCTGGCCAAGGAGACGGTGCAGAACATCCTGGCGCTGCGGTTCGCCAACGCGATCTTCGAGCCGCTCTGGAACCGGCGCTACGTGGACCATGTGGAGCTCACGGTGGCCGAGAGCCTCGGCGTGGGTCACCGCGGGACGTTCTACGAGCACGCCGGCGCCCTGCGCGACATCGTGCAGAACCACTTGCTCCAGGTGCTCGCGCTCACGGCGATGGAGCCGCCGGCCAACTTCGGCGCCGATGCCGTACGCGACGAGAAGGTCAAGCTGCTGCGGTCCATCCGCCCGCTGCAACCTTGGCATCTGCCCCAGCTGGTCGTGCGCGGCCAGTACGTCGACGGGTTGGTGGACGGCGAGCCTGCTGCCGGCTACCGGCACGAGGAGGGTGTGGCGCCCGACAGCACGACGGAGACCTTCCTGGCGCTGCGGCTCGAGATCGACAACTGGCGCTGGGCCGGCGTTCCGTTCTTCGTGCGCACCGGCAAGCGCCTGGCCCGCCGGGTCACCGAGGTGGCGATCCGCTACAAGCAAGTGCCGTTCCTCCCGTTGCCGAAGAGCGCGGTCGACTCGATCGAGCCGAACACGACGGTGCTGCGCATCCAACCCGACGAGGGGATCGAGGTGTCCTTCGGCGCGAAGGTGCCGGGCTCGCCGTTCCGGGTCCGGACCGTCGACCTGGACTTCTCGTACCAGGAGGCGTTCGACGAGCAGCCGCCCGAGGCGTACGAGCGGGTGCTCTTTGATGCGTTGCTGGGTGATGCCACGCTCTTCATCCGCAGTGACGAGGTGCTGCAATCCTGGCGGGTGGTGATGCCGGTCGTGGAAGCGTTCCGCCACAACGCGTTGCCGCTCTACTTCTACGAGGCGGGGAGCTGGGGGCCACCCGAGGCCGACCTGCTCTTCGGCACCGAGGACAACGACCACTGGAGAGCCCCATGACGTTCACGGGCGAGATCCGCCGGGTAGAGAACGTGGCCGAGGCGTTCGCCGATCTGGTCGCCGGGCTCACGCCGTCGTCGATCGCGCTCTCGGGTGGAGAGACCGCGGAGGAGAGCTACCGGGCGCTGGCCACGCGTGCGATGGACTGGTCGGGCACGGACGTCTTCATGGGCGACGAACGCTTCGTCCCCGTCACGGACCCCGACTCGAACGAAGGCATGATCCGGCGGGTGCTGTTCGGCACGGCGCAGCCACGGGCGTTCCATTCGATGGCCGAAGCGGGCTCCACCGTTGAAGCCGCGGCGGACGCGTACGACGCACTCGTGCGGTCGAGCGACCCGGTCGAGATCGTGCATCTCGGTCTCGGTCCGGATGGTCACACCGCGTCCCTGTTCCCCGGCGCCGCGACGCTTCGGATCGTCGACCGCTTCGTGGTGAGCGCGGGCGACGAGCTGCACCCGCATCCGCGGCTCACGTTCACCTATCCCGCGATCGCACGTTCCCCGCTGGTGGTCGTCACGGTGGCCGGGGCCGGGAAGGCCGACGCGTTCGCCAAGGTCCGCGCCGGCGACGAGTCGCTGCCCGCGAGCCACGTCCGAGCCGCTGAGGTCATCTGGCTCGTCGACCCTCCCGCCCTCACCTGACGTCCGGAGTGGGTTACTCGCCCCAGCGAGGTTCGGCGTCGGGCGGGATGCCGAGCGCGGCGCGGCCGAGGCCCTCGAGCGCGAGGTCGTTCGTCGGCGGGTGCAGGGGCCCGGCCTGGACGTCGCGGAACATGCGCTCGATCGGCAGGCGGCGATAGAGCCCGCTCCCCCCTACCATCCGGAAGCTCTTCTCGACCGCGGCCACCGCGGCGTTGGTCACGCAGTACTTCACGGCCACGACTTCGGCCGCGGGCAGGACGGCGTCGCGGCGGCGCCGGATCGTGTCGTAGAGCAGCGCGCGCGACGGCCGGATCAGCGCGTCGACCTCGCCCGCACCGAAGATGATGCCCGGCTGGCGCGAGAGCGGATGCTTCATCCCTCCGAGCGTGCGGCTCGACAGCAGCCCGGACGCGAACTGCGCCGCTGCTTCGGCGATGCCGAGGTACACCGCGGCGACGGTGCATGCGAACCACGAGAGCATCCGCTCGCTGCGCCGGTCCCACTCGTCCCACGGCGTGCCGACCTGGGCCATGAACTCCGGGACGAAGACCTGGTCGAAGATGACGTCCCACGAGCCGGTGCCGCGCATCGCCATCGTGTCCCAGGTGTCGACGAACGACAGGCCCGGCGCGTCGCGTCCGATCGCGAACAGCAGCAATCCGCTCCCGTCCGTGAGACCGGCGGTGCCGTAGAAGACGTCCAACGCGGGCGCGAGCGAGCAGAAGGCCTTGCGGCCGTGGATGACGTAGCCGCCCTCCACCCGTTCCGCCGGTGTCGACGACGCGCGCACGTTCAGGCCGGTGGCCGCGTCGGTGAAGGAACCGCCGATGACCACACCGGTGCCGGCGAGCTGCAGCACGAGTCTGGCTTCTTCCTGACCGTCGATCATCGACTCGGCGGCGGCCCCCAGCCCGAAGAGGTGCATGTTGGCAGCCAGCGCGGTGGACGCACATCCGCCGGCAAGGATCGACTGCGCACGGCACACGGTCTCGAGGTCCGCGCCGCCGCCGCCGAGCTCCTCGGGGATCGGCAGCGTCAGGTAGCCGGTCTCCTTGAGCCGGGCGATGTTCTCGTGCGGGAACCTTCCCTCACGGTCGATCTCGCCCGCTCGCTCGGCAAACTCAGCGGCCAGCTCCTGCGCCAACGCAATCGGATCGCTCACACCTCGCCTCTCCGTCTGGGCGACGGAATCTAGCGGTAGGAGCCGGCGCGTAGGCTGCGAAGCGTGATGACCCCCCAGGAGGCGCGGGATCTGCTCCACGCGCCGGTCGACGAGCTCATGCGCGCCGCGGGACGGCTCCGCGATGAGCACCATCACGATCGGATCACCTTCTCGCCGAAGGTGTTCATCCCGCTGACCATGCTGTGTCGCGACCGCTGCGGGTACTGCACGTTCGCCAAGCCGCCGGCCCGGCTCGACCATCCGTACCTGCCCCTCGACGAGGTGCTGGCGATCGCGAGAGCCGGCGCCGCGCTCGGCTGTCACGAGGCGCTCTTCACGCTCGGAGAGGGCCCGGAGGACCGCTACCCCGTGGCCGCGGAGTGGCTCGCCGCGCACGGGTACTCGTCCACCGTCGACTACCTGGTCGACGCGTGCCGGGCCGTCATCGAGGAGACCGGGCTGCTCCCGCACGCGAATGCGGGTGCACTCGCCCGAGCCGAGCTCGAACGGCTCCGGAGCGTCAGCCCGTCGCAGGGGATGATGCTCGAGTCGCTCGCGGACCGGCTGCACGAGACCGGTGGCCCCCACCACGGGGCCCCCGACAAGACCGCGGCCCGCCGGCTCGCCACGCTCGAAGCGGCCGGCCGGGCCCGCATCCCGTTCACCACCGGGATCCTCATCGGCTTCGGTGAGACCCGGGAGGAGCGGCTCGACGCGCTCCTCGCGATCCGCGAATCGCACGCGCGCCACGGCCACGTGCAAGAGGTCATCGTGCAGAACTTCCTGCCCAAGCCGGGTACGAAGATGCACGATGCCCCGGGCTGCGACCCCGTCGAGCTGTTGCACTCGATCGCGATGGCCCGGCTGGTGCTGGGTGGGGCGATGCACATCCAGGCGCCGCCGAACCTCACCGACCTGGACAGCCTCGGCGACCTGGTCGCGGCGGGGATCGACGACTGGGGCGGTGTCTCGCCGGTCACTGCGGACCACGTGAACCCGGAGCGGCCGTGGCCCGCGCTGGATCTCCTGCGCGACGCGACGGAGCACGCGGGCAAGGTGCTCGCCCCGCGCCTCACGGTGTACCCGGAGTACGTGCGCGATCCCGAGCAGTGGCTCGATCCTGCCGTGCGCTTTCCCGTCTTGTGCGCGAACGATCTCGAAGGCCTGGCGCGGGACGACGCGTGGGCCAGTGGCGGCGACACCTTCCCGCCGATCCTGTTGCCCCCGGCAACCCCGGCGCGCGCCGGTAGCGCGATCGGTGCCGTGCTCGACGGTGTTCGCGCGGGTGGAGAGGTCGGTGTCGACGAGATCATCACGCTGCTCGGAGCCCGCGGTCCCGAGCTGGCCGCGGTGTGCGACGTGGCGGACGAGCTGCGGCGCGAGATCTCCGGTGAGACGGTCACCTTCGTCCGCAACCGCAACATCAACTACACGAACATCTGCACGTTCAAGTGCCGCTTCTGTGCCTTCTCCAAGGGCCCGCTCTCGCTCAACCTGCGCGGCGACCCGTACCTCCTCGGGGTGGAGGAGATCCAGGCCCGGGTGATCGAAGCGGTCGAGTGCGGGGCGACGGAGGTCTGCCTCCAGGGCGGCATCCACCCGGACTTCGACGGCGACTACTACCTGGACATCGCCCGGGCGGTGAAGGCCGTGGCGCCCGACATCCACGTCCACGGGTTCACCGCGCTCGAGGTGACCGAAGGCGCCCGCCGGCTCGGCATGGACCTCGGCGAGTACCTGACGCTGGCCAAGGAAGCGGGCCTGGCGACGCTGCCGGGGACCGCGGCCGAGATCCTCGACGACGAGGTCCGCGCGGTGATCTGCCCGGACAAGATCAACACCGAGGAGTGGCTCGAGGCACACCGCATCGCCCACGGCGTCGGCCTGCGGTCGAACGTCACGATCATGTTCGGTCATGTCGAGCGCCCGGTGCATGTAGCCCGCCACCTGGTGCGCACGCGCACCTTGCAGAAGGAGACGGGGGGCTTCACCGAATTCGTCCCGCTTCCGTTCGTGCACATGGCGACGCCGATCTTCCTCACGAAGCGCGCCCGCAAAGGCCCGACGTTCCGTGAGCTGCTGCTGATGCAGGCAGTCGGGCGCATCGCGTACCGCGAGTGGATTCCGAACATCCAGGTGTCGTGGGTCAAGACCGGCATCGCCGGCGCGCGCCAGGCGCTGCAGGCCGGCTGCAACGACCTCGGTGGCACGCTGATGGACGAGAACATCTCGCGGGCCGCGGGCGCGAACCACGGTCAGGAGGCGGACGAGTCGGACTTCCATGCGATGGTCGATCCCCTCGGTCGCCCGCTCGAGCAGCGCAGCACCCTGTACGGCCGCGTCACCACCGTCGGCCGTCGCCTGCGTCCCGCCCCGGAACCGAACGGGCACGAGTCGCACCGGTCGCCCGATGAGCCGGCCGGCGTCCCCGTCGTCCTGCGCCCGGCGACGCCGGTGCAGGCGTAACCGACCGAGAACCCAGACCAGGAGCGGAGATGATTGACGTCGTGGCCATCGGCAACGCGCTGGTGGACGTGCTGAGTCACGAGACGGATGAGTTCGTGGCCGCGCAGGGCATGGTGAAGGGCACCATGGCGCTCATCGACACCGAGCGGGCGGAGTCGCTCTACGCGGCGATGAACCCGGCGGTGGAGATCTCCGGTGGCTCCGCCGCGAACACGGTCGCCGGGCTCGCGTCACTCGGCTCGAGCGCGGCGTTCATCGGGCGGGTCCGCGACGACCAGCTGGGTGAGGTGTACCGCCACGACCTGCGCGCCGCGGGCGTGGAGTTCGACACTCCCCCGGCTACACAGGGCATGCCGTCGGGCCGCTGCCTCATCGTGGTGACGCCCGACGCGGAGCGCACGCTCAACACGTATCTGGGCGCCTCGTCCGAGCTCGGCGAGTCCGAGGTCGACGCCGAGCTGATCGGGTCGGCCGCCGTCACCTATCTCGAGGGTTACCTCTGGGACTCCCCCGGCGCGCAGATCGCGTACCGGGTAGCGGCGCAGCACGCGCACGACGCCGGGCGGCGCGTCGCGTTGACGCTCTCGGATCTGTTCGCCGTGGAACGGCACCGCGAGACCTTCCTCGATCTCGTCGAGCACTCGGTGGACATCCTGTTCGCGAACGAGGCCGAGATCTGCGCGTTGTACGAGGTCGATGACTTCGACTCGGCCCGCCGGTACGTGACCGGGCACTGCGAGGTGGCGGCGCTGACCCGCAGCGAGAAGGGCGCGGTGATCCTGCGGGGCTCCGAGGCGCACATCGTGGACGCGCATCCCATCCCCGGCGGGAAGCTGATCGACACGACCGGCGCCGGCGACCTCTACGCCGCCGGGTTCCTGCACGGCTTCACCCGTGGCTACGACCTCCACGTCTGCGGTCGGATCGGCGCACTCGCGGCAGCCGAGGTGATCTCGCACCTCGGTGCCCGTCCCGAGGCGAACCTGGCCCAGCTGGTCGCGCCACTGCTCCCGGCCGGCTGATGGCCAAGGGCAAGCTCCCCCGCTACCGCACCGGAGACGCGGAGCTGGACTCGGAGATTGCGAAGCTCGTCGCGCTCCTCGGCGGCGGACGGAGTGACGACCTGATCTTCGAGCTCGTCGCATCCGCGGTGCGGCTCGCCCGCGACGGCGCGTCCCGCGGCGATCTCAAGGTCGCGAACACGACGCTGAAGGAGCTGCGATACGCGTTCTACGTCTTCGCGCCGTACCGGGCCGCGCGCAAGGCGTCCATCTTCGGCTCCGCCCGAACTCGGCCGGACGATCCGCTGTACGACCAGGCCCGCCGGCTCGCGACCGCGCTCGCCCAACGCGAGTGGATGATCATCACCGGTGCCGGGCCGGGAATCATGACCGCGGGGATCGAAGGCGCGGGGGTCGAGAACGCGTTCGGCGTGACGATCCGGTTGCCATTCGAGGCGACCACGAGCGAGTTCCTCGAGGGCGACCCGAAGCTCGTGAACTTCCGCTACTTCTTCACCCGCAAGCTCACGTTCGTGAAGGAGTCGGACGGGTTCGCCCTGCTCCCTGGCGGCTACGGCACACTGGACGAGGCGTTCGAGACTCTGACCCTCATCCAGACCGGCAAGGCACAGCCCGCGCCCATCGTCCTGCTCGATGTTCCGGGCGGCACCTACTGGAAGCACTGGCTCGAGTTCGTCCAGGCCCAGCTGGCGGGCCGGGAGTACATCTCGCCCGAGGACCTGAAGCTGGTCTACGTCACCGACGACGTCGACGCGGCGGTGGACGAGCTCACCGGGTTCTACGCCAACTACCACTCGCTGCGCTTCGTCGAGGGCGAGCTCGTGCTGCGGGTCCGCCACGCCCCCGACGCGGCCCGGCTCGCCGAGCTCAACACGATGTTCGCCGACATCGTCGTCCGGGGTCAGATGGAGACCATCGGCGCGACGCCGGTCGAGCTCGCCGACAAGGACTTTCCCGAGCTCGACCGGGTGACGTTCCGCTTCAACCGCCGGAGCTGGGCGCGCCTTCGCCTCCTGATCGACGCGCTGAACGCGCCGTACCGCGAGCCTCGCTAGTCAAGGCTCCCCGGTGGCTCAGCCTCTCGGTTCGCGCCGCAGGCACCAGACCGGCGGCGTGCCGGGCAACCGGACCTCGTGACTCACGGCGAAGCCGGCACGCGCGTACCAGCTCACGTTCGCTTCCTTCTGCGTCTCGGTGTAGGCGAGGATCCCTTCCCGGTCGCACTGCTCGACGATGGGCGCGAGCAACGCCGAACCGACCCCGCGGCCCTGCACGGTCGGGTCCGTGGCGAGCAGCGCCAGGTACCAGTGCGGTTCGTGGGGATGGTGCTTGTCGACCTCGACCAGCAGGCGGATCGCCATCAGGCGGTGCTTGCTCCGGGTGAGCACGCCGGCGGCCCGGAGGTTGCGGCGCGTCTCCTGCAATGCCGGGCGCGGGTACTGGCCCGGCGGCAGCCAACCGGCGACGCCGCGCGGGCGACCATCGTGCTCGCCCACCCATGCCTCGGTCCCGGGCTCCATGACGTCCTTCAGGTAGCCGGCGAAGAGCGCGGGGAGGAGCCGGTACTCGTGGAGCAGGTCCTTGCTGAAGAAGTCGATGAGCGGGTCGTACCAGAACGCGCGCGACGTCACCGCCAGCACTTCGGGGTAGTCGGCCTTCGTCATGCGCCGGGTCGAGATGGTGGTCGGGATGCTCATGGCGCTTGCTCCATCACAGCTACGGCCCGTCGTCGGTCATCAGCTCGGTGGTGTCGAGGGCACGGATGGCCTTCTCGATCCCGCGCCGCGCCGACAGCAGCTTCTTCTCGTCCGCCTTCGCGGCCTCGTTGCCGTTCGCGGCCTCTCGCAGCCGGTCGTACGCGAGGTCACGCAGCTGTTCCTCGATCGTGCGCAGCTGCTCGACCACTTCCTCGACACCGGTCACAGTGCCTCCTCGATGAGCTCGGCGGGATGCCGGACGGTGAGTCCCGCGGCGGCCAAGTGCATCGCACACCCGGGGTTGGCGGACACTACGACGAACGGCTCGCGTCCCGCGGCGGCGCGAATGGTGTCGACCTTGCGGTCGCGGACCCGACCGGAGAGCTCGGGCTCGGTGACGCTGTAGGCACCGCCGGCGCCGCAGCAGAGGCCATCGTCGTCCAGCTCGACCAGCTGGTACGCATCCCCGAGCACCGTGCGGACCGCCCGTTCCGCGTGCTGCACGTGCCGGAGGTGGCAGGGATCCTGGACCACGACCCTCTTCCCGGTCGGTCGCAGCGGCGCTGGGTCCTGGCTGGCGAGCCACTCGGAGAAGTCGCGGACCCGGGCGGCGAACGCCCGGGCCGCGTCGGTGCCGAGGAGGCGGCCGTAGTCCTTCATCGCCGCCCCACATCCGGCGCTGTCGACGACCACGAGCGCATCGCCCGGGAGCGAGTCGATCACCCGCTGCGCGAGTCTCTTCGCCTCCTGCTCGCGGCCGGCATGCAGATGGAGCGCGCCGCAGCACGCGCCGCCGGCGCCGGGCAGACCGGGATGCGCGCCCGCCGCCCGCATCACCGTGAGCGCGGCCCGATGGACCTCGCGCTGCCAGGCGTCCATCACGCAGCCGGTGAACAGGTAGGTGTCGGGTTCCGGGTCGGGGCTGAGCGACCGGGACAGCGAGTGGGACGAGATGCGGGGCAGGCCGAACCGGCGCGGGACGAGGTGCAGGCGCTGCGCGAACGCGAGCAGCCAGGTGAGCGCCAGGAGCAACCCGTGATGCGGCAGGACGACGCGGTACCCGAACCACTCGACCAGCCGCCGCGGCCGCGATCGCTGCGGCGCGAGCGCGGCCCGCGCTCCTTCCATGAGGTGGCCGAACTGGACCCCTGACGGGCACGCGACCTCGCACCCACGACACACGAGGCACGCGTCCATCGCTTCGGTGAACGCGGCGTTCATCGGCGCGCTGCCCAGCTGCACCTCGCGCATCGCGGCGATCCGCCCGCGCGGCGACGCGATCTCGAGTCCGGTCACCCGGTAGGTGGGGCACGCCGGGAGGCAGAGGCCGCAGGCCACGCAGGCGACGAGCTCGTCCTCGTCGAGCTGCAGATCTCCCGCGGTCACGCGGCACGCCGGAGAAACGGGAGCCGGCCGGGATTGAGCTTGCCGGCCGGGTCGAAGGCGTCCTTGATGCGGGCCAGGATCGCGAGGTTCGGCGGTGGCCGGCCGAACGGGTCCAGACCCGGCGCACCGGCTTCACGGAGCAGCCAGCCGTTCTCGGCCTCGGCTGCGCCGCGCGCGGCCGCGAGCGCAGCTTCGGAATCGGTGGCGACGTGCACGGTGCCGACTCCCCCTTCGGCGAGCCAGGTGCACTCCAGATCGTCGAGCCGGCGGGCCAGCGCGCCGAGCGACGGAGGCGCGACCGACACCCGGCCCCGATGCTCGCCGCCGGGCCAGCTCGGTGGCGCGTCGGTTGCGACCAGCCCGGCGTGGGCCTGCTCGTTCGCCACGTCCTCGTCATACCCCTCGAGCCGCACGAAGGTGCGGCGGCCGTCCCACGCGAGCGTCGCCGGCCGGAAGAGCCGGTCCCGGAGGTCGGCGGGTGTCGCGTCGGTGTGCGACCACTGCGAGCACTCGGCGCGCGGCTGCGTGCGCAGGGTCACCCGGGTGATCACTCCGAGCGTGCCGAACGAGCCGACGAAGAGACGGGGGATGTCGTAGCCGGTCACGTTCTTCACCGTGGGCCCACCGCCGCGCACGGCCCGGCCGTCGCCGGTGATGAAGCGGACCTCGAGCACCCGGTCGCGCAGTGGCCCGTAGCGGAGTCGACGGGACCCGGAGAGCCCGCACGCCAGCACGCCGCCGACGGTCGCTTCCGCCGACCGGGGGTCGAGAGGGCATTCCTGGCCGTGCTCGGCGAGCGCAGCATCGAGCATCGCCACGGGAGTGCCGGCAAGCGCCGTGACCGTCATGTCCGCGGGCTCGTAGCGCACGATCCCGGCCGGCACCCGGACCTCCGTCGCGCCCGGGTCGGGGGTGCCTCCGATCTCGCGCTGCGTCCCGCCGCCAGCGATGGCCACGGCACGCGCCCCCGCCACGGTCCGGGCGAGCGCGTCCAGTGCGCTCACACCCACGCGCCTTCCGGCACCCGCATCACTTCGCCACAGCGGCTGCCCCGAGGCAGGATCTTCTGGGGGTTCGCCCGGCCCTCGGGGTCGAACGCGTCACGCAGGCGTGCCTGTGCGTCGAGGTCGTCCACGTTGAACACGAGTGGCATGAACTCGCGCTTCTCGAGCCCGATGCCGTGCTCGCCGCTCAGCACTCCCCCGGCGGCGACGCACGCGCGCACGATGGCGTCACCCGCTGCATGCACGCGCGTCCAGATCCCCGGCTCGCGCGCGTCGAACACGAGGATCGGATGGAGATTGCCGTCGCCCGCGTGAAACACGTTCACGACGATCAGGTTCTGGGCATCGGCGATCTCGTAGACCTGGCGGAGCACCTCGACGAGCTTCGTGCGCGGTACCACCACGTCGTGCAGGTAGTAGTCCGGCTTGATGCGGGCGATGGCACCGAACGCCGACTTGCGCCCCTTCCACAGCAACGCTCGTTCTTCCGCGTCGCGGGCCACCCGCACGGTGCGCGCGCCGTGCTCCCGGCCGATCCGGTCCACGGCTGCGATCGCCGCGTCCACCCCGGCGGGCAGGCCGTCGAGCTCGGCGAGCAGCACGGCCTCGGCGTCACGCGGGTAGCCGGCGTGGACGAAGTCCTCCACCGCGCGCGTGATCCGCGCATCCATCATCTCGAGCGCGGACGGCACGATGCCGGCCGCGATGATGGCGCTGACGGTCGCGGCGGCGTCATCGATCGACACGAAGTCGAGGAGCAGGGTCCGCACGCATGGTGGAGTGGGCTGGAGCCGCACCGCGATGCGGGTCGCGATGCCCATGGTGCCCTCGCTGCCCACGAAGCAGCCGCGGAGGTCGAAACCGGCGCCGTCGGGCTCGAGGCCCCCGAGGCGGGCGACCGATCCGTCGCCGAGCACCACGTCGACCGCCAGCACGTGTGACGACGTGACGCCCGCGGCCAGGCAGTGCGGACCGCCCGCGTTCGTGGCCACGTTGCCGCCGATCGTGCAGGCCTGCTGCGAGGACGGATCGGGGGCGTAGTAGAGACCGAGGTCGGCCACCGCCCGGCTGAGGTCGAGGTTGAGGACGCCGGGCTCGACCCAGGCGACGCGGGCCTCGACGTCGACCTCGAGCACCCGGTTCATCTGGGTGGTGACGATCACGAGGGGCTCGTCGACCGGAGTGGCCCCACCCGCGAGCCCGGTGCCACTGCCCCGGGCGACGAACGGACGGCCGTGGCTCGCGGCGGTGCGGACCGCGAACGCGACCTCCTCGGTCGAGCGGGGAAAGCACACCGCAACCGCGTGTCCGGTTTCTGTCCCGGCGTCGCGGCTGTACAGCGCGAGCTCGAGCGGCTCCGCGCGCGCCCGACCCGAACCAAGTCCCGCTTCGAGGTCGGCGACCAGCGCGCCAGCAGAGAAGATCCACCGATGCTACTGACGGATGCCACTAGATTCGCTGCGTGGCGAACCTGACTTTCGGCAATGGACTGCGGAGCGCATGACGAGGACGAGCAAGGCGACGAGGACGAGCAAGCCGGGCGGTCCGGTGCGGGAGTGGGTCACGTTCCCTGATCCGAGGCGCAAGAAGCACGTCTGGCACGTCGACGTGACCTTCCTCACCTCGCACTGGAGCTGCATCTTCGGCAGCGGCTGCCAAGGCGTGTTGACCGAAGAGGCGCCCGAGCTGGTGCAGGGGTGCTGCTCGTATGGCGCACACGCATCGGACGCGAAGGACCAGGCCCTCGTCAACCGCGCGGCCAAGCTGCTCGACGACGAGACCTGGCAGTACCGCAAGCGCGCGAAGAAGAAGGGCATCTGGGTCAAGGTCGCGAAGGACGACTTCCGCACGCGCCTCGTGGACGGAGCCTGCATCTTTCTGAACCGCCCGGGCTTCGCGACCGGTCCCGGCTGCGCGTTGCACCAGCTCGCCGAGCGCACGGGCCAGCACCACAGCGACCTCAAGCCCGAGGTGTGCTGGCAGCTCCCGATCCGCAACATCGAGGAGTACGACGAGGACGCGGACGACGGCATCGTCTACCACCGGCTCACCGAATTCGCGCGTCACGGATGGGGTGAGGGCGGCGAGGAGTTCGCCTGGTGGTGCACGGAGGAGCCGGCCGCGTTCGTCGGCGGCGAGCCGGTGTACCGGAGTCTCGAGCCGGAGCTCCGCAAGGTGTGTGGCGACGCGCTGTACGAGAGCATCGCCACGTACCTCGATGAGCGGCTCGCGGCCGGGCCGGTGCCCGTCGTGCACCCGTCGGAGGTGCCGGTGGTGCTCGGTCCCACGCGGACCATGCGCAGCGCCTGAGCCCGGGGCATCCTGGTCGCCATGGCGAACGAGACGATCGCGGAGCTCGTCGCCGACCTCGCGGCGGAGCAGGAGTCGCTCGTGGCGGTGCTCGAGTCGCTCGAGGCCGACGATTGGTTCCGGCCGACCCCGGCGTGGAGCTGGGACGTGCGCGACACCGTCTCCCACCTCGCGGACACCGACGAGCTGGCCATCGACACGTGCCTCGACGGGCCCCGTTCGCTCGGGGCGCTCGCCGCGCAGTGCGCGTCCTCCGAAGACCTCACGCTCCTCGGGGTGCTGCGCGGCCGCCGGCTCCGCGGTGCGGAGGTCCTGGACTGGTGGACGCGCACGCAGGCCGCGGAGCGTGACGTGCTGGCCGGGTTGGAACCCACGATGCGCGTCCCCTGGGGTCTTGGCATGCGACCTCCCTCGTTCGTCACTGCCCGGATGATGGAGACATGGGCGCACGGCCTGGACATCTACGACGCGATCGGCTGCGAGCCGGTGGACACGGATCGCCTGCGCCACGTCGCCTGGATCGGGATTCGTGCGCTCCCGTACGCCTACTCCGTGGCCGGAGTCGAAGGAGTGCCCGGTCCGATCCGTCTCGAGCTCACGCTGCCGTCCGGCGCGCCGTGGGTGTTCGGCCCCGAAGACGCCGCGGACCGAATCACCGGAACCGCTTCCGAGTTCTGCCGCGTGTTCGTGCAACGGCACCCGGCTCGGGAGACGAGTCTGGCGTCGGTTGGCGACGGCGCCGCCCTGGCGCTGCGCGTCGGCCGCTCCTTCCTCTGACGGAGGTCCCATGCCGCTCTACTCGTTCGAGGGTCTGATGCCGAGCGTGCACCCGACTGCCTTCATCGCGCCCACGGCGACGCTGGTCGGTGACGTGATCGTCGAGGAGGGCGCGTCGGTCTGGTACGGCGCCGTGATCCGGGCCGACTACGCGCCGGTCGTCGTGCGGGCCGGCGCGAACGTCCAGGACGGCGCGGTGCTGCACGGTCCACCCGGGCTGACCACCGAGGTGGGCCCGGGCGCGACCGTTGCCCACAACTGCGTGGTGCACGGCGCGTTCCTCGGGGAGGAGTGCCTGATCGCGAACGGCTCGATCGTGCTCGACGGCGCGCAGGTCGGCGCCAAGGCGCTCGTAGCCGCGGGATCGGTCGTCGCCGCGGGCGCGAACATCCCGGCCGGCATGCTTGCCGCGGGGGCGCCGGCCGTGGTGAAGCGGGTGCTGGCCGGCTCGTCGGCCGAGTTCTGGGTGGTGGCGAACCCGCCGGCCTACGCCGAGCTCGCGCAACGCCACCGCGCCGGCATCGAGTGGGTCGGCGACTGACCCTCCCTTTGCCGTTTTGGCGTCAGTAGGGACCCCTGGAGGGTCC
>JBBSAM010000016.1:0-102384 GCA_038252255.1 Acidimicrobiia bacterium | reverse complement strand
CTCGCCCGCGACGGGTTCCGGACCTGACCCTTGCTCCGACGAGCGCTAACGAGACGGGCGAGAGGCCCGGTGCGGGACCGGGCCTCTCGTGGGTCTGCGTGGCCGGGACCGGCGTCGATCCGGTGACCCCACGCTTTTCAGGCCGCCCAAGTGCTCGCGAGAGGTCCTGGTCAGACGCGTTTCCGCAGCTCAGAGCCTGTTTGAAGTGACCCTGACGACCGGTCAGGAACCGCGATTTCCGCTCCCGTGTGGCACGTTTGTGGCACGAAACCTGTGCTCGGTTCGGGCTTGTTCTCTGATCAGGCGAGCGGTGCAGACGTCCGGGTAGCGGGTGACTGGTCGAACAGCGGTGTCTCGGCCGCTCCAACGACGTTGTCGAGACCTGCAAGGCGACACCCGCCAGGGGCCTGGAGGTGCGCCTGGCACCAGAATCCGGCGTTGCAACCGGCGTGTCGATCTGTGCGCTCCCGCCTTGCCGCGGAGTGCGCCCGTAGCGGGCAATATGTACGGGTGGTGGTTCCGAGATCGGCGGCTGTGCTTCTGGCCGGTTGCCTCCTGTTGCTCTCGTCGGCGTGCAGTCCCGACGACGACGCGAGGGGTGAGCGCACGACATCTACGAGGTCGGCAAACCCTCCGCAGTTCAAGACTGCGCAAAGTGCTGAGTTCACTCAGGCTGTTGGTAGCGCTGAACGCTCGTGCGTCGATGTGGACGAACTCGTTGCTTCCGGAGCTATGGCGAACGCAAGCGTGCAGAGCGTTCGATCGGGTGACTTCGTTACCGGCAACCTCACCGTCCTCAAGTCGGAGTCCGACACCCTGACCAAGAAGATCTACTGGCTGCCCCAAGATCCGGCCATCGCCAAGACGGCCCGCCTCAAGGTCACAGTGAGCGACCCGGCAACGCCGAACGAACCGACGATCCCGCAGCGATGGGGTAAAGAACTTGGAAAGGGATGGATTCCAGCGGATGGTTCGCAGCCGGTCACTACGGGCACCCTGGCTCCCGGATCGACCGTCTACTACTTCTGGCCGAGCGGCATCCGCTTTCCAGCGCACGGGCGATGGCAACTCACCGCGGAGGCTCCGGGACACTGGGGTTGCTACATCGTGTCAGTGTGAGCGTCGCACGGGAGCGAGGGCACCATGCACACCGAACTGCCGATAGGGCTGGGCGGTGCAACGCTCGAGCCGCACAGAATGCGCGCCGATAACTCGCCCTGCTGAGCTGGCTACCAGCCGAGGTCGATGCCGTCGTCGTGGCCGGGGACGTCCGCGCCGGCGACGTCCAGGCCGTGCCGGTCGAGCGTCTGGGGGAGGGCGATCCGAGCGGAATTGCGTCCGCTGAGCCGTGCGGTCGCAAGTTCTTGGCGTTCGCTGCGCCAGAGGGCTGCGCGTATGCCGTCGATCGGGTCGTCAGGCTCGGTGGCGCCGTGGTGGTCGACCTCGTCCTCGACCTCGGCGGTGACGTAGAGGCGGTTCTCGTAGCGGCCTCGTGAGAGGGCGGTGTAGCCGGCTTCGGCGTAGAGGTCGTCGGTGCCGAGGACGTAGGCGCGGTCGCAGGTGAGGCCTTGGGCTTTGTGCACGGTCATCGCGTATGCGTGGTCGATGTGACCGGCTTCGAGATACGCGTCTGGTACCAGTGTCGGTCGGTCTTCGCCGTCGAAGCGGACGGCGAACCCGTCGAGCTCGCAGCTGGTGATGGTGCCGCGCTGGCCGTTGATCAACCCATGCCGGGAGTCGTTGCGCAGGGTGAGGATCCGATCCCCGACTGCGTACGGGCGGTCGAGGACATGGACCGGCCAGTTGTCCACGACCCGTTCGTTGACGAGGACGGCGCGTGCCGTGTCGTTCAGTGCGGTGACATCGGAGCGGTGGAGGGCGAGCATGATCGCGTCTTCACCGCGGCGGGTCGCCGTCCTCCAGTCCGCGACGATGTGTTCGAGCGCGTCCTTCCGGTCGGGGGTCTCGATGATCTGGCCGTGTTCGGAGAGCCGTTCGATTGCCTCGTCAACCTGGCCGGCGCGCAGGTCGGCGAGGGCTTGGCGTTCGACCGGATCTTGTTGGCGGCGGTTCTCGACGAGTTCGACCGCGCCCAACCGTTCGGTGAGGCCGGTGAACAGCCCGCCGGCTTCGATCTCGGGAAGCTGGCACGGGTCACCGACCAACACGACCTTCGCTCGGGCCTGGTGGGCGTGGTCGAGGAGCCGGCCGAGTTTGCGGGTCCCGATCATCGCGGCCTCATCTGCAACGACGACGGTCCGGCTCGTGAGTTTCGGGATGCCGGCGCCGTCGAGGTCGATCAACAGTCGGTCGAGCGTCACGGAGGGGATCTGGGCGTCGTCTTGGAGCTGACGGGCCGCCCTCGCGGCGAGCGCGCAACCGATAACGGTGAACCCGGCGTCTTCCCAGGCCTCTCGCACGATGCCGAGAGCATGCGTCTTGCCCGAGCCTGCCGCGCCGACCACAACCGCGATCGGCGCGCCGTCGGTGGTGAGCATCTCGACCATCGCTCGCTGTTCGTCGGACAGTTCCGGATACGCGAACAGGGTGACCCCCGGGTCGGGGACCACACCACATTCGCCGTCCCCGCTTTCCTCGGCTTGGTCGAGGATCCGGGCTTCGAGCGCGAGCAGATCGGGGGTCGAGTAGCAGAGACCGAACCGGCCGACGCCGAGCGGCACCACCGCCGGACCGGCGAGGAGCTGGTCGGCTTCGGCTTCGAGCTCGGCGACTGAGGCGCCTGCGTGGGCCCGGCCGGCGAGCGCTTGGAGGACGTGACGGCGATCGAACGTCGATCGGTGTTCGGTGAGCTCGGCACAGACCTCCGTGACAGACACCCGGGATGGGTCGAACAACCCGTCAATCCCTGATTCGTGGGCCATGTTGGTGTGCAGGACGGCGGTCGTGAAGCCGAGCGCTTCCGCGCGATCAACCCAGTCGTCGTGCATCGACCACGCATCAACGTCGGGTGTCTTGGCGGGTCGGGTCCGCAAGGTCGCGGCGCGCGCCTCGCGGGGTGTCGCGTCAGGGCCGATCGCGGCTTCGATCTGGGCGCGGCGGCGCGAGAACTCGCGTCGCACGCCGACGGGTACAGCGGTCAGGTCGCCGGTGCCCTTCACCGTTCGTTCCCAACCGGCGTCCAGACGAGCGGAAAGGGCCGCGCGCAACTCCGCCTGGTACAGAAACCCTGCGGTGCGGGCCTGGCCATAGAGGTGACGGGCATCCAACGCCGACCACCGACCATCCGGACCTTGCGCGGCGTTCGCGACCACCACATGGGTATGCAGCTGCGGATCCCCGGCCCGGCTCGTGCGATGCCGGAACCCCGCACCCACCAGACCGCCACCCACGAGGCGTTCGGCGCCGTTGTGGCCACGCCGCACGAACACCGCCTCCCGCTCGAGATACCCGAGCGCCGACGCGATCGCATCCTCGTGCGCCGCGACGATCTCCCGGCCGAGCTCCGCCCCGCCGAGCGCCCATGCGACCGAGACCGACTTCGGGGCCGAGAAACTCAAATCCAGCGCCGGTACGCGACGGTTCGGTCTCCCCAGTGCGGTCCCGTCCAGCGGGTTCACACCGTTGAGCAGCGCGACGAACGCGTCGTCGCTCACCCCGCCGTCGAGATCGAGCTGCGCGGCACCCGTGCCGATCCAGTAGCCGGGAACTTCCCCCGCGCCGAGGTAGTACTCCTCCGCGCCGTGAGCGACCGCGTTCAGGTAGTAGCCCTCCTGGCCCGCAGCGAGCTTCCCGAGCGACAACACACCCTCCCTAAGCGCGTCGACCCACCCCGAACGCGACAACCCCGCATCGCTGATGCAAATGCGTGGATCTCATTGGGGTTGCGGCCACGCGTCGCGTAGTGGGCGCGGCAATGCGCATAGCAAAGGCATGGATACCGAAGATTGGGCTGAGAGCGGAGTCGAGGGGACGAGTCGAAGAAGCGACGACGGTACGAGGAGGGTCGATCTCGGGGGCGGCGCAAGCGCACGCCGGGGACGTCCGGACCGCGTCGCGATGCTTCCGGTTCTCCTCGACCTTCCGGGAGTTGCCGCGCATCTCGCAGTGAGCGAGCGCCACGTGCGACGGCTCGTGGCGGAGCGCCGCATTCCTTTCGTCAAGTGGGGCCACTACCTGCGATTCGACCCGGGTGAGATCGCCCGTTGGCTCGACGACGCCCGTCAGCCAGTCCTTCGCCCCGAGCCCCTCAGGCGGCGACGGTAGCGACCTCGAGCGCGACGTCCCACCCCCTCGATACGGTGCCGCGACTCGGAGTGGACAAGCAGGAGGCTCATCGATGACGTCGAAGCGGCAGTTCGGTTCGTTGCGAAAGTTGCCCTCGGGTCGGTGGCAGGCGCGGTATCGGGACTCGAGTGGGCTCATGCACGCGGCGGATGACACGTTCGTGTCAAAGGGCGACGCCGCGCGGTGGCTCGCGCTGGTGGAGGCTGATGTCGTGCGCGGCGATTGGATCGATCCGCGCCTCGGCCGCGTGACCTTCGCGGAGTGGGCGGCCGAGTGGCTCTCCACGACGGTCCACCTCCGGGCGCAGACGCGGGCTGGCTACGACGCCGTTCTGCGGACTCATCTCCTCCCGGCCTTCGGCCCCCGACCGATCGCGACCATCGAACAGATCGACATGCGCAGGTTCGTCGCTGACATGCTCGCCAATGGCGCCGCGCCGGGAACGGTACGGGGAGCGAGGAAGGTCGCGCGCCTCGTCTTCGCGGCCGCAATCGGATCGGGCGCGCTTCGCGCGAACCCGTGCGACGGGGTGAAGGTCCCGCGATCGGACCACGAGGAGATGGTCTTCCTGAACCCGCTGCAGATCGAGCAGCTCGCGGACGCGATTGTTGCCCCCTACGGAGTCCTGATCCGCCTCGCTGCATACACCGGGATGCGCGCCGGCGAGATTGGTGCCCTACGCGTCGGACGCCTCGATCTTCTCCGTGGCCGGGTCGAGATCGTCGAGTCGCTCGCGGAGGAGCCAGGAAGGGGACTCGTGTTCGGACCGCCGAAGACGTACCAGCGTCGCTCCGTCACGCTTCCGAGGTTCCTCTCCGACGAGCTCGGTGCCCACCTGCGCGATCGGCAACGCGACGTCGACGCGTTGGTCTTCACCGCGCCCGAGGGCGGGCCCATGAACCACCGGAACTTCTACCGGCGCCAGTTCCGCGATGCAGTCGTTGCGGGCGGTCTCCCGGCGCGCCTTCGGTTCCACGATCTGCGTCACACCTGCGCCGCACTCCTCGTGGGTCAGAGCGCGCACCCGCTGGTGGTGATGAAGCGCCTCGGGCACTCCTCGATCACGGTGACGATGAACACCTACGGGCACGTGTTCCCGGCGCTCGAGGAGTCGGTCACGGACGGTCTCGATCGCATCTGGCGGACGGCACACGACGAAAAAGACGCGGCCGGTGTGGCACGTTTGTGGCACGACACCCCCGAAAGTGGGGGTGTCGTGGTGCCGATTGGAGCCGGTTCGTAGGCGCTGACCTGCTCTTTTGTCTGGTGGCCGGGACCGGCGTCGATCCGGTGACCCCACGCTTTTCAGGCGTGTGCTCTGCCGACTGAGCTACCCGGCCTCTTGCGAACGAGCTGCCGCTCGCTCGGCGGTCCTGACGGGATTTGAACCCGCGGCCTCCGCCTTGACAGGGCGGCGTGCACTCCAAACTGCACCACAGGACCCGCTGTGTCACCAGGCGGCGAACCGCACAGTGACCGGTGCCCCCAGGGGAGTTCGAATCCCCGTTACCGCCTTGAAAGGGCGGCGTCCTGGGCCACTAGACGATGGGGGCTCGCACCTCTGAGAGGCAGCGCATGGTAGCAGCCACCTGGAATTTGCGATCTCCGAAGGTCTCGGACACCGCGGCCTTCCGGTCCCACAACGTACGATCGCCGCGGTGAGCCTGCCCGAGCTCAACGTGATCATCGCCGGGGTCAACAAAGCCGGCACGACCTCGTTGTTCGTATCGCTGTCCGAACATCCCCAGGTCACGCCTTCGGCGGTCAAGGAGACGCGCTACTTCACCCCCGCCCGTTACGGCCGGCCGGTCGAGCCCCCGGCGGTCTACGAGGGCTACTTCGCCGACACCGAGGGTGCCCGGGCCCACCTCGAGGCCACCCCGTCGTACTTCTACGGGGGTGCGCCACTCGCCCGCCTCATCGATCAGACGCTCTCCGACCCGCGCATCATCGTGGTGTTGCGGGAGCCGGTGAGCCGGGCCGTCTCGTTCTTCCAGTATCAGAAGGCGCGCCTGCGGATCCCGGCGGACCTGTCGATCGAGGACTACCTCGCCCGCGCGGACGCCCTCGGCCCGGAAGGATTCCTCGACCCTGCCAACGAGTGCTACTTCGCGGTCGGTGGCAGCTGCTACGCCGACTATCTGCCCGCCTGGCTCGAGCAGTTCGGCCCGGACCGTCTCCGGATCCTTTCGTTCGAAGAGCTCACCGCCGACCCGGAGCTCGTGATCGGGCGAGTCGTTTCGTGGCTCGGGTTGGACGCGACCATGCTCCCCGCCGAGGCTCTCGCGGCGGAGAACGTCACCGCCGCGTTCAAGAGCCGGCGGTTCCAGCGTCTCGCGCTCGGTGTGAACGACCGTTTCGAACGGATCCTGCGCCGGCACCCGAAGGCCAAGCGCCGCCTGCGCCGCATCTACTTCCGGTTCAACGGTCGCGCCGCGGCCAATCAGGTGAGCGACGACGTACGGACCGAGCTCGCGGCGCGGTTCCGCGAGCCGAACGAGAGGCTCGCGGCTCAGCTGCGCTCGGCCGGGCTGGAGCTGCCGCCCTGGCTCTCGGCGTCGCGCACCGTCGGCACTCCCTGAAGCTTCGCCAGCCGCAGCACGCCGAGGTAGATCGCGGCGCCCACCACGCCCACGCCCACGAGCAGCGCGATCGTGACGAAGCGACCCGTCGGCCCGATCACGCGGAAGAGCCCCCATGCGGCAGAGCCGAGAACGATGGAGGTCACTGCGGTGACGAGGAGTGCCTTCGGGAAGAGCGGGTGCCCCAGCCGCCTCGTGAGCACCACGCCCAGGATCAGCGCGCCGATCAGATACGCGAGGGTGTGCCCGAGCCCGAGCATGAGGACTCGGGTGCTGCCGTTCGTGGCGTTGACGCCGACGGCCATGAAGGTGGCGCCGAGGCACGCAGTGACGAGCGCGGTGACGGCCGGGGTCTTGCTGTCTCCGAGCGCGTAGAGCGCCCGGGCGAAGAGGAGGAACACGCTGTAGGGGAGGAGCCCGATTCCGAGCGACGCGAGTGCCGCGGCGAGCAGCTCGATGCTCGCGTCGTTGTGGAGCGTGATGGCTCGCATCGCGGGGACGGCGAGCGCGACGAACGCGGCAGAGACGGGCACCACGAGGATCGCCAGCCGGTCGAGTGAGCTACGCACGCTGACCGCGAACGCCGCGTTGTCGCCACGCCGGGCGTCGAGGGTGAGCACGGGCAGGATCGTCGTCTGCACCGGGTGGGCGAGGATCGCATACGGTGCGAGGAAGCAGACGAACGCGAACTGATAGGCGACCACACCCCCCGCGACGCCGTTGCCCATGATGATCGACGCGCCGAGGAGGATCCCGATCCCGGCGTGCTGGAGCACGGCCCAGCTCGAGAGGTGCATGAGCCGCTTCAACCGCTCGTCACGCGCGCGCAGCCGCGGGCGGAGCCGGAATCCCGTCCGGTGCAGGGCGACGGCCGGCAGCGCGACGAAGCCGAAGACACCCGCGGTCGCTCCGATCGCGAGCACGAGCTTCTCGGTCAGTGTGAGGTCGAGGGTGCCACCGGTCCCGTGGAGGACCCAGAACACGACGAGCGAGATCACGACGGTGAACGTGTTCGCGACCGGGGCGATGGCCGCGATCGCGAAGCGGCGCTTGGCGTAGAGCACCGCGGTGGAGACGGTTCCCCACGCGTAGAGAATCACTTGAGGGATGAAGAAGTAGAGGAAGAAGGTCGTCAGGCTCTCTTGCTGCGCAGCGATGTGCGGGTCCGGGGCCTTGGCGGTGAGGACCTGCGCGATCTGGGGTGTCGCCACCAGCCCGACCAGCGTCACGACCGCCATGGCGACCAGCGCGACGCCCAGGATCCCCGAGGCGAGGCGTTCCGCCTCCGCGTCGTCGCCCAGGTCCAGGTGCTCGACGAACGTGGGCACGAGCACCGCCGAGAGCGCGCCCGCGGCCAGCAGCTCGAACAGGACGTTCGATACCGAGCTCGAGCCCTGGTAGGTGTTGCCGAGATACGTGGTCCCGAGGACCGTCGCGATCATCCAGACGCGGGTGAACCCGATGCTGCGCGACACCAACGTAGCGGCGCCCATACGGGTCGCCGCTCGTGTCACCCCGTCGCTGGATGTCGTTGCCAAGGCATGGCCCTTTCCAAAATCCAGCCTACGAGAGCAGGGATCGGAGCCGGGGCCCCGCCGCTGGCATGATCTCGGCGGCCGGAATCCACCGCGCCGCCACGGAGCCGAAAACCTCGACCGGGAAAGCAGGACGATGGACCTCGCAACGTCAACCGCACTCGTCACCGGCGGCGCGTCCGGACTCGGCGCCGCGACCGTCCGCCACCTTCACGCCCGGGGCGCCGGCGTCGTCGTGTTCGACCGCGACGCGACCAAGGGCGAGTCGTTGGCGGCCGAGCTCGGTCCGCGCGCCACGTTCGTGTCCGGTGACGTGCTCTCGGAGGACGACACGCAGCGGGCGATCGCTGCCGCCACCGAGCTCGGGGGACTGCGTCTCCTCGTCGCCTGCGCGGGCGGCGCGCGCGGGGTGGAGCGGACCCTGAATCGTGGCGACGTGCCGCACGATCTCGACCTGTTCGTCGACACGATCCAGCTGAACCTGGTCGGGTCGTTCAACAGCGCCCGGCTCTGCGCAGCAGCGATGGCGGCGCAGGAGCCGGTCACCGACGACGGTGAGCGCGGCGCGATCGTGTTCGTGGCCTCGATCGCCGGCTACGAGGGCCAGATCGGCCAGGTCGCCTACGGCTCGGCCAAGGCCGGCATCATCGGGATGACGCTGATCGCGGCCCGCGACCTCGCGTCCCGTGGGATCCGGGTGAACGCGATCGCGCCGGGCACCATCCGCACCGAGGCCTGGGGCATGGCGCCGCCCGAGATGCTGGCGGCCTTCGAGGCGAAGGTGCCGTTCCCGCGCCGCCTCGGCAAGCCCGAGGAGTTCGCGGCCCTCGTCGAGACCCTCGCGACGAACGGCTACATCAATGGCCACGTCGTCCGCATCGACGGCGCCATCCGCTTCGACCCGAAGTAGAGCCTCGGGCCCGCCGGTTCGTCGTGCGTTACCTTGCAGTGCGGGGTCGCTAGCTCAACAGGTAGAGCACCGGGCTTTTAACCCGTTGGTTCAGGGTTCGAGTCCCTGGCGGCCCACCAGGAACGCGGCACCGCGGGGCGACGACCGCGCGCCGCTACGATCCGCGCGATGGCCCCGGAGCTCCCGATCGCCGTCGTCGTGGACGGCACGCCGCTGTTTCGCGCCGGCGTCGCGGCCACGCTCTCGGCCGGGGGATTCGACGTCGCCGCCGAAGCCGGGGTCGGCTCCGAGGTCGCCGATCTGGTCGAAGCGCACCGAGCCGGGATCGTGGTGGTCGGTACCCTTCCCGGTCTGCCGATCGGGGAGCTCGTCCGGCGGCTCGCGAGCCGTCCCGACCCGCCGCGGATCGTCGTCATGATCGGTCGCGCGACCCCGGACGCGATCGCCGAGCTGCTCAGTCTCAGCGTCGACGCCCTCGTACCGCGGACGATCGCGGCCGCCGACCTCGTCAGCGCGGCCCAACGGGCGCGCCGAGGTGAGCGCGTGATCGACCCGGGCGTGCTCGTGGTCGACATCACCGTCGACGACGAGCCGGTCGAGCCCAACTCCCTCACCGCCCGCGAACGGGAGGTGCTGGTGCTGTTGTCGAACGGTCACTCCAACCGGGAGATCGCCTCCTCGTTGTACGTGTCGCTGCCGACCGTGAAGACCCATCTCGCCCACATCTACGCCAAGCTCGGCGCGAAGAACCGCAACGAAGCATTGGGACGCGCGGTAGCAAACGGTCTGCTGTAAATAGGTGATACCGGAACCTTCGGTCGTCTCGACATCCGCGGAACCCAGGGCGGCCGGCAATAGGCTGGCTATGAGGGCAGCGTGTGTTTCCACGGAAGGAGTTCCCGGTTTGCTCGTGCTCACACGGCGGTCCAACCAGAGCATCATGATCGGGCGTGACATCGTGGTGACCGTGCTCGAGGTGCGTGGAGAGCAAGTGCGTATCGGCATCAAGGCTCCGCGCGAGGTTGAAGTACACCGCGAAGAGGTGTTCGAGGCGCTGCACGAGAGCGAAGTGCCCCCGTCCGGCTGAGGCACCCCTGACCGGTCTGCTCGCTCGAATGACGGTTCTCTGAAGCTTGCACTCGGGAGGATCCGGGCGCGGTATCCGTTCTCGCTCCGTTCACGGAGCCGTCGCGGGCCCGTGACCTGCCCCCGCCAGGATTGGTTTGCACGGTCCACTCGAGTGGTGGTCGGGCCTGCCTCTCCCCCCGGTCGGCCCGACCGCCCCTCGGACCTGCTCTCCCAAGACCTCCGGAGGGCGAACGGTCTGACCGTCGTCTTTTCGGGGCCCTCCGGCGGCTCTCCCGAGATCTCCGGAGGGCGAATGGTCTGACCGTCGCCTGTTCGGGGCCCTCCGGCGGCTAGCTGGCGAGGGCTCTCTCGAGCGGGACGTTCGGCTGGTGCAGGGCCTCGGCCACGATCGGGTGGGTGATCGCCCCGTCGACGGTGTTCACGCCGTTGCGCAGTGCACCGTCCCCGGCGATCGCATCGACGACGCCATGCACGGCCAGGGTCAGCGCGTACGGAAGGGTCGCGTTCGTCAGCGCGTAGGTGGAGGTGAACGGCACCGCGCCCGGCATGTTGCCCACTGCATAGTGCAGGACGCCGTGGACCTCGTAGACGGGATCCGAATGCGTCGTCTCGTGGGTCGTCGCGACGCAGCCCCCTTGGTCCACCGCGACGTCGACGATGACTGCACCCTGCTTCATCGACCGCACCATCTCGTCGGTCACGACCACCGGCGCGCGCCCGGCCGGGACGAGCACCGCGCCGATGACGAGGTCGGCGTCGGCCACCGCGCGCGCCACTGCGCCGCGGTTGCTGGCGAGCGTCACGATGCGGCCCTGGTGGATCTGGTCCACCCACCGCAGCCGATCGAGGTTCTTGTCGAGCAGGAGCACCTCGGCTTCCATGCCCTGCGCGATCCACGCCGAGTTCCAACCGACGTTGCCCGCACCGAGCACCACCACCCGGGCCGGGCGCACACCGGGTACACCGCCGAGCAGCACGCCGCGGCCGCCGAGCTCGCGCTCGAGGAAGCGCGCACCAACCTGCGTCGCCATGCGGCCCGCAACCTCGCTCATCGGTGCGAGGAGCGGGAGCGACCCGTCGGCCGGCTGCACGGTCTCGTACGCGATGCCCGTCACGTGGTGCTCGAGCAGCGCGTCCGCGACCGCCGGGTACGCGGCCAGGTGGAGGTAGGTGAAGAGGACGAGCCCGGGCCGCAGGTACCCGAGCTCCGATTCCTGCGGCTCCTTCACCTTCAGCACCATCCCGGCGCGGTTCCAGACGTCCGCCGCGGCGGTGACCATCTCTGCTCCGGCCGCTGCGTACTCGTCGTCGCCGATCGCGGAGTCGACGCCGGCGTCGTGCTCGACGAGGACCGAGACGCCGTGCGCCGTCAGCTCGTGCACGCCGTCCGGAGTGATGGCGACGCGGTGCTCGCCCTCCTTGATCTCGCGCGGGATGCCGACGACGAGCGCGCTCACGCGGCCGGCATCCGCTTCCAGGCCTCGGTCAGGCAGGTGCGCAGGGTCGTCTCGATGATCTCGAACTCCTCGGGTCCCGCGATCAGCGGCGGCGACAGCTGCACCACCGGGTCGCCCCGGTCGTCGGTGCGGCAGATCAAGCCGGCTTCGTACAGCCGCGGTGAGATGAAGCCACGCAGCAGCTCCTCGCCTTGTTGCTTCGTGAACCGGGCCCGGGTGTCCGGATCTGCCACCAGCTCGAGGGCGAGGAAGTAGCCGGCGCCCCGCACGTCGCCGACGATCGGCACGTCCCGCAGGCTCTCGATCCGGTTCCGGAGCTCGGCCTCGTTGGCCTGCACGTGCTCGAGGATGTTCTCCTCCTCGAACAGCTCGAGGTTCCGCAGACCGACCGCGCAGCTCACGGGGTGCCCACCGAACGTGATGCCGTGCAGGAAGCTCGCCGCGCCGGACAGGAACGGCTCGGCGAGGAAGTCGCGACAGATGACCGCGCCCAGCGGCGAGTACCCGCTCGTCAGGCCCTTGGCCGCGGTGATCATGTCCGGCAGGTAGTCGTACCGCTGTGCACCGAACATCGTGCCGAGCCGGCCGAACGCACAGATGACCTCGTCGGAGACGAGCAGCACCCCGTACTTGTCGCAGATCTCGCGCACGCGCTGGAAGTAGCCCGCGGGTGGGACGAAGCAACCACCCGCGTTCTGCACCGGCTCGAGGAACACCGCGGCCACCGTCTCCGGGCCTTCGGCGAGGATCCGTTGCTCGATGGCGTCCGTCGCGACACCCATGAACGCCGCCTCTTCGTCCTCGAGCGGGTGACGGAAGCGGTTCGTGTTCATCGCGTGCGAGGTGCCCGGCGTCAGCGGCTCGAACGGCTCGCGCAAGGCCGGTACCCCGGTGATCGCCAGTGCCCCCATCGTGGTGCCGTGGTACGCGGTCTCCCGCGCGATGACCTTGTAGCGCTCGGGTTGACCGATGGCGCGGAAGTACTGCCGGGCCAGCTTCCACGCCGATTCCACGGCCTCGGAGCCGCCGGTGGTGAAGAAGACGCGGTTCAGGTCGCCGGGCGCGAGCTCGGCCAGCTTGGCCGCCAGCTCGATCGCCGGCGGATGCGCGTAGCTCCAGATCGGGAAGTACTCGAGCGTCTCCGCCTGCCGCCGCGCGGTCTCCGCGAGGTCGGGCCGGCCGTGGCCGAGCTGCACCGTGAACAGGCCCGACAACGCGTCGAGGTACTTGTTCCCGCGCGCGTCCCAGAGGTAGCAGCCGTTCCCCTCCGCCATGATCGGAACCTCGGTGGCATCCGAGAATGCGCCGAGCCGGCTGAAGTGCATCCAGAGGTGACGCTGCGCCAAGTCGTCGAGGCGGTCGACGTCGTACGTGTGCTGCGGGCGATTCGTTTCCACTATCGGGTACCCCATGCGTAGGTCTGCTTGTACAGACGGAGATAGGTGAACGTCTCGGTGCTGCGCACTCCGGGAATGGAGCGCACCTTGTCGTTGAGCAGTGCGAGCAGATGGTCGTCGTCCTCGCAGACGACTTCCATCAGCAGGTCGAACGAGCCGCTCACGACGACGACGTAGGAGACCTCGGGAATTGACGCGATCGTGTCGGCGACGCCGCGCAGGTCACCCTCGATCTTCAGCCCGATCATCGCTTCACGCCGGAAGCCGAGCGTGAGCGGGTCCGTGACTGCGACGATCTGCACGACGCCGGACTCGACGAGCCGCTGCACGCGTTGGCGCACCGCGGCTTCGGAGAGCCCGACCGCCGTCGCGAGCTTCGTGTACGGGAGGCGGCCGTCCTCCTGCAGCTGCTCGATGATCGCCTTGTCGACGTCGTCGATGACCACCGCGCGATCGGTGCCGCTGCGCTCGCTGCTGCGCCGGTTCGCGCTCATGCGCTCCTCCTTCGGATCCCGCTGAGTCTCACCCGGGCGCTACCAGCCGAGCAAGGGATTCCGTCGTTCTGACGGGATCATACTGCGGATTCCGGAGTATGGACCCATCAGGACTACGTGATCCGGACTCAGGAGCGGAGCGCGTCGGCCAGCTCGGCGGGCGAGAGGACGAGGTGGAGGTTCTCGCCGAGGAGCCACCCGTGGTTGCGCCGGTGGAGGTCGTCGTCGGCGTCGTAGTGGTTGAGCGCGACGACGAGCCGGGGGCTCACGCCCGCCAGCGCCTCGACCCCGAGCCGCACCGCATTGATGGTGCCGAGCCCCGCCGGCGCGACGAGGACGACGACATCCGCGCCGACGGCCCGCGCCAGGGTGACGTTGTCGCCGTTGCTGGCCATCGGTGATCGAGGTCCGCCGGCACCTTCGACGATCGTGATCGTCGCCGACGACGGCGCGATGTCGGCGACGAGGTCGGCAATCGTGAAGGAGGGAAGTCCGAGCGCGTCGGCGGCCATCGGCGGCGCCATCGGGAGTGGGTACCACCGGTGACGCGGGCACACCACGTCCGCAGGCTCGCGGCTTGCTCGACCGAGGATCTCCGCGTCGGTCTGACCGAGCTCCTCGGGTGAGTAGGACTGCGCCGGCTTGCGCGCCGCGACACCGACCCCGTGCGCCCGCAGACCGTCGATCGTGGCTCGACCCCACCAGGTCTTGCCGACTTCGGTCGCCGTCCCCATCAGTACGACAGTGGTCACGCGAGCCCGAGTCCCTCGAGTGCCTCGCGCAACATCCGGACCTGATCGATCGTGTGCGCGGCCGAGAGCGCGACCCGCAGCCGGGACGTGCCGACGGGGACGGTGGGCGGCCGGATGGGCGGCACGAGAATCCCCTGGTCCAGCAGCGCCGCGGCCGCGGCGAGCGCACGTTCCTCGTCGCCGCAGACCACCGGCACGATTGGCGACGGGTGCCCGGGGCGCAGCTCGTCGACGTTCGCCCGGAGACGGGCCCGCAAGCTCTCGCCCTCGGGCGACCGGACGATCCGGAGCCCGGCGAGCGCGGCCGCGGCATCGGCGGGAGTCGGGGCAGTGGTGAAGATGTAGGACCGGGCGCGGTTCACCACGAGGTCGGTGAGCCGGGCGGGACCGGCGACGAACCCCCCCAGCGAACCCAGCGTCTTCGACAACGTGCCGACCCGTAGTACCGAAGATCTCCGGAGCGCCAACGCCGGACCTGAGTGTGACTCGGCGCGCTCCGGCGGTTCCGAGAAGGGGAGCTCCGGACCCAGGACGGCGTGGGCTTCGTCCAAGACCAGGAGCGCATCGTGATGGCGGCAGAGCTCGACGAGCCCGTCGAGATCCGCGACGTCGCCGTCCATCGAGAAGACGGTGTCGGTCACCACGATCGCGCGCCTCCCCGGCGCCCGTTGGCGCAACAGCACGTCGAGCTCGCCGAGATCCGAGTGCGGGTACACCGCGACCTCGCCCTTGGCGAGACGGGTGCCGTCGATGATCGACGCGTGGTTCAGCTCGTCCGAGCACACGAACGTGCCGGGCCCGCCGAAGGTCGTGAGCACGCCGAGGTTGGCCGCGAAACCGGTGGGGAAGAGGACGGCAGCTTCTGCTTGCTTCCACGCGGCGAGCTCGTGCTCGAGCTCGGTGTGGATCGGGCGGGATCCGACGATCAGGCGCGCGGCGCCGGCACCGGTGCCCCAACGGTCGATCGCCGCGTGCGCTGCGTCGCGCAGTGACTGATGTTGGGTGAGCCCGAGGTAGTCGTTCGACGCGAACGCGACGACGGCGCGCCCGTCCGGCGCGAGCTTGCCTTCCGGACCCGCGGCGTCGAAGTCCACCGGAGCGCGCCACTGACCGGCGTCGCGGATCGCGCGTGCTTGCGCGGCGGACCAGTCGGACCAGCTCACGTGGCCTCCCCGGCCATCGTGACCTCGTCGATGGCCTCGGCCAGGGTGTGGACGATCCGGTGGATCTCCTCGGACGTGACGGTCAGCGGTGGCATGAGGACGACGACGTCACCGAGAGGCCGGAGCAGCACGCCGCGCTCGACGGCCGCGGCACACACGCGGCGGCCCCAGCGCAACCCGTCCGCGGGCGGGGCGAGCTCGATGCCGCCCATCAACCCGCGCAGCCGGACGTCCGCGACCTCGGGCAACGACACGATCCGATCCTCGAGCAGGCCGCGGAGCTCGTCCGACCGGGCGCGAACGTTGGCGAGGACGTCGTACGCGTCGATCAGCTCCAGGTGTCGCAGCGCTACGGCCGCCGCAAGCGCGTTCCCGCTGTAGGAGTGCCCGTGGTACAGCGTCCGCTCCGAGAGATCCGGACCGAGGAACGCATCGAACACCGCGCCGGTAGCGACCGTCGCGGACATCGGGAGGTACCCGGCGGTCAGCCCCTTGCCCAGGCAGAGCAGATCGGGTCGGATGCCCGCCTGCTCGGAGGCGAAGAGCGTGCCCGTGCGACCGAAACCGGTCGCGACCTCGTCACAGATGAGCAGGACCTCGTGCTCGCGACACGCGGCGGCGAGCGACGCGAGATCGTCGGCGGAGGCGAGCTGCATCCCGGCCGCGCCCTGGACGAGCGGCTCGACGATGACCGCGGCGAGCTCGCCCGCGTGATCCGCAACCATCCGGCGGGCGGCGGCGAAGCAGTCCGGGTCGGCGAACGCGGGCGCGCGCAGGACCGGGAAGCGGAGCGGGTCGAAGAGATCCGTGCCGAAGCCGCCGTCACCGAGCGAGAGCGCGCCCATCGTGTCGCCGTGGTACCCGCCGCCGAAGGCCAGGAACGTGTTGTGGCCCGAGATCCCGCGGTTCACCCAGTACTGGAAGGCGATCTTCAGCGCCTGCTCGACCGCGCAGGCACCGTCGGACGCGTAGAGGAAGTGGGGTTCGTCGACCGGCACGACGCGGGCAAGCGCCTCGGACAGCTCCACCACGACCTGGTTGCCGTTCCCGAGCATCGTGGTGTGCGCACCGCGGGCGAGCTGCGCCCGCAGCGCATCGTCGAGCTCGGGGACGGTGTGGCCGAGCGTCGTGACCCAGAGCGACGAGATCGCATCGAGGTAGCGGCGCCCGTCGACGTCGATGACCTCGTGACCTTCTGCTCGCTCGACGAGGACGGGCGCGTTGTCCGCGTAGCTCGACATCTGGGTGAACCCGTGCCAGACCACCGCCGCGTCACGCGCCACCCACTCGTCATGCTGGCCCACGCGGTCGATGCTACGACCCGGATGGCGGGTTCGGGCGAGGAGGTCGGCCTCGCGGTCACCGCGCCGGTAGACGGCGATCGTGCGGTTTCGTGCCCGTCAAGCCTGCGCCATTGCTGCGCAGAAGTCGGCGAACTGGTCGACGTAGCGGTCGATGTCCGCCTCGGTGTGCTGCACCGAGATCGTCCACTGCTCCTCGTCGCCCGGAGTCATGAAGACTCCCCGGTTCATCGCCCACGGGTACGAGGCGAGATAGAGGTCGGGGTTCGTCTCGAGGAAGTCGCGGTAGCTCTGCAGCGGCTCGGGCCGGTAGGACACGCAGCCCTTCGCGCCCAGGTCGACGGCGTGGCCGGGGATCGAGTTCTCGGCCATGGCCCGGGAGCAGCCTTCGGCCAGGCGCGTACCGAGCTTGGCCAGCATCTCGTACGCATCCGGGGTGAGCACCTCGGTGAGCGTGGCGAGCCCGGCGGCGGCGACGAGCGGGTTGCCGTTGAACGTCCCCTGCTGGGCCGCGCCATGGTCGATCGCCGACATCACGTCCGCCCGGCCGCCGAAGGCCGCGGCCGGGGTGCCACCACCGATCGCCTTGGCCCAGCACGCCAGGTCCGGGACCACCCCGTAGCGTTCGACCGCGCCGCCCTCGGCGACCGTGGCCCCGCTCTTGACCTCGTCGAAGATGAGGAGCGCGCCGTGCTTGTGCAGCAGGTCGGCGAGCCCCTGGAGGTAGCCGGGCTGGGGCTGGCAGATGCCGATGTTCATCATCACCGGCTCGAGGATGAGGCACGCGATCTCGCTGCCGCGCTCGTCGAGAAGTGCGGACAGCACCTCGAGGTCGTTGAACGGCACGACGTGGGTGTACTCGGCCATCACCGCCGGAATGCCGTTCGACATCGGAGTTGTTGCCGGCGCCTCGCGCCCTCCCATCATGTCGGAGTTCGGCACGACCGAGAACATCACCGCGTCGTAGTGCCCGTGGTACGAGCCTTCGATCTTCACGATGTGCTCGCGCCCGGTTGCCGCGCGCGCGATCCGGATCGCCGTCATCGTCGCCTCGGTCCCCGAATTGCAGAACCGCACCGACTCCGCCTTGAACCGCCGGCAGAGCTCCTCGGCGTAGAGCACGGTCGCCTCGGTGGGTGCAGCGAAGTGGGTGCCGGTGCGCGCGGCGCGCTCGATCGCTTCCGCCACCTTCGGGTGCGCGTGGCCGACGACCATCGAGCCGAAGCCGTTGTGGAAGTCGAGGTACTCGTTGCCGTCGACGTCCCAGACGCGGCTGCCCTTCCCTTCCCGGAGGTACACCGGGTACGGCTCCCACGCCTGGAACGACGACGGGACCCCTTGGGGCATCGTCCGCAGCGCGCGGGTGAACAGCGCCTTCGACCCCGGTGTGCGGGCCCAGAGCGCGGTGTTCTCGGCTTCTGTGATCTCGGCGGCTCGAGTGTTCAGGTCCGGCATTGCGATCTCACCTCGGTAGGGGTTCGCGTGGTCGTGCGGGGTAGACGGTCAGTGCTTGATCATCACGTGCTTGAGCTCGGTGTAGGCCTCGATCGCGTAGATCGACATGTCTTTTCCGTAGCCCGACTGCTTGAAGCCGCCGTGCGGCATCTCGGAGACGATCGGGATGTGGTCGTTGATCCAGACGCACCCGAAGTGCAACGCGGCGCTCATGCGCATCGCCCGGCCGACGTCGCTCGTCCACACGCTCGCCGAGAGCCCGTAGTCGACGTCGTTGGCCCACGCGAGCGCCTGCTCCTCGTCGCTGAATCGCTGCACCGAGACCACCGGGCCGAAGACCTCGCGCTGCACGATCTCGCTGTCCTGCGCCGGGTTGGCAACCACCGAGGGCTCGTAGAAGAAGCCGGGCCGGTCCATCGCGTGGCCGCCCACGGTGATCTCCGCCCCGGCATCAGCCGCCCGGGCGACCATGCCGCTCACGCGGTCGAGCTGGTCGGCCGAGATCACCGGGCCCATCGCCGTGCTCTCGTCGAACGGGTCTCCGGTGGCGATGTTGCCGACCGATGCCGTCAACCCGCTCACGAGGTCGTCGAACACCGCGGGCCCGGCGATGAGGCGGCACGGCGCGGTGCAATCCTGACCCGAGTTGTAATAGGCCATGTCGGTGAGCACCGCGATCGCGCTCTCGACGTCGGCGTCGTCGAAGATGACCACCGGGGCCTTGCCGCCCAGCTCGAGGTGCACGCGCTTGAGCGTGTCCGCGGCGGTGCGCGCGATGAGCTTGCCGGTCTCGACGCTGCCGGTGAGCGACACCATTGCCACCTTGGGGTGCCGTACCAGCGCGTCGCCGGCGGTCTCTCCCTGGCCGGTGACGACGTTGAGCACGCCGGTCGGCAGGATGTCGGCGGTGATCTCGGCGAGCCGTAGCGCGCTGAGCGGCGTGAGCTCCGACGGCTTGAGCACCACGGTGTTGCCGGCCGCGAGTGCCGGGCCCAGCTTCCAGGTCGCCATGTTGATCGGGTAGTTCCACGGCGCGATCGACCCGATCACGCCGAGCGCGTCGCGGCGCACGTAGCTCGTGTGCTCCTCGAGGTACTCGCCGCCGGCCCGGCCCTCGAGGAACCGGGCCCCACCGGCGAAGAAGCGCCAGTTGTCGAGCGTGAGGTCCATCTCGAACTCGATCATGGAGGCGGGCTTGCCGCAGTTCTCCATCTCGATCCGCTTGATGTTGTCGAGGTCGGCCTCTATCGCATCGGCGACCTTGTGCAGGACCTCACTTCGGCCCCTGGGCGTCATCCCGCTCCAGGCGTCGAAGGCGCCGGCCGCGGCCTCCACCGCCGCGTCGACGTCCTCGGCCCCGCTGGCCGGGACCTTGGCCAGCACCTCGCCCGTCGCGGGGTTCAGGACCTCGTCGGTCGCCCCACCGCGGGCGTCACGCCAGCTGCCGCCGATGAAATTCTGGTCAGGCATGGGAGCGCTCCTCGATCTTCTCGCTGGTCTGGCAACGATGTTGCGCTGCGAGATGGCGATTGTGCAAGGGATTCCGTTGCGATCGTGTTGCAATATTACGGAATCCGTGACTTGATCTTGCAACGAGAGGAGGCATCTGCGAGCCTCCAACCACGGCGGGGGGAACGCCACCAGGAAAGCCACGGTTCGGGAGCACGGCTCCATCGACGGGAGGCGGGGCACTGAGCGACGAGATCGGGGGTCGCGATGACATCGTCATCTCGATCGACCACGTCACGAGACGCTTCGGGGCGTTCGTAGCGGTCGACGATGCCCACTTCGAGATCCGCCGGAGCGAGTTCTTCTCCATGCTCGGTCCCTCGGGATGTGGCAAGACCACCACGCTTCGGATGATCGCCGGGTTCGAGCAGCCCTCGGAGGGCCAGATCCGGCTCGAGGGCAGCGACGTATCGAAGGTTCCCCCGTACAAGCGGAACGTCAACACGGTCTTCCAGCAGTACGCGCTCTTCCCGCACATGACCGTGCGGGAGAACGTGGCCTTCGGCCTCAAGGCGAAGAAGGTGGGCAAGAACGAGATCGTGAAGCGGGTCGCGGACCTGCTCGAGATCGTACGGCTCGGGGACTTCGCCTCCCGCAAGCCGGCCCAGCTGTCCGGTGGGCAGCAGCAGCGGGTGGCGCTCGCCCGCGCGCTCGTGAACTACCCGAGCGCGCTGCTGCTCGACGAGCCGCTCGGCGCGCTGGATCTCAAGCTGCGCCAGGCGATGCAGCTCGAGCTCAAGCGGATCCAGCGCGAGGTCGGCATCACGTTCATCTTCGTGACCCACGATCAGGAAGAGGCTCTCACGATGAGCGACCGGATCGCGGTGATGAGCGAGGGTCGGGTCGAGCAGATCGGCTCGCCCGAGCAGATCTACCACGAGCCCGAGACCGTGTTCGTCGCCGGCTTCATCGGGATGGCGAACCTGTTGCCGGCCGAGATCGAGGGTCGTGACGGCGAGATGGCAATCGCGCGTCTCGCCGGCGACCGGGTCGTCGGTGCGCCGGCCGTCGAAGGTCTCGGTGCGGGACAGGTCGCGACGCTGATGATCCGCCCCGAGCGCATGCACCTCCGTCTCGACGAGCCGCCGGCGGGGATCGCCGCGGTGCCCGCTGAGGTGGTGGACCTGGTCTTCCAGGGCCCGGTCGTGCGCTTCGACCTGCGGGCGCCGGACGGCAGCGGGCTCGTGGCGCACGTCGGCCCGGAAGACGAGCTTCCGTTGTTGCGGCCCGGAGATCGACTGTGGGCGTGTTGGGAGCCCGAGGCGGGACGGCTCCTTCGTCGCCAGGATCGTCTCGTGGGGGATTCTGCGACGCTCGAGATCCAAGAACTCAGCCCGTTGAGCACGAGGAGTGACGCATGAGCGCACGTGAAGACCGGATCCGGCGTGAGGCCGCGCAGATGGCGCGCCTGGGGATGTCCCGGCGCCAATTCCTCGGGCGGACCACCGCGGTGCTCGGAGGGCTGGCTGTCGCCCCCGCGCTGCTCAGCGCCTGCAGCAGCGATAGCAGCGGGGGGAAGGGTGGCGGCGGCAAGTCCGTCGCGATCTCCAACTGGACGAGCTACATGGACCCGTCGCTCAAGAAGTCGTTCCCGAAGGACACCGGGATCGCACTGACCTACGACGAGGACATCAACTCGAACAACGAGTACTTCGCCAAGATCCGCCCGAACCTGAGCAAGAAGCAGAGCATCGGGCGCGACGGCTTCGTCCTCACCGACTGGATGGCGAACCGGATGATCAACCAGGTGAAGTGGGTCGAGCCGCTCGACAACGCCAAGTTCCCGAACAAGTCGAACCTGCGGGCGGCGTTGAAGTCGCCGTCCTTCGACCCGACCCGCAAGTACAGCGTGCCGTGGCAGAGCGGCGTCACGGGCATCGCGTACAACGTCGGGATCACGAAGAAGGAGATCAGGACGATCGACGAGTTCCTCGCGGTCGAGGGCACCACCACGATCCTCGACGAGATGCGCGACTCGGTCGGGCTGTTCATGCGGTCGCTGGACATCAGCACCGCGGATCCCACCTACGCGAAGGCGACACCGGCGTTCGACAAGCTCGCCGCCGCGTTCAGCGGCAACAAGATCGACGGTACGAACGGAAACGAGTACGTCAACGACCTCGGGAACGGGAACCTGGCGGCGGCGTTCGCGTGGTCCGGCGACGTGGCCCAGATCACCAAGGACAACCCGGACGTGCGCTTCGCGGTCCCGGACTCCGGTGGGATGCTCTGGTCGGACAACTTCATGATCCCCTACACGAGCGACAAGGCCGATCTTGCGAGTGAGTTCATCAACTACTTCTACGACCCGAAGAACGCCGCGGTGCTCACCACGTTCATCCAGTACATCTCGCCGGTGGACGGTGTGGTCGCCGAGCTCACGGCGATGGGTGGCGATTCGGCCAAGCTCGTCGACAACCCGCTCGTGAACCCGACCGACCAGTATCTCGAGCAGCTCAACATCTTCGGGCCGCTCAGCCCGACCGACGAGGAGAAGTTCGACAAGCGCTTCGCGGAGATCACGGGCTCGGGGTAGCAGGTGGCCGACCGCGACGATCAGGGGAGGAAGCGGGCGCGCCGGGCGCCCTGGCTGCTGCTGGGCCCCGGGATCCTCTTCCTGTTCTTCTTCTTCTTCTTTCCGCTCTACACGTTGTTCCGGATGTCCCTGTCGGCGTCGCCGACCCGCTTCTCGGATCCGCAGTTCTCGTGGGAGTGGGGGAATTACTCCAACGCGTTCTCGCAGTACGGGAACCAGTTCATCCGGTCCTTCGAGTACGCGTTGCTCGCCACGCTGCTCGCGCTGGTGATCGCGTATCCGCTCGCGTACGTCATCGCGTTCCGGGGTGGCCGGTTCAAGAGCGTCCTGCTCGGGCTCGTCGTGGTGCCGTTCTTCACCAACTTCCTGATTCGCACCCTGGCCTGGAAGACCATCCTCGGCGACCAGGGCGTGGTCGTCGGCCTGCTGCGTGATCTCGGGATCCTCGGCTCGACCGGCGCGTTGCTGCGCACCCCGATCGCGGTGGTCGGTGGGCTCACGTACAACTTCCTGCCGTTCATGGTCCTGCCGATCTACGTCGCGCTCGAGAAGATCGATCCGCGCCTGATCGACGCCGCGCGTGACCTCTACGCCAACACGTGGGGCGCGTTTCGCAAGATCGTGATCCCACTGTCCCTCCCGGGAGTCTTCGCCGGCAGCCTGCTCGTCTTCATTCCCGCCGCCGGTGACTTCGTCAACGCCTACTACCTCGGCAGTGCGAAGACCACGATGATCGGCAACGTCGTCCAGAACCAGTTCCTGGTCCAGGTCGACTACCCGGTCGCCGCCGCGCTCTCCTTCGTGTTCATGGCCATCGTCATGGTGATCGTGGTCGTCTATGCGCGCATCCTCGGGACCGAGGACCTCGCATGAGCGTCCCGTCCGGAACCGTCACCTCGACCGGCGGGCGGGTCGGGCGCGCCGCGATCAACGTGGCTGCCGGCTTCGGGCTGTTCTACCTCTTCCTACCGATCTTCGTGATCGTCGCGTTCAGCTTCAACCAGCCCAAGGGTCGGTTCAACGCGGTGTGGCAGCAGTTCACGTTCGAGAACTGGCTGCACCCGTTCGCCGACAAGGCGCTGGTCGAAGCGTTGGTGCTGAGCCTCGAGATCGCGTTGATCGCGGCCACGATCGCGACGATCCTCGGGACGTTCGTGGCGGTCGCGCTGGTGCGCTACCGGTTCAAGGGTGGGAGTGGCGTCAACTTCCTGCTCGTGCTCCCACTCACGGCACCGGAGATCGTCCTCGGCGCGTCTCTGCTGACGCTGTTCCTCGTGCCGCACCTCGTCCTGTTCAACTACAACTTCCAGCTCGGGTTCACGACGATCGTGCTCGCGCACATCATGTTCTGCGTCAGCTACGTCGCGCTGACGGTCAAAGCCCGATTGCGAGGCTTCGACTGGACGCTCGAAGATGCCGCGATGGACCTTGGCGCCAACCCGACCCGCACCTTCCTCCGCGTCACGTTGCCTCTCATCATCCCGGGGATCCTGGCTGCATTCCTCCTGTCGTTCGCGTTGTCGATCGACGACTTCATCATCACGTACTTCGTCTCCGGACCGAGCACGACGACCTTCCCCGTCCGGATCTTCGGGCAGTCGCGCACCGCCACCCCGCCGCAGATCAACGTGCTCGCGTCGATGATCCTGTTCGGCAGCATCATCGTGCTCGCGGTGGGAACCTTGCTCGGTCAGCGGCGGGCCGCCAGGCTCGCCCGCGCCTGACCTCCTCCGGACCCGACGCCAAGGGAGCCGCTGATGCGCAGCGTGCAGCACTGGATCGACGGCAAGCCCTGGGATGCCCCGGCGGCCCGGACGGCGCCGGTCTTCAACCCGTCGACCGGCGAGGTGCAGGCGGAGGTGGCGCTCGCGGGCCGGGCCGAGGTCGACGCCGCGGTACAGAGCGCGCGCCAGGCGTCGCTCGACTGGCGTGAGGTCCCTCTCGCCCGCCGGGCGCGGATCATGTTCGCGTTTCGCGAGGTGCTCGAGCGGCGCAAGGACGAGCTGGCCGCCATCGTGAGCTCCGAGCACGGCAAGGTGCTCTCGGACGCGCTCGGGGAGGTGGGCCGCGGCCAGGAGGTGGTGGAGTTCGCGTGCGGGATCCCGCACTTGCTCAAGGGCAGCTACTCGGAGTCTGTCTCCACCGGCACCGACGTGCACTCGATCCGCCAGCCACTGGGTGTCGTGGCGGGCATCACACCGTTCAACTTCCCGGCGATGGTGCCCATGTGGATGTACCCGGTCGCGATCGCGTGTGGCAACGCTTTCGTGCTCAAGCCGAGCGAGCGGGATCCGTCCGCTTCGCTGCTCATGGCCGAGCTCTGGGCGGACGCGGGGCTTCCCGCCGGCGTGTTCACGGTGCTCCACGGCGACAGGGAAGCGGTCGACGGGCTGCTGACCCACCCGGACGTCCGGGCCGTGAGCTTCGTCGGCTCGACCCCGGTGGCGCGCCACATCTACGAGACGGCGGCGACCAACGGCAAGCGGGTGCAGGCGCTCGGCGGCGCCAAGAACCACATGGTGGTCCTGCCGGATGCGGACCTCGAGCTCGCGGCTGACGCCGCGGTGAGTGCAGGGTACGGGTCGGCCGGCGAGCGGTGCATGGCGATCTCCGTGGTGGTGGCGGTCGGCTCGGTGGGGGATGCGCTGGTCGAGCAGATCGCGTCGCGCACCCGCTCCGTGAAGATCGGGGCCAGCGACGAGCAGGACGCCGAGATGGGTCCGCTCGTCACGGGCGCGCATCGTGACCGGGTGCGCGGCTACGTGGACGGCGGAGTGGGCGAAGGTGCCGAGCTCGTGGTCGATGGCCGCGCCGCGGCGGTGCCCGGCGGCGGGTTCTTCCTCGGCCCCTGCCTGTTCGACCGGGTCACTCCGTCGATGGCGCTCTACCGAGACGAGATCTTCGGGCCCGTGCTCTCGGTGGTGCGGGTCGAGACCTACGACGACGCCGTGCGACTCATCTCGGAGAACCCCTACGGCAACGGTGTGGCGATCTTCACGCGCGACGGAGGCGCGGCCCGGCGATTCGAGCACGAGGTCGACGCGGGCATGGTCGGCGTGAACGTGCCGATCCCGGTGCCGATGGCGTACTACTCCTTCGGTGGCTGGAAGCAGAGCCTGTTCGGAGACACGCACGTGCATGGCGCGGAGGGTGTGCACTTCTACACGCGCGGCAAGGTCGTCACGACGCGTTGGTCCGACCCCGTCGAGCGCGGCCCGGACCTCGGCTTCCCCAGAACCGACTGACCCCCCGGGGTTTTGGCGTCTTTGGTTCACCTCTGAGGTGATGATACGACGCCAAAAACGGAGGGGTGGAGGGGTGCGGTTGCCTGGGTCAGCGCATGGACGGCGCGACCTCGGTCATGAACCGCTGGATCGTCTCGGGCCGGCCGAAGTCCGTGAGCTGGATGACGAAGCCTTCGACACCGGTCGCGGCCTCCGCGCCGAGCGCGTCGGCGACCTCGGCGGACGTGCCGGCGACGAGCCCTCCCCAGCTCCCGAACCGACGTTGCGCGACCGCGACGATTTCCTCGCGGTCCGCCTGTCCACCGGCCAGGCCGATCGGATGTTGCACCGATACGCGCGCGCCACCCGCGAGCGGCCGGAGCTCCGACAGGCGGTCGACCGCGTACGTCGGGCAGTTCCACCAGTCGGCATGGTCGCGCACCATCGGCATCGTGAGCCGTGGCCCCGCGCCACCGATGTGCAGGGGTGGTCGCGGCTGCTGCACCGGTAGAGGCCGGCCGATCGCGCCGTGGAGCTGATGCGCGTCACCCTCGTAGTCGAACGGCTCACCCGCGAACATCAGGTCGAGGATCTCGATCGACTCGCGCATGCGCGCTGCCCGCGCGCTCGACGGGCCCGCTCCGATCCCGAACATCTCGAGCTCGCGCTCCACCGAGCCCCAACCCAGGCCGAGCTCGAGCCGGCCGTCGGAGAGCACGTCAACCGTCGCGGCCATCTTGGCGAGGACGGCCGGGTGGCGGAACGGGTCGCAGGTGACGAGGTGGCCGATGCGGATCGTGGTGGTGCGCACGGCGAGCGCGGCGGCGAGCGTCCAACCTTCGAGCGTGTCCTGGTCGGGTGCCGCCGGGGCGGCAAGATGATCCATCAGCCACACGGAGTCGAAGCCGGCGGCCTCGGCGGCCAGCGTGCGCTCCAGGATCGTCGCGAACGACATGCGCAGCTGGGGGAGGAACAGGCCGAACCACGGTTGTGCCGCGCTCATGACGGGGAGAGGCCGCCCGCGGCCGGGAGCTGGTTCTCGCCCCCGGTCCAGTCGGTGTAGCCGGTGACCCGGTCCCACACCATCGCCGCAAGTACGACCACGACACCCTCCTCGCCGAATCGGCCGCGAGATCTTCGCGTGTTGCTCCAGCGGGTCACGCGACCGTGGCGCCCCCGTCGACCGCGAAGACCTGGCCGGTGACGTGGCGGGCGTCGTCCGAGAGCAGGAACCCGGCGACACTTGCAATGTCCTGCGCTTCGGCCACGTGCCCGAGCGGGACGGTGCGCTTGGCCCGGCGGATCGCGTCCTCGGACTTCCAGGTGTCACCGGCCATCGGGGTGTTCACGCCGCCGGGGCAGATGCAGTTGGCCCGGATTCCCTTCGGCCCACCCTGCACCGCGACGAGACGGGTGAACGCGGCGACCCCGCCCTTGCTCGCGGTGTACCCGGAGCCGAAGCCGTGACCGCGAATTGCGGCGGTCGACGCGATCGTCACGACACTGCCGCTGTCTTCGGTGTCGTCTCGGCGCAGGTGCGGGATTGCGTGCTTGATCGCGAGGAACGTGCCCACGAGGTTCACCTGCAACGTGCGCAGGAACGTCTCGAGTGAGACGTTCTCGATCGGCTGGAGATCCGGGCCGTCGAAGATGCCCGCGCACGTCACCACCCCGTCGAGGCAGTGGAAGGACCCGAGCGCGTGGGCGACCGCCGACGCGACCGTGTCCTCGTCCGCCACGTCGCCTTCGACCCCTTCGAATCGGCCGCCGGCGGCCTCGACCAGGGTGGACGTCTCCGCCAGCCCTGCCGACGACCGATCGAGGCCGAGCACCGAGCCCCCGCGTGCCACCACCTCGAGCGCCGTCGCGCGCCCGATCCCGCTGGCGGCGCCGGTCACGAGCACGGCCTTTCCTTCCAGTCCACTGCTCATGACGGCGACGGTAGCGTGACGGCTCGGCGGATACCCGGAGGAGCGCGCGTGACAGATTCAGCCACGGCGATGCACGCGGTCGACGGCAAGGTGATCATCGTCACCGGGGCCGGGCGCGGGGTCGGCAAAGGCATGGCGGTGCACCTGGCCCGCGGCGGCGCGAGCGTCGTCATCGCCGAGTGGAAGCCGGATCTGCTGGAGAGCGCGGTCGCGGAGGTCGACGCCCTCGGTGCCCAGGTGCTGGGCGTGCAGTGCAACGTGATGGAGCGCGCCGAGATCGAAGCGATGGTGACGGCGACCATCGACCGCTTCGGACGCGTCGACGGGCTGATCAACAACGCGCAGACGTTTCGCGCCCTCGCGCCGATCGCGTCCGTGAGCGAGGGGGACATCGACACCTTCTACGACTCGGGGGTCAAGGGCACGTTGTGGGCGATGCAGGCCGTCTACCCGCACATGCGGGAACAGGGCTGGGGCCGCATCGTGAACTTCGCGTCGTCGATGGGGATCACCGGCGGCAAGGGATTCGCGGCGTACAACGCGTCCAAGGAGGCGGTCCGCGCGCTCACCCGCACTGCCGCGCGCGAGTGGGCTCCCGACGGCATCGTCGTGAACTGCATCGCACCCGCCGCCGCCGATCACCACGGCGAAGCGGGGAAGCAGAGCGAGGGCTACCGGATCTTCATCGAGAGCTGCCCGATGGGTCGCCAGGGTGATCCCGAGCGCGACATCGGGCCGCTGGCCTGGTTCCTCTGCTCCGACGCCTGTCGGTACCTGACCGGCCATACCTTCATGGCCGACGGCGGCGCCTTCATGTGGGCATGAGCGGAGCAGACCGCCGCGCGCTCGCCGAGTGGTTCCGCCTGGAGTCAGCCGGCCTCCGCGAGATCGGGTCCCCGTTCTACGGCGACCTCGAGGTCCTGCTCGCCGACGACGTCGAGACGGGCGGTCCTGCTTGGGCGTTGCTCGAGTCGCGCTCCGGCGTGCCGACCGACGACGCGCTCGCACTCCGCCTGCTCGGCGGGGTCCACCGCATGGTGCTCGCGGGGACCGCGCCGGACCTGGCGCGCCACTACCCGTCGACCGGTGGCGACGGTGACGCCGCGGCGGCGTGGTGGCACCTGCGCGACCTCCTCGAGCACCCCCCGGCCGAGGTGCTCGACGCGCTGACCCGGCCGCCGCAGACGAACGAGGTCGGCCGGTCGGCGTCGCTGGTCCCCGGCTTCCTGCATGTCGCCGCGGCAACCGGCCTGCCCCTCCGGCTGATCGAGCTCGGGTCGAGCGCCGGCCTGAACCTGCGGGTCGACCGCTACTGGTACGAGCAGGGGGGCAGAGGCTGGGGCGATCCCGACTCGCCGGTGCGGTTCGTCGATCTCTGGCCTGATGCATCGCCGTCGCTGGACGTGCCCGCGACGATCTCGACGCGCGCCGGGTGCGACCGCGACCCGATCGACGCAGCCGATCCCGAGAGCGCGCTCACCTTGCTCTCGTACGTCTGGCCCGACCAGGAGGAGCGCATGGCCCGACTCCGCGCCGCGCTGGACATCGCGCGGGGCGCGCCGGTTGACGTCGCGCGCGCGACGATCGAGGACTGGCTGCCCGGGCAGCTGGCGACGCCGTTGCCGGGGGTGGCCACCGTGGTGTTCCACTCTGTCGTGTGGCAGTACCTGCCCGATCCGACGCGGGCACTGGTCCATGCCACGGTCGAAGCCGCCGGCCGTCGAGCCTCGGGGGAGTCGCCGCTCGCATACCTGCGGCTCGAGCCGGCGGCCGGCACGTACTTCCCGGCCGAGCTGCGACTCACCCTCTGGCCCGGCGCGGCGGGCGCGACCGACAGCCACTTGCTCGCGACGAGCGGTTTCCACTTCGGACCCGTCACCTGGCTCGGCTGATTCCGCGAGATGCCCCCGGGCCGAATTTGGCCGGCGCGGACGCCGGATGCCGGACGGCGCCGGGCGGGTCTACGCCCGGAGTGAGCCGAGCAGCTCGGCGAGGGCGTCCACGGCGCGGGGGACGGCGGCGGCGTAGCCCTCGGCCTCGATCGCCGGGCCGATGAGCTCGAGGTCGAAGCAACCGGCGTAGCCCGCGTCGAGGACCTGGCCGGCGATGCGCGACAGCGGGATGTCGCCGTCACCGGGCACGAGCCGGTTCGGCGTCGTGAGCGTTCCGATCGCGTAGTCGCTCACCTGCACGAGCCGGATCCGGTCCATGCCCGCCGCGATCGTCTCGCCCAGCCCGCGCTCGGCCCAACACGCGTTGATCTCCATGCACACACCGATGTCCAGGCGCCGCGCGAGATCCACGACGTCGCGCAAGGTGTGCACGAATCCCACGTCGACCCGGAGCGGGTTCGTGTGCTCGAGCGCGAACGGGATCGCCTTGGCCGAAGCGACCGCGAGGACCGGGCCGAGCGCCTCCTCCAACGCATCGGCGGCCTCCTCCCAGCTCAGTGGCCCGGCGGGCCCGGTCGTGACGACCAGGCACTCCGCGCCGACGGTCTCTCCGGCTTCGAGCGCGTGCAGCAGCCGCTCGCGCTGCTGCTCCCACTGCTCGGGGTGCGCAAGGTGGAACGGTCCGAGCCCGATGAGATTCGTGACCCGGAGCCCGGCGTCGCGGACGCGCGCTGCGCCGTCGACCCAGCCGTGCCGCGCGAGCTTCACGAGCGAGATCCCGACGTTCGCGATCCCGTGTCCGGCGTAGAACGCGAGATCGTCCTCCAGCGACCAGTCGAACGTGCAGATGGCGCTCACCGAGATGTCGGCCCCACCCGGAGTCGCGCCGATCACCCGAGCACGGCCCCGCGCGCGGCGCTGCTGCCCCCGTCGAGCGGGAGGTTGATCCCGGTGACGAACTCGCTCTCCCGGCTCGCGAGGTAGACCGCCGCGAGGGCGACGTCGTCGGCCACCCCGAGCCGCGTGAGGTGCTGTGCCTCTCGCCGCTTCCGCACCTCCGGATCGAGGTCGGCGTCGCGGCGGTCGTTCCGGATGTAGCCGGGGCTGATGGTGTTGCAGCGGATGCCCGAGCTCGCGTAGTCCACCGCGATCGCGCGGGTCAGGCCGTTCAACCCGGACTTGGACGCCGCGTACGCGCTCAAGCCGGGTGACGAACGCTCGGCCTGGCGACTCGAGATGTTGACGATCGCGCCGTGCCCGGCCTCGATCAGGTGGGGGATCGCCCGCCGGCTCAACCACATCGGCGCGGTGAGGTTCACCCGCAGGCTCACCTCCCAGACCCGGGTGCTGAGCTGCGTGACGGGCCCGTCGGCCTCGTCGACCGCGCTCGCCACCGCGTTGTTCACGAGCACCGTCAACCCTCCGAGCGCGCGGGCGGCCGCGTCGACGAGTGACTCGCACGCCGCCTCTTCGGACAGGTCGGCGGGCACGAACAGCGCCTGGCCACCGGAGTCCACCGCGGCGCGGACCACGGCCTCGCCCCGCGCCGGGTCCCGCCCGTGCACCACCACGTGAGCGCCCTCAGCCGCGAACCGCAACGCGATCGCACGCCCGATGCCGGAGGTCGAGCCGGTGACGAGCGCCCGTTCTCCCAGGAGACGCATCTACTCGCTCACCCCGGGCGCGCCGTCAGCCCGCAGCGCGGCGCGCAGGGCGGTCGCGGCGTCGTCGAGCGCGCCTGCGTCCGGGTCCGGGTCGGCGTTGGCGAAGTCGAGGTCCGCCATACCGTCGATCGGCACGACGTGCAGGTGCGTGTGGGGAACTTCGAGCCCCGCGATGATGAGACCGATCCGCCCGGGTGCGAACGCGCGTTGCTGGGCGGTGCCGATCTGTTGCGCCACCCGCATCAGCTGCGCGTTCACGTCGGGGTCGAGGTCGATCCAGTGGTCGACCTCCGCTCTGGGAACGACGAGCGTGTGTCCCGGCCTGAGCGGAGCGATCGAGAGAAACGCGACGCACACGTCGTCGCGCCAGACGAAGCGTCCGGGGAGCTCGCCCTCGATGATGCGGGTGAAGATCGTCGGCATCCGGCCAGTCTCGCGTCGGATGGCCGGCGGGGTCAGGGAACGGGCGTCGGGACCGGGTCCTCACGCGGTCGGGGCCGGCTGGGAGCCGGCGGTCGGAGTCGCCCCGCCGCGGCGATGACGAGGCCGGCCCCGAGCCCCAGGGCGATCGTGACCGTGAGCCGGCCGACCGAGTCCGGCAGGGTCGTCGGCAGCTGGGAGCGCGTGAGCGTGGTCAGGTCGGCGAGCCCACCCGCGACGAGCACGAAGAGACCGGCGATGAGGACGGCGGGCGTCGCGGCCCACGGATCGCGACGGCGGAGCCAGACGAGTGCGAGCACGCAGATGGCGATGCCGCCGACCGAATAGATGCTCTCGACCGCCCGGCTCCCGAGCGACGCGGTCGCCGCTTGCCATGCACCGACGACGTGGATGGTCTCGCTCACGATCAGCACGCCGAGCGCCACCTGTATCACCGGCGCCCAGGCCGAGGTGCGGCAGAGCGCGACGACGAGGAGCAGGAGCGCGACCGCGCCGAGGATCCACGGCCACGGCGACGGGCCCGGCACCCACAGCGCATCGCCGGTGACCGTCAGCCGCCGGCCCTGGTCGAGCAGCGGGATCTCCCAGTCGCGGATCACGACGTGGACGTGGCCGGGGTCGCGGCGGACCTCCGGAGGGTCTTGGGCGCCCATCCAGTGCGTGCGGTGGTCGTGCCAGCTGACGACGGGTGCGGCGGAGACCTTCTTCCAGCGCGGCGGAGCCTTCGCGTCGTAGATGCCGGTGGGTGCGGACTGCTTCGGAATGGCCGTGCGGTTGAGGAACACCGCCGGAGAGCGCTCGTTCTCCCAGGTCCCGCCGGGGCCGATCCGTAGGTACGGCTCGTGCTGGTACCCCAGGACGATCACGTCGTGCGCCGAGTCGTTGCGGAGCTCGATCCGGTCCGACAGCGAGATGGCGCGCGCGTGGATTCCCGGCGCGGGCGGCTTGATGCCGTTCACCCGCGTCTTGTAGTTGGTCGGTTGCAGGCCGCCGACGCCGTGCGCGGACGCGGGTCCGGCGGTAGCCACGACGATCACCATGGCGAACGTGACGACGGCAACCGTCGCGGCGGCTACGCGCGTGACCGCGCCACGGGTCATCCGGTGTCGGCCGCGCGCATCTGCTCGACGAGGTCTGCTCGCGCACGCGCCACGCGGGAGCGGATCGTGCCGACGGGCGTGTCACACACTTCCGCCGCTTCGTGATACGAGCAGCCGAGCACCTGTGTCAGCACGAAGGCCACCCGGCGATCGTGGTCGAGGCGGGATACGAGATCGTCGAGGCACGCCGGTTCCTCGGGCGCTTCGAGCCGTCCGGCGTCCCGGTTCGCGACGAGCCGGTCATGCAAGCGACGACGGCGGCGGGAGGACCGGATGGTGTCGGCACATGTGCGGCGGGCGATCGAGAGCAACCAGGTGCGGCCGCTGGCCTCGGCCCGGAAGCCCGGTAGCGCCCGGTAGGCCCGGAGGAAGACGTCCTGGGTCACGTCGTCGGCATCCCCGCGGCCCACCAGGTGGGCGGCGAGGCGCCACACGTCGGGTTGGGAGTGCCGGATCGCCGCGCCGAGCGCGTTCCGGTCCCCGTCCCGACCGGCAAGGAGCAGGCGCGTGAGCTCGTCCACGGCTGGCGACGCTACCGGGAGACCGGGCCCGAGACACACCGGGAACTATCCGAGGTGATCGGACGACTACCCCTGCATGGACTGTGAACACTGCCGCGCTGCTCTCTCCGCCGAGCTCGACGGCGAGGTCTCGGATCAGGCGCCGGCAGCCGTCGAGTCGCACCTGGCCGGGTGCGCCGGCTGCCGGGACTTCGCGCTCGGCGCCGAGAACCTGCACCGCATCGTCCGTGTGACGCCCGCCGAGCCGGTTCCCGACCTCACCGATGCGATCCTGCGCGCGATCGCCGAACCGGCGCCCGTTGCACCAGCGCCAGCACCGGCGCGGAGCATCGCGGACGAGCGCACGATGTTCCTCCGCATCTGCCTCGCGCTGATCGCGGTGATCCAGCTGGGGATGTCGGTCCCGGCACTGGTTCTCGGTGACGACGCGGGGCTGCCCACGCACGTGGCCCGCCACCTCGGGTCCTTCTCGCTCGCGCTCGGTGTCGGGTTGCTCGTGGTCGCGTTCCGGCCCGAACGGGCGGCCGGCGTGCTCCCGATCATCGGTGTCGTCGTGCTCTGCCTCGTCGGCAGCTCGGTGGTGGACATCATCTCCGGCCGTGCCGCGCCCGGCGCCGAGATCAGCCATGCCCCCGAGCTCGTGGGACTGGTCGCCATGTGGCTCCTGGCCCGTTCCCCTGCGCCTGTGACTCCCGGCCGGGCTCGCCCAGTGCTTGGATGACGGGCCGGATCGGGGGGACCATGAAACTGAGCACTCGCTCGCGGAGCGCGCGGCGGATCGTGGCCGTCGCCGCGCTCGCCATGTTCATCGTCGGGATCTGGGGCACACCGGCGTTCGCCCACGCGGTGCTGCAAGGCACGGAACCCGGCTCCGGCGCGACGGTCAAGCGCTCGCCCAGCGCAATCACCCTGACCTTCGACGAGCGGGTGGAGACGGCGTCGCTCGGCGGGATCCGTGCCTACGACTCCGGCGCGCACCGGTTGGATGTCGGGAGCCCGACCCACTCGGACGGTGGGCGCAAGGTGCGGGTCTCCGTTCCTCACCTCGATGGCGGAACGTACGTCGTCACGTGGCGGGTCATCTCCGCCGACGCGCACCCGGTGCGCGGTGCGTTCACCTTCACGGTGGGCGCGAGCTCGACGACCACGAAGCAGGCGCAGGGCCTGGCCCAACGACTCCTCACCGACCAGGGTGGCGACGCCGTGGTCGGGGTTCTCTTCGCGCTCATGCGGTTCGGCGCGTTCGCCGGTCTCGCGGTCCTCATCGGCGGCGCAGCGTTCCTGGCGTGGGTGTGGCGAGCGGGCCGGGGTGTGCGACGCGCCCGGACGATCGTGTGGGCCGGGTGGGGGGCTGCGCTCGGTTGCACGCTCGTGGGCTACGCGCTCCAGGGTCCGTACGCCGCGGCGCTCCCCGTGTCCAAGACGATCGACCCGAGCTTGTGGTCGGACGTCTGGGACACGCGCCTCGGCAAGGTCTACCTCGCCCGGGTGCTCCTGCTGCTGTTGGTCATCCCACTCCTGCGGATGCTCTTGCCGAATCACGGCCCGGTCGTCGAGCACCCACTGCCCGCATGGTGGAGCGTCGCCGGCGGGATCTTCGCGATCGGGCTCTCGGCCACGCCGGGACTGGCCGGACATGCGGCCACCGGGCCTCTCATCCCGCTCGCGATGAGCGCCGATGTCCTTCACGTCGCCGGAGTGTGCGCGTGGCTCGGCGGACTCGTCGTCCTCTTCGGCGCGCTGATGCCGCGAGCCGACGAGCCGACGTTGCGCGAAGTGGTGCCCCGTTACTCGCTGTACGCGATGGTCGCCGTCGGCGTGATCGTGGTCACGGGCGTGTTCCAGGGGTTCCGCCAGGTGAACCGGTTCGGCGCGCTGCTCGACACGGACTACGGGCGCTTGCTGCTCATCAAGATCATCGTGTTCCTCGGCCTCATGGTCGTGGCCGCGGTGAGCCGTGACATCGTCAACCGGCGCTGGCGCATCCCGATCGACGAGCTCGACGCGCCCGTTCCGGTGGGGGCGATGGCCGGGGCGCCGGCGGCGGCCGGCGCGGGCGGCACGACCACGACGAGCCGGAGCGTCGACGCCCCGGACTGGGCGGTCAACGCCGGCCTGGCCGGCAGCTCCGGCAGCGCCGGCGGTGACGACGAGTACCCCGAGGGCTACCTCCTCGACGAGCCCACCGCCGAGCGCCGCCTGCGCCGGTCGTTGCTGCTCGAGGTGCTGATCGCCGTGGTGATCCTCGCGGTGACGGCTCTGCTCGTGAACGCGGCACCCGCGCGCGAGCTCGACACGGGGCCTTATCTCGCGACGTTGAACACGAACAAGGTCTCGTTCGACGTGACGATCACGCCGGCCAACCGGGGCGCGAACGAGATGCACCTCTTCTTGCTCACGCCCAGCGGCTCGACGATCGACCCGACCGAGGTCAGCGCGGAGCTGAGCCAGTCGGCCAACGACATCGCGCCGATCACCGTGAACCTGATCCGGCTGGCCCCGGGGCACTACACGTCCGCCGGGCTCACCGTTCCGTTCGCGGGGAGCTGGCAGCTCACCCTCAAAGCCGTGCTCAACGACGTCGACGAGGTCTCGACGACGGCGACGGTCCCGATCCACTCGTAGCAGCACCGAGAGACAGGAAGCATCATGATCCGCAGGCTCGTAGTCGTCGGCGCCATCGTCACCGGTGTGGTCGCCCTCGTGGCCGGACCGGCGTTCGCGCACGTCGAGATCGAGCGCACCGGCGACGTCACCAATGCCGGCACGCTCAACGCCTCTCTGCACGTCCCCAACGAGGAGGACGGCGCGGGGACGGTGAAGGTGACGCTGGTCTTTCCGGCGACGCCCGTGCTGAAGACCGCCGAGCCGCAGCTCGTCGACGGCTGGACCTTCAACGTCGAGAAGGACCCGGTCGGCGACGTGACCCAGATCGTCTGGACCGGGGGTCCGCTGACCGGTTCGAAGGTGGTCACCTTCCCGATGACCCTCGGCGCGATCCCGGCCGGGACGAGCACGATCGGGTTCAAGGCACTCCAGACGTATGACAACAACGACGTGGTCCGCTGGATCGAGGCGACCCCCGCGAACGGAGACGAGCCCGAGCACCCGGCGCCGGTCCTCTACGTGAAGGGCAACCCGCCGCCTGAAGGCGATTCCGCCGCGACCACCACGAAGGACACCTCGAAGACCACGTCGTCCTCGGACGGTGGCATGTCTACCGGTGTGATCGTCGCGATCGTGCTGGGAGCGGTCGTCGTGCTGGCGCTGCTCGCCTGGGTGCTGAGCCGCTCGCGGCGCGACATGGGAAGCCGCACCGATTGACGAGAGGTGTGCGCCGAACGGCTTGCCGATGGAGATCTTGAAGAAGTTGTGGATCGCCACCACCGTTGCCCGATTCGGGTTGGCGGTCGTGTGGACGTGGGCCGGCCTCGCGAAGATCGCCGATCCGGATGCGGCGCTGCGCGCCGTGCGCGCGTACGAGCTGTTTCCCGAGGCGTTCGTGAAGCCGGTGGCATGGGGCCTGCCGTTCGTCGAGCTCGCGTTGGCGTTGCTGCTCTTGCTCGGGCTGGCGACGCGACCAGCCGCGTGGGCCTCGGCGCTACTGTTCGTCGCGTTCATCGTGATGATCGGCTCCGCCTGGACGCGGGGCCTTTCGATCGACTGCGGCTGCTTCGGCGGCGGCGGCGCCACGGACTCGGTGGACGCCGGGAAGTACGCGCTGGAGATCGTCCGTGATCTCGTGTTTCTCAGCCTCGCCGTGCTCGTCGCCACCGGGCCGCCCACGCGCCTTGCCCTCGATCGGAGAGCCACCACCTCATGACCTCTCGCAACAGGAAGCGCGGTCCCAAGCCCCGCTCGGGAAATCCCGCGACACGCGCGTCGCCGAGCCCCAAGCCGCGCCAATCGCTCGGCAAAGCGAGCCGCGGGCTCTCCCGCCAGTGGTGGATCGTCATCGGCGTGGTCGTGGTCGCGGCGGTGATCGGCATCTTGGTGCAGAGCACCCGGTCCAAGACCGAGAACGCGAAGGTCGTGACGCCGAAGCATGCACTCGGACCGGACGGCTCCGAGATCGAGGGCGATGCATCCGCGCCGGTCCTCGTCCACGAGTACGCCGACTTCCAATGCCCGTCGTGCAAGCTCTTCCACGACCGGGTGCAGCCGACTGTGAACCGGCTCGTGGCACAAGGCAAGATCCGCTACGCGTACAGCTACTTCCCGTTCATCGGTGAGGAGTCGGTCCGAGCGGCCGCGGCGGGAGTGTGCGCGGGTGATCAAGACAGGTTCTTCCAGTTCTCGGACGTGCTCTACACCAAGCAGCGCAGCGAGAACTCGGGTTTCCTGACCACTGACCAGCTCGTCACATTCGGTCGCGACGCGGGCATCACCGGGCGCGGGTTCGACGCGTTCGAGCAGTGCGTGCGCGCGAACACCTACGACGGGTATGTGCGCGCCCGGGCCGAGGCCGCGTCGAAGCGGGGCGTCCACGCGACCCCGACGGTGTTCGTCAACGGCAAGGAGCTGACGAACCAGCAGGTCTTCGTCGCATCCTCGTTCGTGCAGGCGGTCGACGCCGCCGCCGCCAAGACCTGACCTCGAGATGGGACCCGACCCGCGCTGGAGTGAGCCGACGGCGCGCTTCGCCGCGTTGCTGGAGCTGGCAGAGGCGGACGTCCCGCTCGACGAAGCGGCGTTCCTGGTGTCCGCCCACGCGCATCCAGGTCTCAATCTCGACGATTGGCTCGTGCGGCTCGACGAGATCGCCAGCCGTTGCGTGACGGCGCGCTCGCCGGCGCACCTCGCCGACGCGCTGTTCGTCGAGCAGGGCTTTGCCGGCAACGTCGACGACTACGCCGACCCGCGCAACTCGCTGCTCGACGACGTCATCGACCGCCGGCTCGGCATCCCCATCACCTTGAGCATCCTCATGGTGGAGGTGGGCCGGCGCATCGGCATCCCGCTTCACGGAGTCGGCATGCCCGGTCACTTCATCGTCGGCGTTGCCGACGAGCCGGACGTGTTCGTCGACCCGTTCCACGGTGGCCGCGTGCTCGACGCGGTGGGTTGCCGTGCGCTCTTCTCAGGACTGCACGGTCCTGGCGCCCCGTTCTCCGATGAGTACCTTGCCCCGACCGGACCGCGCGCCGTGATGTTGCGGGTGCTCAACAATCTCCAACGCGCGTATCTCGAGCGCAGCTCCGTGGACGCGGTCTGGGTCGCGCGGCTGCGGCTCCGATTCGCCGAGCTGCCGGTCTCGGAGCGCCGGCAGACCGCCACGCTGCTGGGCTCGCTCGGCCGGTTCACCGAGGCGGCGGCCGCGCTGGAGTCACTCGCGGCGCATCTGGACGGGCCGACCGCGCAGGCGGTGGTCGCGGAGGCGATCGCCTTGCGGTCCCGGGACAACTGACCGCCATGGCTTCCCGGGTGCTCCCGATGTTCCCGCTCGGCACGGTGCTCTTCCCGCACGGGCTGCTCCCGCTCCACGTGTTCGAGCCGCGCTACCGGGCGCTGGTCGAGACGTGTCTGGCGGCGGAGCACGAGCCGGAGTTCGGTGTCGTGCTCATCGAGCGCGGGTCCGAAGTGGGTGGCGGCGACGTGCGCTTCGACGTCGGCACCGTCGCCCGTATCGTCGAGGCGAGCCGGTTCGACGACGGGCGCTACGCCATCCTGGCGCGCGGCACGAGTCGGTGCTCCGTTCGCGAATGGCTGCCCGACGACCCCTATCCGCTCGCCGAGGTCGAGGTCGTCGACGAGATCACCGCGGCTCCCGCCGAGGCCGGGCCGCGAGTTGAGGTGGAGCTGGAGCTCCGCCGCGTGCTCTCGCTCATGAGCGAGCTCGGCGTCGCGGTGCCGACACTCGACCTTCGCCTCGACTCCGACCCGGTCCGGGCTGCCTTCGAAGCGTGTGCGGTCGCGCCGATCGGCCCGCTCGACGCGCAGAGGATCCTCGAGATCGACGAACCATCGGCCCGGCTCGTCCACCTCCTCGCGCTGCTCGCGGACGCCGCCACCTTGCTCGAGCTGCGGCTCGCCGAAGGTTGACTCGTTCGCCGTTGCTAGCCTGACCGCATGGAACCGGACGAAGCACGTCAACGGCTCGAGAGCGAGCGGACCCGGGTGACCGGGCTCATCAGTGAGCTCCACACCGACCTCGACGAGGAGGTCGGAAGCGACGAGTCGGAGCCCAACTACGACCAGCACCCCGCCGACAGCGGGTCGGACACCTTCGAGCGGGAGAAGGACCTGTCGATCCTGGAATCCCTCGAGGCCGAGCTGGCCGAGATCGAAGCAGCGATCGAGCGCATCGACCAGGGCACGTACGGGATCGACGAGGTGACCGGAGCGCCCATCGACCCTGCTCGCCTGGATGCTGTACCCGAGGCCCGCACGAACGTCGGCACGTCCCCGGAGCAGCCGCAGTAGCCCTCCCACTACCATCCGGGCGCCAACCACACCGAAGGAGCACGCCATGGGGTTCGCGGTCGAGAAGCTGGGGCAGTGGACGGAAGGGCCCGAGTTCAAGGTGGACGCGGAACGCACGATCGCGTACGCCGCGGCAACGAACGACCCGATCGCCGCGCACCAGAACGGTGAGCTCGCCCCGCCGGTCTTCGCGGTCGTCCCGATCTGGGACACCATCGCCGGTGCCATGGCCGGGGTCACACCCCCCGAGGTGCTGCTGCTCGTGGTGCACGGCGAGCAGGACATGCGGCTGCACAAGCCGATCACGCCGGGGATGGTGCTCAGCTCGACCGCCGCGCCGGTCGGGATCCACGTCAAGCCGAACGGAACGACCGTCGTGGTCAAGGTCGAGTCACGCGACCAGACCGGTGAGCTCGTGGCCGAGCAGTACATGACGTCGTTCTTCCGCGGTGTGAGCGACGGGGAAGGCGGCGGCGAAGAGGCACCGAAGCACAAGCTCGAGGCCGCCACGAAGTCGAGCGACCCCGTCGGATCGATCACCCAGCAGATCGACACCGACCAGACGTACCGCTACGCCGCGGCGTCGGGTGACAACATGCCGATCCACCTGGACGAGGAGGTCGCGAAGTCGGTCGGCCTGCCCGGGATCATCATCCACGGTCTGTGCACGATGGCCTTCACCTCCTGGGCCGGCGTGCAGGAGGTCTGCGCGGGCGACCCGACCCGCCTGAAGCGCCTCGCCGTGCGCTTCTCCCGGCCGGTGCTCCCCGGTCAGGCGATCACGACCACCTTCTGGAGGGCCGGTGAGGAGAACGGCAACCAGGTGTTCGGCTTCGAGACGCGCAACAACGACGGTGAGGTCGTGATCAAGGACGGCCTCGCGGAAGTCTCGAGCTGAGCGCAGCCCGGAGCGGCCACGTTGTGCGCAGGCGCCGGGGCAACCTGAAGGCGTGACGGTGAGGCTTCGGCTGTTCGCCCGCGCTCGCGAAGCGGCGGGAACATCTCAGGCCGAGCTGCACGCGGCGACGCTCGGCGAGCTGCTCGACGATGCGCGGGCGAGCTACGGCGCGGAGTTCGCCGCGGTGCTCGCGACATCGCGCGTGTGGGTCAACGGTGAGGAGCCGACCGACGGCGACGCGACCGCGCTGCACGACGGCGACGAGGTTGCCGTGCTGCCGCCGGTGAGCGGCGGAGCCTGAAGTCGGCTACAGCAGCTTCAGCGTGCGGGCGCGCTCGAAGCGCGACGAGACGTCGGGCCAGTTCACGATCTCCCAGAACGCCTTCACCCAGTCGGCCTTCACGTTCTTGTACTGCAGGTAGTAAGCGTGCTCCCACATGTCGAGCACGAGCAGCGGGGGTGCGCCCTGGCCGACGTTGCTCTGGTGGTCGTACACCTGCTCGACGATGAGGCGCTGTCCGAGGGGCTCCCAGGTGAGCGCACCCCAGCCCGATCCCTGCACGTTCAGGGCCGACTCGGTGAGCTGGTTCCTCAGACCTTCGAAGGTGCCGAAGCCCTCGTCGATCGCCGCCGCCAGCTCGCCCTCGGGCTTGCCGCCGCCGTCCGGCGAGAGGTTGGCCCAGAACATCGAGTGCAGGACGTGGCCCGAGAGGTGGAAGGCCAGGTTCTTCTGCAGCTGGTTGATCGTCCCGAAGTCATCCGACGTGCGGGCCTGGTCGAGCTTGTCGAGCGCGGTGTTGGCGCCGTCGACGTACGCCTTGTGGTGCTTGTCGTGGTGGAGCTCCAGCACCTCGGCGGAGTAGTGGGGCTCGAGGGCGGAATAGCCGTACGGGAGCTCGGGGAGCGAGTACACAGGCATGGGCGTCTCCTTCACACGGGGTGCTTCGACCGTACCCCTTGTCGGCGCGATTATTCGCAGCCCGGAACACCTTCGGACCCGCGGTAGCCTGACCTCACCATGGCTCAGCATCAGCGTCGCATCGACCGGGTACTCGCGCCCGAATACCTCGCCGGCCTCGAAGATCGCTCGCTCGACGAAGTCCGTGACATGGACCGGGAATGCGCCGAGATCGAGACGGAGCTGTCATACGTCCGCAAGCTTGCCCAGGCGCGCATCGACATCCTCCAGGCCGAGGTGGACCGCCGGGCCTCCGGAGGCTCGCTCGGCGACCTGATCAGCGCCCTGCCGAAGATCCTCGCCGATGACGCACCGCGTCCCGATCCGGCGGCCAGCCGCCTCGCCGATCCGCTGACGCCGGCGGCCGAGATCGACTTCAAGCGCGGTCTCGAGGGCCTGATCTCGGACGGCACCCTGGCCAACCTCCCCACGCTCTCCGACGCCGAGCTCCGGACCACCATCGACCAGCTCGGCGACCTGGAGCGCGACGTGTCCCGGAACCGCAGCGCGCTCCACGACGTGATGGCGAGCCTCGAGCGGAGCCTCGCTCAGCGGCTCGCGGTGGGCCAGGCCTGATCGTGGCGCCGACTCCCGCGGACGCGGTCGAGTCGAGACTGCGCGATCTCGGGGAGTTCATCCGGGACCAGCGTCGCCGCGACCGGCTCTCGCTGCGCAAGCTGAGCGAGCTCGCCGGGATCTCGAACCCCTACCTCAGCCAGATCGAGCGCGGGTTGCGGAAGCCGAGCGCGGAGATCCTCCAGGCGATCGCTCGGGGTCTGCAGATCTCGGCCGAGACGCTGTACGTCCGGGCCGGAATCCTGGACGAGCGCGAAGACGAGCGCGATCTCGTGGCCCAGATCCACGGTGATCCGAGCATCAGCGATCGGCAGAAGCAGGCCCTGATCGACATCTACCGGTCGTTCCAACGCGAGCGGGAGATGCCCGAGGCCGTCGACCGGGGCGCCTGACCGACCGATCACGCGCCCCATCACCGGAAGGAGGAGCCGTGGGAGCCCACGGTTAGGATCCGTCCGGTATGTCGTTGCGCCGTCTCGCCGTCCTCAGCGTGCACACGTCGCCCCTGGCCCAGCCCGGTGCGGGCGACGGCGGGGGCATGAACGTCTACGTGCGGGCGCTGGCCTCGGCACTCGCACGTGCCGGCGTCGGGTGTGACGTCCTCACCCGTCGGGATCACCCGGGCCAGCCCGCAGTGGTGGACATCGAACCGGGGTTCCGGGTCGTGCACCTCTCCGCGGGCCCGCCCGAGCCCGTGGCGAAGCACGATCTGATCGACCTCATCGAGCCGCTGGCGCAGGCGACGCTCGATCACATGAGCGTCGAAGACGTCCGGTACGAGGCGCTCCATGCGAACTACTGGATCTCGGGCGCGATCGGCCACCAGCTGAAGCACGTGCTGGACCTCCCTCTCGTCGCGACCTTCCACACGCTGGCGCGCGTGAAGGCCGAGGCCGGGATGGACGACGATCCCGAACAACGCGCCCGGGTCGAGCAAGAGATCATCAGCTGCACCGACCTCATGCTCGCGTCCACCGCGGACGAGCGCGAGCAGCTCGTCGGTCTCTACGGCGCCGATCGTGATCGCGTCGAGATCGTCCCGCCCGGCGTGGACCACGAGGTGTTCTCCGCGGTCGCACCCACGGACCGCCGGGCGGCCCGTGTCGCGCTCGGTCTCGAGAGCCGGCCCACGCTTCTCTTCGTCGGCCGCATCCAGCCGTTGAAGGGCGCCGACCTCGCGGTGCGGACGCTGGCCGCGCTGAAGGACTCGAGCGCCGTGCTCCTCATCGTCGGAGGCCCCAGCGGGCCGGGTGGCGCGGCCGAGCTCGTGCGGCTCCACGAGCTCGTCCACTCGCTCGGCCTGGAAGACCAGGTGCGCTTCGTCCCTCCGCAACCGCATGAGCGGCTCGCCACCTTCTACCGCGCGGTGGACGTCTGCCTCGTTCCGAGCCGGACCGAGTCGTTCGGGCTGGTGGCGCTCGAAGCGGCCGCGTGCGGGACGCCGGTCGTCGCCGCCAGCGTGGGCGGGCTGCGCTCACTCGTCGTCGACGGCAGCACCGGCTTCCTCGTCGACGGTCGCGATCCCCTCGACTTCGCGGGCCCGGTCTCGATGCTGCTGGGCGCGCCAGAGCTCAGCGCCGGGATGGGCGCGAACGCGGAAGCAGGCTCACGTCGCTACGCCTGGAGCATCACCGCGGCCCGCTTGCGGAGGTTGTACGCCGACCTCTTGGCGCGCGAGCCCGTCTCGTGTCAATGACGCCGGTCGACGCGGATCTCGACGCTGCTCACGCGCTCATCGACGCGCACCTCTGGGGCCCGGTACGCGAGCAGGCGTCCGTGCAACACGTCGAGTACGACCCCGAGCTGCGCCGTTGGTACCTGCGCTTCGGTTGCGACGGACGCGATGCCGCCACCATCTACTTCGATCTTCACCAACGCACCCTCCGGTACGAGCTCTACTTCCTTCCCTCGCCGGACGACGGAGAGCGGCGCGCGGAGCTGAACGAATGGCTGCTGCGTCGCAACCACGACCTCTATGCGGCGCGCTTCTCCCTGGGCCGTGACGGCGACGTCTACCTCACCGGTCGCGTCGCGCTCGAGCATCTCAGCGAGCAGGAGCTCGACCGGATCATCGGCGTGCTGTTCGAGCTCACGGAACGGTGGTTCCAAGCGGCGGTCTCGATCGCGTTCCGGCCCCGCGGGGGCTGACCTCATAGCATCCGGTTCCATCCGGAATCCTGCGGTTGCCTCCGTTTGCATTGGCGGTCGAGGGTCAGTACGGTGACCCCGGTCGGCTCCGACGGGTGCCGGCAGGGTGAGGCCCGAGGTGCAGGACGCTCGCTTCGTTCGGGGAAGTGCGAAGCAGGCCGATCGTTCCTCGGGCCCACCCGCGTTCATGCTCGGTTCGCAACGAATGGCGGGCCGCGCGTTGCACGCGCCGGTACCCTCGAAGTGTGATCCGCATCGCGCTCCTCGGGGGTGGCCGCATGGGCGAGGCCCTCCTCGCCGGGTTGCTCGACGCGGGCTTCGAGCCCGAGGCGCTCTCCGTCGCGGAGATCGACCCGGACCGCCGTCATGCGATCGAAGCCGACCATCCGGGGGTTCGGGTCGTGCCGAGCCCGGCGTGGGCCGTGCCGGAAGCCGACGTCGTGATCGTCGCGCTGAAGCCGCAACACGTGAGCGATGCGCTCGGCACCGCGCTCGCCTCGCTCGGCGAGGACGCGCTCGTGCTCTCGATCGCCGCCGGGATCACCATCGCCGAGCTCGAGGCCGCGGTGCCCGGGCGGCCGGTGATCCGGGCGATGCCGAACACGCCGGCTCTGGTCCGCCGGGGCGCGTCCGCGATCGCCGCCGGGAGCCACGCCGGGGAGGCGGACCTCGAGCGGGCCGAGCGGATCCTCGGTGCGGTCGGCATCGTCGTGCGGGTGCCGGAGAAGATGCTCGATGCCGTCACCGGGCTCTCCGGCTCGGGGCCTGCCTACGTCTTCCTGCTCGCGGAAGCGCTCATCGAGGGCGGGGTGCTCAACGGCCTACCGCGCGACGTCGCGGTCACGCTGGTGCACCAGACCATCTTCGGCGCCGGCGCGCTGCTGGTCGACAGCAGCGAAGGACCGGAGGCGCTGCGCGCCGCGGTGACCTCGCCCGGCGGCACGACCGCGGCGGGGCTCCGCGCGCTGGAACAGGGCTCGATGCGCGGTGCGATCCTCAACGCGGTGACCGCGGCGACCGACCGCTCCCGCGAGCTCGGTGCGACATCACCGAGCTCCGGAGCCGGCTCGTGAGTCGTCGGGCCGCCCGCCGCCCGCCGCGGCTCGAGCAGGCGCCGGTCGCGCGGGTCCGCCACGAGCCGCGCCGGCCGAGCCCGCGTTCGCTCGTGGTGAAGTCTCGGATCGCGGGGAAGCACGACCGGCTCGGTCGAACCGAGGTCCTGTCGGTCATGCGGCGCGTCATCGGCGGTGACCCACCGGCGCTGCTCGGGCTCGATCGGTTCGCGGGCGTTGATCTCGCGGAGCTCCGTGCGACGGCCATGGAGGTCTGGGGTTGGAACATCGATGAGCCGACGGTCGCGATCGACCCGGATCGGCTGCTCGCCGGAGTGGTCGCCGCCCGCGGTCGGGTGCTCGACGTCGCGCGCCGGGGCGGTCGGATCCTCGTCGCGACCAGCCGGCCGGCCTCCCTGCTCCCGCTGCACCAATCGCTCGCCCGGCTCTGCCGGTCGGCCGGCGGCCACCTGCTCGACTCCGGCGAGGCCGGTCCGATCCACGCGGCGGGCCGCGCGTCGGTCCGGCTCTGGTGGGTCGGGGGCGTCGCGGTGCTGACCGACGGCGACGCCCTGCTCGCCGATCCCGGCGTCGAGGCCATCGACGAGCTGCTGTTCACGGTGCCCTACCCGGACCTCGTCGTCGGGGACCGCGGCTATGCCGGCGGGGCGCTGCGCGCGGGGATCGAGTCCGTCGCCATTGCCGATCTGGATGCGATCGCGCTGGGCCTCGCCGCCTGCCGCGGGCTTCCCGTGACGGTGGTGCCGATGCACGAGCGCCGCCCGGCGTCCGCCTACTCGGCACTCGAGCCGCTGCTGAACCTCTCAAACTCCACCGACGCCCCCTGAGCCACAAGCACCACACTCGACAACGTGCTGAACATACGCATACGCTCCGGCCGGGACGGAGGAAGGGGCTAGGCCGCGTGGCGCAGTCGTTCTCGACATCGCGCTTTCTCACGGTGCAGGAAGTAGCCGAGCTGATGCGGGTTTCGACCATGACGGTCTACCGGCTCATCAAGGCCGGCGATCTCCCCGCAGTCCGTGTCGGGCGTTCCTTCCGCGTGCGCGACGTGGACGTCGACGCGTACCTCGGCCAGCGCTACACCCAATAAGCCTCTCTCCTCCTCCGTCGCGTCTCATCTCGGTTCGGGTCCGCTGGAGCGCAACACTCCGACGTAACCTCGCCTCGTGCCCGAAGAAGCGCCGAAGTTCGTCTCGTTCCTCTCCGACTACGGGTACGCCGACGAGTTCGTGGGCATCTGCCAGGCCGTCATGCTCGGCCTGGCGCCCGAGCTGACCGTCATCAACATCACGCACGACATCCCCGCGCACGACGTCCGCGCCGGTGCGCTCGCGCTCGTCCGTGCGGTGCAGTACCTCCCCGAGGGGATCGTGCTCGCCGTCGTCGATCCCGGCGTCGGTACCGACCGGCGCGCGATCGCGGTCGAGACCGAGTCCGGTGTCTTCCTCGGACCGGACAACGGGCTGCTCGCACCGGCGGTCGCGATGGTCGGCGGTTCCACCCGCGCCGTGTCCCTCACCAATGAGGACTATCACCTGCCGTCGCCCGGCCCGACCTTCGCCGGTCGCGACATCTTCGCCCCGGCCGCCGGCTACCTCGCGTCCGGTGTGCCCCTCGGCGCACTGGGCGAGGAGATCGACCCGATCGGGATGGTGCCCGGGCTGGTGTCGCTCCCGAACGAGGAGGACGGCGCCATCGTCGGCGAGGTCTGGTGGGTGGACCGGTTCGGGAACTGCCAGCTCAACATCGACCCCGCCGAGCTGCGGGCCCACAGGGTGGACGTCGGCGGATCCGTGGAGCTGCGGTTCGGCGGCCAGGCGCGCATGGCCCGCTGGGTGCATACCTACGCGGAGGCCAAGCCGTCGGAGCTCGTCGTGCTCGTCGACTCCTACGGGTTGCTCGCCGTCGCCCTCGATCGTCGCTCGGCGGCCGAGGAGTGCAACCTGCGCGCCGGCGCGGGCATCACCGTCGTTCCGCCCCCAGGAGGCGCTCAGTGAGACCGGGAACCACGATCGCCCTCGCGGTGCTGCTCATCCTGATCCTCGGGGCGGCGCTGTTGCAGTTCGTCTTCCGCGTCGGCCCCTAGGCGGCGGCCCGAGACCAGGGCCCGAGACCGGAGCGCTAGACGAGAGTTGCCGGGGGCGCGGCCGGTGCGTTCGGCACCGACCGCGCGACCCGCGGCATCGAGAACGGGGCTCCGGCTGCGGACGCAGACGTGCTTGGGGCGGGCTGGGAGGCTGGTTCCATGAACGCCTCGGAGACGGGCGTCTCCTCGGCGCTCAGTACGCCCACGCCCACGCACCGGAACCCCGGATCTGTGAGAGCGGTGGAATCTGTGAGAGCGGTGGAACGGTGCAGCGATGCGGTCAGGGACCGGGTGCGCGGCAGGTCGGGTCGGATGCCTCGGTCGCTCCGCATGCCGCTCGTCCCTCCCATCGCCCGCTCCCCTTTGCCTGCTCGATTGGAACAATGGGTACATCGGCGACACCTTGTGGTCGCTTGAGCATGAATTCCGACTTTGGGCGATTTTTCTCCTGGTCCTCCGGGATCGCTCCTCGGCTCCGCCAGCGGGCGCCCGCGATGGGTCTGCCAGACTCCGCCCGTGAATCTGGTGTCGGTCCTCCTGCACCACGCCGATGAGAGCCCGGACGCGGTCGCCCTGCTCGACGGCGAGCGGCTGGTGCCGTACGGGGAGCTGGAGGCACTGGCCGCCGAGGCGGCGCAGGGCATCGCCGGACTCGGGATCGCTCCCGGCGACCGGGTGGCGATCGCCGGCCACAACGACATCGCCTTCGTCACCGCCTACCTCGGCGCGCTGTGGGCCGGCGCGGTCGCGGTCCCGCTGAACCCGCTCGCGCCGGCGTCGGTGATCGCCGCGCAAACCGCGAAGGTCGGCGCCCGGCATCTCCTCCGCGGACCCGGCACGGACGACCTCGTCGATCTTCCGGGCGCGCGCACTGTGAGCGACGTCCTCACCGGCAACCGCATGGAGGCGGAGACCGAGCGCGACGACGGGGAGATCGCCGTGCTGCTCTTCACCTCGGGCACCGCCGGCGCACCGCGTGCGGCGATGCTCACCCACGGGAACCTCGCGGCGAACATCGGCCAGGTGCAGGCGCACCCCGGGTTGCAGGTCGGTCCCGACGACGTCGGGCTTGCCGCGCTCCCGTTCTTCCACGTCTTCGGGCTCAACGTCTCGCTCGGCGTCGGGCTGCACGCGGGTGGTCGTACCGTGCTGCTCGACCACTTCGACGCGGCGCGCGCGGTCGAGCTGGTGCGCAAGCACGAGGTCACGATCCTTGCGGGTGTCCCGACGATGTTCGGCGCGATCCTCGATCTGCCCGAGACCCTCGCCTCGCCGGTGTCGTTCTCGTCGGTCCGGCTCGCGGTGTCGGGGGCGGCCGAGCTCCCCCTCGAGCGCGCCGAGAGCTTCCTGGACCGGTTCGGCATCACGATCCACGAGGGCTACGGCCTGACCGAAGCCGCGCCGATCGTGAGCACCACCGCGGTCGAGAACGCCCCGCGCTTCGGGTCCATCGGCCCACCGCTGCCGGGAGTCGATGTGCGGCTGGTGGGCGACGACGGCGAGGACGTCGTCGCCGGGGACCCGGGCGAGATCTGGGTGCGGGGACCCAACGTCTTCGTGGGGTACTGGGACGATCCCGATGCGACGGCACGGGTGCTCGTCGACGGCTGGCTCCGCACCGGCGACGTCGCGGTGGCAGACGACGACGGCTACCTGAGCCTGGTCGACCGCAAGAAGGACCTCATCATCGTGTCGGGCTTCAACATCTTTCCCGCCGAGGTGGAAGAGGTGCTCCTCGACCACCCGGGGATCGCCGACGCGGCGGTGATCGGTGTCCCGAGCGCCCGCACCGGGGAAGCCGTGGCCGCGTGGGTGGTCCCGGAGCCCGGGGTGACGCTGACCGTCGAAGGAGTGCGCGAGCACGCGGCGCGCCAGCTCGCGCGGTACAAGGTGCCGGCGACCGTCGAGATCGTCGCCGAGCTGCCGCGCAACGATGCGGGCAAGCTCCTCCGTCGCGAGCTACGACACTCGGGCTAACCCTTCGGACCGGGGGGCGCTCCCCCGGTCCCTGGTTCTCGCGCTTGCTCCGGACGCGACCAGGAAGCCGGCGTAGACGACGGTGATGCCAGTGGCGAGTGAGATGACGAACGCTTGGTCCTTGCCCGCGATCCCTTGGATCAGACCCCCGCTCGAGAGCACGATCGTTCCCGAGGCGATGAGCAGGTTTGCCGCGGCGCGCCGCCCGTTGCCCGGAGTGTCCCGAGCCCGGGCGAACCGCCACGCGGACCAGAGCGCGCCCGCGATGATCACGATCGCGCCGACGCCGCTGCCGATGCCGGCGAGCGCGCGCGGGAACACACCGAACACGTCGCTGCCGACGGGTATCGCGTCCCCCGAGATCGGCCCCTTGACCGGGGCGGTGAGCAGGACCCCGGTGGCCAACCCGGAGAAGAGGACGAGCCCCCACTGCACCCGGCGCCCGCGCTCGCGACCCGCGAGGAGGTAGATCGTGCCGAGCGCGAGCCACGGAACGGTCAGCACGGCGCCGAGGAGGAAGAAGACCCGGAACGTCCCGTTGTCCCAACCGGTCGAGACGCCCGTGGCCAGGGCCGCCGAGCCCAGGGCGAACATGGCCAGCGACACCGTCCACGCCAGGTCCTGGGGCCGCCGGTCCCGGGTGAAGCGCACCAGCGTGGCCTGCGCGAACAGCGTCGCCACCGCCGTTGCGAAGAACGAGAGCCCGATCACCACGCTGCGAGATTAGGCACGAGGCGGCGCCGGCTCGGGCTCGCGGCTCAGATCGATGAACGCCTGCGCCGCCGGGGAGACCGGTCCGGCCCGCCAGACGAGGCCGACCGAACGGCGCAGCGGTGGGGAGAGGGCGACGGTCACCACCCCGGCCGGCCGCGCGGACTCGGCGAGCGGCGCCGGAACGATGCTCCCACCGGCGCCCGCGAGCACGAGCGCGACGATCGCTTCGCGCTGCTCCGTCTCCACCGCGATGGTCGGGCTGACCCCCGCGGCGTCGAACGCGTCGTCGATGACCCGTCGCATGGAGGTGCCCGGTGGCGTCATGACGAGCGGCACCTCGGCCAGATCGGCGACGGCCAGCCGGCGGCGCCCGGCGAGGGGTGACGAGATAGGGAGCACGAGGACGAGCTCCTGGGTCTGCAGCGGCTCGCTGACCAGTCCGGGCTCGTCGACGGGCAGCTCGGCCAGCCCGATCTCGGATCGACCGGAGCGTACGAGCGTCGTGACGACGTCCGCGTCGTCGGGTTGCTCGATGTGCACGACGACACCGGGATGGGCGCGGCGCATCCGGCCGACGAGCGGTGCGAGCGGTGAGACCGCCAGCGTCGGGAGGGCCACCAGGTCGAGCGTTCCGGTGGCAAGGCCGGCGACCGCGGCGACCGAGGTCGCGAGGACCGCCCGGTCCCGCAGCAGCTGGCGCGCGGGCTCGAGAAACGCGGTCCCGGCGGCGGAGATCACCGCGCGCCGCCCCACGCGGTGGAACAGCTGGACCCCGAGCTCGGCTTCGAGCCGGGCCACCCCTTCCGACAGCGCCGGCTGGGTCACGTGCAGGGCGGACGCGGCGCGGGTGAAGCCGCCGTGCTCGACCACCCCGACCACGTACTCGATCTGGCGGATCTCCATCGGGACAGCCTATGGGATAAATCAGAACAATCTGTTGGACCTGTCGGTTGATCCGGCGTCCAATGGACGGGTGCACCCCGCGCCCGTCCCCGACCGCCACCGATGAGCCTCACGACCGCCCTCGCGGTGATGGCGATCGGCGCGGGTGTCGGGTTCCTCGGCGGGCTCTTCGGAAAGGGGGGATCCGCGATCGCCACCCCGCTGCTGGCGATCGTCGGCATCCCACCGATCGTCGCGGTCGCCTCCCCATTGCCGGCCACCATCCCGTCCACCCTCGCGGCGTCGTACGCCTACTGGCGGGAGCAGCTCATCGACTGGCGGGTCTTCGGCTGGTGCCTTGCCGCCGGCATTCCGGCCACCGCGATCGGTGCCTACGCGACCCGCTGGATCGGCGGGGAGGTGCTCGTGACCGCGACCGAGCTGGTGGTCACGGTGCTCGGCCTCCGCTTCTTGCTCCGGCCCGGCGATCCGCACGAGATCGCGATGCGCCCGCGGTTCTATCGATCCCGCATGACCGGGGTCGCCCTCGGTGTCGGCGTGCTCTCGGGCCTCCTGGCGAACGCGGGGGGCTTTCTCCTCGCCCCGTTGTTCGTCGTGGTGCTGCGCCTCTCGCTCAAGCAGTCGTTCGCGACATCGCTGGCGGTCGCGGCCGCATTGGCGATCCCGGGGACGATCGTTCACGCGATCCTGGGCCACATCGACTGGGAGCTCGTGGCGGTGTTCGGCGCCAGCTCGATCCCGCTCTCCTACGTCGGTGCCCGGGTCGCGTTGCGGAGCAATCCGGTCCACTTGGAGCGGGCGTACGGCGCGGGCCTCGCCCTGCTCGGGGCCACGCTGCTCACCGCGGCGTGGCTACCCGGCTTGTGAATATGTGCACGAAGTGGGTGTAGGGTGATTCTTCCGGCCCGCCCCATACGCGGGCCCCGTCGAGAGGACCTGGCGGACCGTGCCCGACCGCCCTGCTCGCAGCGCCGATGGGACGCCGAGGCGGATCCCGGAAGCGACGGTCGCGCGCCTTCCTCTCTACTACCGGGCCCTGCTCGAAGCAGCTGACCAGGAGGTCGGTACCGTCTCCTCGGAGCGGCTGGCCGAGCTCGCCGGCGTCAACGCGGCAAAGGTCCGCAAGGACCTCTCCTACCTGGGGTCCTACGGCACCCGGGGCGTCGGCTACGAGGTGGAGTTCCTGGTCGACCGCATCACGCGCGAGCTCGGGCTCACCGCGGACTGGCCGGTCGCCATCGTCGGCCTCGGGAACCTCGGCCAGGCCCTCGCCAACTACCGGGGCTTCGGCGCCCGCGGGTTCCGGGTGCTCGCCCTCGTGGACGCCGACCCGACCAAGGTCGGGGAGCAGATCGGTGACCTCGCGGTCGAATCGATCGACGACCTCTCACCGATCGTGAGCGAGCGGGGCATCAAGATCGGGATCATCGCCACCCCGGCCGCCGCCGCGCAAGAGGTCGCCGACCGCCTGGTCGCCGCGGGCGTCTGCTCGATCCTCAACTTCGCACCGGCAGTGGTCGCAGTGCCCGACTCGGTCTCGCTGCGCAAGGTGGATCTGGCCATCGAGCTGCAGATCCTCTCCTTCTACCAGTCGCACCAACGCTCCCGGAAGAAGGAGCGCGTGGGTTGAGCCCGGCCCCGCGCCCGTCCCTCGTGGGGTATCCCGTGAACCTGCTGGTGACGGGTCGGCGGTGCGTCGTCGTCGGTGCCGGGCGGATCGCCGCCCGCAAGATCGAGTCGCTGCTCGAGGCCGGGGCGGAGGTCACGGTCGTCGCGCCCGACGTGGGCGACGTCGTGGCGGGGTGGGCCGCCGAGGGCCGGATCCAGCTCACCCGGCGCGCGTTCTCGGATGCCGATCTCGACGGTGCGTGGCTCGCGGTCACCGCGACCGACGACCCCGAGGTGAACCGGGCGGTCTTCCTCGCCGGCGAGTCGCGCCGGATGTTCGTGAACTCGGCCGACGACCCGGCGAATTGCTCCTTCACGCTCATGTCGGTCGTACGGCGCGGGGATATCGTGGTCACCATCGGTACCAACGGCCGCAGTCCGGCCCTCGCGACCTTCCTCAAGGACCACGTCCGGGAGGAGATGGGCCCCGAGTACGAGACCCTGCTCGAGCTGCTCAGCGAGGCCCGGGAAGAGATGCGTACCGGGGGGCGTTCCAGCGAGGATGCCGATTGGCGAGCGGCCATCGGTTCCGGCATCCTCGAGCTGATCCGGGAAGGTCGGGAGTCCGAGGCGAGGGAGCTGTTGCGCTCGTGTCTGTGATCGTCGTCGGTCTGAACCACCGCACCGCACCCGTCGAGATGCGTGAGCGGGTCGCGGTGCCGGCATCGCGCCAGGTGAAGGCTATTCACGACCTGGCGTTGCGCGAGCACCTGGCCGAGGTCGTCCTGCTCTCCACCTGCAACCGGATCGAGATCTACGCGCGGTGCACGAAGTTCCACGCCGCGGTCTCGGACATCCTCGAGTTCCTCGCCGAGCAGGCGTCCGCGCAACCGGACGACTTCGCCGAGCACCTCTACACGTACTACGACGACGGCGCGGTCGCGCACCTCTTCGGCGTCGCCGCCGGCCTCGACTCGATGATCATCGGTGAGGGCGAGATCCTCGGCCAGGTCCGCGACGCGTGGCGCCAAGCCGAGGACCAGGGTGCATCCGGGCAGCTGCTCTCGCGGGTGTTTCGCCAAGCGCTCGTCGTCGGCAAGCGGGCTCGGACCGAGACCGCGATCGGTCGGAGCGCGCTCTCCATCTCCTCGGCCGCGGTTGCGCTCGCGGAGCAGACGATGTTCTCGCTGCGCGGCCGTTCGGTGCTCGTGCTCGGCGCGGGCGAGGTCGCCCAGGGTCTCGCGAAAGCGCTGGTCAGCGCGGGTTCCGGCGAGCTCGTGGTCGCCAACCGCACGTACGCCCGGGCCGTGGATCTCGCGGGCAAGGTGGGCGGGCGCCCGGTCTCGCTGGGCGAGCTCCCCGACGTCCTGTCGTCAGTGGACGTGCTGCTGACCGCGACCGACTCGACCGAGGTGCACGTCGAGCGGGGTGACATCGAGGCGGTGATGGATCGCCGCGACGGCTCGCCGCTGCTCGTCGTCGACGTCGCCGTCCCCCGCGATGTCGACCCCGGCGCACGCGAGGTCCCCGGCGTGACGCTGCTCGACATGGACGACCTCAAAGCCTTCACCGAGGACTCGTTGCACGAGCGCCGCCGCGAGGTGAGCCGCGTGCAGGGGATCATCATCGATGAGCTGGAGAAGTTCCAGACGGATCGCATGGCGCGCGAGCTGACACCGCTGGTCACGTCCTTGCGACAGCGCGGCGAGTCGATTCGCACCGCGGAGCTCGATCGCTTCCGCGCCAAGCTCGACGCGCTCGATCCCGAAGCGCGCAACGCGGTCGAAGCGCTCACCCAGGGCATCGTCAACAAGCTCCTCCACGAGCCGACCGTCCGGCTGAAGGACGCGGCCGGCACCGCCCGCGGCGAGCTGTACGCGGATGCGCTCGCCACCCTCTTCGACCTGCCGGACGGCCTCCCGGGCGAACCTGACTCGGAATGACCCGGGCGCGGCGCGTCGCCACGCGGGGAAGCGCGCTCGCACGCTGGCAGGCGGACCTCGTGGCTGCCCGGCTCGGCGCGTCCACCGAGCTCGTGGTGGTCTCGACCCGCGGTGACCGCGACACCGCGTCCACGATCCACGCGCTGGGCGGTACCGGGGTCTTCGTGAAAGAGGTGCAGGACTCGGTGCTGCGCGGCGACGCCGACGTCGCGGTGCACTCGGCGAAGGACCTGCCGGCCGAGACCCCTGACGGACTCGTGCTGGCGGCCGTGCCGGAGCGCGGGGACCCGCGCGATGCGCTCGTCGGGTGCCGGCTCGCCGACCTGCCCACGGGTGGCCATGTCGGAACCGGCAGCGTGCGCCGCCGCGCGCAGCTGGCCGCGTTGCGGCCGGATCTCACGTTCGGCGAGCTGCGGGGGAACATCCCGACACGCCTCGACCGCGCGGTGGACTTCGATGCCGTCGTCGTCGCGGCCGCCGCGCTGGACCGGCTCGGGGTCGCGGACCGGGCGACGGAGCGCCTCGAGCCGTCGACGCTCTTGCCACAGGTGGGTCAGGGTGCACTGGCGGTGGAATGCCGCGCGGACGACGCGGAGACACTCGCGGCGCTCGCCGCGATCGACGACGAGATCGCGCACTCGGAGCTGCTCGCCGAGCGAGCGTTCCTCGACCGGCTCGGCGGTGGCTGCAGCCTCCCGTGTGGCGCGTTGGCCCAACGGCGAGGGGACGGGTCGATCGTGCTCGACGCATTGCTCGCGTCGCTCGACGGTCGAATCGTGCTGCGCGTGCGCGGAGCGGGCACGAACCCGGACGCTCTCGGCGCGGAGGTTGCCCGCCGCCTGCTCGACGAAGAGGGCGGGAGCATCCTGCTCGAAGCGCTCGGCATGGAGTCCCAGCCGAGCTCCCCGGCCGAGGCGACGCGCGCGTGACGGTGTACCTGGTCGGCGCCGGACCCGGTGATCCGGGGCTGCTGACCCGGCGTGGCGCCGAGCTGCTCGAACGGGCCGACGTCGTGGTCTACGACCGGCTCGCGCACCCGTCGCTGCTCGAGCTCACGCCGGCCGGGGCCGAGCGGGTCGACGTGGGCAAGACCCCGGGCGCCCCCGGGCCGAGTCAGGACGAGATCAACGCGGTGCTCGTGGACCGCGGCGGGCGGGGCCTGACGGTCGTGCGCCTGAAGGGCGGCGACCCGTTCGTCTTCGGGCGCGGTGGCGAGGAAGCCGAGGCGCTGGCCGCCGCGGGAGTGCCCTTCGAGGTGGTCCCCGGGATCACGAGCGCCATCGCGGCCGCCGCGTACGCGGGGATCCCGGTGACCCATCGGGGGCTGTCCACGCACTTCACCGTCGTGACCGGTCACGAGGACCCGACCAAGGGCACGACCGACACGGACTGGGCCTCGCTCGCACGCGCCGGCGGGACACTCGTCATCCTCATGGGCGCCGGCAACCTCGCCGGGATCTCCGAGAGCCTGATCGAGGGCGGCCGCGCCCCCGACACGCCCGTCGCCGCGGTCCGCTGGGGCACGATGCCCGAGCAACGGACGATCCGCACCACGTTGGCGGATGCTGCAACCGCCGGCATCCGCGCTCCGAGCGCGATCGTCGTCGGGCCGGTCGCCGCGTTGGATCTCGCCTGGTTCGAGTCGCGCCCGCTCTTCGGCCGTACGGTCGTCATCACCCGCGCCCGCGAGCAGGCCAGCAGCTTGCGCACGCGCCTCGAGACGCTCGGAGCCGAGGTCGTCGAGCTGCCCGCCATCGAGATCGAGCCGGTGGCGTTCGAGCTCCCCGCGCTCAGCGGGTACTCCTGGCTCGCGTTCACCTCGGCGAACGGGGTGGACGCGTTCTTCGACCGCGGCCTCGCCGCGGCCGGGCTCGACGCGCGTGCGCTCGGCCACCTCCAGGTCGCGGCCATCGGCCCCGGCACCGCGACCGCACTCGAGCGGCGGGGGATCCGGGCCGACCTCGTGCCCGAGCGCTTCGTGGCCGAGGCGCTGGTCGCCGCCTTTCCCGTCGCGACCTCGGAGAACGAGCGGGTCCTGCTCGCCCGGGCGGAGAAGGCGCGCGACGTGCTGCCCGACGGCCTCGCGGACCGCGGCTACCCGGTCGACGTCCTCGCGGTCTACCGGACGGTGCCGACCGCACCGGATCCCGGCGACCTCGAGCGCGTCCGCGCCGGCAAGGTCGACGCGGTCACGTTCACCGCTTCCTCGACCGTCACGGGCTTCTGCGACCTCGTCGGCGGGTTGCCGGACCCGCAACCGCTCGTCATCTCGATCGGCCCGATCACGTCCCGGACCGCCCGGGACCGGGGGCTCCGGGTTGACGCCGAAGCCGACCCGCACACCATCGACGGTGTCGTCGCCGCCGTCCTCGCGGAAGTCGCCCGAGTCCGAACGTAACCAGAGGTAGCAAAGGGACGAGAGCGAGCCCGGTGCTACGGACAGGGTGGGACACTTACGTCGGAGTGCGGTCGAAGCCGGTCCTGAACGCGGCGGTAGCCTTGCCGTCGTGAGCTTCCCCGAGCACCGGTCGCGTCGGCTCCGGCGCACCGGCCCGATGCGCCGGCTGACCGCGGAGGCGCGGCTGTCGGTCGACGACCTCGTCGCTCCGTTGTTCGTGAAGGCCGGGATCCGCGACCCGGAGCCGGTGGCCTCGATGCCGGGCGTCGTGCAGCACACCCAGGAGAGCCTCCGCAAGGAGGTCCGCGCCCTCGCCGGGCTCGGCGTTCCCGCGGTGATCCTCTTCGGCGTCCCCGAGCACAAGGACACGCGCGGCTCGAGTGCCGACGACCCGGATGGCGTGGTGCAGATCGCCCTGCGGCAGCTGCGCGACGAGGTGGGGGACTCGCTCGTCCTCATGGCCGACGACTGCCTCGACGAGTACACGGATCACGGGCACTGCGGCCTGATCGGCGCGAACGGCGACGTGGACAACGACGCGACACTCGAGCGCTACGCGAGCATCGCGATCGCGCAGGCCGGCGCCGGCGCCGATGTCGTCGCGCCGAGCGGCATGATGGACGGCCAGGTCGCGGCGATCCGAGCCGCGCTCGACGGCACCGGCCACTCCGACGCCGCGATCCTGGCGTACTCGGCCAAGTACGCGTCCGCACTCTACGGGCCGTTCCGTGACGCGGCCGAGTGCGCTCCGCAGTTCGGTGACCGCCACGGCTACCAGATGCAACCGTCCAACGCCCGCGAAGCGCTCGACGAGACCGCGCTGGACATCGAGCAGGGCGCGGACATGGTCATGGTCAAGCCCGCGCTCTCCTACCTCGACGTGATCGCGGCGGTGCGCAACACGTTCGACGTGCCGGTCGCGGCGTACCACGTGAGCGGTGAGTACGCGATGGTGCAGGCAGCCGCCGCGAACGGCTGGATCGACGGTCCCGCGGTCGCGCACGAGCACCTGCTCTCGATCCGCCGGGCCGGCGCCGACTTCATCCTCACCTACTTCGCGCGGGACCTCGCCGAGCGCCTGCAGTGAAGGCGTGACCGAGACTCGCGAGGAGCTCTACCAGCGCGCGCTCCGAGTCATCCCGGGTGGGGTGAGCTCGCCGGTGCGGGCGTTCAACGCGGTCGGAGGCACGCCGTTCTTCGTCGAGCGGGCGGAGGGCGCGTACCTGGTCGACACGGACGGCAACCGCTACCTCGACTTCGTCCAGTCGTGGGGCGCGTCCATCCTCGGGCACGCCCATCCCGCGATCGTCGAGGCCGTCCAGCGCGCCGCGGCGGCCGGAACGTCGTACGGCGCCCCGACCGCGCGCGAGGTCGAGCTGGCCGAGGTGATCGCCGAGCGGGTGCCGAGCGTCGACAAGGTCCGCCTCGTCTCGAGCGGCACCGAAGCGACGATGACGGCGGTCCGGCTGGCCCGCGGCTCGACCGGTCGCACCAAGCTGTTGAAGTTCGCCGGCTGCTATCACGGGCACCTCGATTCGTTGCTCGTGGCCGCGGGAAGCGGCGTGGCCACTCTCGGGCTCCCGGGGTCGGCCGGGGTCACGCCGGGTGCGGTGGCGGACACGATCGTGGTCCCGTTCAACGACGTGGCCGCGCTCGACGCCGCGTTCGAAGCCGACGGCGGCGAGATCGCGGCTGCGCTCGTGGAGCCCGTCGCCGCGAACATGGGCCTCGTAGCGCCGGCCATCGGGTTCCTCGAGCACCTGGTGTCGCGTTGCCGGGACCACGGCGCGCTCTTCGTGTGCGACGAGGTCATCACCGGCTTCCGGCTCGGTCCGGCCGGGGCCCAGGGCCGCTTCGATCTCACTCCGGATCTCTCGATCTTCGGCAAGGTGATCGGCGGCGGTCTCCCGTTGGCCGCAGTCGCCGGACGCGCCGACGTGATGGACCACCTCGCCCCGCTGGGCGATGTGTACCAGGCCGGCACGCTGTCAGGGAACCCGCTCGCGACCGCGGCCGGCCTGGCCGCCCTGGGCCAGCTGAAGCCGGCCGACTACGAGCAGCTCGAAGCGCGCGTGACCACGTTCGTCGCGGCACTGCGCGACGCGATCGCGGGAGCGGGCCTGGCGGTGCAGGTGCCGCGCGAGGGAACCCTCTCCGGTCTGTTCTTCAGCCCCTCGGCCGTGCGCAATTACGAGGACGCGCGAGCCGGTGACCACGAACGCTACGCACGCTTCTTCCACGCCATGCTCGATCGCGGCGTGTTCCTCGCGCCGAGCAGCTACGAGGTGATGTTCGTCAGCCTGGCGCACACCGACGCGGACCTGGCCCGCACCGTCGAGCTCGCGGCCGACGCCGCGTGCGAGGTCGGGCCCGGCTCCGATTGACGTGACCCGCCCGTTCCGTTTCGGGGTCTCGGTCAGCGATGCTGCCGACGCGCGGGCATGGCGGGAACAGGCGAAGGCGGCAGAGGCACTGGGTTACGACGTGTTGCTCGTCGCGGACCACCTCACCGACACCCTCTCGCCGCTTCCCGCGCTCGTCTCGGCCGCCGATGCCACGAGCACGCTCAAGGTCGGCACCTTCGTCCTGGCCAACGACTTCCGGAACCCGGTGCTCGTGGCTCGCGAGGCCGCGACCGTCGACCTGCTGAGCGACGGGCGCTTCGAGCTGGGTCTGGGCGCCGGCCACATGAAGTCGGAGTACGACGAGGTGGGCATCCCGTTCCGCACCGCCGGTGCTCGGGTCGAGCGACTCGAGGAGTCGGTGCGGATCGTGCGGGCGCTGCTCGACGGCGGCGCGGTCTCGTTCGCCGGTGAGCACTACGAGCTCGCCGGTCACCAGATCTACCCGCGGCGGCCGAGCATCCCGCTGCTCGTCGGAGGAAACGGGAACCGAGTGCTCGCCCTCGCCGCGAGCCACGCGGACATCGTCGGCTTCGTCGGCGCCCACCAGGTGGAGGGCACCGGTGACGTAGCTCTGAGTCACTTCGGCGCGGCCGGCCTCGCGGATCGCCTGGCAGTAGTCCGCGCGGCAGCCGGCGAGCGATTCACCGAGCTCGAGCTCAACGTGCTCGTGCAGGCGGTGCTGGTCACCGACGATCCGCGCGACGCGGCGGAAGAGGTGAGCCGCCGCGTCCAGGGGTTGAGTCCCGATACCGCGCTCGAGTCGCCGTTCCTGCTGCTGGGCGAGATCGAGGAGATCGCCGACGCTCTCCTGGCCCGGCGCGAGCGCTTCGGGATCTCCTACGTCGTGGTGTTCGGTACGGCGATGGAGGCGTTCGGTCCGGTGGTGGACCGGTTACGCGGACGCTGAGCGGCTACTCGCCCTGCTCGTCGCGGGCGCGGCGCTTCTTGCCCGAGCGGTCCATGTAGAAGATCGCGCCGAAGAAGATCCAGAAGAACACCGCGAGCAGCACGAACGCGAGACCACCGGCGCCGCGCTCACCTCCGGCGTCGACGAGCTGGCCGTTCGAGCACCCGGTGACGAGCAACAGCGTGGCGCCGAGGGCGGCCAGCCGGGTGAGGCGCAGCAGGGTTGCGGAAGGGTGCCTCATCGGACTCCTAGACCTTCTCGGGCGTGCGCTCGATAGCGGCATTCGTGGCTCGCTCCGCCTCGGCCTGGACCTTTGCGGCCTGCTCCTGGAGATCCCGCTCCCGCCAGTGCATGCCGAGCAGGCAGAGGATGAAGAGAACCGAGGATCCGAGGAGTGCGACGAACGGCGGCACGCGCACCGAGCCGAGGTCGCGTTCGAACACGACGCTCGTGATCGGCTTGCTCTTGTCGCACACCGGGGTCGGCGGCGGGTCACCGAACGGCACGACGAGGGCCGCCTGGTCGATCGGGCAGATGTCGACCACCGCGTAGTGCGGCTTGTGCAGGCTGACGTGCAGCAGGGGGAACTGGCCACTCGTGTAGATCTCGGTCTTGCTGAAGAGCTTCCCGCCCCCGGTCTCGTAGTAGCGCGGGACGAGGTAGTCGGTCGACTGCTGGTAGATCTGGAACTTGTTCGTGGTCGCGACGGCATTCGACGATGGGGTTCCCGTCGGCGTCACCACCACCTGGTCCACCACCGCCTTCAGGTTCGACTGCTCGGCCGGGTCGGTCACCTCGTTGGCCTTCGTGACCGCGCGTACCGCTGGGATCTTGGATCTGGCGAGGTCACCGCCCTTGAGCGACTCCACGGTCTTCCACGTCGGGACCCGGCCCTTGAGCGTGTTCAGGGGCGAGGCGGTGGTGAGCCAGAGGCACGACAGCAGGACCATGAACCCCGACAGGCCGGCCGCCGCCACGAGGAAGCCGAGCCGCGCCCCCAGGTTGGTGGCGAGCAGCAGGTAGACGCTGCCACAGAACAGGCTCACGGCCGCGAGCACCACGAGCACCCCGAGAATCGTGGGGTACCAGAGGTTGCGGTCCTTGATGCCCTCGGCGGCCAGGACGAGAACTTTCACGTGCGCGCTCCCACTAGAGGCTCCGCTCGTACTTGATGATGGCGTTGATCTGCGCCGTGGTCAGGATCTGGCCGAAGTGCGCCATGCCGCCGCTGGAGATGCCGCGGATGCCGTAGCCCTTGGTGGCTTCGACGCCGGCTGACACCCAGTCGTACTGCTTCTGGAATCCCGGCGTCTTCGGGTCGTCGGCCGGGAGACCCGGGAACTGCTCCAGCACCGCGCCGTTGCGCAGCGACGGTCCGAAAGCCCCCCCGGCCGCCGGTCCGGGGGGCGGCACACCCGGCTTCGCCGGATCGTTGTACGACCACCCCGTGGTGTGACACCGCGCGCAGTTGACGTCGAAGAGCAGCTCGCCCGGGCTTGCGTCGGCGATCTGGCGCTGGAACGTGACCGACCGTCCGATCGCCTTCTCGGCATCGGCGACGAGGAGCGTGTACGCCAGCCGCGCCGCCTTGGTCTCGGCGGTGGCGAGCTTGTCGCGCGCGTCACTCAGGTTCGCCTGCGCGTCCTTCACCGCGGTCTTCGCCTGCTGCTGCAAGTCCTTCACGTTCTTCGTCACCTGGGCCTTCGCCTGCGCCGGTGAGAGCTGGATGCTCTTCAGGTACGCGACGATGTCGCTGATCGCCTGGTCGTTCTTCGGGCCTCCACCCTCGATGCCCCAGGCCGGCATCGGCGTGCCCGGTCTCCCGTAGGTGATGATCTCGCTGACCTGTTGCTCGGCCCGGTCGCAGTTCGGTGCCTTGTTCGCGACGTCCGCGTCGGTGCACTCGTTGAAGCGGTACATCACGGTGTTGAGCGCGGGCGCTTTCCAGGTGACCGAGACCGGCCGGGCATCGAGGTTGCCCTGTGCATCGGGCGTGATCGTGAACGGCGCCGAACCACCGCCGGCGTCGGTGCCGTGGCAGTCCGCGCAGAGCAGCGACTTCGTGTTGTCGTACGCCGGCATCTGCGCGTTGGCGAAGAGCGTCGCGCCGCGCTCGACCGCGCGGTCTTCGAATCCCTGCGCCTCGGCCGTCTGGCGGTTCGGCTCGAGCAGCCAGTACAGCGGGAGGACGATCGCCACGATCGTCGAGAACAACAGTGCCCAGCGGAGCACACGCTCGAGGTGACGGCCCTCGAGCTCCTGGTCGTCGAGGAACGGCGTGAGGTTCTGGGCCGGCTTCTCCTTGGGCTCGCGCCGGACGCTGAGCACCTTGTAGCCGATCACCCCGAGGATCACGACGACCGCGAGGACGTTGATGACCACCAGGATCGTGCGGAAGGTCAGGGCCAGGATCACGGTTTCCTCTTCGGCTCCGAGTGGGCGGACGCAGGGACGGGCGGGGTCGCGGGCACGGTCAACCGACGCAGAACGGGCCCTCGGCACCTTGCCCGGTGGTGTCGGTGCCGATCGGCGGCCCGGTGACGGGCAGGCCCGAGGTGTCGATGACGACCTTCTGGCCGCTGATCGTGACGATCCAGTGGTCGAGGCCGCGCGGGGCCGGGCCGCCGCGCTTCTCGCCGACCCGGTTGTACTTCGAGCCATGGCACGGGCACTCGAACCATTGCGACTGCTGGCACCACGGCACGCGGCAGCCGAGGTGGACGCACTTCTGGTAGAGCGCGATCATCCCCAGCTCCATCCCGGGGATCACCGCCGCGTACTGCGGGATCTTCTTGGCCTTGGCGAGGTCCGCCTTGGGGTACGGCTGGAGGTAGGTCCGGGCCAGCGGCACGTAGAACGGTGCCTTCTTGCTCGTCCAGAACGCCTGGATGTCCGACAGCGGCGCGCCGGCGTCGATCTTGCCGCCGAACCCGCCCGCCGACTTGGCGTACAGGAAGCTGATCGCCGCGGCGCCGAACGCGCCGAGGCTCACCGCCATCGTCACGAGGATGCCGCGGTTGAAGAACTGCCGGCGGCTGATGCCGACCTCTTCCTCGTCCACCGGCGCGCGCTCGGCGGGAGTCGTCGTGCCGCGGGTCGCGGGCGCCGCTCCGCCGGAGCCGATCGCCTTGCGGGTCTCGTCGGCCCGCTCCCGGGCCTCCTCCGACTCGTCGTCCGCATCCTCTGACGCGGCGGCGAGCGACTCGTCCCCGGCGCGCGTCTCGGCGCTGAGCGTGCCGGTGACCCGCCCCTGCGGGTCGGAGGCTCGGCGACGTCCGGTCGCGACGATCATCACGGCGGCCAGGACGAGCAGGACCGGGATCGCGATGATGAGAACGGTGGACACGAGGTTCCTGCTCCTTAGAGCTCGAAGAAGATGCCGTCGTTCCAGGGGAACACGAAGTTGAAGCCGGGCCCCCGGAAGAACGATCCGATGATGACGAGCACCGCCCAGAACATCAGGAAGATCGTGAAGAGCGAGATCACGAACTTCCGGTCCTCAGGCTTGTGCGAGGGGTTCTTGTCGACGTACGGCGCGACGATCAGCAAGAAGAGGCCCATGCCCGGGATGGTCACACCCGCGACCATCGGGTGGAACATCGTGAGCAGCTCCTGCAAGCCGAGGAAGTACCACGGCGCCTTCGACGGGTTCGGTGTCTGGTTGACGTCCGCCAGACCGAGCAACGGCGCACGCACGATGGCCGAGAAGATGAGCACGATGGCGGTCATCGCGAGGATCGCCGCGAACTCGACGACGAGCAGGTGCGGCCAGGTGTGCACCTTGTCCTGCGCCTCGGCGCGGGTCTGCTGGATCGAGCCCGACTTCACGACCGTCAGGAGGCGCTGCGTGTGCCCACCGGGCCCGGTCATCGTGGGTGCCGGTGCGGCCTTGACCGCCGTCGCGGTGGCCGTGGCCCCCGCGGCTGCGGCGGCCGGCGCCGCGGCACCTTCGCCGCCGCCACCCGAGAGCGCCGCCTTGCGCCGGCGGGAGCGCTCGAGCAGGTGCGCCGGGACGCCGCCCTTGTCCTCGGTGATCGCGTCACCGGTAGCGCCGGTGTCCGCGGCGGCCGCCGGGGCCTCGGCCGGGGTCTCCGCGGGCGCGTCGCCGCCTTCGGGCGCGGCGGCTTCGGGCGTCTCGCCGCCTTCTTCGCCGGTGGGCAGGCCGAGCTGCTTGCGGCGCTCGGCGCTGCGCTTCAGAAGATGTTCGGGGATCTCGGGCATCGAACTCGTCCTCCCCTACAGCGGCCCGGACAGGCCGCCGTCCTTGCGGACGCGCCAGAAGTGGACCGCCATGAAGATCACGATCACGAACGGCAACAACAGGACGTGCAACGTGTACCAGCGCAGCAGCGTGTCGCCGCTGATCTCCTTCGAACCGAGCAGGGCATAGCGGATCTGGCCACCGAACACCGGGGTGTAGCCCATCATGTTCGTACCGACGGTGACCGCCCAGAGTGCGAGCTGGTCCCACGGCAGCAGGTAGCCGGTGAACGAGAGCAGCAACGTGAGCGTGAGCAGGATCACGCCGATGACCCAGTTGAACTCGCGGGGTGCCTTGTAGGCACCGTGGTAGAAGACGCGGCTCATGTGCAGGAACACGGTGAGCACCATGAGGTGCGCACCCCATCGATGCATGTTGCGCACGAGCGAGCCGAACCAGACGGCAGTCTCGAGCTGCTGCACGTTGCTCCACGCGAGCGCCTCGGTCGGCCGGTAGAAGAACATCAGGAAGATGCCGGTGACGGTGAGCAGGATGAAGAGGAAGAAGCTCAGGCCGCCGAGGCAGAGGGTGTAGCTGACCTTCACCGCGTGCCGCTTCACCTTCACCGGGTGCAGGTGGTACAGCACGTTGTTCATGATCACGTACGAGCGGTTCCTCGGGCTGTCCGTGTAGCCCTTCCGGAAGATCGACCCGGGCCGGAAGATCGACGTCATGACCTGGCTGTTGCCGACCGTGTCGCCGAGCTTCTTGCTGCGCTCGCGCAGCGCCGCACCGATGCCGCCGCTTCCGTTCCCGTTGCTCCCGTTGCCGTTGGCCACGAGTGCTTCTCCTTGCGATCTGATGTCGGTGTCCGGGTTCTCGCCGGACGGGGGTCGAGCTAGAACCGAACTCCGTACGCGTAGCCGTTGCGGTTGGTGCGGGTGTGTGGGTCGCCTTCTGCGACCTGCGGGGAGAGCTTGCCGAGAATGATGACGCCGGTGGGGCACCGGTCCACGCACAGTGCGCAGCGGGTGCAGATGTCCTCGTCGACGATGAACGCGACGTGGTCGTGGGGGTCTTCGCCCGGCTGCTCGGTGCCGATGGCCTCGTCGATCGCGGAGACCGACACCATGTGGATGCACTTCCACGGGCAGATGTCGACGCAGCCTTCGCAGAGGATGCACTCGGCCTGGTCGATGTGGAGGAACTGCTTCGGCTTGACCGCCTGGGTCAGGAAGCTCGGGTCCACCTCTTGGAGCAGGTAGTCGGTGGCGAAGTCCGGCATGGGCGGGTTCGCATCGTTGCGGGCCACGGCTACGCCTTCGCCTTCAGCGGGCGACCGAAGCGCGAGCGACCGACGACGACCGGCTGCTCTTCTTCGTCCTCGGTCTTCGTCTTGCGGTCCTGCCAGAGCACGAACAGCGCGATGTTCAGCCCGAAGAAGACGACGTAGACGCCGACGACGAGGACGTCGCGCACCGCCTGCATGTCGATGCTCAGCGGCCAGTTGAAGCTCGTGAAGAACGGGATCGCCGTCGTGGACTTGACGACGTACTTGTCCTTGCCCCACTGCAGGTACTTGTCCGAGAAGGTGATGACCTCGTGCGGGATGATGGCGTACGCGAGCAGGAACAACGCGAAGACGTAGACCGCGCCGGCCATCGACTGCGCCCAGGTGGCGGGCCTGTCGGACTTCGGCCGCCGCAGCGCGACGATCACCGGGATCATCATGACGATGAGGACCACGGAGAACCAGATCAGACGGCCTGCCGGCCGGAAGAAGTGCCAATCGGGCAGCAGGTTGGGCATTGGCCCTGACGTTCCTCCATCGGCGCGGGGCCGCACCCCGCGGCTGCGTCCCCGAAGCCTCTCTGTGAGGTGTTTCTCTACCACGCTAGATGGCGCAGCGACACATCGGAGACCAGCTCTCTGGGTCACTCCGAGCGTCCGCACTTCGTGCCCGCTCCCTCCTCCGCTCCTGCCCCCGACCGGTGCCGTGTCGGCGGGGGTTCTGCGCGACGATGCGGGCATGGAAAGCGCGCGCTACGACGCGCTGGTCGTGGGGGCGGGACCAGCCGGGGCATCGGCGGCGTACTGGCTCGCGCAGCACGGCCACCGGGTGCTCGTCGTGGACAAGAAGCGCTTCCCCCGGGAGAAGACCTGCGGTGACGGTCTGACCCCTCGGGCCGTCCACCAGCTCCACGAAATGGGCCTGGCGGAGCAGCTCTCGGGCTTCCAGCGCTACGAGGGGCTGCGCTCGATGGCCCACGGCCTCACGTTGGAGCTGCGCTGGCCCGAGCACCCCGACTTCCCGGACTACGGCTACGTCGTGCGGCGCCGGGATCTCGACGAGATGGTGGCGGACCGGGCGGTGAAGGCCGGGGCGACCCTCTGGCCGGCGAGCGAGGCGCTCGAACCCCTCGTGGAGGGCGGGCTGGTGACCGGGGCGACGATCCGGCGGCGCGAGACCGGGGTCACCGAGACGGTCCGGGCCCGCTGCGTCGTGGTGGCCGACGGCGCGAACTCCCGGTTCGGGCGGGCCCTGGGCACCTCGCGGGACCGCTCCTACCCGATGGGCATGGCGATCCGGGGCTACTTCACGAGCCCGTTCCACGACGAGCCGTGGATCGAGAGCCACCTGGACCTGCGCGACCGGGACGGCAACCAGATGCCCGGTTACGGCTGGATCTTCCCGGTCGGCGACGGCACGGTGAACGTCGGGGCGGGCCTGCTCGACACCTTCACCGGCTTCAAGAGCGTCAACACCACCAAATTGATGGACGCCTTCGTGGCGACGGCACCCGCCCGCTGGGGCATCTCGCCCGAGACCGCGTGCGGCCCGCCGGTCGGCGGCAAGCTGCCGACCGGGGGCTCGGTGACGCCCAAGGCGGGCCCGACATGGATCGTCGCGGGCGATGCGGCCGGCTCGATCAACCCGTTCAACGGTGAGGGCATCTCGTACGCCTACGAGACCGGCCGGATGGTGGCGGACGCGGTGCACACGGCGCTCAAGGGAGACGGGCTGGCCCTGCAGCGCTATCCCGACGAGCTCGAGGAGATCTACGGGCCGTACTTCAAGGTGGCCCGCACGTTCGTGAAGGTGATCGGAAATCCGGCGATCATGCGCGAGGTCACCCGGATCGGCATGCACTCGCGGCCGCTCATGGAGTGGGTGCTGCGCATCATGGCGAACCTCCTGCGGCCCGACGAGATCGGGCCGGCGGAGGCCGCGTACAAGGTCGTGGAGCGGCTGGTCGCGGTGATCCCCGACCCGTCACCGCCCCGGCTGGGCGTGGCGCCGCGCGCCTGACCGGCCGTGCGGCGGGCCTGCGGCGCGAGAGGACGCCGGAGAACTTGGGGGGACCGGTCGCTCGCGAGGTAGCCTCGGCGCGACCGGGCCGGACGGGCGGAAGAAGGGGAGCGAGCGGTGGCGCAGTACCTGCCGATCCTCACGATGATCGTTCTGGTTCTGATCTTCGTGGCGGCGTCGTTCACGGCGTCGAAGCTGCTGACGACGAAGCGGCCGACCAAGGCGAAGACCGCGCCGTACGAGTGCGGCATCGTCTCGGAGGACGAGCCGGCCGAGCGGTTCCCGGTGCGCTTCTACCTGGTGGCGCTCGCGTTCATCGTGCTCGACGTCGAGATCATCTTCCTCTATCCCTTCACGACCGTCTTCCGCTCGCTGGGCGGCTACGGCCTGGGCCTGATGGGATTCTTCCTTCTCATCCTGATCGTCCCGTTCGCGTACCTGCTCTCGGTCGGCGCGCTCGACTGGGGCCCGATCCGCCAGGTCACCGGCCGGGTCATGGGCCAGGTGTTGCGTACGACGACGGTCCCGTCGGGGATTCCCGCTGCCGACGAGGTGGCGAGCGAGGACGAGGCCGCCTAGATGCCGCTCGACTCCATCTCGCACAACTTCCTCACCGCGCGGTTGGAGGACGTTGTCCGCTGGGCTCGCCGCAATTCGGTCTTTCCCGCCACTTTCGGACTGGCGTGCTGCGCCATCGAGATGATGGCGACCGGCGCCGCGCACTACGACCTCGCCCGCTTCGGTATGGAGGTCTTCCGGGCCAGCCCCCGCCAGGCGGACCTGATGATCGTGGCCGGGCGGGTCAGCCAGAAGATGGCCCCGGTCCTGCGCCAGGTCTACGACCAGATGGTCGAGCCCAAGTGGGTCATCTCGATGGGCGTCTGCGCCAGCAGCGGGGGGATGTTCAACAACTACGCGATCGTCCAGGGAGTGGACCAGGTCGTCCCGGTCGACGTCTACGTCCCCGGCTGCCCTCCCGGGCCCGAGACGCTCCTGCACGGGATCATCATGCTCCACGAGCAGATCCGCACCGGTGAGCTGCTCAAGCGCCGCGAGGCGTCGACGTCCGGCGGCGCCGGCATCGAGGTCGTGCAGCGTGACGGCGTGCGGGCCGACCCCATCAGCCTCCGTGCCGCGCCGCCGCGGCCTGCCCCGGACGCCGGCGTCGTCGGCGTACCGTCCGCGTAGAAGAATCCCGAACGAGCCTCGATGCCCGACGACGCCCCTCGTGAAGATGAGCACAAGCCCGAACCCGACGCTCCCGTCGTCGCCGATCCGGTCGCGGCCGCGCTCGTCGAGCGCTTCGAGGGCGCGGTGTTCCACGAGTCGCACGGCCAACCCGTCGTGTACCTGGACCGCGCGCACTGGGCCGACGCGGCGGCCTTCCTCCGCGACGACCAGCAGTTCACGATGCTGCTCGACGTCACCGCGGTCGATCACCTGCTCGACGTCGAGCGCCTGGACGTGGACGGCGTCACGCCCGAGCGCTTCGAGATCGTGGCGAACTACCTCTCCCACCCGCGCAACCGGCGGATCCGCGTGATCGCCGAGGTACCGGCCGCGGACCCGGAGATCGCGAGCCTCGCCCCGCTCTACGGGAGTGCGGACTCCGCCGAGCGCGAGGTCTACGACCTGTTCGGGATCACGTTCCCCGGTCACCCCGACCTCACGCGCATCCTCATGCCGGACGACTGGATCGGGCACCCGCTGCGCAAGGACGACCCGCCCGCCCGCGTGCCGGTGACGTTCAAGGAAGACCCGGGCCCCCGATGAGCGCGGCACGGATCGTGGAGCGGCCCGGAGCGGTGGAGCGGCAACGATGACGCTGAACCCGCTCGAGCGCCAGACGGACGAGGGCGCGCAGGAGCTGCACAAGCAGCACGAGCTCGTCGTCACCGGTGGGCCGTGGCCCGAGCTCGAGGGTGAGAGCGAGACCATGATCATCAACATGGGGCCGCAGCACCCCTCCACCCATGGAGTGCTGCGCCTCATGATGGAGCTCGACGGCGAGACCGTCGTGCGCGCCAAGCCGGTCGTGGGGTACCTGCACACCGGCATGGAGAAGACGGGCGAAGAGCTGACCTACGTGCAGGGCGCCACCAACGTCACGCGCATGGACTACGCGTCGCCGCTCGGCAACGAGCTCGTCTGGTCGATGGCGGTGGAGCGGCTCCTCGACGTCGAGGTCCCGCCGCGGGCCGTGTGGGCGCGGATGATGCTGCAGGAGCTCGGCCGCATCGGTTCGCACCTCTTGTTCCAGGCGACGAACGGCATGGACATCGGCGCGGTCTCGATGCTGCTCTACGGGTGGCGCGAGCGCGAAGAGGTCCTGCGCCTGCTCGAGATGGTCACCGGCCTCCGCATGAACCACAACTTCATCCGGCCGGGTGGGATCGCCGCCGACCTGCCCGACGGCTGGCAGGAAGAGGTCCTGCGGGTCTGCGACATCGTCGAGGGCGGGATCGCCGAGTACGACTCGCTCCTGACCCAGAACCCGATCTGGCTCGAGCGCATGGTCGGCGTCGGCACGATCACCACCGAGCAGGCGCTGTCGCTCGGGGTCACCGGCCCGATCCTGCGCTCCACGGGATTCGCCTGGGACCTGCGCACCGCGCAGCCGTACCTGGCGTACGACGAGGTCGACTTCGACGTCATCTACACCGAGAACGGCGACTGCTTCGACCGGTACCGGATCCGGCTGTACGAGATCGCGGAGTCGATCAAGATCGTGCGCCAGTGCGTGGAGAGGATGCCGCGAGGTGACTACCGGGTGCAGGACAAGAAGGTGACCCCACCGCCCCGGCCGCGCATCAACGAGTCGATGGAAGCCCTGATCCACCACTTCAAGCTCTTCACCGAGGGCTTCAAGGTCCCGGCGGGCGAGACGTACGTCGCGATCGAGTCACCACGGGGCGAGATCGGCTGCTATCTCGTGTCGGACGGCACCGGGAAGCCGGCTCGCCTGCACATCCGCGGGCCGTCCTTCTACAACCTCGCGTCGATGGCCCCGATGATGGAGGACCGCCTGGTCGCGGACGCGGTCGCGGTGATCTCGAGCGTCGATCCCATCATGGGCGAGGTGGATCGGTGAGCGAGCATGCCTCGATGACGGTCGGACAGGCTGCGAGCGGGGCCCGAGCGGCCCGGCGGCGCAGCCGCCGGGAGCGGGTGGCGTGATGGCGTTCCACCCGGAGAACCGCGAACGCGCGCGCGAGATCGTGGCGAAGTACCCGTTCCCCCGCTCGGCCGTGCTGCCGCTGCTGCACCTCGCACAGGAGCAGGACGGGTGGGTCTCCCCGGACGCGATCGACGAGGTCGCCGACCTGGTGGACCTCGAGCCGGCGCAGGTGCTCGGGACGTGCAGCTTCTACACGATGTACAAGCGCGACGGCGTGAAGCACCTGGTCGTCTCCGTCTGCACGAATGTCTCGTGCCTCGTGAACGGCGGACCCGAGCTCTACGAGGCGCTGAGTGAGCAGTACTCGCAGGCGAGTGACGTGGAGGTCGAGGAGGTCGAGTGCCTCGCGGCGTGCGACACCGCGCCGGTGTTCCAGGTGAACTACGAGTTCCACGGCAACGCCACGCGCGAGTCGGCCACCGCGACCGTCGAGGAGTACCGCTCGGGCGCGCGCACGCCGCGCGGCGTGTCCGGAGGGAAGCGCACCTGATGGCAGTCACCGAGACGCGCATCGTCACCAAGCGGCTGCGGGAGCACCCCGAGGACTCCTGGACGATCGACCGCTACCTCGCGACCGGCGGCTACGAGCAGCTCCGGCGCGCGTTGACCCTCCCGCCCGCGCACATCCAGGACGAGCAGGTGAAGGCCTCGGGCCTCCGCGGGCGCGGTGGTGCCGGCTTCGGGACGGGCCAGAAGTGGTCGTTCCTGCCCAAGGGCATCTATCCCCGGTACCTGGCCGTGAACGGTGACGAGGGTGAGCCGTCCACGTTCAAGGACCACATGCTCATCGAGCGGGACCCGCACCAGATCGTCGAGGGCGTCGTCATCTCGGCCTTCGCGATCGAAGCGCACCACGCCTTCATCTACGTGCGCGGCGAGTTCGCGCTCGGTATCGAGCGGCTCGAGCAGGCCGTCGCCGACGCGTACGCGAAGGGGTTCATCGGCAAGAACATCCTGGGCTCCGGCTTCGACCTCGAGGTGATCGTGCACCGGGGCGCAGGTGCGTACATCGCAGGCGACGAGACGGGTCTGCTCTCCAGCCTCGAGGGTGAGCGTGCGATGCCGCGCATCAAGCCGCCGTTCCCCGCGGTGCAGGGCTTGTACGCGCAGCCGACCGTCGTCAACAACGTCGAGACGCTCTCGACCGTCCCGCACATCTTGCGGATGGGCGGTGAGGAGTACGCCAAGCTCGGCGTCGGTCGATCCACCGGGACGCGCATCTTCTCGGTCTCGGGACACGTCGAGCGCCCCGGAAACTACGAGGTCGAGCTCGGGATGACCTTCCGGCAGCTGATCGACGAGCTCGCCGGGGGCGTGCGCGGTGGGAAGAAGATGAAGTTCTTCATCCCCGGTGGCGCGTCGGCTCCGTGGCTCATGCCCGAGCACCTCGATGCCCCGCTCGACATGGACTACGTCGGCTCCGAGCTGAAGACGATGCTCGGGTCGGGCGCCATCATGGTGTTCGACGAGGACGTGAACCCCGCGCTCGTCGCGTGGCGGCTCCTCAAGTTCTTCGCCCACGAGAGCTGCGGCAAGTGCACCCCGTGCCGTGAGGGGTCGATGTGGCTCGAGCGCGTGCTCTTCCGCATCGCGCACGGCCTCGGCCGGCCCCAGGACCTCGACCTCATGCTGTCGTTCGGCTCGACGATCGTCCCGGGCCTCAACGCGCCGTTCGCGCAGACGACCATCTGCGCGATGGGGCCGAGCACGATGTCGGCCGTGGTCAGCCTCGACCGCTTCTTCCGCGAGGAGATCCTCGAGATGTGCACTGCCGGAGCAAGCGAGGCCCGTCGCAGCATCCCGGTGGCCAGCGCATGACCGCGACGAACGAGTCGACGCCGCGTCCCCCGGGCGTTCCGATGAGCCAGTGGCCGTCGACATACGAGTACGTGCTGCCGACCGGCCCACCGGGCGCGGTCACGCTCACCATCGACGGCCGCGAGGTGCAGGCCAAGACCGGTGACCTGTTGATCAAGGTCGCCCAGGACCACGGTCGCTACATCCCGCGGTTCTGCTACCACGAGCGCATGAAGCCCGTGGGCATGTGCCGCATGTGCCTGGTGGAGGTGGAAGGCATGCGGGGCCTGCAGATCTCGTGCGCCACGGTCGTCGCCGACGGCATGGTCGTGCACACGCAGTCCGACGCGGCGCTCCAGGCGCAGGACGGCGTGCTCGAGCTGCTGCTGATCAACCACCCGCTCGACTGCCCGGTCTGCGACCGGGGCGGCGAGTGCCCGCTGCAGGACACGACGCTCGCGTTCGGGCCGGGTGAGTCCCGCTTCGTCGAGGAGAAGCGGCACTGGGAGAAGCCGATCCCGATCTCCGATCTCGTCCTGCTGGACCGCGAGCGCTGCATCCAGTGCGGGCGGTGCACGCGCTTCGCCGACGAGATCGCGGGCGACGCGCTGATCAGCTTCGGCGGTCGCGGGTACACGACGGAGGTCATCACCTCCCCGGAGGATCCGTTCAGCTCGTACTTCTCGGGGAACACGGTGCAGATCTGCCCCGTCGGAGCGCTCACGGCCACCCCGTACCGCTTCCGGGCGCGCCCGTGGGACCTCAGCGCGGTCGAGACGAGCTGCACGACCTGTGCGGTGCACTGCCGCGGTGCGCTCGAGTCGAGCTCGAACCGGCTCGTCCGGCTGCTCGGGGTGGACAGCGAACCGGTGAATCACGGCTGGCTCTGCGACAAGGGGCGGTTCGGCTACGAGGTGGTCCACTCCGGCGAGCGGGTCCGCCACCCGATGGTCCGCAGGGACGGCGAGCTCGTGGAGTGCTCGTGGCCCGAGGCGCTCGACGCCGCGGCGGCCGGGCTGCGCGATGCGATCGACGCGGGCGGTCCGGAATCGGTCGCGCTGCTCGGTGGCGCGCGCGGGACGAACGAGGACGCGTACGCATGGGCCCGCTTCGTCAAGGGCGTGCTCGGCTCGGACAACGTCGATGCCCAGCTCGGCGACGGGATTCCGGCCGAGGTCGCGCTCGGGCTCGCGGAGGCGACGATCCCGGATCTCGATGCCGCCGCCGCGATCGTCGTCGTCGGCATCGATCTGAAGGAAGAGCTCCCGGTGCTGTTCCTGCGGGTGAAGCGCGCGGCCGAAGAGCTCGGCGTACCGCTCATCGAGCTCGCGTCCCGCGATCACGGCCTCTCCCGCTACGCCCACTCCTCCATCCGCGCGGTGCCGGGCGAGCAGGCCGGCGCGGCGCGGCGGCTCGTCGCGGCGTTGAGTGGGGGCACGGTCGAGGACGCTGAGATGGCGCACGTCGCCGAGCTCGTCGAGGGCCGCGACGGCCACGTGGTCGTGGTGCTCGGCCGGGGCGACCTCGCCGAGTCGCCCGCCGCGACGGTCCAGGCTGCGGCCGAGCTGGCCCAGCTGTCACGGGCCCGCTTCCTCATGGCCCTGCGGCGGGGCAACGTCCGCGGTGCGCTGGACCTCGGTCTCACCCCGGGCTTCCTGCCCGGTCGGGTCTCGCTCGAAGCCGGCCGGGCCGGGTTCGAGCAGGCCTGGGAAACCGTGCCGAAGGCCCGCGGCCTCGACGCGATCGGGATCCTGGATGCGGCGAAGCGCGGCCAGGTCCGCGCGCTCATGCTCCTCGGGACGGACCCTTGCGACGACTGCCCGGACCACGGGTTGGCCCGGGACGCGCTCGGCGCGGTCGGCTTCACCATCGCGATCGACGCGTTCATCACCGACAGCACGAAGCGCGCCGACGTCTTCCTGCCCGCGGCGATGTGGGGCGAGAAGCTCGGCAGCGTCTCGAACGTCGAGGGACGGGTGCAGCGAGTCGGCCGGAAGATCTCGCCCGACGGCACCCCGATGCCCGACTGGAGGATCGCCGCGGAGCTGGCGTTGCGGCTCGGCGCGGACTTCGACCTCGAGCTGATCGACGAGGTGCAGGACGAGATCGCGCGCGTCGCGCCGGCCTTCGCCGGGGTGGACGCGGCGTTGCTGCGCCGGGCGCGTGACGGCGTCGTGCTCCCGCTGGCCTCCCACCGCGACGAGCTCGTCCTCGGCCCCGTACGGATCCCGCTGACCTCCGCTTCGTGGGCACCGATCCAACCCGGAGCCGCCGACGAGGAGACCCATGCTCCGGCCCAGGCAACCGGCGTGGTCGACTCCACGGGCACCGGTGCGGCCGCGGTCATCGAGCCCGGGCTCTCGCAGACCGCGCTGCCACCGGATGATCCGGAGCTCGAGCGCGTGCAGGAGGTCGCCGCCTCCCCGGTGCAGCCCGAGCTGTACCGCTGGGCCGCAAAGGTGACGGACGCGGCGGTTCCGGGACGCGACGCCTACGCTCTCCGGCTCGTGACCGGACGCACCCTCTACGACGGTGGGATCGCCGTCGCCGCGTCGGAGTCGCTCGCCCAGCTCGTGCCCGAACCGATCCTGCTCGTCCACCCGCATGATCGCGATCGCATCGGCGTCGCGGACGGAGAATCGGTCCGGGTCACGTCGTCGCGGGGCTCGGTCACGCTGGCGGTCCGGGCGGACGCGGCGATCATGGCCGGCACCGCGTACCTTCCGTTCAACCTCGGTCACGACGGGGTCGGCGACCTCGTGGACTCCGCCGCGGCCGTCACCGATCTCCGGGTGGAGTCACTGTCGTGATCTTCGGCGCAGATCCGCTGCTCGCCCACGGAGTCGACCTCGAGGTCGTGCTCATCGTCATCGGCAAGACGATCGTCGTCTTCGCCCTCCTGATGATCCTCGTCCTCTTCTACGTCTGGTTCATGCGCAAGGTCATCGCGGACATGCAGAACCGGATCGGCCCGGCCAATGCCGGACCGTTCGGGGTGCTGCAGACGCTCGCCGACGGCATCAAGCTGTTCTTCAAGGAGCAGTCGGTCCCCGACTCCGCCGACCGGTTCGTCTTCAAGCTCGCGCCGTATCTCTCGGTGCTGCCGGCGTTCCTCGCGTTCTCGATCATCCCGATCGGCGGCGAGGTCTCCATCGCCGGGCACCAGACGTATCTCCAGCTCGCCGATCCGCAGATCGGTGTCCTGTTCCTGCTCGCGATGTCGGGCGTCGGGCTCTACGGCGTGATGCTCGCGGGCTGGGCGAGCGGCTCGAAGTACCCGCTGCTCGGCTCGGTGCGCGCGTCCGCGCAGCTGCTGTCCTACGAGGCCGCGTTCGGCCTGGCCATCGTCGGGGTGCTGCTGCACTCGGGCACGCTCTCCACCCGCGGGATCGTGAACGGCCAGGCGTGGACGGACTGGACGTCCTTCTTCACCAATTGGTACCTCTGGCCCGCGATCCTCGCGTTCGTCATCTTCGTCATCGCGGCGGTGGCGGAGACCAACCACCCGCCGTTCGACCTGGTGGAGGCGGAGCAGGAGCTGGTGGGCGGTTTCCATACCGAGTACACGGGCATCCGGTTCGCGATCTTCTTCCTCGCCGAGTTCATGAACCTGATCACGATGTCGGCGATCGCGGTGACGCTCTTCCTCGGTGGTCCCTCCGGCCCGAGCCTCGGCTTCCTGCCCAAGGCCGGCGTCGTGAACGTCTGGCTCATGCCGCTGTTCTGGTTCTTCGCCAAGCTGCTCGTCCTGCTCTACGGCACGGTGTGGCTGCGCGCGTCGTTGCCGCGCCTGCGCTATGACCAGCTCATGGACCTCGGATGGAAGTGGCTCATCGAGCTGGCCTTCCTCTGGGTCATGGTGTCGGGCGTGATCATCATCGGCCGCGACGAAGGTTGGAACCGCTTCATCGTGGTTCCCGCCGCCGGCGTCGGTGCGCTCCTGGTGCTCGGCTTCCTGCGCCTCTGCATGCCGAAGCCGGGCGAGGTCATGGACGAGGTCTACTGATGGGGCGCTTCAGCGGGTTCGGGATCACGATCAAGCAGGTCTTCAAGCCCAAGCTCACCACGAGCTACCCGAAGGAGAAGCGCCCGAAGCCCGAGCGCTTCCACGGCCGCCACGTCCTGAACCGCTACGACGACGGCATGGAGAAGTGCATCGGCTGCGAGCTGTGCGCCGGAGTGTGCCCGGCGCGCTGCATCTACGTGCGCGGCGCGGACAACCCACCGGACGCGCCGGTCTCGCCGGGTGAGCGGTACGGCTTCGTCTACGAGATCAACTACCTGCGGTGCATCCACTGCGACCTGTGCGTCGAGGCCTGCCCGACCGAGGCGATCACCGAGACCAAGCTCTTCGAGTTCTCGTTCGCGGATCGAGCGGATGCGATCTACACGAAGGCGGAGCTCGTGGTGGACGACAATGGCAGGGCCAAGCGCCAGCCGTGGGAGCTCTGGCTCGGCGGCGAGGACGACGAGACGAGCGCGTGGATGCGGGCCACCTCACCTTCCGGGGCCGCGGCGTACGAGGGCCGGATCGTCTGGTCGAGCGAGCTCGGCTTCGGGTACCGCGAGCCCGAGCAGGGTCAGCGGCGGAAGCGGTCGGCGACCTGATGGTCGAGTTCGTGATCTTCTTCCTGATGGCGGCCGTGGCGCTCGGCGCCGGGCTCGGTGTCGTCCTGGCCCGAAACCCGGTCCACTCCGCGCTGCTGCTCGTCACCGTGTTGATCGCGATCGCGGTGATGTTCCTGCTCCAGGACGCGCAGCTCGTCGCCGCCGTGCAGGTGATCGTCTACGCGGGCGCGATCGTCGTGCTCTTCCTCTTCGTGATCATGTTGCTCGGCGTCGATCAGATCGAGTCGATGCGCGAGACGGTGCGCTTCCAACGCCCGGCCGCGCTGGCGCTCGGTGTGATCGCGCTGGCCGAGGTGCTCTTCCTGGCCGGTCACCACTGGGCGACCGGCGCGAAGTCCGCCAGCTCGGGCCTGCACGCCGGCGCCGGCGGCAACATCGAGCGGGTCGCCCGCAGCCTCTTCACCGACTACCTCTGGCCGTTCGAGGTCACGTCGGTCCTGCTCGTGGTCGCGGTCATCGGCGGGGTCGTGCTCGCTCGCCGCAGCGGCCTGCCACCGGACGTGGATCTCTCCGAAGGCGGCGAGGAAGACGTGGCGCGCGGCGAGGACACCGGTCCCACGGCCGACGAGGTGACCACGCCGTGAAGCTGACCGACACCTACTTCCTCACCTTCGGTGCGCTGCTCTTCACGATCGGTGCGGTCGGGCTGCTCGTGCGCCGCAACGTGCTCGTGATGTTCATGTGCGTCGAGCTGATGCTCAACGCGGTCAACGTCACGTTCGTGACGTTCGCCAAGTCCCTCGACGACATCCGGGGTCAGGCCATCGTGTTCTTCGTGCTCGTCGTCGCGGCGGCAGAGGTGGCCGTCGGGCTTGCCATCATCGTGGCCATCTTCCGGCGCCGCCGGGGCGGGGCGACCGCCGACGACATCGACCTGCTGAGAGGCTGACGTGGCGCATCGCATGGGGGGCGGCCGGAGCGGAGCGGACACGCGGCGCGGCCCCGACGGTACGACCGACGGAGCGGGGCCCGAGCGGCCCGGCCCGCAGGGCCGAGAGCGGGTGCGGTGAGCGCGCGCGACCTCCTCGACACCGTTTGGATCATCCCGGCGCTGCCGCTCCTCGGCGTGGTCGTGCTGCTGTTCCTGGGCAAGCGCATCGGCGAGCCGAAGGCCGGATGGATCGCCACGACGCTGCTCGGGTTGGCCTTCGCCTGGTCGGTCGTGATGTTTGCCGCGCTCCTCAGCCTGCCGGACAACGCCCGCACCAACACGGTGAACCTCTTCACGTGGCTGCCGGCCGGTGCGCTGAAGGTCAGCTTCGGCTTCCTCACCGACCCGCTGTCGATCACGTGGATCCTGCTCGTCACCGGCGTCGGGTCGCTGATCCACCTCTACGCCATCGGCTACATGCACGGCGACCCGCGCTTCTCGCGCTTCTTCGCCTACCTCAACCTGTTCGCCGCCTCGATGCTCATCCTCGTGCTCGGGAGCAGCTTCCTCGTCACCTTCCTCGGATGGGAGGGCGTGGGTCTCTGCTCCTACCTGCTGATCTCCCACTGGTTCGAGCGCGAGCGCGCCGCGATCGCGGGGAAGAAGGCCTTCGTTGCGAACCGGGTCGGCGACTTCGGGTTCATGCTCGCGATGTTCTTCATCATCGGCAGCGTCGGGAGCCTCGACTACGCCGCGATGAACCTGAAGGCCGGCGGCCTGGCCCACACCACTGTGACCGCCATCGCGCTACTGCTCTTCCTCGGCTGCGTCGGGAAGAGCGCGCAGATCCCACTCCACGTGTGGCTCCCCGACGCGATGGAGGGCCCGACCCCGGTGTCGGCCCTGATCCACGCGGCCACCATGGTCACGGCCGGTGTCTACCTGCTCTGCCGCGCACACCCGTTCTTCGAGGCGAGCGGTGATGCGCTCACCGTCGTCGCTTGGGTCGGCGCCGCGACGGCGTTGCTCGCGGGCAGCGTCGCGCTCGTCCAACCCGACATCAAACGGGTGCTGGCGTACTCGACGGTGAGCCAGCTGGGCTACATGTTCCTGGCCTGTGGCCTGGGCGCGTACCAGGCCGCGGTGTTCATGGTCATCGCGCACGCCTGCTACAAGGGCACGCTCTTCCTGGGAGCGGGATCGGTGATCCACGGCAACAAGGACAACCAGGACCTCCGCACGATGGGTGGGCTGAGAAAGTTCATGCCCTTCACCGCGTTCGCGTTCATCCTGGCGTGGCTCGCGATCAGCGGGATCCCACCGTTGTCCGGGTTCTTCGCGAAGGACGAGATCATCTCCGACGCGTTCTACACGTCGGACTACGCGCTGTGGATCGTCGCGGTGGCCGCCGCCGCGCTCACCGCCTTCTACATGACGCGCGAGACGCTGCTCACGTTCTTCGGAAACGAGCGGTTCCGAGCCGCGCTCGGAGCCGATCCGGTCCCCGATCACCATGCCGAGGAACACCATCACGAGATCTCGCCGATCTCCCCGACGGTCGACTACGGCCGGCCCGCGCCGGAGCCGGCGCTCACCGAAGAACCGCATGAGATGCCGTGGACCATGGTGCTCCCGTCGCTTGTCCTCGCCATGCTCGCCGTCGCCATCGGGTTCGTGAACCTCCCCTTCACGAACTTGGAGTTCCTCACCGAGTGGCTCGATCCGGTGTTCCGAGGCGTCACCGAGCACGGTCCGGACTCCTTCGTGCAAGGCGCGTCGCTCGATGTGGTCTCGGTGACGATCGCGCTCATCGGCATCGGGTTCGCGTGGACGATCTACCGGCGCGGCCTCGCCGACCGTCGGGTGGATCCCCTCGACCAGCGGCTCGGTCCCATCGCCCGCCTCTTCGGGCACGCGTACTACCTCGACGACGGAGTCTCCCGGGCGGTGAGCGGGCCGATTCGCAGTGCGGCGGAGTGGTTGTCCTCCACGTTCGATCTGAAGATCATCGACGGCGCGGTCAACGGCATCGCTCGACTCTTCCGCACGGCCGCGCTCAGCCTGCGGAAGGTGCAGACGGGACTGGTGCGCCAGTACGCACTCGGGATCGTCCTCGGCGTAGCGCTGCTGCTGCTCTACGCGTTGGCTCGGGTGGGGATCTGATGAGCGGGTTCCCCATCCTCACCGCCATCATCGTCACACCGATCATCGGCTCACTGATCACGCTCTGTGTGCCCGCACGACGGCCCGATGTAGCCCGCGCCGTCGGGTTCGTCGCCACAGCGGCGACGCTCGGGTTCGCAGCCTGGCTGCTGTGGGACTTCAAGACGGCGACGGACACGTTCCAGTTCGTCGAAGAGACCCGGTGGTTCGACGCGCTCGGCGTCGGCTACATCGTCGGTGTCGACGGCTTCAGCATCTTCATGGTCGCCGTGACCGCGCTGCTGTTCCCGATCGGTCTGCTCGCATCGACAACACTCGATCACCGGGTCAAGGCGTACACGTTCTGGTTCCTGCTCCTCGAGGGAGCAATCATGGGGATCTTCCTCTCCCTGGACCTGATCTGCTTCTTCGTCTTCTGGGAGGCGATGCTCGTCCCGATGTACTTCCTCATCGCGGGATGGGGAAGCAGCCGGCGCGTGTACGCCGCGATGAAGTTCTTCATCTACACGGCGGCGGGATCCGCGTTCCTGCTCGCGTCGATCCTCGTGCTCGGCTTCCTGCACCAGTCCGCCACCGGCGTCCTCACCTTCGACTACCGCGTGCTCGCAAGCTGGAACGGGCTGGCGAGCAGCACCGAGAAGTGGCTGTTCCTCGGGTTCATGGCCGCGTTCGCGATCAAGGCACCGTTGTTCCCGTTCCACACGTGGCTCCCCGACGTGCACACCGAGGCCCCGACCGCGGGGTCGGTGGTGCTGGCCGGTGTGATCCTGAAGATGGGTGCATACGGGTTCCTGCGGTTCTCCTTCGAGCTCTTTCCCCAGGCGTCGGTGTACTTCTCCCCGCTCCTCTTGACCCTTGCGGTGATCGGGATCATCTACGGGTCGATCGTCGCCGCGATGCAAAAGGACGCGAAGCGCGTGATCGCGTTCTCGTCGCTCGCCCACATGGGCTTCATCCTGCTCGGGATCTTCTCCATCACGATCTTCGGCTTGGACGGTGCGGCCGTCACGATGTTGAGCCATCCGCTCACGACGGGCGCGCTGTTCCTCGTCATCGGGATGCTCTACGAGCGCCGGCACACGCGCCAGATCTCGGATTTCGGGGGCATCTGGAAGTCGGCGCCCGTGCTGACGTCCTTCTTCCTCGTCGCGCTGTTCGCGGGCATCGGGCTCCCGGGGTTCTCGGGTTTCATCGGCGAGTTCCTCGCCCTGCTCGGTACGTTCCTCGCGCACCGCTGGTGGGCCGTCGTCGCGACAGCCGGTGTGATCCTCGCCGCGGTCTACATGTTGTGGATGTTCCAGCGCGTGTTCACCGGCGTTCCCGACGGTGAGAACGCCAAGGTGCACGACGTTTCGCTCCGTGAGATCGTCGTCGTGGTGCCGCTCCTCGCCCTCAGCTTGTTCATCGGCCTCTACCCCAAGCCCGTGATCGATCGGGTCGAGCCGACCGTGAAGCGCGTGATCTCGAACTTCGAGCGGAAGACCAACTACGAGCAGCCCAAGTTCGATCGGATCGGCCCGCGGCATGGCGGGGGGGCCACACGATGACGAAGATCGTCACTCCCGGCATCGACTGGCTCGCGGTCGCGCCCGTGCTCGCGCTCGTGGCCGCAGGCCTCCTCATCATCATGCTCCGCGCCCTGTTCCGCCGGGCGACCTGGGTCTACGACGCCGCGATCGGCTCGGCGGTGCTCGGCATCGCCATCTCCGCGGTGTTCCTCTGGCGCCAGTGGGACTCGATCCGCGCCGACGGGCCGTATCTCGCGCTGTCGAAGATGATGGCCATCGACGGCTTCGCGGTGTTCCTCGGCGTCGTCGTGCTCTCGGCGACGTTGCTGACCCTCATGCTGTCGAGCGAGTACCTCGGCCGCCAGGGCATCCGGTCCCGTCCCGAGTACGTCGCACTGCTGCTCTTCTCGGCCACCGGCATGCTCGTGATGACCACCGCCAACGATCTCATCGTCGTGTTCGTGGCGCTCGAGACGCTGTCGATCCCGCTCTACGTCCTCGCGGCGTACGACCGCAACCGGATGCGCTCGCTCGAAGCCGGCATGAAGTACTTCGTGCTCGGAGCGTTCTCGTCGGCCGTGCTCCTCTACGGCATCGCGCTCGTCTACGGCGCCACCGGCACCACCTCGCTCTCCGGGATCGCCGACTTCCTGACCCGGGTCACCCTGCTCGAGAACGGCACGCTCATCGCCGGCCTCATGCTCCTGCTGGTAGGGCTCGGATTCAAGATCGCCGCGGTCCCGTTCCACATGTGGACGCCCGACGTGTACGAGGGCGCACCGACCCCGATCACCGCCTTCATGGCTTCCGCGACCAAGGCCGCGGGCTTCGCCGCGATCCTCCGGGTGCTGCTCACGGCGTTCGCCTCCTACAGCACGGACTGGCGACCGGTGATCTGGGCGCTGGCGATCCTCACCCTGCTGGTGGGCAGCGTCGTCGCCCTGGTGCAGACCGACGTGAAGCGGATGCTCGCGTACTCGTCGATCAGCCACGCGGGGTACATCCTCATCGGGCTCGAGGCCGGCACCCGCCAGGGGCTGCGCGCCGCTCTCTTCTACCTGCTCGTCTACGCGTTCATGGTGATCGGCTCGTTCGCGGTGGTGGCGGTGGTCGGTCGGCGTGATCACCGCCACCTCATCTCGGACTATCGCGGGTTCGCGACCCGCCAACCCCTGCTCGCCGCGTTGCTCGCCTTCTTCCTGCTCGCCCAGGCCGGCATCCCGCCGACCGGCGGCTTCATGGCCAAGCTGGGCGTGTTCTCGGCCGTCGCCAACCCGGTCTCGGGCGACCAGAAGGGTCTGTCGTACTCGCTGCTCATCGTGGGCGTGATCGCCTCGGTGATCTCCGCCTTCTTCTACCTCCGCGTCGTCGTGACCATGTATGGGTCGGAGGCCGATGTGCCCGACGGCGAGGAGGTGGCGCGGGGGACCGGCTCCCGCATCAGCCTGGACGTCCCCACCGGGCTGGTGCTCGTCGTGTGCGCCGTCCTGACGCTCTGGGTCGGGATCCTGCCCACGCTGCTGCTCGACTTCGCGCGGGACGCGACGCTCATTTTCTGACCTCGTCGAGGGCCCCCGAAAACCGCCAGATTTGCTGTGTCGTACGGTTTGTCGGTTCGCGAAAGCGCGGACGTATACTCGCCCGGACCAGCCGCATTTCGTGCCAGTGCATAAGTGTTGGAGAGGGCTCGCGTGACGCAGTACTACCGGGAGTACCTCGCGGTCGCCGTGCTCATGGTCGCCGCGCTCGCGATGGTGGGCGGAATCCTCGCCCTCGGGTGGCTTCTCCGTCCCAATCATCCCCAAGCCGACAAGTACGTCACCTACGAAGCCGGCTCGGATCCGGTGGGTGGTTGGGGCCAGTCGAACGTGCGGTACTACGTCTACGCGTTGCTGTTCGTGATGTTCGACGTGGAAGCGGTGTTCATCTTCCCGTGGGCGATCGAGCTCGAGCAGCTCGGCGTGCAGGCGCTGATCTCGATGATCGTGTTCATCAGCATCCTCGCCCTCGGGCTCGTGTACGCATGGCGCAAGGGTGTGCTGCGGTGGGCCTGATGTCGACGCGGATTGGAGTCTGAGTGGGGCTCGTCGAGAAGGGTGTGCTCGGGAAGAAGCCGCTGAAGCCCGTCACCTGGCTCCTCAACTACAGCCGCAAGTACTCGCTGTGGATGTTCCAGTGGGGTCTCGCGTGCTGCGCCATCGAGATGGGCGCCGCGCTGGCGAGCCCGCGCTACGACATGATGCGCCTCGGTGTGATCCCCTTCCCGGCGAGCCCGCGCCAGGCCGATCTGGTCGTGATCTCGGGGACGGTCACCGACAAGATGGCGCCGGCGATCAAGCGGCTCTACGAGCAGATGCCGGACCCGAAGTACGTGATCTCGATGGGCTCGTGCGCGAACTGCGGCGGGCCCTACTGGGACTCGTACTCGGTCACGAAGGGCGTCGACCAGATCATCCCCGTCGACATCTACATCCCTGGTTGCCCGCCCCGGCCCGAGGCGCTGCTCCAGGCGATCGTGATGCTGCAGGAGCGCATCCAGCAGGAAGGCATCGGGAACGACGAGCTGGCGGCTCGTTGGCGTGGGGAGCCGATCCACGTTGCCTGACGAACCGGAGTCGCCGCCCGAGCCCGACCCGGTCGTCGCCGGGGTCCTCGGCCGGCTGCAGGCCGTGATCGGCGACGCGATCATCGAGCACGCGGAGTCCTTCGGCACGCTCGTCGTGCGGGTCGCGCCGGAGGCCTGGCGCCGCGCCGCCGAGAGCGCGAAGCACGACCTCGACTGCGACTACCTCTCGTTCATCGCCGGAATCGACTGGCAACCGGCGGCGAAGGCGGACAGCGACGAGGGCAGCGACACGTCGTCACCGGTGCAGCCCACCGAGATGACCTTCGGCGCTGCAGGTTCCGCCGGCCGGTTCCAGGTCTTCGCGCACGTGCAGTCCACGACCCGGCACTGGGGCGTCACGCTCAAGGCCGACGTGGACGAGCAACGTCCGCACCTGGCGAGCTGGGTCCCGGTGTACGGCGGCGCGGACTGGCACGAGCGTGAGTGCTGGGAGATGTTCGGGGTCGTGTTCGACGGTCACCCGAGCCTCCGCCACCTCTACCTGCCGGCCGAGTTCGAGGGTCACCCGCTGCGCAAGGACTTCCCGCTCCTCGCGCGTGACGTGAAGCCCTGGCCCGGCCTGGTGGACGTCGAGCCGATGCCGGGCGAGGACGAACCGGCTGCCGCGGCCACCGCCGGGGAGGTCGAAGCATGAGCGGAGCGGTCATACGACGCGCCCGGTGCCGTAGATCCGGCGGAGCGGGGTCCGAGCGGCCCGGCCCGCAGGGCCAGGAGCGGAGACGATGAGCACAACTGAGCTACCGGGCTTCGAGATCGAGCCGGGCGCGCTGCGGCACCTGGCCGACGCGGCGGTCGGGGTCGAGCTCGACACCGGCGACATGATCCTGAACCTCGGGCCGCAACACCCCGCGACCCACGGCACGTTGCGTCTGGTCGTGCGGCTCGACGGTGAGCGGGTGGTCGCGGCGGACCCGGTGATCGGCTACATGCACCGCGGCTACGAGAAGCTGAGCGAGTTCCGCACCTACCCGCAGATCACGACGCTCATCAACCGGATCGACTGGTTGAGCTCGTTCGCCAACGAAGTGCCGTTCATCCACGGCGCCGAGCTGCTGATGGACATCGAGGCGCCGCCGCGCGCGCAGTACATCCGTACGATCCTCACCGAGCTGTCACGCATCGCCACCATCTACCTGTTCCTCGGTGAGATGGGCCTGCAGGTTGGCGCGCTGACGCCGGCGTTCTGGGGCTTCCGTGACCGTGAGCACGTCCTCAACCTGATCGAGGGCGCGACCGGTGGTCGCTTCCACCCGAACTTCAACCGCATCGGTGGGCTGAAGGACGATCTCCCGTGGGGCTGGATCGTCGACTGCCGCGAGGCGATGAAGAAGATCCTCGACGGTTGCGACGACTTCGAGGACGTGCTCGTCGGCAACGAGATCTTCGAAGCCCGCACGCGCGGGATCGGCATCATCCCGGGTGACCTCGCCACGTCGTACGGCCTCTCGGGCGCGAACCTGCGCGCCTCCGGTGTGGACTGGGACCTGCGGCGCGACGGCAAGCCGTACCTCGTGTACCCCGACCTCGACTTCAAGGTCTGGACCCACACCGACGGTGACTCGTTCGCCCGGTACTGGGTCCGGTTGCAGGAGACTCGGGAGTCGGCCCGGATGGTGCTGAACCTGCTCGACGCGCTCCCGGCCGGCCCGATCATGGCGAAGGTTCCCCGCATCATCAAGGTGCCGGAGGGCGAGGTCTGGGTCGAGACCGAGAACCCGCTCGGGCAGATGGGGTACTACGTCGTGTCGAAGGGCGCGACGGGCCCGTTCCGGGTGAAGATCCGCTCGGCCAGCTTCAGCAACGTCTCGATCCTGCCCTGGCTGCTGCGGGGCGTCTACGTTCCCGATGTCATCACGATCCTCGGATCGTTGTACTTCATCCTCGGAGACATTGATCGGTGACACTCGCACTCGAGATCGGTTGGGGTACGACGCTGGCGATCAAGACGATCGTGGTGCTCGCCATCATTCCGCTCGGCGCGCTCATTCTCGGGTACACGTTCCTGCTCAAGATGATGAGCCACATGCAGAGCCGGCTCGGGCCGATGGACCCCGGCGGCTTTCACGGCTGGTTCCAGCTCATCGGCGACGGCATGAAGTTCCTCCAGAAGGAGGACATCATGCCGGCGGAGGCCGACCGCCGGGTGTTCGCGCTCGCGCCGGCGGTCGTCGTGATGTCGACCTTCCTCATCTTCCTCGTGATCCCGACCGGCCCGAGACTCGTCGTGGAGGATCTCGACGTCGGCGTCTTCTACGCGCTGGCGGTGTCGAGCCTGTCGGTCATCGGCGTGCTCATGGCCGGATGGGCCAGCGCGAACAAGTTCGCGTTGCTCGGCGCGCTGCGCGCCGCGGCTCAGCTCATCGCGTACGAGCTGCCGCTCCTGCTCGCGGTGGTGGGTGTCGTCATGCAGGCCGGCACGATGAATCTCCAGGGGATCGTCGCCGCGCAGCAGAACGGCTCGATCTTCGGTGTCGACTTCATCGGCAACCCGTACATCCTCACCCAGTTCGTCGGCTTCTTCCTCTTCCTCGTCGCCGCGCAGGCCGAGCTCACCCAGACCCCCTTCGACATGCCCGTGGCCGAGAGCGAGCTCGTCGCCGGCTACATGGTCGAGTACACCGGCTTCCGGTTCCTCTTCTTCTTCATCGGTGAGTTCGGCACCGCGTTCGCCTTCGCGGCGCTGGCGGCGACGCTCTTCCTCGGTGGTTGGGCGATCCCGGGGGTCCATGGCGGGCTCGCCGACCTGATCGGGCCGATCGTGCTCTTCGTCAAGCTCATGGCCGTCGCGTTCCTCATGTTCTGGGTCCGGTTCACCTACCCGAGGCTCCGTGAGGACCAGCTGCAGGCGCTCGCGTGGAAGTTCCTGATCCCGCTCGCGCTGCTCAACATCGTCGTCACCGGCATCCTCAAGGTCGCGGTGTAGCGATGGCCCGCTTCAAGCTCCCCGGTGTCGTCAGCGGTCTCGGCGTGACCTTCCGCACGATGATGGAAGGTGCCGTGACGGTGCAGTACCCCCACGAGAAGGAGGATCCGCCGACCCGCGCTCGCGGCGTGATCGCCCTCAAGGAGGAGAACTGCACGGTCTGCATGCTCTGCGCGCGGCAGTGCCCGGACTGGTGCATTTACATCGAGGGCCACAAGGAGCTGCGCCCGCCGCGCCGCGAAGGTGGACGGCCGCGCAGTGTCAGCATCCTGGATCGCTTCGACATCGACTACGCGCTCTGCATGTACTGCGGGATCTGCGTGGAGGTCTGCCCGTTCGACGCGCTCTTCTGGAGCCCGGAGTACGAGTATTCCGAGCCCAGCATCGCCGAGCTCCTGCACGACAAGAACAAGCTCGGTGAATGGATGGAATCGGTGCCCGAGCCCGAGCCGCTCGAGCTCGGCGCCGAGGTCAAGGGCAAGAAGTAGTGGTCGCGCAGAACGTCGTCTTCTGGATCCTCGCGATCGGAATGGTGCTCGCCGCCATCGGCGTCGTGCGCTCGCCGAACGTCGTCCACGCCGCGCTGTACCTGGTGGTCGTGCTCGGTGGTGCGGCCGCGCAGTACATCCTGCTCGCGGCCGAGTTCGTGGCCTGGGTCCAGGTGCTGATCTACATCGGCGCGGTGATCATCCTGTTCCTGTTCGGGATCATGCTGACCCGGGCGCCGATGCGCGGGGACACGGAGCTCGACAACGACCAGCGCTGGCCCGCCGCGGTGGTGTCGGTCTTCCTGCTCGGAGTCCTCGCGACGCTGCTCATCGACGCGTTCTCGGACAACAAGATCGTCCTCCGCACGCCCACCCGGACCGCCGAGGTCTCGCAATCGATCTTCCGGGTCTACGTCGTGCCGTTCGAGCTCGTCTCGATCCTGCTCCTCGCCGCACTCGTCGGCGCCGTCGTCATCGCGAGAAGGGACTGACGGGGCAGTGATCCTCAACCAATTCCTCGTGCTCGCGGCCGCGCTCTTCTGCATCGGCGTCTACGGCGTGCTCGCCCGGCGCAACGGCGTGCTCGTGCTCATGAGCGTGGAGCTCATGCTCAACGCGGTGAACCTCAACCTGATCGCGTTCTCGGCCTACCTGCACAAGACGGCGGGGCAGGTCTTCGCACTCTTCGTGATCACGATCGCCGCCGCCGAGGTCGGTGTGGGCCTCGCCATCGTGTTGCTCATCTACCGCAATCTCCGCAGTCCCGATCTCGACGAGATCGACCAGCTGAGGGGCTGACGAACTGATGCTCGATTACGCCTGGATCATCCCGGTCATCCCCGCGGTCTCGTTCGCGCTGATCCTGCTCTTCGGCAAGCGCATGCCGCGCCAGGGCTCGGAGCTCGGCATCCTCGCCGTCGGCGCGTCCTTCGTGCTCTCGTGCGTTGCCGCGGGGCAGTGGATCCAACGGGTCCAGGACGCCGGCGGCAAGGAGAGCGTCGGCGTGCTGCAGGCGTTCGGCCGTGGGTTCATGACCGCCGGCGGTGAGCACGCGGCCGTCGCGCCGGTGATCCACACCGTCACCTGGTGGTCGAACGGCGGGATCGACTTCACGGTCGGCACCCAGATCGACGGTCTCGCCGTGATGATGCTCTTCGTCGTCACGCTGATCTCGCTGCTCGTGCACGTCTACTCCACGGCGTACATGCACGGCGACACCCGCTTCACCTACTTCTACGCCGCGCTCAGCCTCTTCACCGCGTCGATGCTGACGCTCGTCGTCGCGTCGAACACGCTGCAGCTCCTGGTCGGCTGGGAGCTGGTGGGCATGTGCTCGTTCATGCTCATCGGCCACTGGTGGGAAGAAGGCGCGAACACGAACGCGGCGATCAAGGCCTTCCTCACCACGCGCACCGGTGACATCGGGCTGATGATCGGCATCATCGTCACCTTCTTCGCCGCCGGCCAGACGTTCAGCATCCTCGGGATCAACGAGGCCGCACTCGCGGTCAAGGGCGGTCACACGATCTGGGTCGTCGGCGCCAGCTGCCTGCTCATCGGCATCATCGGCAAGAGCGGCCAGTTCCCGCTCCACACCTGGCTGCCGGACGCGATGGCCGGCCCGACCCCGGTCTCCGCGCTCATCCACGCGGCGACCATGGTGGTTGCCGGCGTGTACCTCGGCGCCCGCGTCTACCCGGTGTTCTGGGAGGGCTTCTCGATCTCGTCCGGCGGGGTCAACCCGATGGCGCTCATCGGTGGGATCACGATCCTCATCGGTGCCGCGCTGGCGTTCGTGCAGGACGACATCAAGAAGGTGCTCGCGTACTCCACGATCAGCCAGCTCGGGTACATGGTCATGGGCCTCGGGGTCGGCGCGTGGGTCGGTGCCGTCTTCCACCTGTTCACGCACGCCTTCTTCAAGGCGCTGCTCTTCCTCGGCGCCGGATCGGTCAGCCACTCGGGCTCGCACCACTCGTTCGACATGAAGAAGGAGATGGGCGGGCTGCGCAAGCACATGCCCATCACGTTCTGGACCTTCATGATCGGGTCGCTCGCGCTCGCCGGGGTGTTCCCACTCGCCGGGTTCTGGTCCAAGGACGAGATCCTCGCGGCCGCCGGGCAGGGTGGCTTCGGGTTCTTCGCGGTGGTCGGCCTCGTCGGCGCGGTGATGACCGCCGCCTACATGGCGCGTTGCGTCTACCTCACGTTCTTCGGTGAGTACCGGGGCCACGGGCACCCGGAGGAGTCGCCGCGCTCGATCACCGGGCCGCTCGTCGTGCTCGCCGGCTTCAGCGTCGTCGCCGGTCTCGCCAACGCCAGCGCGTTCGGCATCGAGGAGTTCACCAAGTACGTCGAGCCCCGGGTCGCGTTCCCGCCGGTGCTCACGCCGAACTTCGACTTCACCCTCGCGGCGGTGTCGTTCCTCCTCGTCGTGGTGGCGTTCGGGCTCGCGTCGGTCTTCTGGCTCGACCGCAAGGAGCTGCGCGCGCTGAAGGGTCTCACCGAGCGCAGCGGGACGCTGCGCGCCGGCCATCTCTTCCTCGTCAAGAAGTACTACCTGGACGATCTCTACGAGGGAGCGATCGTCGGGGGGATCAAGGGGCCGATCGCCCGGGCCTCGTACTGGGTCAACCAGAACGTCATCGACGGTGCTGTGAACGCGGTGGGCCGGGGATCCGCCGCGGTCGGACGCTTGACGTACCGCTACGTCGATCAGGACGTCGTCGACGGCGCGGTGAACGGCATCGCCAACGAGACGGACCAGGCCGGTGGCCTCTTGACCTACGTCCAGTCGGGGCGCGTGCAGCGGTACGCGCTCATTCTCTTCGGATCAGTCGGAGTCCTCGCCGTGCTGCTCGTGATCTTCAGTTGACGAACATGTTCTTCATTGAGGAAGGAAGCCGATGAACTGGTTCCAGGAGTGGGCACTGACGCTGGCGGTCTTCCTGCCGGCTGTCGGGCTTGCCGTCATCCTCCTGCTCCCGAAGGCCGAGGAGACCGCGGCCAAGGCCGTGGCGCTCGTCACGACGCTGGCGACGCTCGGCGTAGGCATCGGGATCATCGCCGACTTCAACTACGACCACGCGAGCAAGCTGCAGTTCCTCGCCAACGAGCCGTGGATCGACGTCATCAAGGCCCGGTACCACGTAGGCATCGACGGCATCTCGCTGCCGTTGCTGATCCTCTCGATGTTCGTCACCGTGCTGTGCGTCATCTACTCGTGGAACCACTTCCCGGAGCCGCACAACCCCAAGGCGTTCCTCGCGTTGATCCTGCTGCTCGAGGTCGGGATGAACGGGACGTTCGTCGCCGAGGACCTCATCCTCTTCTTCATCTTCTTCGAGGTCGTCCTGCTCCCGATGTTCTTCATGATCGGAGTCTGGGGCGGGCCGAACCGCGAATACGCGTCGATCAAGTTCTTCCTGTTCACCTTGTTCGGGTCGGCGCTGATGTTGCTGGGTTTCCTCGCGCTCTTCTTCCTGGAGGGCACGTTCCAGATCCCGGAGCTGACGCTGAAGGGTGGTGGGGAGATCGTCGGCGTCACCCAGAACCTGATCTTCGCGGGCCTCTTCCTCGGGTTCGCGATCAAGGTGCCGATGTTCCCGTTCCATACGTGGCTGCCGGATGCTCATACCGAGGCGCCGACGGTGGGCTCGGTGCTGCTGGCCGCGATCCTCCTGAAGCTCGGTACCTACGGGTTCATCCGCATCGCGCTACCGATCCTGCCGAAGGCCGCGCACGACTGGGCCCCGTGGATCGGCCTGCTTGCGGTCATCGGCATCATCTACGGCGCGCTCTGCTGTCTCGCGCAGACCGACATGAAGCGGCTCATCGCGTTCTCCTCGGTCGCCCACATGGGCTTCGTGATGCTCGGCATCGCGACCCTCACGACCTTCGGCATCAACGCCGCCATCTTCGGGATGGTGGCGCACGGTCTCATCACCGGCATGCTCTTCTTCGTCGCCGGTTCGGTGCAGCACACCTACGGCACCCGTGAGATGAGCCGCCTCGGTGGGCTGCTCAAACAGGCGCCCAAGATGGGCTGGATCCTCGGATTCTGCGTGATGGCGTCGCTCGGGCTCCCGGGCCTCGCGGGGTTCTGGGGCGAGTTCCCGGCCGTGCTGTCCGCGTACAGCCCGGCTCAGGCGGCCATGGGCCTGTTCGGCGGCAACCCGGACGCGACGTTCCGGATCTACATGGTCGTCGCCGCGGTCGGCACCGTGCTCGCCGCCGGCTACCTCCTCTGGATGTACCAGCGGGTGGCGTTCGGTGAGCCCAAGGCCGAGTTCGAGAGTGCGCACATCCACGACGTGAGCGTGATCGAGTGGATCGCGTGGACGCCGATGCTGATCGGAATCCTGGTGCTCGGCCTCTACCCGGACATCATCTTCAGCGTCACGGACAGCACAGTCACCCACCTCACGCAGCTGATCGCACGTTGAGGCCACGATGAACTCGGGTTGGGACTTCCATGCGATCGCCCCGGAGATCATCATCTCCGCGACGATCATCGTCGTCCTGATCGCGGACTTCTTCTTCGAGTACCGCCGCCGCTTCCAGACCTCTCAGCTCGCGACGTTCGGTGTCCTCGCCGCCATGATCCCGGTCGTGACGCTGGCGGTGGACGGCGGCACGCGCCAGATGTTCGGTGGCGCGTTCGTGGTGGACCCGTACTCAATGGCGCTCACCGGGTTCTTCCTCGCCGCCGCCTACGTGACGTTGTTGCTCTCGGTCGACTACATCGGCGACGGCGACTACTACCAGGGCGAGTTCTACGTGCTCCTGCTCACATCCGTGCTCGGCATGATGGTGATGACGTCAGCGCGCGACCTCATCACGATCTTCGTCGCGCTCGAGACGATCTCGATCCCGACGTTCGTGCTCGCGGGCTGGCGCAAGCACGATCCGAAGTCCAACGAGGCCGCGATCAAGTACTACCTGATCGGCGTCCTCTCCTCCGCGATCATGCTGTACGGCATGTCGCTCGTGTTCGGGCTCACCGGCTCGACGCTGCTGTCGGACATCGCGGCCGAGGTCGGGCACGTCCCGCAGACGTCGCTGCTGATCGTCGCGGTCTTCCTGACCCTGGTGGGGTTCGCGTTCAAGATCAGTGCGGTCCCGTTCCACTTCTGGGCGCCGGACACCTACGAGGGCGCGCCCACTCCGATCACCGCGTTCCTCTCGGTCTCGTCGAAGGCCGGCGGGTTCGTCGCCCTGCTGTCCGTCGTGTTCTTCGGCTTCTTCCCCGCGCCCGACAGCTGGCAGCCGATCCTCTGGGTGCTCGCGGCGGCGTCGATGATCCTCGGGAACCTGGCCGCGCTGCGGCAGACGAACATCGTCCGCATGCTGGCGTACTCGTCGATCGCGCAGGGCGGCTTCATGCTCGTGCCGTTCGCCGTCGCGGCGGACGGCCAGGCGGCACGCTCTTCGTTCGAGGCCGTCGTCATCTACCTGCTGATCTACGGCGCGATGAACCTCGGCGCGTTCGCGGTCGTCATCGCGTTCGCGCGGCGGACCCGTTCGGCCGAGATCTCCACCTACGGCGGGCTCGGTTCCTATGCCCCCGGCTTCGCTGTGCTCATGAGCGTGTTCCTGCTGTCGCTCGCCGGCCTACCCCCGCTCGCCGGCTGGTTCGCGAAGTTCGTGATGTTCCGGTCGGTGCTCGACGCCGGCACCCCCGGCGCGACCGTGCTCGGGGTGATTGCCGCGGTCATGTCCGTGGTGGCGTTCTTCTATTACATGCGGGTCGTGCGCGAGATGTGGTTCCACCCCGTCCCGGACAATGTGGATGGGGCCCAGCTCGAGACCCCGTTCGCGCTCAACGCCGCGATCAGCATCTGCGCCGTGATCGTGTTGATCGTCGGGGTGTACCCGCAGGTGTTCGCCCGCATCGGCGAGCTCGCCGCCGGCGGTTAGAGGATGAGCGCTCCCGGTCTGGCGGAACGGATCCACCGGGCCGGGCCGGTCCCGTTCAGCACGTTCGTCGAAGCCGCGCTGTACGACCCCGAGGCCGGGTTCTTCGCCCGTGGGCACGGCGCGGGGAGGTCCGGCGGCGACTTCGTGACGAGCCCCGAGGTCGGCCCCTTGTTCGGAGCCTGCGTCGCCCGCGCGCTCGACGGGTGGTGGCGCGACCTCGGTGAACCCGACCCGTTCCTCGTGATGGAAGCGGGCGCGGGCAACGGCAGGCTGTGCCGTGAGGTGCTGCGCGCCGCACCGGATTGCGCCCCGGCGTTGCGCTACGTGCTGGTCGAGCGGTCTGCCGCACTCCGGGACGCGCAACGCGAGCTGCTCACGGTGGAACCGTTCGAGCACGCGCTCGGCCCGTCGCGCCCCGATCTCGAGGGCGGGATGCCGCAGCCGGTGGACGGCACCGGCCCCATCGTCAGCGCGCTCGAGGAGCTGCCCGCGCTCTCGGTCGACGGGGTGGTTATCGCCAACGAGCTGCTCGACAACCTTCCGTTCGACGTGGTGGAGCGCGCGGCGGACGGCTGGCTCGAGATCCGGGTCGGCGTCACGGAGGCCGGGAGGTTCCACGAGGTTCCGGTGCGTGCGTCGGAGGAGCTCGTGAGCTGGCTCGAGGGGCTGGACGCACCGACGGGCACGCGAATCCCGGTGCAGCGCGCGGTCGAGGAGTGGATCGACGATCGTGCGGCCCGGCTCCGGCGCGGAGTGGTGTTGATCGTCGACTACGCCGCCGAGCTCGACGATCTCGTCGCAAGAGACGGGCCGCCCGGGGGCACCCGCGGTGCAGGCCCAGATGGTCGCCCTCCGGAGACCGTCAGAAAGCCGGGTTGGTTGCGTACCTATCGCGCCCATGAGCGTGGCGGTGATCCGCTCGAGGACCCGGGGAGCCAGGACATCACCACCGACGTGCTGCTCCCCGCGCTGCGGCGTGACGCGCGCCGGGCCGGGTTCACGATCGCGCAGGAGTCGAGCCAGTCCGATTGGTTGCGCGGCGTCGGGATCGACGAGCTCGTGGAGGAGGGACGGGCGCGCTGGGAGGCCGGCGCGGCACGGGGCGACCTCGAGGCGCTCGCCGGGCGGAGCCGGATCACCGAGGCCGCCGCGCTCACCGATCCGGCCGGGCTCGGCGCCCACACCGTCCTCGTTCTCACCAAGCGCCTCTGACCCGCGGGTAGATTCCGGGCCCGGGCCCGACGAGGGGGAGATCTCATGGCGGATGTGACGCTCGAGGCGCTGCTGTCCGAAGGACGGACGTTCCCGCCGCCCGAGGACTTCGTACGTGGCGCACTCGTCGCGGATTCGTTGCTCCACGATGCCGCGGCCGCCGATCCCGAGGCGTTCTGGGCCGCGCAGGCGGGCGAGCTCCTCGACTGGTCGAAGCCGTGGGACACCGTGCTCGACTGGGACCTGCCGTTCGCGAAGTGGTTCGTCGGCGGCCGGCTGAACGCCTCGTACAACTGCGTCGACCGCCACGTCGAGGCGGGCCATGGTGACCAGGTCGCCTTCCTCTGGGAAGGCGAGCCCGGCGACTCGCGCACGATCACCTACGCCCAGCTCCTCGACGACGTGAGCCGGGCCGCGAACGCACTCAAGGCGCTCGGTGTCGAGAAGGGCGACCGGGTCGCGATCTACCTCGGGATGGTGCCCGAGCTCCCCGTGGCGATGCTTGCGTGCGCCCGTCTCGGCGCCGCGCACTCGGTGGTGTTCGGCGGTTTCACGTCGGACTCACTGCGCGACCGGATCAACGACGCGGAGTGCAAGCTGCTCATCACCGGCGACGGCGCGTGGCGGCGCGGCAGTGTCGTGCCGTTGAAGGACATCGCCGACGCCGCGATGGCCGAGACACCGACGATCGAACGCTGCCTCGTCCTGCGTCGTACCGCGCACGAAGGTGTGACGATGCAGGAAGGTCGCGACGCCTGGTGGCACGAGATCGTCGACTCGCAGCCGACGGCGTGCCCGCCCGAGCCGATGGATGCCGAAGACCTGCTGTACATCCTCTACACGAGTGGGACGACCGGGAAGCCGAAGGGCATCATGCACACGACCGGCGGGTACCTCACGCAGGTCGCGTTCACCCACAAGTACGTGTTCGACCTTCACCCCGACACGGACGTCTTCTGGTGCACCGCCGACTGCGGCTGGGTCACCGGCCACTCGTACATCGTCTACGGACCGCTCGCGAACCGCGCGACGAGCGTGATGTACGAAGGTACGCCTGACTACCCCGACAAGGACCGCTTCTGGTCCATCGTCGAGAAGTACAAGATCACGACGCTCTACACCGCGCCGACTGCGATCCGGACCTTCATGAAGTGGGGCACGCAGTACTCGGACGCGCACGACCTGTCCTCGCTCCGGCTGCTCGGATCGGTCGGCGAGCCGATCAACCCCGAGGCCTGGGTCTGGTACTGGAAGAACATCGGCGGCGGCAACTGCCCGGTCGTCGATACGTGGTGGCAGACCGAGACCGGCGCCATCATGATCAGCCCGCTGCCGGGCGCGACGGTGGCCAAGCCGGGGAGCGCGACGTTCCCGCTGCCCGGCATCGGCTCGGACATCGTGAACGACGAGGGCGCGGCGGTCGGGATCCCGGGCGGTGGGTACCTCGTGCTCACCCACCCGTGGCCGTCGATGCTGCGGGGGATCTGGGGTGACCCGCAGCGCTACCACGACACGTACTGGTCCCGGTTCGACGGTCGCTACTTCGCCGGCGACGGCGCCAAGCGCGACGACGAGGGGTACTTCTGGCTCCTCGGCCGTGTGGACGACATCATGCTCGTTGCCGGCCACAACATCTCGACGACCGAGGTGGAGTCCGCGCTGGTCTCGCATCCCGCGGTCGCGGAGGCCGCGGTGGTGGGGCGAACGGACGAGATGACCGGGCAGGCCGTGAGCGCGTTCGTGATCCTGCGCAGCGGCCACGAGCCGACCGAGGCGCTGGTCGCCGAGCTCCGCGATCACGTGGCTCATCACATCGGCCCGATCGCGAAGCCCAAGACGATCCTGTTCACCGAGGATCTGCCGAAGACCCGCTCGGGGAAGATCATGCGCCGCCTGTTGCGCAACGTCGCCGAGGACGAGTCGCTCGGGGACACCACCACACTCGCCGACCCGAGCGTCGTCGAAGGCATCAAGGCGCGGTACCTGTCGACCGGCCCCGACGACGAAGGGTGAGGATCTCCCCCCCGGAGCACTGGACCTGGCGCGACGGGCAGGTCGCTCCCGGGCCCGCGATCGTCGTCGATATCGACGGGGTGCTGTCGGACGCCGCGACGCGCCAGCACTACCTCGAGGCACCCCGCCGCGACTGGCAGGGGTTCTTCGAGGCCTGCGGCGACGACCCCGTGATCGAGGAGATGCGGGTGCTGCTCGACCTGCTCGATCCCGGCCTCCGCGTGGTGCTGCTCACCGCTCGCCCGGCCCGGGTGCACCACCTGACCGCGGCGTGGCTGGCCCGGTACAAGATCCGCTGGGACGTCCTCATCATGCGTCCGTGGGGTGACTACGAGCTGTCGAGGGACTACAAGCAGTCGACGGTCTGGGACCTGCGCGAGTACGGCTTCGAGCTGCGCCTCGGTGTCGAGGACGACCGCCGCAACGTCGAGATGCTCCGCGCCGAGGGCGTTCCCTGCATCTACTTCCACTCCGGCTACTACGACTGACGTCGTAGGATTTCTCGCCATGAGGGTTGAGCCGCTGACCGCGACCATCGGGGCGGAGATCAGTGGGGTCGACCTCGCGTCCAACCTGTCCGAGGGCACCGTCGCCGCGATCAGAGCCGCGCTGTTGGAGTGGAAGGTGATCTTCTTCCGCGACCAGTCCGAGCTCGATCGCGATCGCCACATCGCGTTCGGCCGGCAATTCGGCGACCTCGAGGTCCATCCCCTCACGCCTCCGGACCAGAAGGAGCCGGAGATCTTCGTGCTCCCGTCGGAGGGCGAGCGGCGCGCACCCGACGTCTGGCACAGCGACGTGACGTGGCGGCCCGAGCCGTCGCTCGGCTCCATCCTGCGGATCGTCGAGTCGCCTCCTCTCGGTGGCGACACCCTGTGGGCCGACATGGGCGCGGCCTACGACCTGCTCGACGACCGGACCCGCGAGAGGATCGACGCCCTGGTCGCGTTGCACGACTACGCGCGTGTCTTCGGGCGGCACCTGCCCCCGGATCGGCAGGCCGAGATGCGTGAGCGGCACCCGACCGCCGAGCACCCGATCGTGCGGACCCATCCCGAGACCGGCCGCCGGACGATCTACGTGAACCGCGCGTTCACCTGCGGGATTAACGGCATGAAGGACGAAGAAGCCGGGCCGCTGCTCGCCTCCCTCTATCGCACGGCGACGGTTCCCGATGTCCAGTGCCGCTTCCGTTGGGCCCCGGGCAGCGTCGCGTTCTGGGACAACCGGGCCACCCAACACTGCGTGAGCAACGACTTCCTCCCCCACCGGCGCGTCATGGAGCGGGTAACCGTCGTCGGCGATCGCCCCTACTGAGCCCCGTCCGTCCAGGCGGTCGGCTCGATGTCGAGAACCTGAGCCAGCGCGCGCTCGTACTCCGCCCGGTCGAATGTGAGCTGCAACGCGCTCGGAACGTGGCCGCGCCCGCGGACCACGAAGTCCGACCAGGTGATCGTCGAAGCGGTGACATCGATCCGAGCCATGACGCCGCAGCACTCCGCGATGCCGCAGGATCCGTCCAGGACCGCCGGACGACCGCTCTCCTCGTCGACGTACGAGTCGTCGGGGTCGGTGAGCCAATGCCCGGATGGCGGCGCCACGAGTACCACGGGAACGCCGGGGAAGTCGCTGCCGACGACTACGAACAGCGGCACGTCATCGATGATCGGAACCGCGAGGTCGGTTGCCGCGAACGACTCTTCATCGGGCAGAACCACCGAGTACCGCGCGAGTCGGAATCGGTTCATCGCTGGCTTCGCGCGCTGGAGATCAGAGCGTCTTGGCGCGCGGGCACGATGAGAGATGCAAGATCGTTCATGCGCGGGCCTGTATAGCCGGTCGCGATCGAGCGGACGTAGATCACGCGAACGGGATTCGGGCCGGGACCCTCGGCCCACCCGACCCCATCACCCGAAAACGAAGACTCACCCCACCCGCGGCAGTCGGCCACGCGGCATGAGCCCGCGGCCGGGCTCGGCTACGCGGTCGCGAGGTGGGCGGCGTCGTTGTAGCGGACGAGGCGCCAGTCGGATCCGGTGTAGCGCCACTCGGTGATCGAGCTGTTCACCGTCTCGTGGGTCATCGCGTTCCCGTTGCGAAGGGGGAGGTCGCCGAGCGCGATGAAGCTCGCGCCGATGATTCCGCCGTGACAGACCACCACGACGCGCTGGCCATCGTGCTCGCGAGCGATGCGCCGGAGTCGGGCGCCGGCTCGCACGTAGAACTCAGCCCACGTCTCGGCGCCGGTGGCCCGGGACCGGAAAGGGTCGTCGCGGTCACCGACGACCGGAAACCGCTCCCGGAACTCGGGCCAGGTGAGCCCCTCCGCGTCGCCGGCGTGGATCTCGCACCAATCGCACTCCTGTTGCGGGGTCACCCCGCCGAAGGCCGGCACGATGATCTCGGCGCTCTCGATCGCCCGGGCCAGGATGCTCGTGTAGACGACGTCCACCGCACCCAGCTCGCCCGTCGCCACCAGCCGGTCGCGCAGCGTCTCGACCTGGGCGCGCCCGGTGTCCGAGAGCCCCTTGCAGGTGTTGTGGCCGGAGAGGAAGCCCAGCTCCTGCGCGACCGATTCGCCGTGGCGGATGAGGATGAGTCGGGTGTCGGTGGGGGTCATGGCCCCAGACTGGCGGACCGGGGCGCCCGGCGGTAGTCATTTGGCGAACCGGGCGCCCGGGCGCCGCGCGGGTGCCGCATTCGGTCGGGAACGACCGGCCGGTTTCGAGCGTTGCAGCGATACAGCGGGTTCACAGTGAGCCCCCACAGAATGGAAGCCATGAGCAAGAACACGTTCAAGACCTTCGTCCTGCTCGCCGGGTTCGGTGCCCTTCTCATGGGGATCGGGTCGTTCTTCGGAACGGGCGGGCTGATCATCGGGCTGGGAATCGGCCTCGTCTTCGTCGGCGGCTCCTACTGGTTCAGCGACAAGCTCGCGGTCAAGGCCGCCGGCGCTCAGCCCATCAGCGAGCAAGAGGCCCCGCAGCTGTACGCGATCGTGCGCGACCTCGCGCAGCGGGACGGCATTCCGATGCCCAAGGTGTACCTCTCCCCGAACGCCCAGCCCAACGCCTTCGCCACCGGCCGCGGCCCGGATCACGCGGTGGTCGCGGTGACCCAGGGTCTGATGCAGGTCCTCGACGAGGACGAGATGCGCGGGGTGCTGGCCCACGAGCTGAGTCACGTGAAGAACCGCGACATCCTCATCGGCTCCGTCGCCGCCGCGCTGGCCATGGGCATCACGTTCATCGCCCGCATGGCCATGTGGGGCGCGATGTTCACCGGCGGCGACCGGGAAGGCGGCAACATCTTCGGGGTCATCGCGATGGCGATCCTCGCCCCGATCGCCGCGGCGATGTTGCAGATGGCACTCAGCCGTTCCCGCGAGTTCGAGGCCGACCGGTCCGGAGCCGAGCTCCTCGGCAACGGCGAGCCCCTGGCCCGAGCGCTCGAGAAGATCGACGCGTACGCCAAGCAGGTGCCGATGAAGATCGACCCCGCCCAGGCGACCGCCTACATCATCAACCCGCTGACCGGCCGCAAGCTCAACACCGGCGGGTTCAACTTCGCCAACCTCTTCACGACGCACCCGCCGACCGAGGAGCGGATCGCCCGCCTCCGCGGCCAGCGTTAAGACCGCCGCCGGCCAGCCGCCGGTTGGCCGCGGTCGACCGTTCGGCCGGCGGAGATCTTCGGAAGATCAGTCCCGGAAGTTGACGAACTGGAGCGGGATGCCGAAGTCCTTCTCCTTGAGCTCGGCGATCACCGTCTGCAGGTCGTCGCGCTTCTTCCCGCTCACCCGGAGCTGATCGCCCTGCACCTGGTGCTGCACGCCTTTGAGCGTCAGGCCCTTGATGTACTTCCCGATCTCGCGGGCCTTCTCGTCGCTGATGCCGACGTTGAGCGCGACCGACTGGCGCACGGTGCCCTTCGTGGCTTCCTCGACGTTGCCGTACCCGAGGACCTTCAGTGAGACCTTGCGCTTGACGAGCTTCTCCTCGAGCACCTGGGTCAGAGCTTTCAGGCGTTGCTCGCTCTCGGTCGCGAGCTCGATCGACTTGTCGTTGAGGTCGATCGTGCTCCCGGTTCCCTTGAAGTCGAAGCGCGTCGAGACCTCGCGACTCGCTTGATCGACCGCGTTGCGGACCTCTTGGAAGTCCACTTCTGAGACGACATCGAAGCTGGGCATGGTGGTGTCGAACCCCCGATTCCGGCGAGAAGACGGCTGCTAACGTACGCCCGGGTCCGTACCCGAGTGGCCAAAGGGGACAGGCTGTAAACCTGTTGCGCAAGCTACGGAGGTTCGAATCCTCCCGGGCCCACCATACCCAGTGTGGGTCCGGCAGGGGCTCCCGACCGGGTCTCATCCGGTTCAGAGCATGCGTTGCATGATGGCGACGTCGAGCCAGCGCCCGAGCTTTCGTCCCACTTCGCGCTCCACGCCGACGAGCTCGAAGCCGTGCGCATCGTGGAGGCTGATCGACGCATCGTGGCCGCCCACGATCCGAGCGACGATCGAGTGGTAGCCGTAGCTCTCGGCCAGCCGGACGAGCTCGGCGAGCAGTGCCTTGCCGACCCCCGTGCCACGCACGCTGCGGTGGACGTATACCGAGTCCTCGACGGTCGGGGAGTACGCCGGCCGTTCCTTGTACGGGCTGAGGGACCCGAAACCGACGATCGTTCCCGATTCGTCCACGGCCACGATCGCCGGATGGCCGCCGGAGTGCTCGCGGAGCCACGCCTCCTGTTGCTCGACGGTCCGCGGGACCATGTCGAAGGTCACCGTCGTCTCGGCGACCTCGACGTTGTAGATCGTCCGGATCGCCTCGGCGTCACCGATCTCGGCCAGTCGGATGGTGGGCTCCACGACGACGGACCGTAGTGGGTGGGTTACGGGGCGGATCGGACCGGACCCGCTTGCTAGCCTGTGCTGCTCCCGCCCCCTTAGCTCAGTTGGCAGAGCACTTCCATGGTAAGGAAGGGGTCTACGGTTCAAGTCCGTAAGGGGGCTCTCACCTGGGGCGATGCGTCCCACCTACCCTTGGCGGGGTAGCTCAGTCGGTTAGAGCACGCGGCTCATAATCGCGGTGTCGCGGGTTCGAGTCCCGCCCCCGCTACCACCCGAACCACCAACGAGAACAGACCGGCCCCTGACCGGGGCCGCCTCAGACAGGAACGACAGCACTCATGGCGAAGGCGAAGTTTGAGCGGAACAAGCCGCATTTGAACATCGGGACGATTGGTCATATTGATCATGGGAAGACGACGTTGACGGCGGCGATCACGAAGGTTCTGGCTGAGGGGAACCCGAATGTGACGGCGACGGCG
>JBBSAM010000015.1:0-105235 GCA_038252255.1 Acidimicrobiia bacterium | reverse complement strand
GCGCTGTGTGTGGGCGCGCCTGGGCCCCCTTCGGGGGGGGGGGGGGGGGGGGGGGGGGGGGGGCGGGGGGGGCGCGGTCTGGGGGGCGGGCGCGCGGTCAGGGATCGCGGTCGGGGCGGCGGCCGATGTCGACCGGGCGGGGCTTGGGCGGAGCGACCGCGTTGCGGAGGAGCTTGCGGGCCTCGGCCACCTCGTCGCCGGCCGAGACGCCGGAGTCCTCCTCGAGATGTGCAGCTGCCGCCTCTTCGACCGCGCACACGATCGCGTCCCAGTCGGCGTCCGGCTCACGGGTGATGGTCACGAAGTCGTTGATGCCGAAGACCGACGCGACTCCGTCGAAGGCCAGCATCGCTTGTGCGAACGGAGAGTCGACACCCTCACCGCGGGTCGTGTCGATGCGCTGCGGCAACGTGACGTCGAGCGTGAACTTCATCGCGTTCGGGTTCGGTGTCGTCGACGGACGAACGGTGGCCACGCGCCCGAGGCTACGCCCGCGTCGATCGCTCCGACCGCTCGGCCGCGTACCCGGCGAGCCCGTCGCCGGAGTCGATGCGGCGTTCGAACGCTTCGTCCGTCAGACTTTTCCGTAACCTTTCAGACCCGCGCCGGGTTGTAGGTGATGGATGGCACCTGGAGGGTCGGACGAGCGTCTGGTGGCTGAAGCGGGTCAGGTCGCGGCAGCCCAACGCGACCCTCGTTGCTTCGGGACCTTGTACGAGGCCAACTTCGACACGGTCTACGCGTATGTCGCTCGGCGCGTCCCGAGCCGGCCGGACGCGGAGGACATCACCGCGACCGTGTTCCAGAAGGCCCTGACGAGCATCGGCCGCTTCGAGTGGCGGGGCGTGCCGTTCGCCGCGTGGCTCATCCGGATCGCGGGGAACGAGATCGCGGATCATCGACCGGACCTCAGCCTCCCGCTTCCGGAGGACAGGTCAACGGGCAGCTCGGATCTCGAAGACGCCGAGCGACGGGCCATGGTGTTCCGACACGTCCGAGCCCTTCCGCCGGACCAGCGACGGGTGGTGTCCATGCGGTTCGCCGAAGACCAGTCCATCAAGGATGTCGCGTCCGCACTCGGCCGCAGCGAGGGAGCGATCAAGCAGCTGCAGATCCGCGCGCTGCGGGCCCTCCGAGCACGAGTGGGTGAGATCGATGGCTGAACGTGAGTTCGGTCCGGAGCTCGACGACCTGATCGAGGTGTTGCACGACCTGCCGCGAGAGCGGTTCCGCACGGAGCTTCACGCTGATCTGGAGAGGATGTCCACGATGACGACGCAACCCAGCTACATCCCGGAGGGACTCGGAAGCGTGACCCCGTACGTCTTCGTACGCGATTCACGCGCCGCGCTCGACTTCTACAAGAACGTCTTCGACGCGACCGAGGTCTACCTACACCCCGGTCCCGATGGACGGATCGTGCACGCGAAGCTGCGCATCGGCAGCTCGATGATGGAGCTCGGCGAGCACCGCGAGACCACCGAGACCCGGCGTGACGAGCTGCCACCGGTCGCGATGCATCTCTACGTAGAGGACGTCGACGAGGTGCTGGCCAAGGCGCTCGAGGCGGGGGCGGAGGGCGGCCCGGTCGTCAACCAGGACTACGGGGACCGCGAGGCCGGGATCAAGGACCCGTTCGGGATCCAGTGGTACGTCGCCACGCATCTTGGCGACACCTAGCGCTGTCCCGCGCCAGGATGGCCGGCGTGCCCACTACTTCCCTACGCGCCGCGCGACCGGATGAGGCGGCCGCGCTCACCGATCTCGCGCTTCGTTCGAAGGCGCACTGGGGTTACGACGCCGCGTTCATCGAGGCGTGCAGGGAGGAGCTCTCGGTGCAGCCGGATCACATCGCCGCGGGTCGAGTGACGGTCGCGGAGGTGGACGGCGAGATCGCCGGCTTCTCGACGCTCGTCGGTGAACCTCCGGAAGCCGAGGTCGAGGCACTCTTCGTCGAGCCCGTGCACATCGGTGGCGGAGCGGGTGTCGGCGCGACCTTGTTCGGCGCGTTGTGCGACGCGGCGCGGGCGGCCGGGTTCACGCGGTTGCTGATCGAGGCCGACCCGAACGCGGTCGGCTTCTACGAACACCAGGGCGCGGTCACGATCGGCGAGCGGCCGTCGGGATCGATCCCCGGGCGCTCGCTCCCGCTGCTGGAGCTGGACCTGGCCGCGGGCTGACGCCCGGCTTCACGCGCTGGTCCATCAGACGCGGTCGAGCTCGAGCATGCGGATCGCGTTGCCGCGCAGGATCTTGTAGATCTGCTCGTCGGTGAGGCCCGCGACCATCTTCTCCGCGAACGCGCGGCTGTCCGGCCAGGTCGTGTCCGTGTGCGGGTAGTCGGTCTCGAAGCAGATGTTGTCGATGCCCACCGCGTCGAGATTGGCAAGCCCGTGCGCATCGCTCGTGAAGCAGCCGAACACGCGGCCCCAGTAGTAGCTCGACGGCGGCTCGGGGATTCGCTCCTTGGCGTGGATCCAGCTGTCGTGGTGCTCCCAGACGGTGTCGGCCCGCTCCAGCGCGTACGGGATCCAGCCGATCTGGCCCTCGGAGTACGCGAGCTTGAGCTTCGGGTATCTCACCATGATCCCGGAGTACAGGTAGTCGATCAGCGACGCGAACGAGTTGTTGAAGGCGAGCACGCTGTTGACCCCGGCCGGTGCATCCGGCGACGCCACCGGCATCTTCGACGAGGAACCGATGTGCATGCAGAGCGTGGTGCCGGTGTCGTTGCACGCGGCGAAGAACGGATCCCACTTGCCGGTGTGGATGCTCGGCAGACCGAGGTGTGTCGGGATCTCGCTGAAGCACACCGCGCGCACTCCCCGCGCCGCGTTCCGCTGCACCTCTGCGGCCGCGAGCTCGGCATCCCACATCGGGATGAGGCACAGCGGCAGCAACGCGCCACCCGAGGGCGCGCACCACTCCTCGACCATCCAGTCGTTGTAGGCCTTCACACACGCGAGCCCGAGGTCCATGTCGTTGCCCTCGAGGAACGTCTGCCCGCAAAAGCGCGGGAACGTCGGGAACGGCAGCGACGCCTCGACCCAGTTGAGCTCCTGATCCGCGATCCGGGCCTTCGGATCCCAGCAGCCGGGGCGCATGTCGTCGTACGTCATCGCGGTCATGACCATCTTCGAGCGGTCGAACCTCGAGACGTCGCCGTCTGGCGTGGCTTCGAGTGGGATCGCGACGAACCGCTTGTGCACGTAGATGATGCGGTCCTCGTAGACCCAGTAGTCGCCGGGCTGGCCGCCCTCGACCTGCTCCTGGTCGTAGTTCGCCCCGGGCTTCAAGCGGAAGTCGCCCCAGGTGCCCCGCTCGACGCGCGGGCCCTGCTCGCGGTACCTCTCCGGCAACCAGGTCTGCCACACGTGCGGCGGCTCGACTACGTGGTCGTCGACGCTGATGATCTTCGGCAGCTCCACGGTCGCAGAGTACCTGACGCCGGTGTCAGGAAGTAAGGGCGACGCGGGCCCGGGCGAAGAAGTCGAGGGCCGCCCCGCGCTGGTCCGCTGCCCCGACGAAGTCGTGGAGGCTGAGGCTCGCGAACGCATCCTCGTTCCAGAACGCACCGTGCTGTCCGACCCACGGGGTCACGTACAGGTACGGCACGGCGTGGGTGTCGTCCCCCGGCGACGCGCCGTACGTCGCGCGCTGGCCGGCTGCCTCGTCGCCGAAGTCGACCGAGAGGTCGAAGTGCTCGGGCCACAGCTGCACCCGGGCCGGCGCGTCGCCGGGAGGGCGGGCGACGCGGAGCTCTTCGAGCACCGACGCGCCGAAGCCGAACCAGTCGCCGAGGAAGCGCGCCGCGTGGTCGTCGACGCGCAGCGTGGCGTCGGGTTCGAGGGCATTGCTGGGCGCATACACCTCAGTCGGCGCGCCGGGCTCGATCCCGACGGCCCGCGCGGCATCGAGGGGAGTGGTGACCGGATGCACCGCGACGTCCCCACCGCGGATCACGACGACGCCGTCCGCCGCGACACGGATCTGCTCGTCCGCACCGAAGAACGGCGTACCGAACCCGGCGCGGGTGAACCGGAGCCCGATCTTCCCGTTGGACCGGTAGCGCGCCGGCGCGAGCACGTGCTCGGCGAGCACGTGCCACGCGTGCCGCGTGCGGGCAAGCGCGTCGAGGTCGGCTGGGAGGGCGAGCGAGCGCCACGCTCCGAGCCACCGGTCGGCACACCACTGCGCGAGCTCCTGATCCGAGTGGGCGAGCTCGTTCCACGTCTTCGCTCCCCGTCTCGGCACGGGCGCGATCACCTCGAGATCCGGAAGCTCTCCGTACCCGACGCCCATGACGGGATCGTCGGCGAACCACGGCGCGTCCGGCTGGGCCGGCGGCGACGGCTCGAGCACGAGTGCGTCGTAGCGCCCCTCGACGCGTTCCTGGGCCTCGGCCCGCGGGTCGATCACCTGGATCTCGTTCACGACTCGTTCCTATTGCGGGCGGCGGCGCGCAACGCGACGCGCAGCGCAGCATCGTGGGCGTGAGTCTCTCCGAGCCCGACCATCCGGCCATCATGGGTGGCGGCCCGCGCGGTGGCAACCCGTAGGGATTGGCACTGACGGTGGTGGGGGCGATCGCGACGGCGGCCGGGTCGGAGGCGGCTCGTTCGACCTCGGTGCTGCCCCACTCCTCGCAGTGATGCTCGGGCTGCTCTGGGTGGGATCCGGCACGGCCGGCCCTCGACACGATCTGGAGGCACCGGGTGAACGTTTCTTCTCCGGTGTTACGAACCACCGACAATGGATACCGTTCCAGGGTCAACCGAAGGGAGCTGCTGTGATTCGCCATGCACTCACCCACTATCTCCAGCTCGGGTCGATCCGCGACGAGGACTGGGTCGCGGCGCAGTTCGGCTACCGGTAGATGGCCTCGCCGCAGTCCGTCCTCACTCTTGACGAGGCCCGCCACCTCGTCGCGCACCACGGATTCGAACCCGCCGCCCCCGCCGCATCCCCAGGCCGACTCGGCGTCGAGATCGAGTGGCACACCGTCAGCCTCGACGACACCGAGCGCCCGGCTCCGTTCGGCCTGCTCGAGTCGACCGCGCAGGCCATCCACCTCCCCGGCAACAGCCGGCTGACGTTCGAGCCCGGCGGCCAGATCGAGCTCAGCTCCCAACCCCTGCCACGCTTCGACGCCGGCTCCGCGATCCTCGCCGACGCGCGCGCGCTCGCCGCCGGGCTCAGCGATGTCGGCATCGGTCTCGTGGGGTTGGGTCTGCTGCCGGGCACCGCGCGGGATCGAGCGTTGCACTCCCCGCGCTACGACGCGATGGAAGCGCACTTCGACGCGTTCGGAACCGCGGGCCGCACGATGATGCGTCAGACGGCGGCGATCCAGGTCAACATCGATCTCGGAATCGAGGAGGAAGCGGCGACGCGCTGGCGCACCGCGCACGCGCTGGGCCCGATCCTCGCGGCGGTCTTCGCGAATTCGCCGTTCCTGGCGGATGCCCCGTCCGGCTGGTGCTCGACCCGATTGGCCGTGTGGCTGGCGATCGAACGGGGCCGCTCCGCGCCGGTCGGGGCGGAAGGCAGCGCCGGCGAGGCCTGGGCGGAGTACGCGCTGCGCGCCCCCGTCATGTTCATCCGGGCCTCGGAGCAGGACTTCGTCCCGGTGTGCGAGCCTTTCTCGTTCGCGGAATGGATCACCGACGGCCACGATCTCGGCTGGCCGACGCAGGAAGACCTCTCATACCACCTGACCACCCTGTTCCCGCCGATCCGGCCGCGCGGCTGGCTCGAGCTGCGGATGATCGACTCCTTGCCGTCGGAGTGGTCGATCGTCCCGGCGATCGTCGCGGCCGCGCTGCTCGAAGACGCCGCGGCATCGGCTCGCATCGCTCCGGTGCTCGCGCCGGTCGCGGATGGTTGGGACGAAGCCGCGCGCAACGCGCTACGGCACCCCGACTTCGCCCGGGCCGCGCACGAGTGCTTCGCCGCCGCGCTCGACGCCTTGCCGAGACTCGGCGCCGACCGTCACGTCATCGAGCTCGTCGAGCGCTACCACGATCGGTACGTGAGCCGAGAGCGCTGCCCGGCCGACGACCTGGTGGACATCTGGCGCGCGACGGGCCGCCTCGTCCCCGACCCGGAGGGCTCACCCACCCCGGTCGCTTAGGGCTTCTCGTCCGGTGCCCTGGCACTGCGGTCGCCGGCGGGGCACGCTGTCGCGATGACCTCCGTCGTGCTGGTCCACGGCGCCTGGCACGGCGCCTGGTGCTTCCAACGAGTCCTCGCCGAGCTCGACGCGGCCGGCATCCCGGCCATCGCCGTCGATCTGCCGGGTCACGGCGACGATCCCGGGCCGCTCGCCGACCTGCACGGCGATGCCGCCCGGGTGCGCACGGTGCTGGACGGCCTCGACGGCGACTGCGTGCTCCTCGGCCACTCCTACGGTGGTGCGGTCATCACCGAGGCCGGCACCCACCCCGCGGTACGACATCTCGTCTACCTCTGCGCGTTCGCGCTGGATGCCGAAGAGTCGTGCGTCGCGGCGGCGGCCGCGGAGTCCGCCGCGCTCGGGATCTCGTACGAGGACCGACCGAACCTGGCGGACGCGATCGTTGCGCACGACGACGGGACGGCGACGGTCGAGCCCGGCCTCGGCGCCGAGTGCTTCTACAACGACTGCGATGCGGACACGACGGCGTGGGCGCTCGCCCAGCTCGGCCCGCAGCCGATCGTGACGCTCGGCGCCCGCCCGGCCTCGGTCGCCTGGCGCGAGCGACCGTCGACCTACGTCGTGTGCACCGAGGACCTCGCGGTGCATCCCGACCTGCAGCGTGCAATGGCGCGCCGGTGCACGACGGCCGTCGAGTGGCCCACGAGCCACTCGCCGTTCCTTTCGGCGCCCGAGCGGTTCGTCGGGCTCCTGTCCGATCTGGTGGCCGAGCCGTCCGCCGCGGGCTAGCTGTCAGCGGTTGCCGAGACCGAGGGCGTCGTAGATCTGACGGGTCGCGGTCGAGCGGTTGAGCGTGTAGAAGTGCAAGCCGGGCGCGCCGCCGTCGATCAGCGCGCGCGCCAGCTTCGTTGCTTCCTCGACGCCGATCGCGAACACCGCGTCCGGATCGTCGGCCACCGCTTCGAGCTTGTCGGCGAGCCAGCGCGGGAAGTCGGAGCCCTGGAGCTGCGTCATCCGCTTGATGCTGCCGATCGTGGTGGCCGGCATGATCCCGGGGATGACGGGCTTGTCGATGCCGTGCTCGTGCAGGCTCGCCACCAGGTCGAAGTAGTGGTCGGCGTCGAAGAAGAACTGCGTGATGGCGAAGTCGGCTTCTGCGAGCTTCTCGGCGGTGTGGCGGCGGTCCGACTCCCGATCCGGTGAACGCGGGTGAGGCTCCGGATGCGCGGCGACCCCGACCGAGAAGTCACCGACACCGCGGATGAGCCGGACCAGCTCGATCGCATGGTGGAGCTCGCTCGGCGGCAGCTCGAGGTCCGGAGGGGGATCGCCGCCGAGGGCCAGGATGTTCTCGATCCCGGCCTCGCCGTAACGGGTGACGATCTCCTCGAGCTCCGCCCGCGTGTGCCCGACGCATGTGAGATGGGCCATCGGCGTCATCGACGTGTCGCGCAGGATGCCCGTGACGATGTCGTGGGTCTTCTCCCGCGTCGAGCCGCCGGCGCCATAGGTGACCGAGACATAGGAGGGGCCGAGCGGCTCGAGCTCCTCGAGGGCGGCCGTCAGCGCGATCTCGGCCGCCGGCGTGCGGGGCGGGAAGAACTCGAACGAGTAGCTCGGGCCCCTGGCCAGGATCTCGGCGATCTTCATGGTGGGCAGAGGGTACGCGACACTCACCGCACGTGACGCGCCAAATCCCGGATCCCCGCACGCGCTGGATGGTCTTCCACCATCATCGCCGCCGCCGAACGCTGCGAGGCCACGGTTATTTCAAGCGCCTCGGTCCCGGGCTCGTCACCGGGGCGGCAGACGACGACCCGTCCGGCATCGGGACCTATTCGCAGGTCGGTGCGGCCTTCGGCTTCGCACTCGTGTGGTCCACCATCGTCGTGCTACCGATGGCCGCGGCGGTCCAGGAGATGGCGGCACGGCTCGGCCTGGTCACCGGGCACGGGCTCGGGTCGCTGATCCGGACGCGCTTTCCCCGCTGGGTGATGCTCACCTGCGTCCTCCTCGTCGCGACGGCGAACACGTTCAACATCGCGGCCGATCTCGCGGCCATGGGGGCGTCGGCGCACCTCGTGATCCCGCTGCCGTCCGTCCTGCTCACGGTGGTGATGGCGGCGACGATGCTCGCGCTTGAGATCTTCGTGTCGTACCACCGGTACGCCCGGATCCTCCGCTACCTCGCGATCTCGCTCGCCGCGTACGTGATCGTGCTCGTCGCGGTGCACGTCGACTGGGGTGAGGTGTTGCGCGGCCTCGTCCCGTCGTTCGATGCCGACCAGGCGGAGATCGCCGCGCTGATCGCGATCTTCGGGACCACGGTCTCCCCATACCTGTTCTTCTGGCAGGCGAGCGAGGAGGTCGAGGAGGTGGCCGAGCCCGGTGGCGACGAGCCGGGTGAACCCGTGACGACCGCGCACCTGGTCGCGATGCGGGTCGACGTGATCGGCGGCATGACGTCCGCGGTCGCGATCATGTTCTTCATCATCGTGGCCACCGGCGCGACCCTCCACCCGTCCGGCATCACCACGATCGCGACGGCCAACCAGGCCGCGCGAGCGTTGAAGCCGATCGCCGGCGATCTCGCCGGACTCGTCTTCGCGCTCGGGGTGGTCGGACTCGGCCTGCTCGCGGTGCCCGTGCTCGCGGGTTCGACGGCGTACGCGACCGCCGAGGCACTCGACCACCAAGAGGGTCTCTCGCAGCACTTCCGCCAAGCCCGCGGGTTCTACACGGTGATCATCGCTTCGATGGTCCTCGGCCTGGCGCTGAATCTCGGTGGGCTCGATTCCATCCGCGGGCTGTACTACGCGGCGATCCTGAACGGTCTCACCGCGCCGCCGCTGATCGTGGTCATGCTGATCCTCGCCCGGTCCCGGGCCACGCTCGGCGACCAGCGCAGCGGCCGGATCTCCACCACGCTCGTCGTCGCGACGATCATCGCCAGCGTCATGCTCCCGATCGCGTACGTTCTCCGCTGAGTGGACTTCACCCTGAAGCAGGCCATCCCTGCGCCGGTCGACGCGGTCGACGAGGCATTGGTGAATCCGGACTTCCTCACGCGCATGGCCGAGCTGCCCAAGCTCGGTTCCGCAGCGGTGCTCGGGCACGAGCGCGACGGCGTCACGGTGAAGCTCCAGGTTCGCTACCTCTTCCAAGCCGATCTGTCCGCGGCGGTCACGCGCTTCGTCGACCCGAAGAACCTGACCTGGGTCGAGGACTCGACCTGCGACCTGGCCCAGCACCACACCGCGTGTGACATCAAGCCGGACAACTACGAGAACCTGCTGTCCGGGAGCTACGAGGCACAGATCGAGGCGTCGGACGACGGGTGCGTGCGAACCGTCCGCGGGATGATCAAGGTCCACGTGCCACTGCTCGGCGGCAAGGCCGAGAAGGCGATCATCGGCGGCCTCTCCGAGAACGCCGACGCGCAGACCACGCTCCTCACCGAGTTCATCAGCTCCTGAGGCTTCCCGCCCGCACGTCCGCGCGCGCTTGGCTCAGACGAAGCGGCCGGGCCTTGCTGCACGCGCCGCCTACCGGGCTCGGACGATGTGACGGACCGCCTCTCCGTCGTCCAGGAGCTCGACCAGCTGCGCGGCGGGTGGCTCGCGCGTGTCGGTGTAGTGCGGATCGCCGCCGTGGCGAAGCTGACGGAACGTCGACGGCGCCCCGAGGAATCGCACACCTCGTCTCGTCACGTCGAATTGCTGATGGACGTGGCCCGAGAGCACGAGGCGCACCGGGCCACTGTCGATGACCTCTTCGAGCGGCCCGGGCTCCGCCATCCCGCACGCCAGGTTCGGGCAGGGTGAGGCCGGCGGATGATGCAGGCACAGGATCACGTGGGCCTGCACGCGGCCCAGGACGTCTCGCAGCTGCGCGAGCGTCTCGTCGCCGACCCGTCCGGGTTCGTGCCCGACCCATTGGGAGTTCACGAGCGCCAGCGTCCAGTGCTCCCCGATAGGGACCATCCGGAGGGGCTCGGTCGGACCGAGCACCGCTCGCATCGCATCGGGGTCGTCATGGTTGCCGGCGAGGAAGTACCGGTGCTGCGCCCGCCCCGCCGTCAGCGACTTCGCTCGCCGGTACGCGTCGGGCGCGCCGTCCTCTGCGATGTCACCGGTCACCACCATGACGTCGACGCGGGGAGGTAGCGCGTCCAGGACGGCCACGAGGTTGCGCGTCGTGTTGTGACCGAAGAGCGATGCCTCCGCATCCGCGAGCAGATGGGTGTCGCTCAGCTGCGCTACGAGCATCGCTTCGATCGTAGACGCCGTCCCCGATCTCGTTTCCGGTGGAACCGTCGCGCCGGTAGATTCCTCGCCATGACCGACCTGGACGAGCACGGCCGCCCGGAACCCCCGCTGGCCGGAGACGAGACCGGCACGCACATCGGCTTCCTCGAGTACCAGCGCGCGACGTTGGCCTGGAAGTGCGCCGGACTGGACGCGGCCGGTCTGCGGGCAACGATCGCCGCGTCGTCGATGACGTTGGGTGGGTTGCTCAAGCACATGGCCTACGTGGAGGACCACTGGTTCTCGCGGTGGCTGCACGGGCGGGACAAAGCACCGCCGTGGGACGCGGTGGACTGGGCCGCCGACCCCGATTGGGAGTGGGATTCGGCCGCGCTGGACTCTCCCGAGCAGCTCCTTGCGCTCTGGCAGGACGCGGTGGCCCGTTCCCGCGCCCTGGTCGCCGAAGCTCTGGCCGGCGGTGGCCTGGACCAGCTCGCCCGGCGCGCCTGGCCCAGCGGGGAGGCACCCAGCCTGCGCTGGATGCTGGTCCACATGATCGAGGAGTACGCGCGGCACAACGGCCACGCCGACCTCCTCCGGGAGTCGGTGGACGGGCTCACCGGGGAGTAGGCGGGGAGGTAGCCGGGCCATCCCCGGACGTCAGCGGGCGCCCTTGAACCTCCGCAGACGCAGCGAGTTCGACACCACGAAGACGGACGAGAAGCCCATCGCCCCGGCCGCGATCACCGGGTTGAGCAGGCCCACCGCCGCGAGGGGGATCGCCGCGACGTTGTAGGCGAAGGCCCAGAAGAGGTTGCCGCGGATCGTCGACAGCGTCCGCCGGGACAGAGCAATCGCGTCCGCGGCGGCCCGAAGGTCGCCGGAGACCAGGGTGAGGTCGCTGGCCTCGATCGCCACGTCCGTGCCGGTCCCGATCGCGATGCCCAGGTCGGCCTGAGCCAGCGCCGGCGCGTCGTTCACACCGTCACCCACGACCGCGACCCGGTGGCCCTCGGACTGGAGCGACCGGACGACGTCCACCTTCTCGTTCGGCAGCACGTCCGCGACGACCCGGTCGACCCCGACGGACGCCGCCACGGCGTCCGCGGTCGCCTGCCGGTCACCGCTCACCATGACCGTCTCGATCCCGAGCCGGTGCAGCGCGTCGATCGCGTCGCGCGACGTCGGCTTGAGGGCATCGGCGACCACGAACGCGGCGCGCACCTCGCCGTCCCATCCCGCGAACACGGTGGTACGACCCTCGCGGTCGGCCTCGGCCTCGACCGCGAGCAGCTCGGGCCCCGCACGACCGACCCACTCCCGCCGACCGACCTGGATCGCGCTCCCGTCGACCATCGCCTGCACTCCCTGGCCCGCGACGTTCGCGAACTCGGTCGGCTGGGCGAGCTCACCGATGCGCTCCCGCACCCCGGCGGCGACCGCGCGGGCGATCGGGTGCTCGGACCCGTCCTCCGCCGAGCCGGCCAGGAGCAGCACCCGCCGCTCGTCCTCACCCGGCGCGACCACGGCGTCGGCCAGCGTCATCTTTCCCGTCGTGATCGTGCCCGTCTTGTCGAGCACCGCGGTGTCGACCCGGCGTGTCGCCTCGAGCACCTCGCCGCCCTTGATCACGATGCCCATCTGCGCACCGCGGCCGGTTCCCACCATGATCGCGGTGGGCGTCGCCAGGCCGAGTGCACACGGGCAGGCGATGATCAGCACCGCGACGGCCGCGGTGAACGCCTCGTCTGCCGCGTGCCCGGTGAGGAGCCAGACGGCCAAGGTTCCGAGCGCGATCACGATCACCGCGGGCACGAAGACGCTCGAGATCCGGTCGGCGAGCCGCTGGACCGGCGCCTTCGAGCCCTGGGCCTCGGCGACGAGCCGACCGATCTGGGCCAGCGCCGTCTCGCTCCCGACGTGGGTCGCCTCCACGACCAGCCGGCCCGACGTGTTCACGGTCGCCCCGAACACCGTGTCACCGGAGGTGACGTCGACCGGCACCGATTCACCGGTCAGCATCGAGAGGTCGACGGCCGAGGCACCGTCGATCACCCGCCCGTCCGTCGCGATCTTCTCTCCCGGCCGCACCACGAACCGGTCCCCGACCGCGAGCTGGTCGATCGGGATCTCCTCACCGCTCTCGAGCCGGGCCGTCCTCACGCCGAGTGCGAGGAGCGCACGCAGCGCGTCACCGGAGCGTCGGCGCGAGCGGGCTTCGAAGTACTTGCCGAGCAGCAGCAGCGTGATGATCGCGCCGCCGGTCTCGAAGTAGACGTGCGCGTTGCTCCCGCCGTCGCCGGCCATCGTCTGCATCCCGGCCGACGAGGCGTCGAGGAACACCAGCGCGACGACCGACCAGAGCCACGCCGCCGTTGTGCCGAGCGACACCAGCGTGTCCATCGTCACCGCGCCGTGGCGGAGGTTGACGAGCGTCGCCTTGTGGAACGGCCACCCCGCCCAGAAGATCACCGGCGTCGCGAGAGCCAACGCGACCCATTGCCACCCCGAGAACATGAGCGCGGACACCATGGAGATGAGGATCAGCGGGACCGTGAGCACGGCCGCCACGATCAGGCGCGGGCCCACCACGTCGGTGTCGAACCCGCTGTGGTCGTGGCCGCCCATCTCGTGGTCGGAGTGGTCCGGCACCGAGTACCCGAGATTCCCGACCTTGGTCCGGAACGCGTCGGGCCCCGTGGCCTGCTCGTCGTAGAGCACGGTGGCGGTCCCCGTGGCCAGGTTCACCCGGCACTCCGCGACGCCGTCCAACCCGGAGAGCCCCCGTTCGACCCGGCCGACGCACGACGCGCACGTCATCCCCTCGATCGGGAGATCGATCCGCCGGGTCTCCGGCGCGGCGGACGCGCTGGATTCCGGGTGACGGGCTTCGGTGGATGCTCCGGCCATCTGCTTGCTCCTCTCGGGGTTCCCGGTTACTATACCCCCCTACCCTATTTACGCAACCCATGGAGCATTCCCGTGCGTGGCTACTCGATGCACAAGGACGACTACCGGAAGCGACTGGCCCGGATCGAGGGGCAGGTGCGCGGCCTCGCCCGCATGATCGACGAAGAGCAGTACTGCATCGATGTCCTGACCCAGATCGCCTCCGTCACCCGGGCGCTCCAGGGTGTCGGGCTGGGCCTGCTCGACGAGCACCTCGGGCACTGCGTGCGCGAGGCGGCCGAACGGGATCCGGCCGAAGGCGACGTCAAGATCGCCGAAGCCGTCACCGCGGTGGAGCGCCTGCTCCGCGCCTGACCCGGCGCGACCGGCTCAGTCGTTGACGATGAGCACAATGGCGATGATGACGCAGACGAGCGTCACCAGGCCGATGTGGATCCAGGCGATGATCTGCGACGCCCGCACCAGGCCGTTGCCGGTGAGACGCCCGGTCGACGCGTCGATCTTGTTCCCCGCGGCGTGCGCGAGGGCGAGGGCGACGACCGCCAGGATCATCGGGCAGAGGAACCACGAGCCGATCGAGCAGATCAGCGCGGCGACCGCGGTGCCCTCGGTCCGCGGCGGCGTGTAGGCCCCGGCGCCCGCTGGCGGGCCCCATTGCGGCGTGGCCCCGGGGGGCGCGGGCGGAACGTACGTCATGGTCCTCCCTGGCTCCGCTAGCTCGCCGTGATCAGGAACACGATCCCGAGCACGCTGAACACGATGGAGATGATCGCGATGATGCGCGCGGCGGTCACGAAGCCCGAGCCGGTCAGCCGGCCACCGGATGCTGCGATCTTCTTCTGCGCGTTGTTGGCGAGCACGAGCGCGATGATGCCGGTGACGACCCCGCAGACGACGAGCCCGACGAGCGCGACGACGAACGCGGCGATGGCGCTGCCTTCGGTGCGCGGCGCGTAGTCGTACCCCGGGGCGCCGTAGCCCGCGGTCCCGTAGCCCGGCGGGGGCGGCGGTGGAACCTCGCCGTATCCGGGAGGGGCGTAGCCCGGCGGCGCGTAGCCGGGCGCGGGTGGGGCGGGCGGGGCTCCCGTAGGAGGAGGAGGCGGCGGGGGTGGCGCGGGTGGCGGTGCCGCGGGCTGAGTGTCCGGCGGGGGAGGCGTCGGCTCATCGACCATCGCGCCAATGTAGGTCGTCACACGCGCGACCGCGCGGCCCCTTCGCCGGTTGCGTCGCATACTCCCTTCGCCCGTCCCCCGGCCCCGTGACAGACTCCTCGGATGCCGCCCGAGAAGCTCTCCTGGAAGCACCTCTACGACGAGGTCGTCACCTCGGGTCTCTGCACCGGATGTGCCGGATGCGTCATTGCCTGCCCGCACGACGTCCTCTCGTACAAGGACACCGAAGGCGTCTACAAGCCGTTTCAGATCGAGGACTTCGGTGGCCCGGCCGACTGCTCGCACGGGGACAAGGGCTGCACGTCCTGCACCCGGGCGTGCCCCCGCTTCCGGGCGTGGGAACCCGACGTGGACGAGTTCCTCTTCGGCCGCAAGCGCCAGGCCGACGAGGTCTCGGGCGTCTACAAGGACATCGTGCTCGCCAAGGCCTCGGACCCGGTGTTGCACGAGGTCGGCCAGGACGGTGGCCTCGTCTCGGCGATCCTCCTGTACTGCCTCGAGAAGGACATCATCGACGCGGCGCTCGTGTCGTACCTCGAGGGTGACGGGTCCACCTGGAAGGCCGTCCCCGGGGTCGCGAAGACGAAGGAAGACATCATCGCGTCGGCTGGGAGCCGGTACACGTACTCGGCGAACCCGATGGCGTACGCGGAAGCCGTCGAGGGCGGCGCGGAGCGCATCGCGCTGGTCGGCATGAGCTGCCAGAGCTCGATGCCGCCGGTGATGAAGCAGCGCAAGGCCGGCAAGGTGGCGCGGCGGTTGTCGCTCAACATCGGGCTGCTCTGCTCCAAGACCTTCGACGACGCGATCTTCGAGGAGCTCTTCGAGGCGAAGTACGGCCTGCTCAAGAAGGACATCAAGAAGATGAACATCAAGGGCGTGTTCCAGCTCTGGATGCACAACGGGGACTACCACGAGGTCCCGTTGAAGGAATGCCACGCCTGGACGCGCGAAGGCTGCAAGGCCTGCCCCGACTTCGCGGCCGAGCACGCCGACATCTCCACCGGTGGGATCGGCAAGTTCAACGACTGGACGCTCACCATCGTCCGCACCGACCTCGGTCGCGAGATCATGGCGGGTCTCCAGGACGGGGGTTGGATCGACGTGCGGCCCGGTGACGACGACCCCGACGCGATCGCGCTCATGCACAAGCTCTCGATCAGGTCGCGCAAGCGGTGGCCGGAGTTCGCCGTCGCCGAGCCCCGCCTCATCGGCACCTGATCCAAGACCGCTCCCTGGTCACAGATCGGGGTGGGCGAGCGCGTAACCTCGTCGCATTCCCCCGGAGTCGAACCCAGAACATGACTGACCCTCGTTCCTCGTCCTCTCTTCTCCCGCGGCTCATTGCCGCGGCCGACTGCAGCCGGTCGATCACGTTCGTCACCGGCGCGACCGACAGCGCGGCGTACACGACCGAAGCCGTGGAATGGGCCCGCGTCCACGACGACGCCCGTGCGATGGCCGCCGAGCTCCAGGCCCGGGGCGTCGAGCCGGGCCACGCGGTCGGTCTGATCGGCCCCACCACCCGGGACCTCGTCACCGCGATCCAGGCCACCTGGCTCACCGGCGCGACGGTCGTGATGCTGCCGCTGCCGATGCGCATGGGCTCGATCGAGGAGTTCGTCGAGCAGACCCGGGCGCGGATGTCGAACGCCGAGTGCCGGATCGTGGTCGCCGACGCGCAGCTCCTGGCGTTCCTGAGCCCGGAGCCGACCGATCCCCCGATGGTCACGCTCGACGAGCTGCGCGCGGCGGTCAGGACCCGCGGTGCCGATGCGTACCTGCGGCCTGGCGACGATCCGGACGCGCTGGCCATCCTGCAGTTCACGAGTGGGAGCACCGCCGCGCCCAAGGGCGTCATGCTGCCCCACCGCTGCGTCACCGCGAACATGGACGCCATCGACACCGCGCTCGAGCTCGACTACGACCTCGACCGAGCCGCCTCGTGGCTGCCGCTGTACCACGACATGGGCCTGATCGGGATGCTCATGATCCCGATGACGACCGGTACCGAGCTCGTCCTCGCGGGGCCGCAGGACTTCCTGGCCGCGCCGTCGCGGTGGGCGCAGTGGATCTCGGACTTCCGGTGCTCGATCACCGCCGGGCCGAATTTCTCGTACGCGCTCTCCGCCCGCGCGATGCGTCGCGGGGGTGACCTCGATCTCAGCCGGTGGCGCGTCGCGCTGAACGGCGCCGAGCCCATCGAGCCCAGCTCGGTCGAGGACTGGCTCGCCGCCGGCGCGCCGCACGGGCTGCGGGTCGGCACCGCCTTCTGCGCCTACGGCATGGCGGAGTCCACGGTCGGGATCACGTTCCCGACGCCGGGCAAGGGGATGATCGTCGACTCGGTCGACGGCCGGGTGCTGGAGACGGATTCCTATGCCGCGCCGGTGGACCACACCGCCCCCGGTGCCCGCCGGTTGCCCTTCCTGGGTCGGGCCATCGCCGGCTTGGAGCTGCGGGTGGTGGAGCCCGCCACCGGGAGCCCGCTGCGGGACCGTGAAGCGGGCGAGCTCGAGGTGCGTGGCTCCTCGGTGACGCCTGGCTACTTCCGCAACGAACGTGCCACCGCCGAGGTCTTCCACGACGAGTGGCTCCGCACCGGCGACCTCGGATACCTGGTCGACGGCGAGCTGATCATCTGCGGCCGGCTGAAGGACATGATCATCGTCGGCGGCCGCAACGTGTTCCCCGAAGACATCGAGCGCGCGGCCGCGGCGGTCGAGGGCGTGCGCGCCGGTAACGTCATCGCATTCGGTACGCCGGGGCGCAGGGGACGCGAGTCGGTGGTCGTCGTCGCCGAGACCCGGGCCGACGACGCCGAGCCGGTGCGTGACGCGGTCTCGAGCCGGGTCGTCGACGTGGTCGGTGTCTCCGCGGAGGTCGTCCTCGTGCGCGCCGGCTCACTCCCGAAGACGTCGTCCGGCAAGCTGCAACGCGCGCTCTGCAAGACCCGCTACCTCGAAGACGTCCTCGAACCCGTCGCCCGATAGCTCGCGGCCGGCTCTAGACCAGGGGCCAGGGGACGTGGTGGTAGCCCTCGTCGGGTAAGGGGAACTTCCCGGCGGAGAGCAGGTCCTCGGTGCGGCGCGCGACCGCGTCGAGCTCGGCGGGGTGGAGATAGGGCGCGAGCCGTTGCCGCAGTGGGCCGTGCATCGCGTCGAGCGCGCATTCGAGCGTGGTGACGAGCTCGGGCGGGATCGGGTCGCCGGCGAAGTCCCAGATCACGGTGCGCAGCTTGTCGGCGATGTGGAACGTGAGGCCGTGGTCGATGCCCCAGATGTGGCCGTCGCGCCTGGCGCGGAGGCAGTGGCCACCCTTGCGGTCCGCGTTGTTGGCGAGCACGTCGAACACGGCGAAGCGCTTGAAGTCGTCTTCGTGGGCCTCGAGCAGCGTGAAGTAGTGCTCTTCGGGGTCGTGATCGATGAAGCGCTGCACCATGCCGATGCCGTGCGGGCCGTCGCGCAGCACCGTCTCGGGCACGAGCTCCCAGCCGAGCCCGTCCGACAGCTCGTAGGCCGCGACCTCGCGCTTGCACAGCGTTCCCTCGGGGAAGTCCCAGAGCGGGCGCTCGCCCCGCTGCGGCTTGTAGACCACCGGGATCTCCGTACCGCCGAAGGTGGCCGTGGCCAGGAACGTCGCGTTGGAGGACCAGGCCATCCGACCGAGCAGGTCGATGTCGCCGCGGCGCAACGCGTCGGACGCGCCCGCGGGGTCCGCCGGATCGGCGCCGAGCGAGTTCAGTTCCACCGGGGGCAGATGTGACCCGCGGGGTCCATCGGGAAGTTGCAGAGCTGGCAGAGCGGCCGCCCCCCGGTCACGGCCTCCGCCCCGCGTGCGGCCATGGCCCTGACCTGCGCCCGGGTTGCGAAGATCCGGGCGACGTAACCCTCCTCGGGAAGGGTCTCGTCCGACGGCACGCCACCCTCTTCGTCCTCGTCGTCGTCGGCCCGTTCGCGTAGCTCGAGGAGCACGAGCCTGCGGTCCGGCTCGAAGCCGAGGCCGATCATGCGGGCACGGAAGAGCGGGACGGCGGGCTCGGTCACCTGCGCGGCGCTCGGATGCAGCGTCGACGACTCACCCGGCTCTTCCGGGTAGTCGAGGCCGATGCGATCGAGGAACGCGATCGCTTCCTCCGCGAGCAGCGCGACCTGCTCCTTCTCCACGACGACCGTGAGGCGCGCGTCGGACTTGTCGGCCTGGATGTAGAAGACCCTCTCGCCCGGCGCGCCGATCGCGCCGGCACCCAGCGCGTCCACGCCGTCGAGCTCGATCACGTTGTCCATCACGTCACCTCCTTCGCCGCGTCCGGAGCCGGCGCCGCGTCGGAGCCTTCGGTGCTCGGCTTCGGGATCAGCTCTTCGAGGCTGCCGGTGTCGTTGCACTTCATGAGCGCGGCACCGAACGCACCGAGCTCGAAGACCGTGACGGACGCGGGAGAGACGATCACGCGCTGGAAGAGATCCAGGTGCACACCGTTGAAGTGCGCGATCGCCGCCTTGATCGGGTCCGCGTGCGACACGACGACGATGAGCTCGCCTTGATGGGCGGCGATCACCTCCTCGAGCGCGGTGACCATCCGGCCCTGCATCTCGGAGATGGACTCGCCGCCGGGGAACCGGGCCCGTGACGGCACGATCTGGACCGTGCGCCACAGGTCCGTCTTCGCCAGCTCGGCGATCGTCCCACCCGTCCACTCCCCGTAGTCCGCCTCGATGACGCCCGGCAGCTCCCGCACCTCGAGGCCGTGGTGGCCGGCGATGTGCTCGGCGGTCTGGCGGGTCCGTTCGATCGGGCTCGCGTAGACGGCCTTCACCGGCAACACCGCCAGGCGCTCGCCGACCGCCTGCGCCTGGCCGACGCCTTTCTCCGAGAGATCGATGCCGGGCGTGCGACCCGAGAGGAGCGGCCCGGTCTGCGCGGTGACGGCATGCCGGACGAGGACCAGCGTCGTGGCCGGCGGTGGCGCGGGCTTCTCGCCGTTGGGAGTTGCGGGCGTCGGGGTATCGGTCACGGCGCCGATCGTACTGGCGGAGGCGGGCCCCTCCCCCAGCCGACCCCCGACGCCTCAGACCGTGAGTTCAGTCCGCCGGCCGATAGATTGCGCGCGGTGACAGACCGACCAATAGGGATCCATCGCGGCGGTCCGCCCGAGACGGTCCTGCCCGAGCCGCCTGCCGAGCTCACTGCGGCGCTCGCCACAGCACTCGCAGAGAGCGATCCCGACCAGCGGCGCGCTGCCGTCACTGCCGTGGTGGCGCGCGCACCGCGCTTCCTCGACGGCTGGGCCCGACTCGGCGAGCTCGCACGTGACCCGATCGAGGGGTACGCCTGCTTCCGGGTCGGGTATCACCGCGGCCTCGACCAGCTCCGCCAGGCCGGATGGCGCGGGAGCGGCTACGTGCGATGGGAGCACGAGACCAACCGGGGGTTCCTGCGGTCGCTCGCCGGCCTGCGCGCGACGGCCGCGGCGATCGGCGAGACGGACGAGGAGACGCGGTGCGCGGAGTTCCTGATGCAGCTCGACCCCACCGGTCCCTGGCGGGACGGGAACTAACCTGAAATGGCTCGAATGAAAGGACGCCCATGAAGCGCGCGCTCATCACCGGGATCACGGGCCAGGACGGCCGGTACCTGAGTCAGCTCCTGGCCGAGAACGGCTACCTGGTCTTCGGGCTGATCCGCGGCCAGGCGAACCCGAAGGCGCAGCTCGTCGTCAACGAGAACCCGCGCGTCGAGCTGGTCGACGGCGACCTGCGCGATCTCGCGTCGCTCATCGCAGTGATGGAGCAGGTACAGCCGGATGAGGTCTACAACCTCGGCGCGATGTCGTTCGTGCAGCTCTCGTTCAAGCAGGCGGAGCTCACTTCGGAGATCACCGGGCTCGGCGTGCTGCGCATGCTCGAAGCGGTGCGCATCGTCGGCGGGGTGGAGAACAACCCGATCCGCTTCTACCAGGCGTCATCGTCCGAGATGTTCGGCAAGGTGCGCGAGACGCCGCAGACCGAGCGCACTCCTTTTCACCCACGCTCGCCGTATGGCGTGGCCAAGGTCTTCGGCCACGACATGACGGTGAACTACCGCGAGGCCTACAACCTGCACGCGAGCTCGGGGATCCTGTTCAACCACGAGTCGGAGCGACGTGGGCTCGAGTTCGTGACGCGCAAGATCACGAACTCGCTCGCTCGCATCAAGCTCGGCCTACAGGAGCGCATCAGCCTCGGGAACATCGACTCCGCCCGGGACTGGGGCTACGCCGGTGACTACGTCAAGGCGATGTGGATGATGCTCCAGCAGCCCGAGCCCGACGACTACGTGATCGCCACCGGCGAGACGCACACCGTCCGTGAGTTCCTGGACGTGGCGTTCCGGATCGCCGGCTACGACAGCTGGGAGCCGTTCGTCACGCACGACAACCGGTTCGACCGGCCGTCCGAGGTTGACCTCCTCATGGGCGACGCGACGAAGGCCAGGGAGGTCCTCGGCTGGACCCCGACCGTCACGTTCGAGGAGCTCGTGCTGCGCATGTACGAAGCGGACCTCAAGGCCGAGCAGGCCCAGCTCGAGTCCGGCCAGCGGTAACTTCGGAAGATCTCCGGAGGGCGGACGGTCGACCGCGGATTCGTCGGCGCCCTCCGGCGGTTCCCGTCAGAGCTCTGCGCTCGCGACCCTTGCGGCGACGAGGACGGGGTCCCATACGGGGGAGAACGGCGGCGCGTAGCCGAGATCGAGGGAGATCATCTCCTCGACCGTCATCGAGCTCCAGATGCACGCGGCCACCACGTCGATCCGCTTCGCCGCACCCTCCCGACCGACGATCTGCGCACCGAGCAGCCGACCCGTCTCGCGCTGGGTCACGAACTTCACGCGGATCGGTGTGGTCTCGGGGTAGTACTGCGCGCGGTTCGTCGCGTCGATCGTGGTGGGGTACGCGTCGAAACCGGCCAGCTTCGCCTCGTGCTCGTTCAAGCCGGTGCGGCCGACCTCGTATTCGCAGACCTTCGTGACTGCAGTGCCGATCACGCCGGGAAAGACCGCATCGCCGCCGGTCGCGTTGATGCCCACGACTCTTCCCTGCTTGTTCGCGTGCGTACCCAACGCGATCGCGATCGGCCCCCCGCTCACCAGGTGCCGGGTCTCGACGCAGTCGCCGCACGCGAACACGCGGTCGGCCGACGTGCGTTGGTGATCGTCGGTCACGATGCCGCCCGTCGAACCGACGGCGATCCCCGCGTCGCGCGCCAAGGTCACGTTGGGAGACGAGCCGATGCCGAGCACGAACAGGTCACCCGGGTACGTTCCCTGATCCGTCACCGCGGCCCGAACCCGCTCGCCCTCGACCTCGAAGCGCTGAACCGGCTCTCCGAGGTGCAGGACGATGCCGAGCCCGCGCATCGCGTCGGCGACGATCGTCCCCATGTCCGGGTCCAACGTGGACATGGGTGTCGGCTCGGCGCACAGCATCGTCACCTCGACACCCCGGTGGAGGAGCGCCTCGCCGATCTCGATCCCGATGTAGCCGGCCCCCACGACCACCGCGCGCTTCGGTGACTCGCGGTCGACGGTGCCGCGCAGGACGATGCCGTCCTCGAGCGTCTGGACTCCGTACACCCCGGCGGCGTCGAGCCCGGGCAGGTGTGGGCGCGACGGCGTCGCCCCGGTCGCGATCACCAGCTGGTCGTAGGCCTCCGTGGTCTCGGCTCCCGAACCCGGAGCGGCGTTGAGATCGCGCACCGTCACCGTGGCGGCCTTGGGGTCGATCCCGATCACCTCGCGGCGCGTGCGCACGTCGATCCCGAGCCGGCGATGCTCCTCCGGCGACCGCGCCACCAGATCGTCGGCTTCGTGGACGAGATCGCCCACGAAGTACGGGACCCCACACGCGGCATACGACGTGTGCTCACCGCGTTCGAACACGACGATCTCGAGATCGTGCACCGTGCGGCGCCGGCGTGCCCCCGCCGCCGCGCTCATCCCGGCTGCGTCACCACCGATGACCAGCAACCGCTCCGTCATCTCACCCCGAAACCGGTCCGCCGTTTGTGCGAGAAGGGTCCTCTGGGGACCCTAATGGCACAGACGCGGGCGGGGTGGGGGGTCGGTGCCCGACGCCGGGCAGGTCCGTCAGTCGAGTCCGCATGACGTGACGCTAACGTCTCGACGTGGCTGCAGGTGCTCCGGTCGTCGGCGTGATCATGGGCAGTGACTCGGACCTGCCCGTGATGCAGGGCGCGATCGACGCGCTCGCCGAGTTCGACGTGCCGTACGAGGTACGGATCATCTCGGCCCACCGGACACCGCCGGCGATGTACGAGTACGCCCACACCGCCGCGTCGCGGGGGCTCCGCGTGATCGTGGCCGGCGCCGGTGGCGCGGCCGCGCTCCCGGGAATGACCGCATCGATGACCCCGCTCCCGGTCATCGGCGTCCCGGTGCCGCTCACGCATCTCGATGGTCTCGACTCGCTGCTCTCCATCGTCCAGATGCCGGCCGGCATCCCGGTCGCGACGGTGGCCGTCGGCAACGCCCGCAACGCCGGGCTGCTCGCGGTACGGATCCTGGCTGCCTCGGACGACGCGCTGCGGGCCCGCATGGAGGAGTTCCAGGAGACGCTCGCGGCCAGCATCGCGGAGAAGGACGCCCGCGTGGCCAAGGAGCACGGCGCGTAGCCGGGGTCCCCTTGCGGTACGTGGCGTACGGCGAGCTCGACGGCATCCCCAACGTCATCGTGGATGGCTCCGCCCATCCGGACTCGCTGATGACGCTCTCGCACTGGCCGAAGAGCCCGACGCCGGCCGCCCTCCGGGACGACCTCTCGGCGCAGATCGCGTTTCACTACCTCGATCATCCCGAGCTTCATGTCCCGGCCCAGGCCGTCTCGAACAACCACTTCGACCAGGACGGTCTCATGAGCGTGTACGCGCTCGTGGACCCGGAGGGCGCGCAGTCCCGTCGCGATCGCGCCATCGACGTTGCGCGCGCCGGCGACTTCGGCACGTACCACGACCGCGACAGCGCCCGGATCGCGTGGACGATCGCGTCGCTCGGAGAGGACGTCTGGGACCACGCCGATCCCTATGCCGTGGTTCTCGAGCGCGTGCCCGAGCTGCTCGACCATCCCGAGCGCTTCCGGGGCCGCTGGGCCGAGGAGGATGCGCACCTCGAGGCGAGTGAAGCAGCTATCGCGGCCGGCGCGGTGCAGATCGAGGAGCTCGAGCACCTCGACCTGGCGATCGTCACGGTGCCGGAGAGCTGGGCACCGCGACCGGTGCACCGCTTCACCCGCACCGAATCGCAGGCGGTGCACCCAACCGCGCTGAACAACGCCACGGACCGCTTCCGGCTCCTCATCACGCGCGGCGACCGCTACGAGGTGCAGTACCGCTACGAGACCTGGGTCCAGTACATGACCCGCCGCCCACTCGGCCGGATCGACCTCGAGCCACTCGCCATCGCGCTGAGCGCGCGGGAGCCCGGCGCGGCGAGCTGGACGTTCGACGGGGTCGACGCGATCGCTCCGGCCCTGCACTTGGTCGATGCCGGGCCGGACCCGAGCAGCGCGGTCCCACCCGATGAGCTCCGTGCACTCGTCGTCGACACTCTGACCACCGGGGTCAGCGCCTGGGACCCTTACACCTGACGCCAAAACGGGGCTGTGGACGGTTACTCGGTGGAGATGGCTTGGAGGACGTCGAGCTTCGCGGCCTTCCGGGCGGGCCAGATCGCGGCGATGACCCCGAACACGGCTGCCGCGACGAAGATGACGACGAGCTGGACGGGCGCCGCGCTGAACTGGTTGATGCCCTGGTCACGCAACGCCCGGACCAGAGCCCAGGCGAAGAGCACACCGATGACGATGCCGAGGAACGCACCGAGCAGGGCGATGATCACGGCTTCCCAGCGCACGAGCGACCGGACCTGGCGACGCGTCATCCCCACCGCCCGCATCAGGCCCAGCTCACGGGTGCGTTCGATGATCGACAGCCCCAAGGTGTTCGCGATCCCGAACAGGGCGATGAAGATCGCGAACAGCAGCAGCGCCTTCACGAGGTTCAGCAGCTGGTTGATCTGCTGCGCCTGCGCGGCCTTGAACTGCTCCTGGTCCTGGACCTTGCCGCTCGGGTAGGCCTTCATGGTCTGCTCGATCGCCGCCCGGTTCTTCGGGGTCGGCCCGCCTCGGGTCTTCAGGTAGATCTGCGCGTCGAACACGTCTGGGAAGTTCTTCTCGTACGCGGCTGTGCTGATCACGTAGTTCGGCACGGCCGTCTGGTCGTAGATCGCCTGCACGATGAAGTCCTTGCGCCCGGTCTGCGCGAACGCGACCGGCACGTGCTGACCGACCTTCAGGTTGTTGTCGTCGGCGGTGGTCTTCGACACCGCGAGACCGTCGAGCTGCAGCGACATGAGGCTGCCCTTCGAGACCTCCAGATCGAAGAGCGAGTCGACGACGGCGGGGTTCACGCCGAGGGCGTTCGTGACGTCGCCCTTGACCTTGACGAAGCCGCTCTGCACTCCCGAGACGAGCGTGACGCCCGGGGTCTTGGCCAGTTGGCTCTCGAGCGTCCGGGGCAGCGTGGCGTTGCCGAAGCCTTCGGTCGTGATGATGTAGTCGGCCTTCATCGACTTGTCGAGCGTCGCGTTGACCGATGCCGTCGCCGAAGCCCCGAACACCGTGATCAGCGCGACGAGCGCGACACCGATCATCAACGCCGCCGCGGTGGCCGACGTGCGTTTCGGGTTGCGCTTCGCGTTCTCCTCCGCGAGGAGACCCGTAATGCCCTTCATCCCGCGGATGGGCCAGCCCAACACCGCGCTGACGGGGCGCGCGATGGTCGGCCCGAGCACCGCGACGCCGATGAAGATGATGAACGCGCCGAACCCGACCGACTGGAGCCCGTTGGAACCGTTCCCGAAGAGGCCGGACAGCACGAAGAGGATGCCGATCGCAGTCACGACGCACCCGGCGAGAATGCGCTTCCAGGTACCCGCCGACTGATCGGAACCGATGCGCTGCAACGCGGCGATCGGGGGGATGCGGGACGCTCGGATCGCCGGGAACACCGCCGCGATGACCGTGACGCCCATGCCCACGATGAAGGACCAGACGATCGCGTTCGTCGGGATCGTGATCTCGCTGGCTGGGATGTCGACACCTAAGGCCGCGAGCAGCGCCTTGAGCAGGCTGGCGAGGGCCACTCCGGCGACGAACCCGATGACGGACGCGACGACACCCACCAGCGTGGCTTCGAACAGCACGGACCGGACGACCTGCCCGCGCTTGGCGCCGATCGCCCGGAGCAGCGCCATCTCCCGGCCGCGCTGGGCCACGATGATCGAGAAGGTGTTGAAGATGATGAACGAGCCGACGAGCAGCGCGATGACGCCGAACACCAGCAGGAACGTGTTGAAGAAGCCGAGCGCATCCTTCACGTCGTTCTGGCTCTCCCGGGTGATCTGCGCACCCGTGAGCACCTCGACGTTCTTCTCACCGGCAAGGGACCGCTTGATGGTGCGGACCACCTGTTCTTGCGACACCCCGGAGTCGGCTTTGACGAGCACCATGTCGACCTTGCCCGGTTCCCCGAGCACCTGGCTCGCGGTCGCGCGCGTGAACAGCACCGCGGTTGCGCCGAGGAGACTGTTGGCGTCGCCGAACTTCGCGATGCCGACCAGCTTGTAGTCACCGCGGCCCTTCTTCGTGAGGACCGGGACGGTGTCGCCGATCGTGTACTTCGTCTTGTCGGCAGTGTTCTTGTCGATGACGATCTCGTTCGGCGCGCGCGGTCCCCTTCCTTCCGAGACACGAAACGAGCTGAGGTCGCGGTCGTTGATGTACGAGAAGCCGAGGGCGGGCGCGCCCTGGCCCTTGTTCAGCGCTTCGTTCTTCTTGTCGATCACCTGCGCGAGGCCCGTGATCGTTCCGTCCGCCTGAGCTACACCGGCAGAATTGCGCACCAGCGGGATCACCGCGTCGTCGAGGCGGCCCCGCCCCACGCCGAAGCTGCCCTTGAAGGCCGCCTTCTCGCGCACGGCCGCATCGGTGTGTGCGTAGATGTTGGCGAAGAGGCCGTCGAAGGTCTTGTTGATCGTCGCGGTGAGCACGAGCGTCCCCGAGATGAACGCGACACCGAGGATGACCGCGAAGCCCGTGAGCAGGAAGCGAATCTTGTGGGCGAGGATGCCCTTGACCGTTACCTTGACCATGGGGCTACTCCCCCAGGCTCTTCATCCGGTCCAGGACGCGGTCGGCGGTTGGCTCGAGCATCTCGTCGACGATCTTGCCGTCGGCGAGGAACACCACCCGGTCCGCGTAGCCGGCCGCGATCGGGTCGTGGGTGACCATCACGATCGTCTGACCGAGGTCGTTCACCGCGTTGCGCATGAACGTGAGGATCTCGGCGCCACTCTTGGAGTCGAGGTTCCCGGTGGGCTCGTCGGCGAACATCAGGTCGGGGCGAGACATGAGCGCCCGCGCTACGGCGACGCGCTGCTGCTGGCCGCCCGAGAGCTCGTTCGGGCGGTGCCTCAATCGATCGCCGAGGCGCACGGTGTCCACGATCTGCTTGAACCAGGCGGGCTCCGGCTTCTTGCCGGCCAACGCCATCGGCAGCGTGATGTTCTCCTCCGCGCTGAGCGTCGGGATCAGGTTGTACGCCTGGAACACGAACCCGATGCGGTCGCGACGGATGAGTGTGAGCTGCTTCTCGTTGCACGCGCTGATCTCGATGTCGCCCAGGAAGATCTGGCCGCTGCTGACGCGATCCAGCCCGGCCAGGCAGTGCAGCAGGGTGGACTTGCCCGATCCCGACGGGCCCATGATCGCGGTGAACTGAGCGGTGCCGAACTCCACACTGATCCCGTCCAGCGCGCGGACCTCGGCCTCGCCGGTGCCGTACACCTTGTAGACGCTGACGGCACGGGCGATGGAGGATTGCGGAGGCGCGGAGGCGGGGGAAGTTGCAGTCACTGCAGTCTCTCCTGGTCGGTTCGACGGGGGCCTCGAACGGCCGAGGCGCAGCCTACGCGGACTCCGGCTGCGTCCCGGAAGGAGAAACGTCCGCGGGACCGTCGTCTGCTGGAACCCGTTCCACCGGTTGCCCGTGACGATTCAGCCAGAGGTACCAGGCGAGAGCGCCCAGGAACACCACGATGCTCACCCATGCGTTGAGCCGGAGCGGCCCGATCGTGTGCGCCGGATCGATGCGCATCTCCTCGAACACGAAGCGGCCAGCCGTGTAGCCCATGCAGTACAGCGCGAAGAGCTGGAGCTTCTTGAGCTTGAAATGATGATCGATCCAGATCAGCGCGAGTCCGAGCGCGAGGCAGTACAACGATTCGTAGAGAAACGTGGGCTGGAACGTCGCGAACTGCGTATACCCGTGGGGGCGGTTGGACGGATCGATCTCCAGTGCCCACGGCAGCTTCGACGGTGCGCCGAAGAGCTCCTGGTTGAACCAGTTGCCCCACCGGCCGATCGCCTGCGCGAACACGAGACCGGGTGCGATGGAGTCGAGCATGTCGCCGAGGTCGAGGTGACGCCGACGGGTCAGGATCACCGCGGCGATCGCGCCACCGATCACCGCACCCCAGATTCCCAGGCCGCCTTCCCAGATCTTGAAGGCCCGGAGCGGATCGTCGGTGAAGAGCTGGTAATCGGTGATCACGTGGTAAAGGCGCGCGCCGATGACACCCGCGATCACGATCCAGATGACAACGTCCGAGAGCTCCTTGGCCGCGTGACCGCGCCGCACCCAGCGGACCTCCGCGACGCGGACGGCGACGAGGATCCCGATCGCGAGCATCAGCCCGTACATGTGCAGGGGTATCGGGCCCAGGTGGATGATGTTGTCGCTCGGGCTCGGGATGAAGGCCGGCGATGAGAGGCTGCGGGGGATCACTGCGCCAACTCTACGGAACGCCGCTCAAGCAATCCCGGCGCTGGTCGATACCTCCACGCCGGGACCCGGCGGTGGCTGCTCAGATTCGACGGCCACCGCCGAGGTCGGCGTAACACCGGGCCGCGCTACTTCACGATTCGGGAGAGCCGGCGGTCGGCCAGGATCTTGCCGCCGGTCTGGCACCGCGGGCAGTACGTGATCTCGTAGGACTCGTACGACACCCGACGCATCCCATCTCCACATTCCGGACACGGGGTGCCCGCGCGGTTGTGGACGCGGAATCGTTCGCCGAGGCGGGGTTCGGACAACCCGCCCGTCCGTTCCCGCTCCCCTTCGAGCGCGTCGGCGAGCGTCGTGCGGATCGCGTCGAGCAGCTCGACCCGTTGCTCGGCCGAGAGTGAGGTGAGCGTCGCGTACGGCGAGACATGGGCGCGGTGCAACGCGTCGTCCGCGTAGCCGCGGCCGATCCCCGCAACCGTGCGCTGGTCGCGCAGGATCGTGTGAATGCGGCGCTTGTCCTTGCCGAGCAGGATCAGCTCCGCGAACTCGTCGGACTCCGGCTCCGGTCCGAGCCGCTCGAGTGGTCCGTCGTCGTCCGGCGCCAGCACCCACCACGCGGCCTTGCGCTCCGTGCCGTGCTCGCGCAAGAGGAGCGCGCGGCCGTTGTCGAATCGGATACGCACCGCGGCACCCTTCGGGCGCGTCTTCTTGGGTGGCTCCTCGATGTCGAGCCGGCCGGCCTGGGAGAGATGCAGCAGCAGCCGGTTCCCCCTGTCCAGCTCGAAGAGCAGGTACTTCGCGCGCCGCCCGACCTCCACGACGCGCTGTCCCACCATGGACTCCGGCGCCGGGATGACGGTCTTGAGCGCCGCGAAGCCCAACGGCTCCACCGACTCGATCGCCGCACCACCGACCGCGACCGCCAATCGCTCGGACAACGCCTGCATCTCGGGGAGCTCCGGCATGCGTTACCGCTTCTTCTGGTGGCTCTGCATGCGCTTGCGAATGATCTCGCGGCGCTCGCGCACCTGCGCGTACGTCAGCGTGTCGCCCCACTCGGGCCCGATGCCGAAGCCCGCCTTCACGGCTTCCATGTCGAAATCGAGACGCTCGGTGGGGTCCAGTCCGAGCTGCAGGGCGATCTGCTGGCCGTAGTGCTCCTGGAAGTACGTGTAGACGTGCGCGACCTCACCGAGGATGTCGAGATCGGGTGCGAGGTTGGCGGTCGCGCCGTCCAGGAACATCATGTTCTTCACGAAGAGCATGAGCTCCTTCGGCGCCCGGGCGCCGTAGCCGAGCAGCTTCTTCGTCAGCTCCCGCAGCTCGCTCACGAGCTCGTCGGCGGACATCGCGGTCGGGTCCTTCACCGGGCCGTCGAGCCCGAGATCCGCGACCACGGCTTCGAGGTCCGTGTCGGGCGGGAAGGCGCCGAGGTCGCGCAACGCCGCGAGCTGGCTGAGCACGTCTCCGCTCGTCCCGAACACGAGCAGCCGGAGGAAGGCGAGCCGCTTCGCCTCGTTGAGCCGGCCGGTGATCCCGAAGTCGAGCAGCGCGGTACGGCCGTCGGGCATGGCGAACAGGTTGCCGCCGTGCAGGTCGCCGTGGAAGACACCGTGCAGCAGCGCGCCTTCGAGGAAGGAGATGAGGCTCGACCGCAACAGCGCGTTCGTGTCGATCCCGGCGCGGCGCATGCCTTCCGCATCGTCGAAGTTGAATCCGGAGAGGCGCTCCATCACGAGCACCCGCCGGGTCACGAGCTTCGGGTGCGGGCGCGGCACGACGGTGTTGCGGATACCGGTGCGCGTGAGCACCAGCGCGATGTCGAGCATGTTCTCGGCTTCGAGCCGGAAGTCCAGCTCTTCGACGATCGTCTCCGCGAACAGCTCAACGAGCGCGGGCGGGTTGGCGAGCGCGGCGACCGGGATGCGCCCGACCATCCGCGGCGCGAGCCAGGCCATCGCGGCGAGGTCCTGGCGCACGAGTGTCGCGATGCGCGGGCGCTGGACCTTGACCACCACGTCTTCCCCGGTGCTGAGCGTCGCCGCATGCACCTGCGCGATCGATGCGGCCGCGAGCGGGACCTCGTCGAAGTGCGAGAACACCACCTCGAGCGGCCGGCCGAGCTCCTCCTCGACGACCCGGCGCACGTCTTCGAACGACTCCGCCGGCACCTGGTCCCGGAGCAGCTTGAACTCGGACACGAGCTCCTCGGGGAACAGGCCCTCGCCGCCCGAGACGATCTGGCCGAGCTTGATGTAGGTGGAGCCGAGGCGCTCGAACGACTTCCGCAGCCGCCGCGAGATCCCTGCCCGCGACCGTGGGGTGCCGCGTTCGCGGACGTACCAGACGCCGAGCGCCAAGCCGACCGACGACGTCACCCGGGCGAAGCGACCGATCGGCGGGACGCGCTTCGGCGTCGCGAGCATCGGCGCCTCGGCCCGCACCCGCGCCCGCAGCGCGTCGAGGCCGCGCCGCCAGACCATCGCGTCGGGGTCGACGATCCAGGGTGCCGCGTCGCTGAACGCGCCGATGGCCAGGTCCGCCGGAGGTGGGTGGCCCGGGGCGCTCAGGTCGTTCGCAATGGGCTCGGGAGGCTGCGCGGTGATGCGCCGAACGCTACCCGTAGTGTCGGCAGCCCCAGCCCGAGAGGCCGTAGCGCGCGTAGACGCGCTCGGCCACGACGATCTGCTGCTCCCGGCTCGCCATGCCGGCGTTGGGCGCGAACTGGCGACCACCGAAGCCGCTCCAGGTCGAGTTCGCGAAGCCGAGGCCACCGGAGAAGGTCGAGCCGCGCATCTGCCAGTTCCCGCCGGTCTCGCAGCGGGCAATGCCGTCCCAGTCCACGTTGGTGTGGCGGGCCAAGGTCGCGGCCTGGGCGGCGGCCGCCGAGGCCGCGGTGCGCTGCTGCTCCGCCTGGGCGGCCGCCTGGGTCAAGAGGACACCCTCGACCGGGCGGGCGATCGCGGCACGCTTGGCCGCGATGGTCTCGGCCCGGCTCAGGTCCACCTGGCGGGTGGAGACCCCGGACGCGGAGGCGGAGCCGGCAGGGATCTCGATCGGCCGGGCGGCGAACCCGGCCGCGCTCACGGTGATGCCGAGGGCGACGGCGGCCACGATGCCCCGGACCTGGCGGCCCACCCGCCGGGCGGCCCGCCGGTCGACTCGCGTTCCTGCGTTCGTCCGCCCCGGTTTGCTGCGCCAGCTGGTCGCGGGCGCGCCCGCGCGATGAACCGTCATGCATGCCTCCCGAACTCCGCCAGTAGGACCGCCCCGCTCTGCCCGCGCGCGTCGAGAGGCGCGAGAAAGGGGGAGGGGTCGAAAGCCGCGAACTCCAGCTTTCAGGACTGGGACGGTACCGACCCCGTCCGGCCGGTGGGGAACCGTTTACCAGTATCTGGCAGGTGGGCGGATTTCTCCGCCGGGTGGGCGAGGGGCCCGGGAGCCTGCGCTCAGGAGCCGGACGAGCTACGCCGGGGTGGCGTTCGCCCGAGACGTGTCCCTTTTCACAACCCGCCTCCGGCCGTCCCGGCGCGCCTCGATCACGCCCATCGGCGTCACGAGCACGCCGGTGAGCGTGCGCTCGGCGTGGCGCATGCGCAACGAGAGCAGGCGCTGCGCGTACGCGAGCACCGTCGACGCGTACGCGGGATCCGCGGCGCGGTTCTCGAGCTCGTCGGGATCCTGTTCGAGGTCGTAGAAGAGCGGCGGCAGCCCGGCGAAGTGCACGTACTTGCCGCGCGCGTCGCGCAGGACCGCGAGCGAGCACTCATCGATGTCGAGCCCGAACATCGACTGCGTGAGGCGGCCGGTCGGATCGCGGAAGTCCCACTCCCAATGCACCGCGCTACGCCACGTCGGCGTCGCGTCGCCGTGCAACACGTCCAGCAACGACACGCCGTCGCACTGCACCGGTGGGTTCACGCCGATCCACTCGAGGATGGTCGGCATCACGTCCACGTTCTCTGTGAAGAGGTCTTCGACCATGCTCCCGCGCGTCACGTCCGCCTCGGGCCGCGGATCGCGCACGATGAGCGGGACGTGGTAGCTCTGGTCGAACCAACCGAGTTTCTCGGTGAGCCAATGGTCACCCAGCTGCTCGCCGTGGTCCGACGTGAGAACGACGAACGTGCTCTCCCATGCGCCGCGCTCGCGCAGGCCGTCGACCAGCCGACCCACCTGCGCGTCGACCTCCGTCATCATCCCGTAGTAGGTCGCGCGCAGCTGGCGGAGCTCCGCGTCGTCGTCGGGACCATGCAGACCCGGGATCCGGACGACCCCGGCCAGGAGCGGGTGGGCCTCGCCCTCCTCCTCGAACGTGGCCCTTCGTACCGGGGCGGGCACGGTCTCCGGGTCGTACATCGACGCATACGGCTCGGGCGCGACGAACGGTGGGTGGGGGCGGATGTACGCCGCGTGGACGAACCACGGCGCCCCCTGCTGCTCGTCCACGTAGGCCAGCACCTCGCCGGTCAGGAACGCCGCCTCGGAGTGCTCGGCCCGGTAGGCGACCGGCGCGCCGAGCGTCGCGGAGACCGGGTCGTACATGCGCGTGACATCCTCCGGGACGTCATAGCCCTGCTCGCGCAGCCACGCGCCCCACGGCTCGAGCTGCTCGTTGAGATCGAGCACGGCGCGGAAGCCGGGAAGCACTCCTTCGTACGTGAGCAGGCGTGGATCATCCGCCGCGAGCACGCGCGGATCCGGTGATGCGTCCGTGTAGCCGAAGAGCACGGGGTCGTAGCCGCGTGATCGCGCTTCGAGCGCGAGGTTGGTGAAGCGCGCGTCGAGGGGCGTCCCGTTCAACACCGAACGGTGGTTCATGAGGTACTGACCGGTGTGCAACGACGCGCGACTCGGCCCGCACGGGGCCGCCTGCGCGAAGTGCCGGCGGAACAGCACGCCCTCCGCGGCGAGGCGGTCGAGGTTCGGCGTCTGCACGACCGGATGACCTGCAACCCCGAGGCAGTCACCGCGCCACTGGTCGACGGTGATGTACAGGACGTTGCCGGCGAGTGCGTGAGTCTGCGTCACGATCGGACTGTAGGCCGGAGCGCGAGCAGCAGGAGCAGGTGCGCGGCGCTAGGGCAGGGCCGCGACACCGCGCGCGATCTTGAACCCCGGCCACGCAGGACCGCCCACTGCCGTGGGTGGCTTGGCGTTGGCACCGATCCCGAACGGGTGCATCCCGCCGTACGCGTCCACGACCCAGCCGCCGCTGCCGTCCGGCGCGATCGTCACGCCCCGGGCCATGTCCTGGCCCGTCCACGACGGTGCGCCCGCGCCCGCCGCCGGTGCTCCGCCGAAGGGATGCAACCCGCCGGCCGCGTCGAGCACGTAGCCGCCCGCGCCGTTGGGGAGGAGCGCGACACCGCGCGCGAAGTCCCGGCCGGGCCACGACGGCACGCCCGCCGGGATCTTCGGTCTGGCCCCGGACCCGATCCTGAAGGGATGCAGGCCACCGGACCGGTCGACCACGTACCCACCGGTCCCCTCGGGCACCACGGCCACGCCGCGAGCCATGTCCTGGCCGGCCCAGAACCGGGCGCCGGACGTCGCGAGACCTGCCGTCGAACCGTCGCCGAGCTTGAACGGGTGCAGGCCACCGAACCCGTCGACGACCAGGCCGCGGCCACCCGGCAGCACCGCGATCCCGCGCACGATGTCCCAACCGGACCAGTACGGGCTGCCGGTCGCCCGCGGGGGCTTCGCCGCGCAGCCGGCGGAGAAGCCGAACGGCGCGCCGTAGCCGTCGATGACGTATCCCTGAGCCGGCCGCGGCGCGGTCGCGGTGTCTCCCTGGAATCGCAGCAGCGCGAGCTGGCGCGCGCCACCGGTGTGAAGACTCCCGACCACCAGCACGCGCCCGTCGGCCCGCACCGCGAGGTCGCCGGCAATCGGACGCGCGCCGGCATCGGTCAGCGACACGCCACCGATGCCGAAGCTCTGGTCGCGGGTGCCATCGCTCTCGAGCCGAAGGAGGAGGATGTCGTTGTCGCCCGCGACGGTCGAGTTGCCGGCCACCACGATCTTCCCGTCGCCGCGCACGACGACCCCGACCGGCTCGTCGTCGAGACCGAACGCGCGGTCGACGTTCTGGAAGGCCGTGTCGCGCGAGCCATCGGCGTTGTACCGGCGCACGATCGTGTGACTGCCACGCGCCGCGCCGTGGCCGGCACCGACGGCAACGATCTTGCCGTCGGCGTCGAGCGCGAGCCCGGTGACGTAGTCGTATCCGCCGAGGTTCGAGCGCACACCCTCCGAACCGCCGAAGCCCGCATCCGTGCTGCCATCAGGCTCGAGCCGCATCAATGCGAAGTCGTCCCCGTGCCGCCCGCCGATCACGATCTTGCCGTCCGGCTGCAGCACCATCGCCTGGACCGTCATCGGGAGTCCCGTCCGGCGCCCGTCACCGTTGAACGTCGGGTCAGGGTCGCCTGCCGGGGTGAGGCGCGCGACCGCGCCGGCGGATCCGGCGGTTGCCCCCACGACGACGGCCCCGTTCGCCTGCACCCGAACCGACGTGAGCCGATCGTTCCCTCCCAGGTTCATCACTACGCGCCCGGAGCTGTGGAAATCGGGGTCGAGCGCGCCATGTGTCGTCAGCCGGGCGACCATCGAGTCGACCGAACCGTGGGCGGTGCGGGTGCCCGCGGCCACGACTTTGCCGTCGCTCTGTCGCGCCAGCGCCGTCACGGTCGCGTCGTCGCCGAGCGCGAACGCTCGCATGCCACCGGCGCCGTACGCCCGGTCGAGCGCGCCGGCTGAGGTGAAGCGCGTGACGAGCGCCCGAGTGCCCACGGATCCGCCCACCACGTACCGCCCGCCGTCGAGGACCACGCTCGTCGCCTCGCCGGTCTGGCGCTTCGTGATGTCGACGCGCTCGGACCCACACCTCCCGAAGCTTCCGTCCGGGTCACCGGTCCACGCCCCCGCCGGCCGGGCCCCGACGGTCACCGCGCCCGCGCCGGCGATCATGGCCGCCGCGGCTGCCACGAGCACCCGGAGGGCGGCTCGGCGGTGGCGGTGGACCGGATACGTGAGACTTCCCCCTCGGGTGCTTCGACCTCTTTGTCTCTTCGGCACCCAGGCGTCGCTTTCTTGAAGATCAGTGCTCTTCGAAGATCCCCGGAGGGCAGACGGTCGACCGCGGTCGCTCGGCGCCCTCCGGCGGTCGTTCTCGAAGATCCGTTCTCGAAGATCCGCGGCGCGCCATCGCTCGGGGGCGGCGTCATTACCCTTGACCGGATGCCTTCCCCCCGGCGCGCGTTCGCCGGCTTCGTCGCGCTCGTCTTGATGCTGGGCGCGTGCGGGGGCGGCGGCGGGGACAAGCAGAGCGGGAGCTCCACGTCGTCGACCACTGCGAAGGCGGCCGCGAAGACCCGGAGCAACGTGGACGGCACGCTGATCCTCGGTCAGCTCGCACCGCTCACCGGCGAGCTCGCCTCCATCTCGAAGTCGCTCACCGCGCCGGTGCAGATCGCCGTCGACGAGGTGAATGCCGCCGGTGGCTTCAACGGCAAGCCCGTCGGGCTCGCGGTCGCCGACGACGCGAGCGGGTCCAACCCGACGATCGCGCCGGCTTCGCTCAACACGCTGCTGAACACGAACGGCGTGGATGTGGTCATGGGGCCGGCATCGTCGGGGACCGCGCTCGCCCTGCTCGACACGATGCGCCGCACCGGCACCCTCGACTGCTCGGGCTCCAACTCCGCGCCGGAGCTGAGCACCGCCGACTCGGGTGGGTACTACTTCCGCACCGCGCCACCAGACCGCCTGCAGGCCGTGGCGCTCGCCCGCATGGTCCTGGCCGAGGGAAAGCGCAAGCCGGCGCTCGTCATCCGCAACGACGCGTACGGCGATGCCTTCGTACCCGGCCTGACCGACGCCTTGAAGGCGGGCGGGGTGAAGCCGGCCGGCCCCGCCATCCGCTACGACGCGGCCGCCGCGGACCTGGCCAAGGTCGCGGCGCGGGTCAAGGCCCGCTCGCCGGACTCGGTGATCGCGATCGCGTCCGTCGACGACGGCGCCCGGCTCGTGAAGGCGATGGTCGCGGCCGGCATCGGACCGAACCAGCTGCCGATGTACACGGCGGACGGCATGCAGAGCATGGCCCTCGCCGCGCAGGTGAACCCGGCGAGCCCCGGGCTCGTGCAGGGGATCCGGGGAACCGCACCCGCAGCGTCACCCGCAGGGATCGTCAGCCCGTTCGCCGACGCGTTACGGCGCGCCGGCGTGCTGCCGATCTTCTCCGCGTACTACTACGACTGCGCGATCCTCACCGTCCTCGCCGCAGTCCAGGCCAAGTCGGACGACCCGGCGAAGATGAAGGGCGCATTCGCGAAGAGCCTGCACGGCACCACCGATTGCGCCACGTTCACCGCGTGCGTGCAGGCACTGACCGCCGGGCAGACGATCCACTACCGAGGCGCGTCGTCACGTTTCGACCGTTGGGACCGGTTCGAACCCGGTGAAGGCACCTACGACCTCTGGTCCTACGGCGGTGACGGGCGCGTGGTGACCGCTCCACCCCAGGCGCAGGTTCACGTACCGTGACCAACTGCGTAACTCTTGTCCCAAATGTCTCCGAGGGAGCACAAAAAGTCACCCGCCGGAGACGCTCACGGGCGCGCGTTCGCGCATAGATTCCGGAGGTCACCTCGACCACGGGAGAACACTGATGGGCCGCAGCACTCACACGACGCTTCGCCGGATCGCAGGCGCCTCGATCGTCGTCGCCGCCACCGTGATTCCCGCGGGAGCTGCGATGGCCGCCGACTACCCCAACCCGCTGGCACCCTCCGTCAAGCCGAACAATGGCTCGAACGTCGCGGCGAAGACGCAGACCGCCAGCACGCTGCCCTTCACCGGTGGCGACGTGGCCGGCCTCGCGGTCATCGGCGTCGGTGCGGCACTCGCCGGCACCGTGCTCGTACGCCGCAGCCGCCGCACCGCCAGCGTCTAGGGACCTTACGGGTTCGGGACGACTTCCAGCGTCGGGCGTTCCGGGGTGGCGTCCGGATAGAACCAGCGGAACCACAGCCGCCCGCGCGGATGGCCCTGCGTGTGCACCCAGTTCGGGTGGCCCGGATCACGCTCGGCGACGACGATCGTCCACGAGCCGTCGTCCTCGTAGCTCACCTGGCCGCCGTTGATCGTCACCCGCTCGTAGTCCGAGTTGTAGGTGTGCAGGAACGGGTTCCAGAGGCACAGGTTCCAGAACGCACACTCGGGTGAGCGTCCGCGGATCACGAGCGCCTCGTCGTCGGCCAGCTCGTACGCCCCGATCGCGTACGCCGCGTCTCCTGCGGCCCAGCCGAACGTGGCCGTCGGGACCGGGTACGGCTCCTCGACGACGTTCGGCTCGTCCAGGGCCAGCGGCGTGATCTTCGCCTGGTCCTCGATCCAGGTGCACACGGCGCGGAACTTCGCCGCGAGCCCCTCGTCGGTGAGGAGCGGATCGGAGTCGCCGTCGAGACACTCGATCTCCCACTCCATCCGCCGGCTCGTGGCCGGTTCGACGAGATAGTCCCGGGTGATCGCACAGACCGCATCCGGCTCGAGCCGGATCCACGGCTGCGGGTGCTCGCGCGGAGAGAGGACGATCTCGATGTCCCCGCCGGGCCCGTCGTCGATCTCGCGATCACTGACCGACCCGACGATGCGCTCCGAGTACCGACCGTCGTTCGGCCCGCCGTACACCGTGAGGGAGTAGTAGACCGCGTCGGCGCGACGGGCCCGGACCCGGTACGTCTTCGTCGGGTCGATCGGCGCGTACTGGTAGAACGCGTCGGAGTTGTCACCACCCCACTTCTGGTAGCGACCCACGATGTCGACGAAGTGCGGCCGTTGCGCATCGGCCCAGAGATGCGCCTGCATGCCGACCTGGACGATCGTGAAGATCCAGCGATACGCCTCGAGCACCGACTGCTCGTCGACCACCGCGGGATCACCCTGACTGAAGCGCTCCTCGAACGAGCTCATCAACGTGAGGAGGTCGCGGACCGCCGCCGCGGTCTCGACCCCGTAGGTTTGCGCCTGGTCTTGCGCTTCACTCATGGCGGCGAACGATAGGGGGCACGGGATGACCACCGCACGACCGGCGCCGGTGCGCATCGACGACTACGAGAACCCGCGCTTCTCACCCGACGTCCAGGCGATCCAGGACGCGGTCGTACCCATGGCGGCCGAGCTGCAGCTCATCGCCGAACCGATGCTGGAGCAGGCCCGGGCCGAGACCGGGCTGAGCCGCGGCTTGGACGATCCGGGCTTTCGCGAACGCCTCGACGTCCTGCTCACCGGATTGCGCGAAGAAGCAGGGCTCTCACCCTTCGGCGTCGTCAGTGACTACACGGTCGTGCTCGGCCTGCTGCGCAGCCGGCTCCTGATCCAGGACCTGCTCGACCGCCATCCCGAGATCCGTGACCTCCCGATCACCGCGCCGATCGTGATCGTCGGGCTGCCCCGCACCGGGACGACGCACCTGCACAACCTGATCTCGGCCGATCCCGCGGTGCGCGCGCTGCCGTACTGGGAGGCGCTGGAACCGGTGCTCGCACGTTCGCAGCAACCAGCGCCGGGTGAGCCCGACCCCCGCGTGGCGAGCGCGCAGGTGGCGGTCGACATGATCGATGCCGCGATGCCGCTGTTCGAGCGGATGCACGCGATGACGGCGGACCACTCGCACGAGGAGATCCAGCTCCTCGCGATCGACTTCTCGTCGATGCTGTTCGAGACCATGGCACTGATGCCGACGTGGCACGACTACTACCGCAGCCACGACCAGACGCCGCACTACGAGTACCTCAAGACGGTTCTTCAGGTCCTGACCTGGTTGCGAGGGGGCGAGCGTTGGGTCTTGAAGTCCCCCCAGCACTGCGAGCAGATCCCTGCGCTGCTGCGCGTCTTCCCGGACGCCACGTTCGCGGTGACTCACCGCGACCCGGTCTCGGTCACGGCTTCCGTGGTCACGATGCTCACGTATGCCGCCCGCATGAGCATCGAGCATCCCGACCCGATCGAGTACGGCCGCTACTGGTCCCAGCGGGTGGAGGATCTGCTGCGCGCGTGCGAGCGCGACCGCGATCTGATCCCGGAGGGCCAGGCGGTCGACGTGCGCTTCCACGAGTTCATGGCCGACGACTTCGCGATGGTCGAGCGGATCTACGAGGTCGCGGGCCAGCCGATGACCGCGGCGGCCCGGTCCGGGATGGAGGCGTTCCTCGCCGCCAACCCGCGCGGCAAGTTCGGGACCGTCATCTACGACCTCGCGGATTTCGGCATCGACGCCGACGACCGCCGCCGGGCGTTGCGCTCCTACGCCGAGCGGTTCGGGCTCGAGGACGAGACCGGCCGGGACTGAGCCCGGCAGTTGCTCCCAATCGGGCCGCCGCAATCACCCGCGGCGGCCGGTCGGGACGCGATTCCCCTTTCGTTACCCCCGGTACCGGCCGAGAACAGGCGTATGGCAGGGCGTTGGGCTCCCGATGCACCGTCGCGGCTCCTCGCGGCCGGGGTGGCAGTCGCGGCCGGTTTCGGGGCGATCGCCGTGACCGTGTCGTCCGACCCGACGTACACCGTGACCTTGGCGGTGATGGAAGCCCTGATCGCGGCCATCTGCGCGCTGACCTGGCGATCGCGCCGCGGCGCGATCCTGGCCGTCGGCGCGATCACCTGGGGAGTCGCGCTCCTGGTCACGATCGTGGTGCCGCAGGCCACCGATCCTCAGGCGCTCTCGGCCGCGGCCGGGTGGGGACCGGTCGTTGCCATGGCGCTCCTCGGGGCCGGTGCCTTCCGGTTCGCCCGACCGTCACGTCGCTCCGATCTCGCCGTGGTGCTGGTCGACATGAGTGCGGTGCTCGTCGCGCTGCTCTGGCTGCTCTGGAAGATGCGGCCCCACTCGAACCCGGGTTGGAACGACGACACCGCGTTGATCCTCGCCGGCGCGGCCGCAGCCTCTCTATCGCTCGCACTCGTCTCCCACGCCAACGATCACGCACCCCGACTGGTCAGCGGCGGTGTCTTCGCCATCGCCTTCGCCGGGGCTGCGCTCGTCGCGGCCCAACCGAGCACGCTCCCGGCCTGGTGGATCATCCCGTGCACCCTCGGCTTCGTCCTGATCACCCTGGGTGCGCTCGCCGGCACGGTCCTGGTCCCCGACCACCGCACGCAAGCGCGGTTGTGGACTCAGCTCATCCCCATCGCGCCGGCGGCCATCGCAGTCTGGGTCGCGCTGACCCACGACGATCACGTCACGACGCTCGGGCGGTGGACTCTCGTCGCCGTCATCGCCGCTGCGCTGCTCCGCCAGATCGTCGTCACCGCACGCGGCCACATCCGTGTGCGCTATCTGGAGCGGACGCTCGGCTCCTTTCGCCATGACGCCGAGCACGACCCGCTCACCGGCCTGGCCAACCGCGCGCTGTTCAACCACCGCATCGACCGGGCTCTCGAGCTGGCTCGCCGTCGTTCACTCGCGGTCCTGTTCCTCGACCTCGACGACTTCAAGACGATCAACGACACCCTCGGTCACGGGGCCGGCGACGAGCTGCTCGTGGCGGTGGCGCGGCGGCTGCGGGCGACCGTGCGGTCCGAGGACACCGTCGCCCGGCTCGGCGGCGACGAGTTCGGCGTCCTCCTCAACGGCCTCGACGGTCTCGACGACGCGCATCGGTCCGCCCGCCGCATCCTCGACGCGCTGCAACCGCCGTTCGCGGTGGGCGGCGCCGAGATGAGGATCGGGACGAGCATCGGTCTGGCGCCCGTCGCGGCGCGGTCGACCACCAGCCAGCTGCTGCGCGAGGCCGACATGGCGCTCTACGACGCCAAGGAGCACGGCAAGAACCAGTTCCGGGTCTTCAGCTGGACCATGCAACGCGACGCCCGAGACCGCTTCGAGCTTCAGCGCGAGCTGCGCGAAGCCATCGATCGCGAAGAGCTGCTGATCTACTACCAGCCGATCGTGGACCTGCCGAGCGGTCGGGTCGCGGGCTTCGAAGCGCTGGCCCGCTGGAACCACAGCACGCGCGGCGTGATCCTGCCCGATCGCTTCATCCCGCTCGCCGAGGAGCTGGGCGTGATCCACGCGCTCGGGCTCGTCGTCCTGCGCGCCGCGTGCACGCAGCTCGCGGCCTGGGATGCCACCTTCCCCGACGCACCCGATTGGTACATCGCGGTGAACGTCGCCGTGCAGCAGTTCGACAGCCCGGACCTCCTGGCCGACGTCACGCAGGCCCTGGGTGAGTCGAGCGTCGATCCGAGCCGCATCGTGCTCGAGGTCACGGAGGGCTCGGTGATGGAAGATCCGGAACATGTGCTGAACGTGCTGCAGCAGCTCCGGGAGCTCGGCGTGCGCGTCGCGCTCGACGACTTCGGCACCGGCTACTCGGCGCTCCAGTACCTGCGGCGCTTCCCACTCGACGTCCTGAAGATCGACAAGAGCTTCGTGGGTGACCTCGAGCTCGACACGACGAGCGCGACCTTGCTGCACGCCATGCTCGAGCTCGGGCACAGCCTCGGCCTCCGAACGGTCGTCGAAGGCGTCGAGAGCCACGTGCAGCTCGAGGCCGTCCGGACGCTGGGCTGCGACCTGGTGCAGGGATACCTGCTCGCCACGCCGGGGCCGGCGCGCGACATCACCGGGATGCTCCGAGGGGCGCAGGCCCGTGACTGGGTGCTCCTGCGCGGCACCGGCCCGCGCCCCGAGCTGCCGGCCCCACCGATCGCGACTCCCTAGACCGCCCTCGGCCGCCCAGTTGTAGCGGTCGATTGCTCGGCCGGGGAAGATCTTCGGAGAGATGAGTAGCGTCGACGGTCGATGACCCGGCGCGGCGTCCCGCTCGATCTCGGCGCGGCCGCGCTCACGCTGGCCTGGGGCGCGTTCGCTCACCGCGTGCTCCCCGAGCGGGTCCGTTCGACGGCGGGCGTCGGCGCGGCGATCGGTCTGGCCGCGCTCGCCCGGCGTGACGGGGCGGAGTGGCGGGACCTCGGCTGTGACCGCCGCGACCTCCCTGCGGGGCTCAAGCTGGGTGCCGCGGCAGCGGGCGCGATCGTCGTCGTGACTGCCACCGCTCGCGCGCTCGACCGCTCAGGGACCGCGTTCACGGACGCGCGGGTATCGGACGCATCGACGGCGCAGGCAGCAACCCAGCTCCTGTTCCGGATCCCGATCGCCACCGCGCTCGCCGAGGAGCTCGCCTTCCGCGGCGTGATCCTCGGTCTCGGTGTGCGGGACGAGAGCCGCCGCCGTGCGTTGCTGGTGAGCGCGCTCGCGTTCGGGTTGTGGCACATCGGCTCGGCACTGCACCCGGAACGGCAACGGGCGACGGCCGGCGTCGTCGGTCATCAGCTCTCACCCACACCCGTCGTCGTGCTCGGTGACGTGGTCGCCACCACGATCGGCGGCATCGGGTTCGGCTGGTTGCGCTTGCGCTCCGCCAGCATCGTCGCCCCGGTGATGGCGCATGCCGCGCTCAACGGCAGCGCCTACCTCGCGACGCGCGTCCGAGGCCGGTGATCGAGCGGGGTGCCTCAGGCGCGGCGTGGCGCGCGGAAGATCTCGCGGACGAGCGGCTCGAAGTGCTCGAGTGGCGGGGTGTCGTAGTCCGGGTCGAACGACGTCTGGTCCCATTCGTCGGCGAAGCGTTCGGCCAGCTCGTAGGCCGGGTGCCCCTCGTACCGGCGGCGGGCTTCGGGGTCCTTGCCGATGAAGCCGTAGTAGTGGCGACCCTGGAAGTCCTGGTGCACCTCCACCATCCAGGCGACCTCCGGGCGGACGTACGGCTTCAGCAGCGCCGCCGCCACCGCCGGGTGGTTCGGCTCCGAGACCGCCTTGGCGATGTCGTGGCAGAGCGCGGCCGCCACGATCTCGGGATCCGCACCGGCCCGTTCGGCCCGCGCCGCGGTCTGGCACACGTGCGTCAGCTGGTCTACCGCGAAGCCGTTCGTGATCGAGGAGAGCGCCCGGAGCATCCCGAGCATGCGGTCGGGGACATTGGACCAGTCCTCGATGGACTCGTGCGCGATGCGATCCCACTGCTCGCGCGTGGAGACGTCCATGCTCGGGAAGGAAGTGGTGGGAGTCGTGGTGGTGTCCGACATCGTTCAGCCTCGCTTCACTCGTCGAGCAGGTCGGGCTCGTCCTCGACCACTCGCTGGTAGAGGTTCTGGAACTGCAACCAGCCGGCCCCGTGCGAGCCGGACTGCCGGAAGACCTGCCGGGCCGCGTCGTCGTCGATCACGACCGGTGTGCCCGCGGCTTCGGCCAGCAAGGTCACGTGGCAGCAGCGCTCCATCCGGACGAACCACCACGCCGCTTCGTCGACCGAGTGCCCGACCGTGAGCAGACCGTGGTTGCGGAGCACGACCGCCTTCGTCGCGCCGAGTGCGGCCCCGATGTTGTCGCCTTCCTCGCGGTCCAGGACCACGCCGCGGAAGCCGTCGTACAGGGCATGGTCCTGGTAGAAGTCGCAGTGGTCCTGGGTGATCGGATCCAGCGTGCGCCCGAGCGTGGAGAAGGCCTTGCCGTAGAGCGAGTGGGAGTGCGCCGCCGCGATCACGTCCGGACGGGCCCGGTGCACCGCGGAGTGGATCGCGTACGCGGCCCGGTTGACCGTACCGACCCCGGCGACCACCTGGCCGTCGGGATCGACGAGGAGCAGGTCCTTCACCCGGATGCGCCCGAAGTCCATGCCGAACGGGTTGACCCAGAAGCAGTCGGTCTGCTCCGGGTCCCGGGCGGTGATGTGGCCGGCCACCCCTTCGTCGAACCCGTGCTTGGAGAAGACGCGGAACGCGGCGGCGAGGCGCTGCTTCCGGTGCCGGCGCTCTTCTTCGACGGTGGTGCACCCCGAGAACGCGAACGCTTCCGGGGTCTCGACGGTCGACACCATTGCGGCCTCCTCGAGCTCGGGCGATCGATCACCGAGCGTGCGAACAGTCTGTCACGCGTCCCCGTCCGCCAGACCGGGCGCGGCGCCGGGTATCGGGATGTCCGCGCCGCCACCGGCGCCGAACTGGCTGCCGGCGATCTCCGCGACGATCTTCGCGAGCCGCTCGTCGGGGTCGAGGCCTTGCTCGTGCAGGTCGCGCATGGCTTGCTCGACGACGGTCGCGGCCAGGCTCTTCCCCGTGAGGCCGTGCGCCTTGATCCACTCGCTCCGCCCGAGCTCCTCGTGCTCGAGATAGGCGGCGATGTCGTCGAGCTGCTTCTCGGTCGCGTCGAAGCCGAGCGCGGCGTGGAAGAACGGCAGCAGGTCGGCTCGATAGTCGTGGCCCTTCGCGGCGAACTTGCCGGGCACGACCGTCGCGGAGTTCTTCATGTCGACGAGCACCTGGAAGAACGCCGTGGTCGGCATCCACCGCATCCCCTTGGGCACGGACGGCGGGCGCGTCTCCGGGGGCCCGAGCCACGGTGGAGCCTGGATCGCGATCTCGGGCCCGAAGACCGCGACCCCGTCGTCGTGGTGCGTGATCATCACGTACCGGACCTTCGCCCGCTCCTCCGGATCGAGCGCCTGCCACTCGCCGATGTCGTTGAACACCCGGACGAGGTCGCGGTCCACGTCGTCCCGACCGTCGTACAGGATCTGCTCCTTCCATTTGCTGAAATGCGGCGTGCCGATCCAGATCGCGTGGTCGATCCCGGTGTCCATGAGCCCTTGGGTGCCGCGATCGACGAACGGGTCCTGACTCGTCCACGCACCGAGGCTCTCCCCGAAGAGCACGAACTTCGGGCGCTCGGCCTCCGGTATCGCCTCGAGCCGCGCGGCCAGCGCGTCGAGCAACAGCTTGGCCTGCTTGCGGCCCTCCTTCACCCGGTCGAGCGACAGGACCGACGGGCGTGCCGCGTACTGCATCGCCACCGTCGCGCAGTCGCCGCGCGACAGCATCTCGAGCGCCGTGACCGCGGCGTAGTTGACGTAACCCGTGCCCGTCGGTGACGCGACGAGGAGCCACGAGCGTTCGAAGGCGCCGGTCCGCTCCAGCTCGTCGAGCACGAGCGCGACGCGTGCTTCTTCGCTGTCCGCGCTCGCGAGCCCGACGTAGACCCGGATCGGGGGGAGGGCCGTCTCGTCCCCGAGCACCTCGCGGATGGTGCCGGGGGCGGTCACCGTCCAGACGTATCGGCGGCCCTGCTTCGAGCAGGTCTCGAAGTCCACGTGGCTGGCGACGCTCCCCGACACGTACGGGTTCGGCGGCGGGATGTCGAAGGCCGCCTCGACCGAGGTCTCCTTGTGCTCGATCCCGCCGAAGGTGTGCTCGACGAGGAGCCGGCTGCCGCTGCCGAGCGCCGCGAGCGCGACCGCGTGGCCGATCGGGCGGAGGAGCTCCTCGCTGATCGGGAGCACCCGAGCCGCGGCGCGGGCGAACGCGTCGGCCAGCAGCCGCTCGCCGAGTGCCAGGGTCGAGACACCCAGCGCCACTCCCACCCCGAGGCCCAACGCCTTGAGCGGCGCGACCACGGCGCCGTCGGGTGGGAGGTCCGCGTCGAGGCGGGACGCGTTGTGCAGCCGGAGCTGGAGCAGCGCGGCCATCACCCCGGCCGCCGGGACCACGACCGGCACGGTGTTCGACGCGCGTCCCCGGAACGTCCCTACCGCTTCCTGCAGCCCGCCGATGATCCCACCCGCGCTTCCCGTCACGGTGAGCCAGAAGCCACCGGTACGGAAGGCCGCACGCGCCAACGGCTCGCGGTTGCGTTGGCGGAACCCGCGCTGGAGCGCGATCCCCGTCCCGATCGCCGCGGCATCGAGCGCGAGCGATGCCCGGCTCCAGGCGACGTTGTCCGACCGGATGCTGGTGCGCCGGAGCGTGAGCAGCGCGGTGGCCTGGATGGTCTCCTGCACGAGCGCGACGAGCGCGTGGTTCGAGGCGATGGAGAGGCCGGTGACGATGGCCTGGTCCACGGTCGGGCGGGGCATGAGCGTCCGCTGGAACGTGAGGGGGACGTTCGCCGCCGCCAGGAGCATCCCCGACTGGTCCGCCCGGTGGCGTAGGGACTGGACGTAGCGGCGGGACATAGGTTCCTCCGAGGGTCGGATCGGGCAGAAATCCGCTCAAGGCGGCTCCCGCGGCGATCGATATGCGAGACAAGGTACCGAGCGCGACGCGTCAGGGCCTGCCCGCTAGGAGGGCGCCGTGACCTACGGAGTGACCATCCAGACCCTCGACCGGCTCGACGGCAACGGCATGACGATGCTCCTCGTCGAGGCCGCGACCCCGGGTGCCGCCGAGAGCCGCGCCCGCCAGATCGCCGAGAGCAAGTTCCGGTGCACGGTGATGGTCGACCATGCGGTCCCCTGCCCGGGTTTCGTGCCGAGCGCGCAGTCCCTTCCCGCCTGACCGGTCCCGGGCCCGTGCGGGCGGGCGGGCGGGCGGCGGCAGGCGGACTCCCTCACACAATCCTCACGTACGCTTTGTTCGGCATTGATCTCCTCGGGCGAGATTCCGGAGATCATCGGGGGGTACGCCCCCGGCCAAGAGGGGGAAATGATGCGGAAATTCCTTATCGCCACCGGACTCGCCTGCGCCATGGTGGCGCTGCCCATGACCGCGGCGGCAGGTGCGGCGGGCCCGGCGAAGTTCAAGGGCAAGGGGACGGGGACGCTGACCCTCTCCGGCGCCAACAGCTTCTCGATCGACGGCACGGTCAAGGTCGCCAAGGTCGGTGCGGTCGCATTCCACAGTGAAGGAACGACGAGCGGCGCGAAGGTCACCTACACGACGACCTTCACGGGGCCGAATGGCAACACCGTGACGACGTCCTCCAAGGGCATCGCGCGCCGCACCAAGCTCGGCCGGGTCTACGTCACCCGCGACACCGTCACCGGCGGTACCGGACGCTTCGCCGGCGCGACGGGTACGGGCCACACCGCGGCCAAGGCGAAGCTCGCATCGGCCAACGCGACGACCGGCACGGTGCGATTCGTCCTCGCGGGCAACATCACGTACTGACCGGCCAGACGGTCCACTAGCCCGCCGCGGCCCGGAAGGAATCGAAGCACCCGGCCGAACAGAAGACGTAGCTCCTCCCGTCGCGCTCGAGGTGGTACTTCGCGCCGGCCACGACGACAGCCATGCCGCAGACCGGGTCGAGTGCGGTCACCGGCCCGCTCGGGGCGACCCGCCCACTGAGCTCGCCCGCCGCCCGGCGGGCAACGAGCTCCGCGAGCACCGCGACCGCGATCTCGGCGTTGTCGATCGATCCCAGGTCGAGCCCGGCCGGCGCGGCGACGCGGAGCAGCTGCTCGTCCGCGAGGCCCCTTGCCCGGAGCAGCGCGAGGGTCGCGGTGGCGCGCTTCTCGGTGGCGACCAGACCGATGTAGCCGGCGTCGGTGTCCAGCGCGGCTTCGAGCGCGAGGTCGTCGTAATGACCCTGGGTCGCGACGACCACCGCGGACGCGGTGCCGATGCCGAGTCCGGTGAGGTCGAGCGAGGTCCGGACGAGATCGGGCACCGGGTGACCGTCGGGTGCTCCACCGTCGTCCACCACCGCCACGTCCCATCCGAGGGCACGGGCCAGTGACGTGAGTGCGAACACCGCCGGCGATCGTCCGATCACCACGACCTGCGGCCGCGGGAGCATCGGCTCCAGGTAGACCTCCAAGGCACCCTCGCTCTCGCACGCCATCGGAACGGTGACCAGGCCCTCGGTCGACCGTTGGTCGAGCTCGTCGGGTTGGCCGAGGAACAGCAGCCGCGGGCGAGCGTCGGCCATCGCCAGCTGCGCCTCCCGGACCACCGTGGGTTGCGCGCACGCGCCGCCCAGCCAGCCTTCGACGGTCCCATCGCGGCGGATCACGGCCTTCGATCCGACGTGGCCGGACGACGGCGCCCGGCGCCACACCACGGTGGCGAGTGCGAAGGGCTCGCGGGCGTCGGCCAGCTCTACTGCGAGAGCCAGGATCCCGACGTCCACGAGGGACTAACCCTGCGCGGTCTGGATTGCGGACCACACGCGATCGGGGAGCAGCGGCATGTCGATGTTACGGACGCCGAGATGCGCGAGCGCGTCGATCACCGCGTTCACGTACGCGGCGGGCGAACCGACCGTCGCCGACTCACCGACTCCCTTCGCCCCGATCGGGTGATGGGGCGAAGGGACGCACGTCTCGAGCAGCTCGAAGCGCGGCGTCTCCCATGCCGTCGGGATCAGGTAGTCCATGAAGTTCGAGCCGATGCAGTTACCGTCGTCGTCGAACGTGATCCACTGCATCGACGACATCGCGAACCCCTCGGTCAGCCCGCCGTGGATCTGACCTTCGACGATCATCGGGTTGATGCGCACACCGCAGTCGTCGAGCGCGACCATCCGCCGCACCTTCCACACGCCCGTCTCCGCGTCCACCTCCACCACCACGATGTAGCTGCCGTACGGGTAGGTGAGGTTCGGCGGGTCGTAGTAGTGCACCCCTTCCAATCCGTGCTCCAGGCCTTCGGGCATGTTCGTGTATGCCGCGAGCGAGACGTCCTGGATCGTGACCGAGTGCGACGGCGTGCCGCGCACGAAGAACTCGCCCGCCTTCAGCTCGATGTCGTCCGACGACGCTTCGAGCAGGTGCGCGGCGATGATCTTCGCCTTCTCGGCCAGCTTCCGGGAGACCATCGCGGTGGCCGCGCCGGCGACCGGCGTCGAACGCGACGCGTAGGTCCCCAACCCGTACGGCGTGTTGTCGGTGTCACCTTCCATCACCTTCACGTCCGTGACCGGGATGCCGAGCTCCTCGGCGACGATCTGGGCGAACGTCGTCTCGTGGCCCTGGCCCTGCGACTTCACGCCGAGCTTGAGGATCGCCTTGCCCGTCGGGTGCACGCGCAGCTCGGCGGAGTCGAACATCTTCAACCCGGCGATGTCATAGGTATGTGATGGGCCCGCGCCCACGGCCTCGGTGAAGTGCGCGATCCCGATCCCGATCAAGCGGCCGTCGGCGCGCGCAGCCGCCTGCTCTTCCCGCAGCTGCGCGTAGCCGACCTCGTCGAGCGCCTTGCGCAACGACGTCGGGTAATCGCCGGAGTCGTACACGAACCCGGTCGGCGAGTGATACGGGAACTGCTCCGGCTGGATGAAGTTCTTGAACCGCATCTCGGCCGGATCGATGCCCAGCTCGTACGCCGCGTTCTGCACCAGCCGCTCGATGAGGAACGACGCCTCGGTGATCCGGAACGAGCAGCGGTAGGCGACGCCGCCCGGCGCCTTGTTCGTGTACGCGCCGGAGCACACGATGTGGGCCGCGGGATAGTCGTAGCTGCCGGTGACGACGTGGAAGAGCCCGGCCTTGAACTTCGTCGGTTGCGCGTCGGCGTAGAACGCGCCCTGGTCGGAGAGCATCTCGACCCGCAACGCCAGGATCTTGCCGTCGTTCGTGAGCGCCAGCTGGCCCTTCATGTAGTAGTCGCGGGCGAACCCGGTGGAGATGAGGTTCTCGCTGCGGGTCTCGATCCACTTGACCGGTCGGCCGATGAGGAGCGACGCCGCGGTGGCCACCACGTACCCGGGGTAGATCGGCACCTTGTTGCCGAACCCACCGCCGAGGTCCGGGCTGATGATCCGGATGTCCTGCTCCGGCAGCCCGGCGACCATCGCGAACAGCGTGCGGTGCGCGTGCGGTGCTTGCGAGGTGAGGTAGATCGTGGCCTGGCCGGTGACGGAGTTGACGTCCGCGATCGCACCACAGGTCTCGAGCGGGGAGGGGTGCGAGCGTGGGTAGAACGTCGACAGCTCGACGACGCGGTCGGCCCGCGCGAACGCCGCGTCCGTTGCCGCCTTGTCCCCGGCTTCCCAGTCGTAGACGCGGTTGTCGGTCTGACCTTCCTTCTCGTCACGGATCAGGACCGCGCCGGGCTCGAGCGCCTGTTGGGGCGAGGTGATCGCGGGCAGCTCGTCGTACTCGACGACGATGAGCTCCAACGCGTCGACCGCGATCGCGGGATCGGTCGCCACTACCGCCGCGACCTCTTGGCCCTGGTAGCGGACCTTGTCGGTCGCGAGCACCGCCTGGGTGTCGCCCGAGAGCGTGGGCATCCACGCCAGGCCGTGCTGGTCCATCAACTCGCCGGTGACCACCGCGATGACACCTTCGAGCGCGGCCGCCTCCGAGGTGTCGATGCTCGTGATGCGGGCGTGCGCGACCGGCGAGCGCAAGATCGCCATGTGCAACATCCCGGGCAGCTTGATGTCGTCCAGGTAGTTGCCCTGGCCCTCGATGAAGCGCGCGTCCTCGTGGCGGCGCACGCGGTGGCCGATGCCGCCGACCTCGGCGGTGGTCGTCATGTGCGTGGTGTCGTCGACCTTGGTCATGCGCTTCTCCTCACGCGTCGGCGGTTGACGCGGCGGCGGCCTGGATGGCCGTGACGATGTTCATGTAGCCCGTGCACCGGCACAGGTTCCCCGAGATGGCCCAGCGCACGTCGTCGTCGGATGGTTCCGGGTTGGTCTCGATGAGCGCGGAGCCGACGAGCATCATCCCGGGAGTGCAGAACCCGCACTGCAACCCGTGATTCTCTTTGAACGCGGCCTGGATCGGGCGCAGGGTGCCGTTCGACTTGAGCCCCTCGACCGTCGTCACCGCGCACCCGTCGGCCTGGACCGCGAGGACCGTGCACGACTTGACCGGCGTGCCGTCGAGCAGCACGGTGCACGCGCCGCAGTTGCTGGTGTCGCAGCCGATGTGGGTACCGGTGAGGCCCGCCCGCGTACGGATGAAGTCCACGAGCAGGACACGCGGCTCGACGTCGTGCGCCTGCTCCGAGCCGTTGACGGTGACGGTGACTTCCACGGTTCCCCCCGTTCCTGAGCGTTCCCTCAGTTCGACTGCGCCTGCTCTGCCGCGGTTGCGAGTGCGCGGCGGGTGAACGTGCGGACCACCTGCCGTTTCCATTCCGCCGAGCCGCGCACGTCGTCGTGCGGCTGAGACGCGGCCGCGGCGAGCTCGCCCGCCTCGGCGAACAGCGCTGCGCTCGGCTGCTGCCCGATCATCGCGGCCTCGGCCGCGTCGACCTTCAGGTTGACGGGCGCAACCGAGGTCAGCGCCAGACCCGCGGCCGCGATCGACCCGTCGTCGGCGAGCTCCAGGTGCGCGGCCACGGCCACGCTCGCGTAATCACCGATCTTTCGTTCCAGCTTGAGGTACGCGCCACCGGACGGGCGGGCCGGTACCGGGACGCGCACCTCGGTGACCATCTCGTCGTCCCGCAGCGAGCTCGTGAAGAAGTCGACCACGAACTCGCGGATCGGGATCGTCCGCTCTCCCGCCGGTCCCCGGGCCACGACGTCGGCGCCGGTGGCGAGCAGCACCGAGTTCCAATCACCTTCGGGGTCGCAGTGGGCCACCGAGCCGCACAGCGTCCCCCGGTTGCGCACGAGCGGATCCGAGATCCACGGCGCCGCCGACGTCATGGCTCCGAAGGTGAGATCCGACGCGACGAGATCGGCGTGGCGGACCAGCGCCCCGACCCGCAGATGCCCGGTGACCCGCTCCAGCGTGTCGAGCCCGGGTATCCGGTTGATGTCGACCAGCTTGGACGGGTTCGCCAGGCGGATCTTCATCATCGGGAGGAGGCTCTGACCACCGGCGAGAATCCGGGTCTCGTCACCGGTCGCCTTCGCCGCGAGCGCCTCCTCCACCGAGGTCGCCGCGACATAGTCGAATCGGGAAGGGAACATGCCACCACCTCACTGGCCCGCACCCCCGCGCGGGCTCCGCCCGAACGTACACCGGCGCCGGGCCTATGTCTCCCGCGGGGCCGGCACGAATCCGAACCCGTCGCAGACCGCGACGTAGTCGGCCCAGGTGTCGATGTCAGCCGGGCGCGGCTGCGCGACCGGGATCCGGGCGACTCGTTCGGCCGGCTCGCGGTCGATGACCTTCCACACCGCCTTGTCGCCGTGCAGGCCGCGCAACGTCGCGAACGAGTCGTCCGAGAACAGGAACGGGTGGCCGATGCCGTCGGAGTACTCGCTGACGGCTGCCCAGCTCGGCGATCGGCGCCACTGCTCCAGCACCGGGTCGATGACCGACGCGGTGACCCCGGGCATGTCGCCGAGCAGCAGCATGACCGCATCGCAGTCGCCCGCCGCGTCGAGCCCGGCCAGCAGCGACGACGCACAGCCCGTGCTGTACGCGGCGTTGCCGACGACCTCGGTGCGCCCGCTCGGCAGCGCGGCGGCGGCGTCGGCGGCGCTGCCCCCGAGCACGAGAACGACCCGATCGAGCCGGGACGCCTCGACATCGGCCACGACATGCGCCAGGAGCGTGGCGGGGCCGAACGGCAGCGTCTGCTTCGGTCGCCCGAGGCGAGCCGACGTACCCGCACCCAGCACGATGCCGACGACTGCACCCACGGGCCTACGGTAGATCTCGGCAGACTGGAGCGATGCGCGACCACATTCTCGGTATCGATCTCGGTGCTTCGACGATCCACGTCGTGCTGCTGCGTGGACCGGCACGAGAACGAGCGATCGTCGGCGACGCCCGGACCTTCGACGCTACGGATGTCGAGTCCGTCGTCGCGCTGGCCGACGGCGCGGCCGAGATCGCGATCGACGCGCCGGCCGAGCTGAGCCTCGCGCCGCATCGCGACGACGGGACGATCTCGGGCAAGTTCCGCACGGCGCGCTGCGGCGAGATCGCACTGGGCCAGCAGGCGAAGATCTGGGTGCCCTGGGTGACGCCGTCGGACGAGACCAGGGTGCCGGGATGGATGCAGGTGGGCTTCGCACTGTGGTCGGCGTTGCGCAAGGCCGGGCACGAGCCGCTCGAGGTCTACCCCGCCGGGGTGTTCCGGACGCTCGCGGGAACGCGGGTGGCGTCGAAGAGCACCCGCGCCGGGCTCCGCGCCCGGATCGCACTGCTCGACGCGTACGTCGAGCTCCCGCCGGCGATCGAGATGTGGTCCCACGACGGCATCGACGCGCTCGGGGCCGCCGTCACCGCCGGCCAGAAGCGCGACCGCACGGCGCGGCGCATCGCCCACACCGCCCGCACCTGCGACGGATCGGCGATCTGGCTCCCGGACCCTGGGGCCGCGCCCTGGCCACGGCGCGGTCACTCGCTCGCGCGGTGAAAGGGTCCGCGGGCGCGCCGTTGACGGCGCTCAGCTGGCCGGCAGCGGCGCGAAGAGGTCCACCGTGTACCCGTCGGGGTCCAGGACGGCCGCGTAGCGCTGGCCCCAGAACGCGTCCCAGGGCTCGAGATGACCCTCGTATCCCGCGCCGACCAGGTCCGCGTAGAGGGAGTTCACCTCGGCCGGGCTGTCACACGCGAACGCGAGCGCGACGCCGCGGCCACCCGTCGACGGAGTCCATCCGGGGTCGAAGGAGCGGATCGTGTCGGCGGTGTCGAACGCCAGGCTGATCCCGCCCGGGAGCGAGGCCTCGACGTGCGGCTGGGTGTCGGCGTCGGCCGGGAGCCCGAGCCCCAACCGCCGGTAGAAGGCGAGCGACCGGGCCATGTCGGCGACGACGATCCCGATGACCTCGAAGCGAGGAGTCATGCGGGGAGCGTACCCAGCCGGTCCCCCACCGTCTTGAACGAATCGGACACCGTGCCGGCCGCCGGGCGCCCTGTTACGGGTTCAGCACGGTCTTGCCGACGAGCCGGCGATCCAGCGCCGCCTGCAGCACCAGCGCGCACTCGTCGAGCGGGACCCGGTGCGGAGCGGGCGGCGTGAGCCGGCCCTCGGCCACCGCCGCGAGCACCTCGTCGAGCACCGCCTGCTGACCGCCCGGCTCCCGGCTGGTCCACGCACCCCAGTCGACACCGATCACCGTGCGGTTGTTCAGGAGCACGAGGTTCGCGGGCAGCTTCGGGATCGCGCCGCCGGCAAACCCGAGCACGAGGAACCGGCCGTTCCAGCCCGTCGCCCGCAACGCCGGCTCGGCCAGCTCACCACCGACCGGATCGACCACGACATCGACCCCGCCACCGGAGAGCGCCTTCGCCTGCACCTTGAGATCCTCGGTGGTGTAGTTGATGACCTCACTCGCCCCCGCGGCAAGCGCCGCGTCCAGCTTCTCCGCGCTCGAAGCGGCCGCGATGACTCTGGCGCCGAGCGCGGTCGCGACGTCGATCGCCGCAAGGCCGATCCCACCGCCGGCGCCGAGCACGAGCACGGTCTCCCCCGGGGTGATCGTCGTGCGCCGCGTGAGTGAGAACCACATCGTCGTGTAGCTCTGCACGAGCGCCGCGGCCCGATCGAGATCGAGCTCGTCGGGGACCCGAGCGAGCGTCGCGGCCGGCACCGACACGTGGGACGCGAACGCGCCGAACGTCGTGGCGAGCACCCGATCGCCCACCGTCCAGCCTTCGACCCCGTCACCGAGCGCCACCACGGTCCCCGAGAGCTCAGTGCCGGGAGTGAACGGCGGTGGGATCTTGATCTGATACGTGCCGGCGACCAGGAGCACGTCGACATAGTTCACGCCGGCCGCCGCGACCGCGACGACCACCTGACCCGGACCGGGGACAGGGTCCGGCTCTTCCACGATCGAGAGCGTTGCCGGTGGCCCGTACTCTGAGCAGAGGATGCGGCGCACGGCCGCACAGTACGACGCCGGGTGACACCGACGCGGACTCGCGCTACCCGGATGTCGGTGGCGCGTCCTCGTGTGTCGAGCCGCGTCGCGTCGCGCTCTCGATCGGGTCGTCTTCAGGCTGCGCGTCTTCGTAGTCCGCGAGCACGATCTCGGGCTCCCCGATCGCGGCCGCCGGCGCCGCTGCCGTGTCGCCCGTGGCGCGGCGCGGTTGGACGTTGCGGCCGTGCAGATGGGCCCATTCCTCACGCAGCGCGACGCGGTCACCGCTGAAGCGCCACAGGACGGCGACGAGCAGCCCGGGCCAGCCGCCGCAGAGGTAGGCGACGAGCAGGCCTCCTCGCCACACCTGGCGCGGATGCGGCGCGGTGTAGCGCCAGATGCTCCGCGGGATGCGCGAGATGTCGTATCGAGCCCACAGCACCGGGACGAGCGCCACGACGTAGCCAGAGATGAGGAGCAGGGCGAGCAGGTGCCTTCGGGTCATGGAGCCCCTTCCGTGCCGCCACCAGAGCGTGGCAGCCACGGATGCATGCGGCAAGTGACGCCCCGCGAGGTACGCGGCATGCCGGCGTTGTTGGACAGCTCGTGGTGCTTCGACGGGCGGATCCGGCAATCGCTCGATCTGCGAGACTCCCGAACCGTGAGTGCACAGCCGCAAAGCGTTACGACGAGTGCGCACGGTCGCGACTCGGTCCTGCTCACCGATCGCGTGGCCATCGTCACAGGCGCGGCGGGAGGTCTCGGCCGGGCGACCGCGGGATTGTTCGCCGAGTTCGGTGCGACGGTCGCGATCTGCGACCGGGACGGCGACGGTCTCACCACGACGACCACGGCCGTGCAGGCCGCGGGCCGACCGGTGCTCGCACGCGAGCTCGACGTGCGCGACGCGGACGCGGTGTCGGGGTTCCTCGAATCGGTGGTCTCCGACTTCGGCCGGATCGACGTGCTGGTCAACAACGCGGGCGGAACCTTCTTCTCGCCCTTCCTGGAGGTGTCGGACGGCGGCGAGGCCGCGCTCATCGCCGAGAACTTCACCCAGGTGACGCGGCTGGTGCGTGGTGCGGTCCCGTCGATGCCGGATGCAGGTGGATCCATCATCAACGTCACGTCGATCGAAGCCCACCAGGCGGCGCCCGGCTTCGCGGTGTACGGCGCGATGAAGGCCGCGCTGGCCCAGCTGACCCGGTCGCTCGCGCTCGAGCTCGCCCCGCGACACATCCGCGTCAACGCGATCGCGCCCGACGCGATGCCGACGGGTGGTGACCGGGACGTGCGGGGCGAGATGCTCGCCGCGGGAGGCGGATACGACCCCGCGTTGGTCCCGCCGCTGGGGTTCATGGGGTCAGCCGACGAGGCGGCCGCGGTCGCGGTGTTCCTCGCCGGCGACCTCTCGCGCTTCGTGACCGGTACGACCATCCATGTCGACGGCGGCAACTGGGCCGCGGGAGGCTGGCGCCGTCTCGGAGCCGGCGCCTCCGTACCGGGGGACGACGATGAGTGACGCGCCCGGCCGCCCGAAGATCCCCGGCCGGGAGCCGGTGTTCCGCCACCTCCACGACCCGGACGTGACGTGGCAGCAGGTGAAGCGGCAACGCAACGCGGACGGTACGGAGTCGTCGGTGTGGGAGAAGTGGCTCGCCTTCTCCCCCGACCCGCAGTACCTGTCCGTCTACGCCAGGTACGACCCGGGGATGATGGTCCGCCGGCATGGCCACTTCAGCCCTCATGTGCTGTTCGTCATGGAGGGCGAGATCGCGTGCGGCGACCGGAGCTGTCCCGCCGGCACCCACATCGAGCTGCCGTTCGGTGCCGCGTTCGGGCCGTTCCGCGCCGGGCCCGAGGGGGCGACGATGTTCGAGGTGATGATGGGGGACCCGCGCTCGTGGGGCGACGATCCCGAGGCGTTCGACGCGTTGCTCGCGCAGCACGGCGCCGAGCGCCTCCCCGATGTCCCGCTCGACTACCCACCGTGGCTCGAGGATCTGCGCCACCACTGGGCAGGGGACGAGCCGCGCGACCCCGACGCCTGATCAGTGGCCGTTCGTGGAGAAGTGCTGGTAGTCCCGGAAGCTCTCGCCCCAGCCCCAACCGACCGATCGGAACGCGGCCACGATGACCCCGCCTCGGACCGCCATGCCGGGCCGGACGTCGCTGCGGTCGGTATAGGCCGCGCCGGCGGACGGGATCACGCGGCCGCCGTTGAGATACGGGTTCTCGATCGGGTCGATGTCGATCGCGTGGCCGTACGCGTGGTTGGACCAATGGGGCGCGGCGTTCGCGTCCACCGCGTCGCGGCACGAGAAGCCGGTCGAGTTGTCGTCCCGGGTCTCGAAGTCCTCGAACTCGGCTTGGGTGAAGATCGGCTTCATCTTCCGGATCGGGAACCGAGCCGCGTACAGCTGTCGGAACACCTCCACGACTTCGTCGACCACGTCGGCGTTCACGACGAGTTGCCCAGTGGCGCTCGCGCCGTCAAAATCGATGAAGCTCACGGTCACGCGACGCAGGTCGGCCGGTGCGACCGGACATCCCTGGTGCCACGACGCGCCGAGTTCAGCGGCCGTCACGTTGGCGATCGCCGCGCTGAACGGTGGGGGGCCCGCCGGGAGCCCGGTCGTTGGCGACGTGGTGGTGGTAGTTGTCGTCGTGGTAGTCCGCGTGGTGGTGGTCGTCGTCCGGCCGGCGACGGTCTGCGCACTGCCGCCCGAGCAGGCGGCGGGCCACGTGGCCAGCAAGGCCACGAGCGCCAGACGCGGCAACCGTCTCAGCACGACTCGCCCGGCCCTCTACGCGTCACGGCCAGTGGAGGCCCGCCTGCGCGTTCGCCGCCTCGATCGCGCGGGTCAAGCGCTCCGTCGACCCACCGCAGGCTTCGAGCTCGTCCGGCCCGAGCAGCACCGTGAGCGCGCCGCCGCCGCTCTCGGCCACGACGACCGGCGCCACGTCGCGCGAGGCCGCACGGACCGCGTCCGGCTGGTCGTCGCGGTGGAACGTGTCGAACGGCACCGGCAGGTCGTCGCGCAGCCGCTTCCAGTCAGCTCGTTCCCGAGCCAGACCGTGGGTGATGTCGCACAACGCGCAGTGAGCCCGGCCGAGCCGGGCGCCGACGAAGTACGAGAGCTCACCGCGAAGCGTCCCCTCGGCGTTGTACACGCCGATGAGCCGTCGGACCGCGGCGGCGTCAGCGGCAGTGTGGGGCATCGTCGTCCAGCCAGTGGGCGTCCGTGAGCTCGATCATCCGTTGCTCGTCACGCCCAGCTGCTCGGTTACACGCGTCTGCACGGATCCCCCGTCCGTCGGTACGTCCGTCGCTGCGGGAATGGTACGCAGGTACGCGCGGGCCCGATCCCGTGCTGGACACGGCGACTGCGATCCATAAGTCTGCGGCGATGCCGAGGCTGCTCATCGTCCATCACACGCCGTCGCCACACGTGCACTCGATGCTCGAAGCCGCCAGGTCCGGAGCCGGCGACGACGCGATCGAAGGCGTCGACGTCACGGTGCGCGCCGCGCTGAGCGCCAACCCGGTCGACGTGCTCGAGGCCGACGCGTACCTGCTGGGCACGCCGGCCAACCTCGGGTACATCTCCGGCGCGTTGAAGCACTTCTTCGACCAGATCTACTACCCGTGCCTCGACGAGACCGTCGGTCGGCCGTACGGCGTGTACCTGCACGGCAACGACGACACCGCGGGGGCCGAGCGGGCCATCGAGACGATCACCACCGGCCTGCGCTGGCGGCTCGCCGCCAAGCCGGTGCGGGTGCTCGGCGCACCCACCCGCTCCGACCTCGATGCCTGCCGGGATCTGGGCGCGACGCTCGCGGCCGGACTCACGCTGGACGGTCAGGTGTAAAGCAGGCCGTCAGGCCGGTCGATAGGCGCGAATGCGACAGTTGGCTCCGGCGGACACCTTCCGGGCCCGGGCCTGGTCGCGGCTGACCGATCCCCAGGTCTTGGCCGTCGTCGTGGTCGCGCCCGTCTTGTGGGGCGCCCGGGAGCTCGGCCTGATCGCGGCAGTGCCGGTCTGGTTCATCGTCGGATTGCTGATCGCGGCATGGGTGGTCTCGGCCCTGGTCACGGCCGCGTGGCCCGGCGTCGTGACGGGTTGGAGGCTCTGGATCCGGGTCGGAGTCCAGCTCGGCGTGATCGCCACGGTCATGTACGCGATCGGCTGGGGACCGACGCTGGCCATCGGCTTGTTGTTCGGTGCCGTCGACGGCATCCGGCTCTGGGGTCGCATGGTCGTGGTGCCTGCGATCGTCTGCAGCGCGGTGTTGCTGGCCATCGGCGAGCTGGCGATCGCTACCGGTGTGGCACCGTCTCTCGTCAGCCAGCCGTTGGTTCACGGCTGTGCCATCCTTGCCGCGCTGGGGGTGGCGTTGACGATCACGCTCTTCGCCCGCGCCACCCAGGAGAAGGAGCAGGCCGAAGGCGAGCTACGCCAGAGCGAGCAACGGTTCAAGGCATTGGTGCAACACGCGTCGGACATCATCATGGTGATCGGCTCGGACGGCCGGATCCGATACGTGAGTCCCGCGTTCGAGCTCGTGCTCGGCTATCCGACAAAGGCAGCAGTCGGCATGCCCGGGCTGGAGCTCGCGGAATCGAGCGACGTCGAGCGCTTGCGCTCGATCCTCCTCGGTGCCGGCCTCGGGAGCGCCAGTCGCGCCGAGATTCGAATGCGCCATCTCGACGGTCGCTGGCTCTGGTTCGAGGTGACCGTCACGAATCTCTTCGAAGACCCGAGCGTTGCCGGCTGGGTCGCCAACCTGCGGGACGTCACCGAGCGCAAGCAGGCGGAGACTGCACTGCTGGACGCGCAGGAAGCGTTCCGGCACGCGTTCGACGACGCGCCGATCGGCATGGCCCTCGTCGATCTCGACGGTCGGATCCTGCGGGCGAACCGGTCGATCGGCGAGCTCTTCGGACGGCCGAAGGACGAGCTCATCGGCGTTGCGGTTCGTGACGTCACCCACCCTGACGACCGGGAGTCGTCCGGGGGGAAGCTCCGCCAGCTCACCGAGGGTGCCATCGACCGGTACGACGTCGAGAAGCGGTACGTGCGTCCGAACGGGGAGGTCGTGTGGGCCGCGCTGAGCGTCTCGCTCGTGCGCAACTCGGAGCAGCGACCCGCGTACTGCATCGGTCAGCTCGAGGACATCACCGAGCGCAAGGCACTCGGTGACCGGCTGGCCCACGAAGCCGCGCATGACGCGATGACCGGGCTCCCGAACCGCGCCCGGTTCCTGGACCGCCTCCTGATCGCACTGCAGACCGCCAAGCGCACCGGCCGGCGGGTCGCCGTCCTGTTCGTGGACCTGGACGAGTTCAAGGTGATCAACGACGGTCTCGGGCATGCGGCCGGAGACCAGCTCCTGGCAACGATCGCGGACCGTCTCCGCCAATCGCTTCGACCCGGTGACGTCGTCGCGCGCTTCGGTGGTGATGAGTTCACCGTCCTCTGCGACCAGGTCGCGGACGAGAACGCCGCGCGGGAGCTGGCCGCCCGGCTCGCCGCCTCGATCGCGGAGCCCGTTCCGCTCGGTCTCGGTGAGGTGTTCATCACCGCGAGCGTCGGCATTGCCATCTCGGGGAAGCCGGACGACACCCCGGAGACGCTGCTACGCGACGCGGACACCGCGATGTACCGGGCCAAGGCGGATGGTCGAGCCCAGACGTGCGTGTTCCGGGAGGACAACCGCGAGTTCGCGGTCACCCAGCTTCGCACCGGCAACGAGCTGCACCGCGCGCTCGAGCGCAACGAATTCGAGCTCCATTACCAGCCACTCATGCGACTCGACGGCGACCGGCTCATCGGGTTCGAGGCGCTGCTCCGCTGGCGACACCCCGAACGCGGTCTTCTGGGTCCGGACGAGTTCATCGGTCTCGCCGAGGACACGGGCCTGATCGTGTCGATCGGCACCTGGGTGCTCGAGACGGCGTGCGCGCAGACCGCGCGGTGGGAAGCGAGCCGCAGTGCGAGTCCCGGTGCCGATCCACTCGTCATCAACGTGAATCTCTCGCCGCGCCAGCTCGCCGACGCGACACTTCCCCGAACAGTCGCGGACATCGTGGAACGGACCGGCACTCCGGCCTCGCTGATCTGCTTGGAGATCACCGAGAACACGCTCATGCACGACACGGACTCCGTCCTCGGCGCGATGCACGCACTGCGCAAGCAAGGCATCCACTTCAGCATCGACGACTTCGGTACCGGGTACTCCTCCCTCTCCTATCTCAAGCGTTTTCCCGTGGAATCGCTCAAGATCGACCGCGGCTTCGTCGACGGGCTCGGGCAGGAGGCCGGTGACACGAGCATCGTCGAGGCCGTCGTCAATCTCGCCCACACGCTCGGACTGGCCGCGGTGGCCGAGGGCGTCGAGACGGAGGGGCAGCTCCGGGTGCTGCGCGCGATTGGCTGCGACCTGGCTCAGGGCTACCTGCTGGGCCGGCCGCTGCCGCCGGACCAGATCCGGCTCGCCGAGCACGCGCCGCGGGAGCAGCTGCTGAAGTCGTGACGAACCGGCCGTTCTCCAGGGGCCGCTTGTCCGGATCTTTGCCAAATCCTTGCCTTCCGAGGGCCGAGTTCTCACGTGGATCTCAGGTTGCCTTGGGACTCTGGATGCCCTGGACGCCCCTCTACCCCGGAGAATCGAGTCCAATGCCCAGGAAGAGCCGCACCACGCGAGACACGGGTCTCCGCCAGGTCAAGACGACGACGAAGTGGCTCGCCGGCGGAGCCGCGGTGCTGACGGGGTTCTTCGCCGTGTGGGAGGGCCGCTCGGTCCACAGCGCGTCGGCCAGCACGCCCACCCCGCCGGTGGCCCAGAGTCAGAGCCCGAGCGCGAGCTCCGGCACGGATAACAGCGGGGTCAGCCAGGATCCGGGCTACGACCCGTCGTATTCGAACGGGAACCTGCAAGCCCCGGACTACGCCCCGGCACCTTCGTACCAGCCGCCCGTTGCCAGCTCCGGCGGCTCATGAGCGTGACGGTCGAGGCGGTCGAGACGCGAGCACTCGGAACGACCGCCCGCATCGTCGTGGACGGCCCGGGGATCGACGAAGCCACCGAGACGATGGTGGCGGAGCTGGAGGTCGTCGAGCAGGCGTGCAGCCGCTTCCGGGCCGACTCCGACCTGAGTCGCGTCAACGACAACAGCGGTCAGACCGTTCGAGTCGATCCGATCCTCGTCGAAGCAGTCGAGATCGCGCTCCGGGCGGCGCGAGTCACGCACGGCCTCGTCGACCCGACGGTGGGAGCGGCGATCCGGCTGTTGGGATACGACCGTGACTTCTCTGCGGTAGTCGACGGAACACCGGCACGGAAGCTGCAGGCGCAGCGCATCCCGGGATGGCGCGGTGTCGTCATCGACCCGGTGCGCGCGACGGTGCGCGTGCCCGCCGGCGTCGAGCTGGATCTCGGCGCCACCGCAAAGGCATTCGCAGCCGAGCGGGCCGCGAGCCGAGTCGCCGCGGACCTGGGCTGCGGCGTGCTCGTCAGCCTCGGCGGCGACATCGCGGTCGCGGGTGCCGCGCCGGCCGGAGGCTGGCCGATCCGGGTGACCGACGATCACGCCGCCGGGCTCGACGCACCGGGCCAGACCATCGCGATCCAATCCGGTGGCGTCGCGACATCCTCCGTCACCGTGCGCCGTTGGCTCCAGGGCGACCAGGCCCGGCACCATCTGATCGATCCGGCCACCGGATTCCCGGTCGACGGGCCGTTCCGCACGGTCAGCGTCGCCGCGGCGAGCTGTGTCGATGCCAACATCGCCAGCACCGCCGCCATCGTCCTCGGGGAGGAGGGGCCGGGATGGCTCCGGGCGCGGCATCTCCCCAGCCGCATCACGCGTCACGACGGCCGGGTCGTCCTGGTGGCCGGCTGGCCCACCGGCGGTCCGAACCGATGAGCCTCGCCGTCGTCGGTGGATCGACGATCTGGTTCCTCTCCCGTGCGACCGGCATCGTCGCGTTCATCTTGTTGACGGTGACCGTCGTGCTCGGCGTCGTCACGTCGCTCCGCTGGCAGAGCCGCGACGTCCCGCGCTTCGTGATCGAGTACGTGCACCGCAACGTGACGATCCTCGTGATGGTCTTCATCGCGATTCATGTCACCACCGTGGTCGTCGACGGGTTCGCCCCGATCGGCTGGCTCGCCGCGGTGATCCCCTTCACCTCCCCGTACCGACCGATCTGGCTGAGCCTCGGCGCGCTCGGGTTCGACCTTCTCCTCGCGGTGGCCGTGACGAGCTGGCTCCGGCACCGGGTGGGCTTCAAGGTCTGGCGATTCCTGCACTGGTCGGCGTACGCGTCCTGGCTCGCGGTGCTGATCCACGCCCTCGGCACAGGGACCGACACCCACGAGGGATGGGCGCTCCTCGTCGAAGGTGTGTGCGCGGCCTCCGTGATCATCGCGGTGTGGCTCCGCATCGGCGCCGAATGGGAGCAGCACACCAGGGTGCGCGTCGTGGCGCTCGTCGCCACGATCCTCGTTCCGTTGACCCTCGCGGGCTGGCTCCTGGTCGGACCGCTCGCTCCGAACTGGGCGCGTCGAGCGGGAACGCCCACGAGTGTGCTGACGCGTACCGCACCGACGTCGAGCAGTCGATGACCGCGCTGGCCTCCGCCCCCGACACGTGGACGCCCGGTCCGGCCGGCCTGCCCCGCGTGCTCTGGGGCCTGCACCAGGGAGACGCGGTCAACCTCGTGCGGCACCGCGAGCTTCATGGGCCGCCACACGGCCTGCGGGCGCGCGAGCTCATCGCCGTCGTCGAGCGGGCCGGATTGCGCGGTCGCGGCGGCGCGGGGTTTCCCACCGCGACCAAGCTGCGCGCGGTGGCGAGCGGTCGCCGGCCCCGGGTGGTGGTGGCGAACGGATCTGAGGGGGAGCCCGCGAGCGGCAAGGACGAGCTGCTCCTCACCCGGTCTCCCCATCTCGTGCTCGACGGCTTGATGCTCTCGGCGGTCGCGCTCGAAGCCAACCGGGCGATCATCGCGGTGGAACGAACCCGGCCGCGCGCCCTGCAGGCCGTCATCACCGCGGTGGCGGAACGAGAAGCGGCGGGCATCGACCCGGTCGCGATCCAGGTCGTGTCGGTGCCGGGCCGGTACGTCGCGGGTGAGGAGAGCGCCCTGGTGCACCTCCTGAACGGTGGCGACGCGAAGCCGACCGCCGTCCCGCCCCGCCCGTTCGAGCGGGGAGTGGACGGGCGGCCCACGTTGATCCAGAACGTCGAGACGCTCGCGCATCTCGCGCTCATCGGGCGTCACGGGCCCGAGTGGTTCCGGTCCGTCGGCACTCGCGAGGATCCGGGATCCATGCTGTTGACCGTGGGTGGCGCGGTCGCCCGTCCCGCGGTCTTCGAAGTCGCGTTCGGCTCGCGGTTCGAAGCGCTGATCACCGCGGCCGGCGGCGAGACCGAGCCCGTCTCCGCGTATCTGATCGGCGGGTACTTCGGCACCTGGATCCGCCGCCAAGACCTGTGGGAGCGCCGGCTCACGACCGCCGATCTGCGGTCGCTCGGGTCGTCGCTCGGCGCCGGTGTCATCACCGCGTTGCCGCAATCGGTGTGCGGACTCGTGGAGACGGCCCGGGTCATGCGGTACCTCTCGGAGGAGACCGCCGGCCAATGCGGGTCGTGCGTGAACGGGCTCTCCGCGATAGCGGACCGCGTCGACACCATTGCGCGGGGACGCTCGACGCCACCGATGCGTGAGCAGCTCGAGCGCTGGTCGGGCATGGTCGAAGGTCGGGGAGCCTGCCGGCTTCCCGACGGGGCGATCCGCTTCCTCCGCAGCGCGCTGCTCGCCTTCGCCGGTGAGATCGATCTCCATCAGGACGGCCGCTGCACCGGTCAGCGGCACGACGCGGTGCTCCCGATACCGCACGTCGGACGCGATTGGGGTTGGCGATGACCAAGCGCCTGCGGCTGGACCCGATCCGCTGCGACGGCCACGGCGTCTGCGCCGAGCTCTTCCCCGAGGGGATCAGCCTCGACGACTGGGGGTACCCGATCCTGGATCCGCATCCGGTCTCCGGTGAGCTGCTCGACCACGCCAAGCGCGCCGTCTTCGCCTGCCCGGTGCTCGCGCTCAAGCTCGTCGACGAACGCCGAACCTGACCGGGCAGCCACCTGATCGGTGGAGCCCTGCCTAGTGGCTGAACGTCTCCGTGGTGTCGGTGAGCCGTTGCGCGAGCCAGACCGGGATGATCGAGGCGATGACGACGAACGTCGCCACGACATTGACCGTCGGGATCGCGTTCGGCCGTGAGAAGTTGTCGGCGAACCAGAGCGGAAGCGTGCGAAAGCCGGGACCGACGGTGAAGGTCGTGACGATGATCTCGTCGAACGAGAGGGCGAAGGCCAGGAGCGCGCCCGCGGCGAGCGCGGAACGCATGAGGGGGAAGGTCACGTAGCGGAAGGTCTGCGCACCGTCCGCCCCGAGGTCGGCCGAGGCCTCCTCGAGTGAGGGCGCGAGGCGCCGCAAGCGCGCGGACGCGTTGTTGAAGACGATCACCACGCAGAAGGTGGCGTGCGCGATGACGAGCGTCATGAACGACAGATCGATCCCCACGCGTTGGAACCCGGAGAGCAGCGCCACACCGGTGACGATGCCGGGGAGCGCGATCGGCAGCACGATGAACAGGTTCAGCGGGTTCCGGCCGAAGAAGTGGTGCCGCGTCAGCGCGAAGGAAGCCAGCGTCCCGAGAATGAGCGCGATCGCGGTGGCCCACAGGCCGGTCTGCACCGAATGGAGGAGTGCGTTGCGCGGCGCGTCCTCATGGATGGCCTTGCGCCACCACTCGAGCGTGAATCCACTCGGCGGCCACGCGTAGTTGGTCGCGGTATTCACGCTGAGCCGGGCGACGTACAGGATGGGGGCGTACAGCACGACGAGCACCGCCGCGCAGAAGCCCCGCAGCATCCAACGGGTCGCGCGAGAGAGATACATCGTTAGAGCTCGTCCAACGCGCCGGTGCGCCGCACGACGAGCAGGTAGACGACCATGATCACGATCGGCACAGTCGCGTAGGCGGCGGCGAACGGCAGGTCGACCGAGAACTGGCGGTAGATGACGTTGCCGATGAACTCCGTCGTCCCGCCGACGATCCGGTTCATGTAGAAGTCGCCGAGCGTCAGGGCGAAGGTGAAGATGGAGCCGGCGACGAGCGCGGGCACGATCTGGGGGAGCACCACACTGCGCAACGTGCGGCCGCTCTTCGCGCCGAGGTCCGTGGACGCCTCGAGTAGGGAGTCCGGCAGCCGGTCCAGCCCCGCGTAGATCGGGATGATCATGTACGGGTACCAGAGGTACGAGAGCACGATCACCGACGACGCGTACCCGAAGCCCGGGGTGCGGCCGAAGACGGATACGAGCGCACCACCACCGGGATCGAGGATCGCCCGCCAGGCGTAGCCCTTCACGAGGTATCCGGCCCACAACGGCATCGTCACCGCCACGACGAGCAGGCGCCGGGCCCACGTCGAGGCGACCTTCGCCATGTAGAAGGCGACCGGCAGCGCGAGCACGAGATCGATCACGGTCACCGTGGCGGCGGCGGTGACCGTGCGGATGGTGACCTCGCGGTACACCGGCTCTTCCCAGAGCCGTTGGAAGTTGTGCAACCCGAGGGTCGTGTCGAGCCGCGTGAGCAGCCCGGTGGGATCGTCCGCGAGCGTGTACAGCGACGTGAGGATCAGCGCGGCGAGCGAGCCGAGGTAGACGAGGAGCAGCCACGTCGCGGGTAACGACAGCTCGAGGCCGAGCTGCACGCGTGGACGCCGCGCGAGCGCGGTCGCGATGCGACGCCGCACCGAGGGCGGAGCTGTCGGCCCCGGGCCTGGCGCGGTCACGGCGAATCCGGTGTGGGGGCGGTCCTCATCGGGCCGCCCCCGCACCGTCGGCTCGGGTCAGCTGCCCTTGATCCCGTCCCACGCCGATGTCCAGTCCTTGTACGCGACACATTGGACGTCGGTGCGGCCGTCCTGGCACGTCTTGGTGGGCGTGGTCCAGTAGGCCAGCTGGTTGTAGAACTGCTGGTCGTCCGCGTGATACGTCGTGCAGAAGTTCGGATCCGTCGTCTTGGCACACGCCTTGAGGTTGGCGGGCGCCTCCCCGAAGTACTCCACGACCTGGGCCAGGATGTCGGGCTTGGTGATCCAGTTCAGCCACATGTAGGCGCAGTTGGGGTGCTTGGCCCCGCTCTTCACCATCCAGTTGTCGGACCACGCGGTCGAGCCCTCGGCCGGGAGGATCGCCTTGACCGGCGGCGACGCAGGGTCGGCCTGCACGCCGTTCGTGGTGATCTGCCAGGTCGTACCGAGCACGGTCGACGCCTTCGTGAAGGCCTCCTGCTCCTTGAGGTAGTCGGACCAGTACTCGCCGATGTTCGGCTTCTGCTGCTTCATCAGCGCGACCGCGGCGTCGAACTGCTTCTGGTCGAGCGCGTACGGGTTGGTGATCTTGAGGTCCGGCTGGGTCTTGCTGAGGTACAGCGCGGCGTCCGCGATGTAGATCGGCGAGTCGTAGCCGGTGAGCTTGCCCTTGTACGGCGAGTCCTTCTCGAAGACGATCCCCCACGAAGTCGGTGCCGGCTTCACGACGTCCTCGTTGAACATGAGCAGGTTGGCACCCCAACCATGCGGCATGCCGTAGACCACGCCGTTCACCGAGTTCCACTTCTGGCCCTTGAGGAAGGGGGCGATGTCCGGGTAGTTGGTGAGGAGCGAGGTGTTCAACGGTGCGGCGTCACCGTTCGCGACGCTGCGCAACGACGAGTCGCCGGAAGCCGAGTACACGTCGTACTGGCCGGTGGAGAAGAGCTGGAACGCTTCGTCGGATGTACCGAACGTCTTCACGGACGCCTTGCAGCCGGTCTGCTGCTCGAACGGCGTCACCCAGTCGTAGTCCTTGGAGGTCGAGCCGTTCTCCGCGTACCCGGGCCAAGCCAGGATGCTGACGGCACCCTCCCCCTTCCCGATCTTGGTCAGCTTGCCGGTGCTCGTGCCGCTCTTGCTCCCCGACTTGTTGCTCGAGTCGCTGCTGCACGCGGCGAACACGAGGACGAGGGCGAGACCGAGCGCGGCAAGGCGTAGGTGTCGTAGCAGCTTCATGGGTTCCCCTGTTCGTCGGTCCCGTTACGGGACTCGGACTCAGATTCGGAGTGCTTCCGGCCGGGCAGCCGGAACGCGTGAGCAGGTCGAAAGGCGAGCCGGACGGTCGCGCCGCGCTCGACGCCCGGTGCGGAGTCTCCGCCGAGGTTCTGCGCGTCGACCACGAGCTCCGGACCCGCGTGCAGCACGACGCGGTAGCGAGTCTCCCGCCCGAAGTACTGCACGTCGCGCACCGTACCCTTGGCCACGACATCGCCGACGTCTTCCACGGCCCCCGGCGCGAGAAGACGGATCTTCTCGGGCCGAACCGTGAACGCGCCCGGTGTCCCGAGGATGGCGCTCGCGGCGTCGCCCTCGAGCAGGTTCGAGGTCCCGACGAACCCGGCCACGAACTCCGTCGCCGGTGACTCGTACACCTCGGACGGCGATCCGACCTGCTCGATGCGACCACCGTTGAAGATCGCGATCCGGTTGCTCATCGTGAGCGCCTCACCCTGGTCGTGGGTGACGAACACAAAGGTGATGCCGACATCACGCTGGATCTGCTTGAGCTCGACCTGCATCTCCTCCCGGAGCTTGAGGTCCAGCGCGCCGAGCGGCTCGTCGAGCAGAAGGATGCGAGGTCGGTTCACCAGCGCCCGCGCGAGCGCGACGCGTTGGCGCTGGCCACCCGAGAGCTGATTCGGCTTCCGGTCGCCGAACCCATCGAGGCGGACGCTCGCCAACGACTCCTGAACCCGCGTGCGACGTTCGGCCTTCGCCACCCGCTTGACCTTGAGCCCGTACTCGACGTTCTGCGCGACGGTCATGTGCGGGAAGAGCGCGTAGTCCTGGAAGACCGTGTTGACGTCCCGGTCGAATGGCGGGCGGTTGGTGACGTCCGACCCGTCGAGGAGGATCGTGCCGCTCGTCGGCATCTCGAAGCCGGCGATCATCCGCAGCATCGTCGTCTTGCCGGAGCCCGATGGCCCGAGAAGTGAGAAGAACTCGCCGGCGCCCACGTCGACGGAGACTTCGTCCACCGCAGTCACCGGGCCGAAGCGCTTCGTGACCTCGCGCACGGAGATCGCGTGCGGAGGACTCTCGGAGAATGCTCCGCCCACTCCCATCTCCAGCGACCTTCCGTCCCCGTTCCGGCCTGTCGCGGCCCCGTGGGCGGCACCCTACGCGTTCGTCCGCGTGATTGCGCCGACCGGTTCGGAACCGGATACGCGCGCCGCGGTCAGCCGCTCCGGATGCGGTGCTGGGCCCGGGAGAAGAGGACGAGGGTGGTGGCGTGGAGCAGGTCGCCGACGGCAACCGGCGCCTTCCCGGCGTAGGCGCGTGCGTGCGTGCCCTCGAGCACGATGCCGAGCTTGAAGCACGCGAGCACCTCGTACCAGGCGACCGCCGAGAGGTCCCGCGCCGACCGTTCCCCGTAGCGCGTCACGAGCTCGTCGCCGTTCGGGAGGCCGCCGGCCGCTCCGAGCGGGCCGGCGAGACCGGGCTCCTCCGCCCGGGGCCAGGTGGCGAGGAGCCAACCGAGGTCCAGGAGCGGATCGCCGACCGTGCACATCTCCCAGTCGACGATTGCCGCCACCTCGGGCCCGTCGTAGCGGTAGAGCAGGTTGGCGAGGTGGTAGTCGCCGTGCGACAGGCCCGCGACGAACGTTGCGGGACGGTTCGCGTCCAGCCATGTCGCGACGTCGTCGAGCCCCGGGATGTCGGGCCCGGGATAACCCTCGTGCCGGGAGTAGGACGCGAGCTCGTCGAGCCAGCGCGGCACCTGCCGCTCGAGAAACCCTTCCGGCCGCCCGAGATCACCGAGACCCACCGCTTCGTGATCGACCGCGCCGAGCGCGGCCACCGCGTCGACTGCCGCGAGCCCCATCGCGTGGCGGATCGACGTATCACCCGCGTGCAGGGCCGGCAGCTCGACCGTCGGGTTGAACCCGTCCACGGCTTCCATGAGATAGAAGGCCGCGCCACCACCGAGCACCGAATCGTCCGGGCACGCGGCGAGCAGCCGGGGGTGCGGCACCCCGCTGCCGGCCAGGGCATCCAGCACGCGCATCTCGCGCCGCATCATGTCGTTGCTCTTGGGCCGCAGGTGCCACGGCCCCCGCCGCAGCACGTACGTCTGGCCGCCCCGCTCGAATCGCAACAGCACGTTCTGGGTCCCACCGATGAGGTAGACCGCGGATTCGATCGGACCGCCCGGCAAGCCCCAGTCGTCCATCCAGGCCGCCAGGACGGTCAGATCGATCTCGGAGACCTCATCCGGCATGGCCGCACTATTGAATGCCGGCCGGTCGCGTATCAAGACAGGCCGCGCGGGCGCCGAAGAACGAAGGTCATGCACACGTCAAGATGGGACATGACCGAAACGCTGTCGATCGCCAATCCCGAGTTCTGGCGTCAGCCGCTCGCCGATCGGATGCGCCACTTCGCCGACCTGCGCGCCGAAGGCCCGTTCACCAAGGCCGCGGTGTTGAACCCGCTGTCGGGCGGAGAAGACGTCTTCTACGCGGTCACCCGCTACGCGGAGCTGGTGGAGATCAGCCGCCGGCCTCAAGACTTCTGCTCGGGGAGAGGCTCGATCGCGATCGGTGACATGCCCGAAGAGGCGATGGAGTTCTTCGGCTCGTTCATCACGATGGACGACCCGCGCCACGCACGCCAACGCGCGATCGTCTCCCGTTCGTTCACGCCGCGCGCCCTGCAGGCCGTGCTCGACTCGGTCGAGACGATCTGCATGGAAGTCATCGACGACATGTGCGAGAAGGGCGAAGTCGATCTGGTCGAGGCGATCTCCGCGCCGTTCCCGCTCCTCGTCATCTGCGACATGATGGGGATCCCGCGCAGCGAGTTCACGACCGTGTTGAACGCAACGAACGTGATCCTCGGCGCCGGTGACCCGGACATGCTCGGCGGGCAGACCGACATCGTCACCGCGCTGTTCGAGGCGGGCATGGAGCTCAGCATGCTCATGAACGACCTCGCCGAGCACCGCCGCGCGAACCCCGTCGACGACCTGACCTCGGCCCTCGTGCACAACGATCTCGGTGAGGAGATGCTCGCGCCGCACGAGATCGCGCCGTTCTTCATCCTGCTCGCGGTGGCCGGGAACGACACCACGCGCACGGCCACCAGCATCGGCATGAACCTGCTGGCCGAGAACCCGGACCAGCGCGGGATCTGGCAGGGCGATCTCGAGGGAATGACCCCGTCCGCCGTCGAGGAGATGGTGCGTGTCGCGTCGCCGGTCACGTTCATGCGCCGCACCGTCACGCACGACCTCACGTTCGCCGGTCACGACTTCGTCGAGGGCGAGAAGCTCGTCCTCTTCTATGGCGCCGCCAACCGTGACCCGCAGGTGTTCGACGACCCGGAGCGATTCGACGTCCGCCGCGACCCGAACGTGCACGTCGGCTTCGGTGGTCCCGGTCCGCACTTCTGCCTCGGTGCGCACCTCGCCCGCCGTGAGCTGAGCGTCATGTTCCGGCAGCTGCTCACCCGGTTGCCCGACATCGAGGTGACCGGTGAGCCGGTCCCGCTGCAGGCCATGGGTGTCCCCCTCGTCGGCGGCATCAAGCACCTGCCGGTCCGGTTCACCCCGACGCATCGCGTCGGCGCTCGCTGAGCCGGGTGCCGATCGAGCTGCGAAGGGCTCCCGAGGGTTCGCCCGCGGGTCTGCTCGAAGGCTGGCAGGGCGACCGGCGCGTTGCGGTGCTCGCCGAGCAGAGCACGGGTTCTGGGACGAGCGTGATGCTCGTCGCGCGCGAGTCCCCGATCGATCCGTCGGATGTTCTCGCGCTGCTCGACGCGATCACGTCACGCACCCGCCAACCCGATGGAACCGGGTTCGAGCTGATCACGAACGATCCGCTGTTCCGCGACCTGGCGCGCGGGCACGGGTTCACCGGCTCACTGCGCGGGAGCCTCGCGCCGGGCCCGGAGCCGCGCAGCCGTCCGCCGCGCGATCCCGATGGGGTCAGGGACGCGGTCCAGCAGCTGCTTCCGGACATCCCGGTCGGGGTCGAAGCGAACGCCGGACCCACGCGCTCGATGCTCCGGCGGGCGGTGTCCGGCGTCTCGAACACGTTCAACCTCTCTGCCGCACCCGGTCCCGGTGCGACCGCGACCCGATTCTCGGTTCCGGAACGCGATGACCTCCTCGTCGAGAGCATCGCGAGATGCATCGACACCGCGATCGGGATCCGCCGCCGCTTCGGTCGAGTGGCCGCCTCGGTCCGACGGGTCTCCTTCGACCACGCGGACTTCCAGCTGCTTCACGGGCACCACGCGGGTTCGGCTGATCGCAGCAGCGGGCTGATCCACATGAACGCGAGCTATGCCTCCGTCGAGGGCCTCACCACGATGGAGGGCTTGCGGGAGGGGCGGACCGGAGGGGGCTCGGCCGGGGTCCCGGCGCCGTTCAACCAGATCGACGGGACGACCGCGCACGAGGTGTGGCACCAGATGCAGGGCGCGCTCGAGGCCCGGCGCAGCATGGACGGCATCGAGCTGCGACGCCGGCTCGGCGAGTCCCTCGGGGTCGAGACGCTCGAACAAGCAGTGAACGGCGCCCGGCCGCGGTCACCCGAGAGCTGGAAAGCCGCGCACGCGCGGCTCGTCGACGAGGTGTCCGCGTACGGTGCCACCGCCCCACTCGAAGCGACGGCCGAGATGTTCAAGCTCTGGTGGTGCTCGAGCGGCGAGCCGTCCCCGGTCGTCTCCGCGTTCGGCGAGCTGATCCAATCCCTCCTCGCGGATTTCAAGGAATGAGAGACGCCCTCCTACCGATCGGGACTCAGCTCGCCGGGTCTGGCACCGGCGGTGCACATCCGAAGACATCGAAGTCGAAGTGCAACGCGATCTCCGCGGAAGGGTTTCCCACGTCGTAGGTGCTCGCGGCAACCAGCGTGAGCACCACCGAGCGGGATTGATGGAGGTGCAGAGGTGCCGGCGCGTGGCCGCCGGACGGAGTGACGAGCACCGATGCCGTTGCCGCACCGGCGGGGATCGTGATCTCGTCGGGCAGGGCCTCGTAGTCACCGCCGGAGGTCGCGGTGCCGGTCGTCGTGTAGCGCACAGTGAGCGGGACGTCGACCGCGCCGGTACGCCGGATCTCCAGCTCGCCCCGCCCGAGCGACGCGGCGCTGATGTTGCTGCACGGCCGGTCGTCGCTCTCGCTCGCCGTCCCGTCGGAGACTGCTCGGACGGTCACGACCGGCAGGTCTACGCCTGGCAGCGCCTGGTCCGGTGCGTCGACGGCAACGGGTGCCGGGGACGGGACCGGGGCGGGCGCGGGCGGCGCAGCACATGCTTCGACCGCCGCGGGGTCCGCGCACGGGTCGGTCGGCACCGCGTTCGCTGGTGCGTCCGTGACGGCACGCGAGTGGACGACCGGAGCCGTCGACACCTTGCTCGGTGGTGTCGAGCCGGCCGCCGCGCAGCCCGACACGAGCACGACACCGGCCGCAAGGAGCAACGCGATCTTGACCGGTCGGTGTGTCCGAGCCATCTGTCCGGGCGTCATCGGAGGGCTCGCACGCGTGCCAGCGAGATGGCGAACCGGCGCAGGCGCGCCGCCCCGGTTCTCGTCGCGCCCAAGGCGATCAGGCCGAGACCGAGGACACCGGAGCCGGCGATCGCCAGCGGAGCCGTTGGGCTCCCGGTGTTCGGGAGCGTCGCGGCTGCCACCTGCACGGTCGCCGACGCGGGGGTTGGTGCTGCCGTGACCGGGGCAGTCTCGGTGGCGCCCAGCACCGTCGGCGGACCACCCGGGGGTGCCGGGGTCTGCGTCTGCGGGATCACCGGGGTGCAGATGCCGGTCAGCGTCGGAGTGAGGTTGCCGTGCAGGGTCGAGGTGCGACCGTCAGTGGCTTCGAGGTCCACCGAGTAGCCCGCCACGGCGTAGCTACCGGGTGTGTGGAGCGTCGGCATGTCCAGGGTCTCGCCCGGTCCGATCACCGTGTCGGGCAGCCCGCCGGGGAAGTCGGTGGCGACGGCCCGAAGACCGATCTCGCCCGTGTTGGTCACCGACCATTCGACGAAGGAGCCGCCGGTGCTCGTGTCGCAACCGCCCGCGCCCTGCGTCGTCGCGCTGAACACCAGCGGCGTCGGCGGCGGGGTGCAGCCGCGCGACCCGTAGTCCACGACGACGACGTCGTGGTCTTCACTTCCGTTCGCCCAGCGTTCGGTGATGCGAACGGTGCCCGCACTCGCACTTGCCATGTGCGTGTTGATCGTTCCGGTGACGGTGTCTCCGCCGGCGACCGTGACGTCCGCCTCGCCGTTGCCCCAGACCGCGGTCCTGCCACTCTGGTCGTCAGAAGCCGAGACGACCATCGCGTGCTCGGCCGTGGACGGCTCCCCGTTCGTGAACGAGACGGTGATCGATGCAACACCGTCGACGCAGGCCGTGTGCGCGTTCGCCGTCTCGACCCAGGCGTGGGCGACACCGCCGGACGAGACGACCCCGATCCCCACGCCCATTGCGACCGCGGTCATGAGAAGCAGCTTCTTCATTCGCCATCACCTCTCGTCGTGACGTCCTTGGGGGCTATGACGCGGAGCTCGAGGAACTCGTTCCGAAAACCGGTCGACGGACGTTTCGAACTGGTGGGACATCACCATCACGACGTTTCGCCGTCACGATCGGCACGAAAGGAACAAGCCGCACGCGGAATTCCGCACCGTGGTCGATTCCTCACCGACGGTCCTCTGTGACGAAGAACTTCGGAACCGCGATCGCAGTGAGCGCGTCGTAGTGTGCGCGGGACTTCCTTGCTTTGTGTGGGCGGGTGCCGCGGGAATGGCAAGTGAGAACCGAGATGACTGGGACGGAGCGGAGCGGGACCCATCGGACTCGACCGCGGAGGAGGACGAACCCTCACCTCGACGAGATCGGTTCTCGAAGACCGTCGCCGAGCATCACCGACAGCTCGCGCGGCTCGCGTACCTGCTCTGCAACGACCGCCAGCAAGCCGAAGACGCGGTGGCCGAAGCGTACGCGCGGGTGTGGCCGAAGTATCGACGTGGAACGATCGACGACCTTCTTCCCTATTTGCGGAGAGCAGTGGTCAACCAGGTACGCGGGGGACTACGGCGCCGGCTGCTCGAGCAACGCGAGGTCGAGCGGCGGAGAGTGGACTGGCATGACGGAGTGTCGCCCGAGGGATCCGTCGACGACGCGGAGATCGTTCTGCCTGCACTGGAAGCACTGCCCCAGAACCAGCGCGCCGTGCTCGTGCTGCGCTACTACGAAGATCTGTCGGAAGACGAGATCGCTGTCACGCTCGACATCCCGGCGGGAACGGTCAAGTCCCGCTGCGCGCGCGGCCTCGAACAGCTGCGCCGCGTCATCGGGGAGGTCGTCGATGCCTAGACCTCCTGAGAAGTCGGCCGATGTCTGAGCTCGAAGACGGCCTCCGATCGGCGCTCTCGGACGCGGCGAGCCGCTATACGCCGTCTCCTTCGATGGTGAACCGCATCGAAGCGACCGTCGCGGTACGCGAACGACGGCGGCGCCGGCTCGTGGCCGGTGGCGCCGGCACGCTCGCGCTCGCGCTGTCGCTCGGGGTCGCCGGCGCTGCGTTGATGAACGACACCGGCGGCGGACCTCAGGCCGGGCCGCAGCTCGGCCCGGCCGGGACCGCGCAATCCGGCGCCTCCCCGAGCACGCCGCCGGATACCAATGCAACCGTGGTACCGGGCGCGCCCGTTGTGCCAGCTCCTGCCCCGCAGGGTCAGCAATGCGTGCGGAAGACGTCCGCGTCGAGCAACGCGAATTCCGGGCGGGAGGCCTGGTTGTCCGGCTCGAGCACCGCGACGAAACGAGCCGTCGAACAGCTGGCCGCCACGACGACGTACCAGACGTCGACCGCCTCGACCGGCTCGAACTCCAGCTCCGCGTCGAGCTCGTCTTCGTCGGCGTCGATCTCGACCGGCTCGGCTACGACATCCAACTCGAGCACCACTTCGGTGATCGTCTCCAACGGCCCGCCGCCGGTCGCGCCACCGCCACCTCCCCCGCCTGTTCCTCCGCCGACCCCTCCGCCGGACGAGCCGCCGGCCGCCGGGGGAATCGGCCCTCAAGCGGTCATGCCGTCGGCGAACGTCGAAGCCGCGACCGCGACGGCGCCTCCTTCCGGACGTACCTCGGCCTGCTAGCAACGGCCTCCGAACGCCGCGCGAGCGGAGCAACCGGGCCGACGAGAGCACACCGTCGAAGTCCTGTCCTCCGAAAACAGTCCCCGAGATCGCGCTCGCCGGCCCGCCCTGACCGGTTGCCCCTTTCAGAGTGTTGGACGCGCGGACCGTCCGTGAGGTTCCAAACAAATTCTCGAATCACGGCGCTCCGAGATTCGGCGGTCGCCTCACCCGGTCCCGTCGTTCTCGCGCACGCGCTACTGGTCCGGCGCGCTCGCAGCGACGGCTCCGATACGAAGATCCGCGACGCACTCCAGGCACAGCTCGAGGAGCCGCTCGTCGTCGGGCACGGGATCACCGCACGGTGGCAGATCCATCTCGTCGAGCAGCTCGCGGGCCCGCCGCTCGTCGTCCGCCGAGGCAGGCGCATACCGCAGGCGCATCCTCGGCACCGCCGCGGCAATCCGGATGGCGAGCGGCTCGTCGCCCAGTTGCAGCGCCACGCGGGCGATGCCGGCGAGTCCCGGCGCGGCCGCCGATCGGTCCAGCCGGATCAGCACGGGCACCGCGCGCTGCAGCTGCCCGGCCGCCTCCACGAGATCGCCACTCCCGAGCGCGAACAGCCCGAGGTCGCGGCGGGCGATCGCAGCCGCCCGGATCCCGCCGCATGCTTCGAGCTGCTCGGCGGCATCGGCGAGCACGGCAAGGCTGCGTTCGTCGGCTGACCGCTCCAACACGCGTGCCTCCAACCGCAGCAGCTGGCACAAGAGGGAGACGTCCTTCGTCGCGGTCGCAAGCTCGCGCGACGCCGAGATGTCGCCCAGGACATCCGTCCGTCCGGCCATGTCGCCCATCGTGGCGGCAAGGTACCGGCCCATCGCCGCTCCGATCGGGTCACCGAGCTCGAGCATCCGAGCCGCGTACGACCGCTGCAGATCACGGGCGCCGACGAGATCCCCCACCAGCGCGCGGTCGAGCGCGCGCACATGATCCAAGTTGGCGGCCGACCACTCGCTCCCAACGTGGCGATCGATCGTCTCGGCCTCGTCGAGCGCCCTGGTGGCTCCAGCCCGATCACCGTGCCAGCCACGCGCGATCGCCAAATAGATGAGCAGGCCGCCGAAGATCACCTGGCTGTCGTCACCCGCGCGGGCCTCGGCGCATGCCTGCTCCAACGGCTCGCGCAGCTCGGCGACCTCCGCCAGCGTGCGCGTCGCGCGAACGAGCGCGAGGTCGGCTCGCCACTTCAGGAGACCGCTCGGCGCGGCCGCCGTCGTCGCTCGAGCCAGCCATGTCCGACCTTCGATGCCATGGCCGCGCATCGCCCAGAAATCCGACGCCGAGATCGCCAGCTCGAGCGCACGAACCGGGTCGTGAGCCAGCCGGTCGGCCAGGAGGAAGCGGAGGTTCTCGTGCTCCTCCTCGACGTCGTCGAGCGCACCGGCATTGACGGGCGCGGTGTGGTCCGGCCACAGACGGTCGACGATCTCCTGCAGCGTCGAGCCTGCGCACGCGACCGCTTGCTCCCGCCGGCACGGGTCGAGATCATCCAAGAGCGCGCTCCGGATCGGATCCAGACTCCGGTACCGCAACGACCGCAACCCGGGCGAGGCGTCCAGGAGGTGGAGCCAGGCAAGCTGGCGCAGGGCCCGACGCGCGGCATCGGGGTCGAGCCCGGCGAGCGCCGCGGCCATGGCTTCGGACATCCCGCCCGGCAGCACCGATCCCGACGCGAGCAGGTTCCGGGCTGACTGGTCGACCGACTCCAACGAGTGCGCGATCGCCGCGCGCACGACCTCGTGGTCGCTCGCACCGGCCCCGGCCGTGACCTGTCCGGCAGAGCCGAGCTCGAAGCTGCGGGCCGCGAGCTCCACGAGCAGCGGGATTCCGGCTGCAGCCGAACACGCTCGCTGCAGCTCGCCGAGTCTTCGTTCGTCGAGCGACAGCTCGTCGTAGCCTGCCCGATCGATCATCAGCTGGAGATCGGTGCCTTCCAAGGGCTCGCCCACTCGCGCTTCCGGCAGACGCGACAGGCGGAACAGACGTTCCACGCCGACGCCGAGCGGCACCCGTGACGTCACGACGATCTGCAAGCGGCCACAGGTCGGCAGGAGACCGAGGGCCAGAGCACCCACGTCGTCGGTCATCGCCTCGGCCGCGTCGATGGTGAGCAACGTCGGTTCGTCGCCGATCGCCGCCGCGAGCACCTCGACGAGCGGGTCGGGCCCGTCAACGAAGAGGCCGAGCTGGGTGGCAACGTGCGCCTCGAAACGATCCGTGGTGTCGAGACCGCTGAGCGACACCCGCAACACGGAACCCAGGTGGCGGCGTCGATGCGCGAGCTCTTCGACGATGCGGGTCTTCCCGATCCCGCCGATCCCGACGACGGTGACCAGCCGGTCACGTTCGAGCGCGCGCCCGAGCCGGACCAGATCCTGGTCGCGCCCGACGAACGAGGTCGGGGAACGATGCTCCTCGTCTGGGATCACCACGTGCTCGATCTTCGGATCCTGTTGCAGGACCGCGAGCTCGAGTCGCCGGAGATCGGGACTCGGCTCGATCCCGATCTCGTCGCGCAGCACCGCGCGGGCACGTTCGTACTCGCGCAGCGCATCGGCCTGGCGACCGGTTCGGTAGAGCGCGAGCATCAGCTGGATCCACCGTCGCTCGCGCAGCGGCTCCCGTTCCGCCGCGGACTTCAGGTGCTCGATCGCCTGTTCCGGCTGTCCGCACCGCAAGGTGAGGTCGGCCCACAGCTCCTCCAGGCTGCGGTGCCGCTCCTCGAGCTCGGACACGCTCGCCTGCAACCAGGGCTCGTCCGCCTGCGGGCCCCATGGTCGGCCGCGCCACAGCTCGCGCGCACGGGTCGCGGCCTCGAGCGCGGCGGCCGGCCTCGTGCTTGCGAGCTCCTCGGCGCGCCGGCGCTGGTCCTCGTAGAGATCGAGATCGAGCGCTTCGGCGCGCACGATGTAGCCGTCGGGTGCCGTGACGACGACGGTCGAATCCGCGGCGCGCGCGATCGAGGGTTCGAGGGCGGTTCGCAGCCGCCCGATCGAGACGTGGACGATCTTGCTCGCGGTCGGCGGCGGGTCGTCGCCCCAGAGCCGGTCGACGATCCGATCGACCGGCACCGGCTTGCCGCGGTCCGCGAGCAGGACGCCGAGCAGCCGCCGGACCTGCGACTGCAGCTGGACCGGTCCGTGTGGCCCGATCGCCCGCACCCCTCCGAAGACCTCGAGCAAGGCCGCAGTTTACCCGGCATTTACCCGGCACCGGCAACCTGACGGCTGTCCGATCCGGGCGATTCGGGCATATTCCGGACAGGGGGGCATCGTGGGTCAGGGTCGCAAGGGCGCAGCGTTGGCAACCGGTGCCGTGATGTTCGGAATCGTGATGGCGGGCTGCTCGTCGGGCAGCTCCTCGAAGTCGGCAGACAGTGGATCGGGGCCGACCGTCGGGACCGCGGCCAAGGCGGCGAGCCCGGCGAGCGGCGCGATCTCGGTCGACCTCGTGGTCACCGGCGACCGGACGGCCACGGTCAAGGGCACCAAGGGCACCTGCGAGATCCCGACGGGCTCGACGCTGGGCTCCCGCTACGACCTCTCGGCCGCCGACTACCCGGCGCTCGGCGCGGACGGCTTCCTCTCCGTGACCGGGCCGGAGCCGATCGGCGGGCGCGCCGCGCCGGCCAACCTCAAGGCGTTGATCGGCGGAGCCGGGTTCCTCGACACCGACGGCTCCGGCTTGACCGTCGCCGCGAACCGCAAGCGGGTCACCGTCGATGCGGACCTCGGTGGCGGCACGGCGATGACCCCGGACAACCCCGGCACTCCGGTGCGCGTCCACATCTCCGGCACGATCACCTGCAGCTGAGCGAGAGGCCGGGATCAAGATGAGTCGGTACCCGGGGGCGCGGCGGCTACGGGTCGGCGTGGTGGCGATGGTGCTCGCCATCGCCGGCATCACGCCCGGGGTGCTACCGGCCGTCGGTGCCCGACCCGCGGGCGCCGTGGTCCCGGCGCCGGATCCCCGAACCGGGAAGCTCCTGTACACCAAGCTCGTCGACACGGGTACGGACGTCCGAAGCGAGATCTGGGTGGCCGAGCGCGACGGTTCCGGCCAGCGCAAGGTGGCCAACGGCAGGTTCCCGTCGTTCTCACCGGACGGCTTGTCGATCGTCTTCACGTCCAGCGAGAGCGAGATGACCGGGTCGCTCGACCCCTCGAACCAGTACGTCTACTCGGTACCGGTCAACGGCGGGACGCCGGTCCCACTCTCGGCCCCCTTCGTCCTGCCCGACCCCTGCGAATGGAACAGCCCGTCGTGCATCTCGTACGCGGACATGGCCGGTCGGTGGGCAGGAGACATGAGCTCGTTGATCTACCTGCGGAACAAGGGGACGACCTTCGACAACGGTGATCCGGGCATCTGTGACGCGGGCATCGCCAGCCTCGCGGGTGACAGTCCAACGGTGATCATCCCGACGGCCGTCGGACCGTGCACACGACCGGACGGCTCACCGAATGACATCCCTCCGTGCCCGCGTGTGAGCTTCATCGGCGAATGGCAGGTCTCACTCATGCCCTCGTCGACCGACGGCGCGTTCGCGTACGCAGCCGGCTGCGGCGACGGGCTCCTCGACGTACGCATCCACGACGGCGGCAGCGACCGCCTGCTCGCCGCCGGCTCGGACATCCGCTCGAACTGGACGGCCGACGGCTCGAAGATCGTGCTCGAGACTCCGGACGGCTACTTCTACGTCGATCGGTCCGGCAACCGGACGCCGGTGAATCCGTCGGACCCGGGATCGCTGCGCAACTACACCGCGACGGTGCCGCGCCTCGGCTGCACGGTGATCGCAAGCCCCGGCCTGTCGGTGTTCTCGCCCGACGGGCAGCTCGAGGGGTTCGACACGCTGGTCCCGGAGTCGGGCGGCGGGCCCGCGCCGGCCTGCCCCTTCGGGAGCAACATCTCGGGGATCTGGCTCGGCCAGAACGGAGGGACCACCGCGGTGCTCGCGATCGAAGGCGCCGACGTCGAGCTGCACGACATCCAGTGCACACCCGGCAACTGCCTCACCGGCATCAAGATCGTGAAGGAGGTCCCCGACGGTGCACCCGGAGATCCCGATGGCGCGACCTTCAACTACACGGGATCGGTGAACGGAAGCATCTTCTACGACACGAGCCCCTTCGCCTCCCCGGGGAGCGCCGCGACGCTCATGCGGAAGCTTCCTGTTGGCCAGCACTCCGTGACCGAGTCCACGATGCCCGACTACCAGCTGACCGCCATCACCTGCGACGACCCGACGGCGAACGTGAACCTCGCGGCCCGGACCGTCAGCGTGAATCTCACCGACGACTCCGGGATCGTCACGTGCACGTTCCGTTCCCGCTACCTCGCGACGCCCGATGACAATCGACCACCCGTAGCGGTCGACGACGTCACCGACGCGAGGCATCCCGGCAGCTCCGCGGCCGGGATCCCGCTGCACCCCCTCGCGAACGACTCGGATCCGGACGGCGACCCGTTATCGGTCAGCAACGTCGGTGTTCCCTCCCACGGGACCGCGACCTTCCTGGGCGGTGTCGTCAACTACCACCCCGATCAGGGCTATGTCGGGACCGACTCCTTCTCGTACACGGTCTCCGACGGGCGCGGCGGGACGGACTTCGGCACGATCACCGTGCGGGTCAGACGACCACCGTGCATTCTCGGCAGCGGGCTGGACGTCTGTGGGGACATCGACGTCGGCGACATCCTCGTGTACCACAAGCCGAACTTCGTGGAGTCGTTCTTCGGCGGCACCTGGTGGAGCCACGCGGCGATCGTGGTCGGGAAGACCGATGCCAACGGCGACGGGGTGCCCGAGATCCAGTTCGCGGACGCGTTCCCCGGTCGCAACGTGCAGATCAACGACCTCGCCACGAGCTCGTGGAACGAGCGGATCCCGTTCGGCGTCATCCGGCCCTCCCTCCCCGAAGCCGTGCGGCACGCGGCGGCGAACTTCGCATCCGTGTCCGTCGGCGCGCCGTACACGATCAAGCCCTGGGCCGGGCTCGGCGACGCGAAGTACTACTGCTCCGGGCTCGTCTGGCGTTCGTACAAGGAGCAGGGCTACGACCTCGCACCGAAGATCAAGGTCTCCGGGTTCCTCTTCGCGGGCGGCGCGTTCATCACACCCGACGACGTGGCGTCCAACCACCTCACGAGCCCGGTCGACCGCCGGTTCGTCCAGCGGATCAGCGGCACTGGATCCATCGAGGTCGCCGGTGACGGTGTGGAGCTCGTCGCCAGCGACGAGCAGGGGCGACGCGTCGGTGAGGATGCGGCCGGCAATGCGTGGGACGAGATCGCGGGCGCCGAGTACCAGCGAAACGTCTTCGGTCCCGGCGTCATCGCCGATGGTCTCGACGGCGGCTGGTCGATCGAGCTCACGGCGGAGAAGGCGACCGACTACCACCTGACGGTGACGCTTCCGAGTGGCGCGAGTGGCGCGCAGGGCGAGAAGAGCGGTCACCTCCTGGCCGGCGAGACTGCCGTCGTCCAGGTCTCGGACCTCGCCACCCACCCACCCCGCGCCGCGATCTCCGTGGCTCGCGGCGCCACGGGCAGCCCGCCGCTGACCGTCCGGCTCGACGCGTCGGCGTCGACCGATCCCGACGACGCGATCACGAGCTACGGGTGGGACTACGACGGCGACGGCACCGTCGACGAGGTGACGGCCGGACCGGTCGTCCAGCACACGTACCCGAGCGGCACCACCATCGTGACTCCCGCGGTCTTCGTCGAGGACGCATCCGGGGGAAAGGGCTCGGCTTCGGCTCCGCCGCTGCGCGTCGACTTTGGCACCGCTGACTTCGCGCCGAGCCCGACCATCACACCGCGGACGACGAACGGCGCGACGTCGGCTCCGGTGCACCTTGCCGTCGGGGGGTTCGCCACCGGCGAGGTGCAGTCGTGGACGTGGCTGGTCGACGACACACCGGCCCGGACGACGAGCGAGCCCGCCCTCGACGTGACGTTCGACCAGCCGGGCGCGCACACCGTGTCCGTCGCACCGACGACGGCACCGGAGCTCGCGACCGACGCCTCCGTTGCGATACACGGGACAGGACCGCCGCAGGCGGTTGACGACGAGGTCACGGTCGAAGCCGGTCGGGCGCGAGCGATCGCGGTCGCCGACAACGATTCGGACCCTGGCGGTGCGCTCGACCTCTCGACGGTCGCGCTGACCACCGAGCCCGCGCACGGATCCGCGGTCGTCTCGACGGCAACGGGACGGGTCCGGTACTCGCCGGCGGACGGCTATACGGGCCCGGACACCTTCGACTACGAGATCTGCGATGCCCAGGGCGCCTGCGCCACCGCCACGGCTCGGGTCACGGTGGCCGCGCCGAGCGGACCGACCGCGGTCGACGACTCGTATACGGCGACGGGAGGGAGCACGCTCTCGGTCGGCGCTCCGGGCGTGCTCGCGAACGACACCGACCCGACGCCGGGTGACGTGCTCGAAGCGGGCATCGCGCGGGCGACGGAGCACGGCACGATCGAGCTCTCCCCCGACGGATCGTTCCGCTACACCCCCGTCGCCGGGTTCGTCGGTAGCGACACCTTCGACTACGTGACCTTCGACGCATCGGATCAGCACTCGCACTGGGCGGCCGTCACGATCAACGTGCAGCCGGCACCGGCGCTGCCACGAATCGGCGTCGGGGACGCGTCGGTCGCGGAAGGCAACGCGGGCCGACGATCGATGCGCTTCACGGTGTCCCTGTCGACCCCCGCGAGACGCGCAGTGACCGTCAGGTACACGACCAGAGCCCGCAGCGCTACCGCGGGCACCGATTTCGTCGCCAGGTCGGGGACCGCGACGATCCCGGCCGGGTCGATGAGCATCGTGGTGTCGATCGCGGTGAAAGGCGACGACACGGTCGAGCGACACGAGACGTTCACGGTCCAGCTGTCCAGCGCTCACGGAGCGGCGATCACGAGAGGGACCGGGACGGGCACCATCCTCAACGACGATCCCTCCTCGGGACTCCGGGTCTCGGTGGGCAAGGCGTCCGTGGTCGAGGGCAACGTCGGGCGACGGTCATTGGCCCTCTCCGTGACGTTGTCGAAGGCCGCGGCCACCCCCGTCTCGGTCCGGTACGCCACTCACTCGGGGACTGCGAGAGCAGGCACGGACTTCGTCGCCAAGTCCGGGACCGCGACCATCCGCGCGGGTGCGACGAGCACCGCGATCTCGATTCCGGTCTTGGGTGACACCACCGTCGAACCGAGCGAGAGGTTCTCCGTCACGCTGGCGAACCCGCGCGGCGCCAAGCTAGGGCTCGCCACGGCGACCGCCACGATCATCAACGACGACTGATCGCCCGCAGCGCCGATTCGAACCCCCAGCCTTCTGATCCATAGCGCCGCTTCGACGGTCCGGTCCGCTCGACTCGGTCCGCGGCTGGGTTGTCGACACCGCCGCTACCTGCAACGGCGCCATCGGGCCGTCCACCGAGGTGGGTCTCGGTCCGTTCGACTCACCTTGCCTAGCAGCTGGTGAGCGCGAGGGTCTCCTGTCGCCCGATGACTTTCCGACCGGTTCCATGACACGCTCCGAGCGTGCATGATGCACTCCCACGAAGTAGAGCCTTCGTGTTCGGTGGATGTGTCGATAGCGGGAGGGCCGATGCCGAGCGCCGATGAGATCCGAGACGAACAGCTCGCGACGTGGGCCGGGCTCTCTGCGGGCTGGGAGAAGTGGGACTCGGTCATCATGGAGCAGCTGGGCCCGGTCGGCGCAGCGATGATCGAGCGTTTCGACATCGCTTCCGATCATCAGCATCTCGACATTGCCGCGGGCACGGGTGAGCCGGGTTTGAGCATCGCGAGACTGTCGCCGAAGGGGCGCGTCGTGCTGACCGACCTCGTAGCGGAGATGCTGGACGTAGCCGCGCGACGAGCCAGGGCGCAAGGGATCGTCAACATCGAGACGAAGGTGTGCAGCGCCGATGATCTGCCGTTCGACGACGCCACATTCGATGGCGTCTCGGTGCGTTTTGGGTACATGTTCTTCCCCGACGTGGCCAAGGCGACCGCCGAGTTCGCGCGCGTGCTCAAGTCGGGCGGGCGTCTCTGCTCGTCGGTATGGGTCAAGCCCGAGGAAAACCCGTGGACGACGATCGCCATGCAGGCAATCGCGACCGAGGCGGCGGTGGCGCCACCCGACCCGGACGGGCCGAACATGTATCGGTGCGCTGCCCCGGGATATGTCAGCGCCCTGTACGAGGGCGCGGGGCTGCGCGACGTTGCCGAGTGGGACGTCGACGTCGAGCTCGTGACGCGATCGCCCGCGCAGTATTGGGAGATGATCAGCGAGCATGTCTCGCTCGCAGTTGCGGCGCTTCAGCAGGTCGACGAACCGGCGCGGGAGCGGATTCGGGCACACGCCATTGCGCAGGTGAGCGCGTTCGAGAAGGACGGGAAGGTCCGGGTTCCGGGCGTGGCGCGCTGCATCGTGGGAACGAAACAGGACGCGAGCGGCACGCGCTAACGCGGCGGCGAGCGATCCTCCAACGCCGAACCGAAGGACTCAACACCCAAGAGATGAGGCGTTGCCTCAACCGCTACATCGCACGCGAGGTCTTCCGCATCATCACCGAACGCGTTCACGAAACGCGCCCTTGACCTACAGGAGCATCGCGGTCCGAACGAAGTTGGTTGGCAATTCGAGCCCGACGAGCCGGCGGACGAACTCCACTACACGGTCAGGCGAGCCGAAACCGAGCCTGACCTGCGGAGACGTTCAGCGCGCTCGGAGGGATTCGAACCCCCAACCTTCTGATCCGTAGGGCTCTTCGAATCGTCCGGGAGATCCGCTCCCGTCCGTCGCAGTGCTCCTGACCAGCGACGATACAACGCGTGTGTCCAGGGAGTCGGTGAGGTCTGCTCGCGATCGGCCGGGTTCGTGAGCAATCCTGTGAGCAAGCCGGCTCTCCCGGCGACCCTAACGGTCAGGTCCGCACGCGCTTCTTCGCAGGCGACACCTTGCGCGCCGTAGTCTTGCGCGTCTTCGTCGGCTCGTCGGTGCCGAAGCGCATCCGCGCAGCCTGCTTCGACACACCGAGCGCCATGCCGATCCGCCCCCAACTTCTTCCATTCTTCCGTGCCGCGTTTACCGTCGCGTGCAGCAGGAACTCCGCCTCGGCGATCTGCCCCATTGCGGTGGTGATCTGACGCAGGTCATCAGAGTCTTCGAGCTCAACCTCGTCGGGATCGATCGAGTCAAGCCAGTCGCGAGCGTCGCGGGTGGCCTGGGCGAGCTGTTCTGCAGTGCGGGGCATGGTCATCACCTCTCGAGGAACTTGTAGTAGCTCTTGCGGAGCGGCATGGAGTGGACGACGACGGGCTCTTCGCTCGGATCGTCGTCGAGCACGACGATCTCGAGGAGCCGGCCCGTCCGATCGGGGCCGATGAACAGGGTCATGGTCTCGTCGTGGGCGATGGAGCGAAGCGCGTTAGCGACGGCGTGCCGAGTGTCTGCGTCAGGGATCCCATGTTCCCGAGCGCCTTCGCTCATCTCCACATAGACAACTTACCTTGTCATTGGTCACGCGTCAATGTAGGTTGTCTACATCCGTCACCGGATCCCTGCCCACGTGGACGACGAAGGACCAGGTCCGTTCTCGCTTCACCAGGGTGCCTCGCATGTCCGCTCGTGAGCAACCGTGAGCAAGCGGCCGTCGAATTGCACCCGGGGAGCAGTTGCATGCACGCTCACCTGGGCTTCTTCAGCGCGCTCGGAGGGATTCGAACCCCCAACCTTCTGATCCGTAGCGCCGCTTCGATGGTCCGGGCCGCGCGGCCCGATCCTCGGCTGTGTTGTCGAGATCGACGCTACCAGCGGTGATGCGCGGCAGGACTTCCGTCTGGTGTGGTGTGGTCCGCGCTCGTCCGCCCAAGTTGGTTAGCAGCTGGTTAGCGGCCGGCCGTTGAGAGTTGGATTCGAGCAGCGCATCTGGCGTGGTCAGGGCGCATTCTGCTGGGCCTGCCCCTCAAGTGCTTGCAGCTTCGTGGGTTCTCCGATGGTTTGTCCTTAGCGTGGAAGAGCGTGGTATAGTGCGGAAATGCAAGGTGACTCTGACTACGAGGCTCTCCTCAGGGAGGCCGAGAAGCGGCTCCGCGACGTGCGTGACCTCGGGGCGCAGGATCCCGCCGCGGCTGCGAAGCTTCTCGAAGAGGCCCTGGATGCGACGCGTCGCGCTCAACAGGAGAGGCTGCGGCAAACAAAGGTGGGACGCCGCCCGAGGTCGGAAGTCGACGCCGAACGCGCGTCGCTCCGTGAGGTCACGATCGGGGCGCTTGACGCACATGAGGTGCCGACTGCACCAAAGGACGTCGCAGAGGTCGCCTTCGCTCGCTTCAACAAGCGGATCGAGCCCCGCCGCCTTGCTGGCCTCCGGCGGGACGAGCGACGCGCCTGGTCGAACCCCCGCACCTCTAGACCCACATACATCGTGCCCGCTCTCGACGCGGTCTACCTCGCCCCGCACCGAGGCCTGCTGACGCTCTCGACCTGGGACCTCCGGCGTCGGATCATCACACCGCTGAGTCCCCGTGTGGATCACCTCAACGCCACTCGAAACCTAGCTCGGCTTCTCGAGTGGCTGGCCGGCGCCGATGAAAGCGCCGGTCGTCACCTCGAGCGCGTCGTCCGTCGTCGCGCTGCGTCGATTCCGGGCGCCCTGACACCGGGCAAAGGACTCGAGATCGCTCAAGTCGTCGGCGCGGCCGAAGCCGAGTTGCGACTCTTGGAGCCCGACGATGCCAATGCACGTGACGGCGCGGCCGAACGCGCACTCTCGCAGCTCGACGATGAGACGCGCGTCTGGGGTTCGCCGTTCCCCGGCCTCGCCGAGGCCAAGTAGACCGCCATGGCTGACACGGTGCCCGTGCCGACGAATGATCCATTCGAGCGTCTTCGCGGTGTGCTTCCACCCCGCCACGTCACGGCTCGAGTGGTCGCGTCGCAGGCGAAGAACACGCGGTGCGGGTTGCTCACCGTCGCCAACGCCTCGCACGTTGCCCTCGACCGAGTTCTCGAACGAACCGTGTGGGCCGCGCCCTTCGGGCAAGCGCAGTCCGCTATCGCTCGCGGAATCAGCTTCGAACAGCGCGTGAAGGCCGACGGGTACGGCCCGTTGATCGCGCTCTTCCGTAACGAGTTGGGGTTCCCAGTCGAGGCGGCCAGGGTCGAGAATCTCAAGGAGAGGTTCCCTCACCGCCGCAACGACCCCGAGTGGGACATGCGGCACCGTGCCCGCGCCACGCGCCAGATCGTCGCCTCGATCATCGCAGGCGATCCCGATGCGCCCAACCTCGTCGATGGCGCCATCCTCCCAATCACTCTCGGCGGCAAGCTCGGGTACCTCGAGACGGATGCGCTGGCGCTGCGCGTCGATGAGCGCATGCGCGTCGCCGAAATCAAGAGCTTCCCGATCGTCGACCAACGCATCGACCCCGACAAGCTGGGTGAGGCAGCGGACCAGTCCGCCGTGTACGTAGCTGCCCTCGAGAACCTTGTCGAGAGCCTCGGGGCGGACCCTTGCGCGTTCGTGAGCAGTGAGGTGGTACTCATCACGCCGCGAAACACCGGCATGCAGCCGACGCTCTCCCGCATCGCGGTCGACAAGCGGGTACGCCACCTTCGGGAACAACTCGCTGAGAGCGCGGACGCCGCCGCGATCCTCGCGAGCATTCCCGAAGGCGTAACTTTCCCGCAGCCGGACACTGACCCTGTGCCGGTGCTCGAGACGCTCGCGACGTACTCGGGTACTTGGTATCGCCCGTCTTGCCTCGCCTTCTGCGGTCTCGCCCGGTGGTGTCGCGCACGCGCTCAAGACGATGGCGACCCGGCTGCGCTCGGCGAGACGGCCGTCCGACTACTGCCCGGTATCCGATCGACCCAGCGCGCGCTTGAGCTCGCGTCCGGCGCGCCGGCCACCTTGGCGGAGCGGGCGGCGTCGGAAGCGCTTGCGCGAGCGCAGGCGGTGCTCGATGCAGCGGGAGAGCAGCAATGACCGGCCACCTCGATGTCGTCCTCGCTGCCCGCGCGCAGCGCGAAGGGACGGCGCAGCGGCGCACAGCCCTCGTGCACCGACACATCGATGAGCATGCCCTGGGTGTCGTCATCTTCCAGCCTGCCCACGAGCCGTTCGGTGTCATCGCCATGGCCATTGGTGAGGGACCGGACGACTGCGAGATGGCCGTCGTGGCAGAGCCGCGGAACCCTCCGATCCTCTTCGACGCCCTCGCTCCAATCGCCCAGCGGGCCGTAGCGCGTCTCGAAGACTGTGAGATCGATCGCGGGACCGTGCGATCGGCAAGGCAAGAGCAGGATCGATGCACGTCAGCCCTTCAGATCATCGTCCCCAACACCGCAACAGTCGCTGCGATCGGCCGGCTTGGCCGTCGACTCGCCTACCTCTCGACCGACGGTGACTTGCCCGCCCCGCCTGAGCTCGTGCGTTTCGGCCAGTACCTGCAGTTCCTGCACGATCACGAAGCGGTACGCGGCCAATCTCTACTTCTCTCTGTCACGGGCCTGCTACGCCGTCACTATGCAACCGGCCAGTCAGCCCTGGAGGATGAGAATCTCGCCTCGATCGACGCGTGGTGCGACCCACCTCCCGGAGTCCACGGCCTCGATGCCGCAGGGGTGGTTGAAGATGTAGCGGTCGGTCCGCTGCTGCAGCCGGATGACGACAACGTCGTGTACGACCTCGTGACGGAAGCGAACCGAACCCGTCGCGGTCGAACGGACGAAGCGGCGGTCACATCGGCAAGGACTCCACTCGTGCCGATCTTGTCGCGGCATGTTGACGACGCCTGGCAGCTCCTCTGGCGCGGTGTGGGCCGTTTGCAGGCGCGCCCGCGGGCGACACACGTCTTCCAGCGCTGGACCGACGATCGCCGCGCTTTCACAGAACAGGCCGATTGGGTCGCATCCGGTGGTCGGCGTCGCGCGCAGGACAGTGCACGACGCGCCGCGTCGATGCGCTTGCGTCTGGAGGCCTCTGGGATCCGACTCGATGCGCAGGAGGCGCTGGACGACCCGTTGGTCATGGCGACCTATGAGATCGTGTACGAGGCGCTGAGAGGGACCGTCGTCGACGCCGATCCGAACAATCGAGAACGCCCCAGGCGCAACCTCGTGAAGCGCCCGCTGTTGATCGTGCGCACACGCGCGGTGTGCGCAATGCCCCCCGGGAAGAAGCTCCACTGGTCGACCAACACGAAGGTCGCATGCACCGTGCGCGTCATCGCGGCTGCAGCTGGTGGTGGGTCCATCGTCACACTGGTCGTGAACGCAGGGATGAATCACGCTATCCCGCGCGTCGGCGACGATGTTTGCTTCAGCATCCATAACGAGGGTTTCGCGCCTCGGCTTCTGCTTCCGAGCTCGCTTCCGTGGACACATCAACCGGAAGTCGAGCCGCTGGGCCCAGGCACCCTTGACCAAGGCTCGTCTCCCTGGGAAGCGGCGAGCGCCTGAGATGCCGAATGACGAGCTACTTGTCGAAGCAAGCAGAGTGTTGGACCACATCATCGAGCTGTTCCTCGATGGCGACACACGCGCGGTGGTCGGCCAGGCAGGAGCAGGTGCCGGTAAGACCGGAGTGGTAACAGCTGCCGGCGGTGCAGCGGCCGACGCAGGGCTGCAGACGGGCATAACTGCGCCGACGAACGAGCAGGTGTGGGATCTCGTCCGACGCTTCACGTCCGACTTCCCCAATGCCGACGTCGCCCTACTCCACGCGACCTCGGCCGCCGCTCAACCCCCCGACGACGTGTTGAGCACGGTGGGGATTGCGACCACGACCGCCGCCGATGCCCGCAATCACCAGGTCATCATTGCCACCAACGACAAGTTCGCGTACTCACGAGACGATCTCGGTACGTTGGATCGGCTCGTGCTCGACGAGGCATACCAGTCGGACTCGATCCGGTACCAATGCGTGGCCGGTCTTGCCAACGTTCACCTGTTGCTCGGCGACGCCGGGCAGTTGAAGCCGTGGTCACCCGAAGACCTGACTCGCTGGCGCGGACTTCCGGTGGACCCCCTTCTCACCGCTGTCGGCGTTCTTCTCACCAACCATCCAGATGTGGAGGTCGTCACCCTGCCACTGACCCGCCGCCTGCCACCGTCTGCTGTCCCCGTCGTGCAGCCGGCGTTCTATGGACCCGAACTTGTCTTCGGCGCTGCGACCCTCCCCGATGAGCGCGAGATGACGCTCGACGTTGCTCGGCTGGGCCATCGCGGACGCCCATCCGTAGCGGATGCGGCGATCGAACACGCCGCTGACCATGGCTGGGCTCACGTCCTGCTTCGCCCCTCGCAGACGCTCTCGACCGACGGTGAGATCGTCGAGACGATCACGACGATCGTGCAGCGCCTCATGGAGCGGGGGGCGAGGCTCCGCGACGAACGTGTGCCTCAAAGGCGAGGACTCGCAGCCGACCGAGTAGCCGTCGCGGTGAGCCATCGCGACCAACGCTCCGCGCTGCGAGTAGAGCTTGACCGCGCTGGCCTCGCAGGCGTGCACGTCGATACCGCCAACAAGCTGCAGGGTCTTGAGTTTGACGTGGTCGTCGCGTGGCACCCACTAGCCGGCCTCGTCGACGTCGACGACTTCCATCTCGATCCTGGTCGTGCGTGCGTCATGCTTACGAGGCACCGCCACGCTTGTATCGTTGTGGGCCGGGCGAGCGATCTCGACATTGTTCGTTTCCAACCACCAACGACCCCGGCCTACCTTGGCTCGCATCCGGACCCCATCCTCGACGGATGGCAGGCGCATCGGGCCGTCTTCGAGGAGCTCGCCGTGCATGCAATCGAGGCATGAGGCGCGCGAGCGTGGGTTGCCCAGACCTCAACCCAGCAAGACGAGTTCAGTCACCCGGGTCGACGGTCTCCTCATCAAGTTCGTCGTCCTCGTCGACGTCGTAGTCCTCGTCCGCGAGCGCAGAGTCGCTCACCTCGAGCGCCGCGGGTGCTCCGGTCAGGTCGTCCCCTTCAGCTGGCGCGTACCTGACGGCGGTCGCTGTCCCCCGGGTTGCTTCTCCGAGAAGATCATCGACCAGCGCCTCAAGGGTGATCGCCGTTGCAACGCGCGGCAATCCTCGCTCCGGGGGCCAGTTTGGTTCACCCTGCCGCTCAACTGGGAAGTAACGGGCAACACCCGGCCGCAGGCCGTACTCACCCTCGATGGGGTCTGCGGCTGTGTAGAGCCCAACTGCTGCATAGTCACAACGCCACGCGTGAGCTGCAACGGATGGGTCGAGGCGACCCGTGCGCGCTCGCAGTTCCGAATACAGGTGCGCGAAGGAAGAGGGGGCGCTCGTCTTGTCGAAGCAGCCGGCGACCGGAAGGAAGAACACGATCGCCATGAACGCTCGGGGGAGGTAGTCGTGCACGGTGCTGACCTCGTCGCGGAGTTCATAGAGCCGGCCGGTCAGATTCTTATCGTGGTTACCGGACGAGTCGTCGGCGAAGTTCAACCCTTTCAGCGACACACCCACCTGCAGGCCGACGAGCGGGCCAGTGACGACGACGTCGATTCGCTTGCCCTTCTTGTACCCGAGAGGCGTAAACGTCTCCTGACCTTGGCCGTGTTCATCTGGCAGAACCGAATAGCGCTGCCGGACCGAGGCATGCGATCTGATCTCGTTCGCGATCATGGTCGCGCACGCCGTCGCGAAGCGTTCCGACCACCTCTTCCGCATGTCGCGCAGAACAGCGCGCTCACGACGTCGTTCGACCTCGGTTCCGAGAGATCGAATGCGCTCGACCTCCACTCGGATCTCCTCGCGCGTAGCTTCAGCGCCGGCGAACTCAAGCGCCTTCGCCATGCGTGAGTCGGGTTCGAGCTCTGCCCAGGTCGATCTGCTCATTCGCTGCTCGTGATCCGTTCCCATGCGGTGCCGGCCCGCGTGACCCTAGACGTTCCGCCTTCGGGAGCGCGCCGGCGGTTCCGTCTCATCGTGCACGGTCGACCGTTCGCTTGATTCGTCGAGCGGCCACGTCCATGTCTTCGTGCTCCCAGATACGAACGACCTTCCACCCGTGGTCGCGCAGTCGCTGGTCGGTATCTCGGTCACGCGCGACGTTGCCCGCGAGCTTCTTGACCCACCAGTCGTGATTCGCCTTCGAGACGGTCGCGTGCTGTGGACAGCTATGCCAGAAGCATCCATCCACGTAGACCGCAACCTTGACACGGCGGAACACGAGATCGGCGCGCCGGCGGGTCCCGACGATCGGTGCCGTGTTGACGCGGTACCGAAGGCCAAGTCGCCAGGCAGCGCGTCGGAGATCCAATTCAGGCTGAGTGTCGGTTCTCCGCTGCCTCTGCATACGACGACGGATCTCGTCCGAGGATGCGGGCGGACGCGACGGCCGAACTCGTCGGCGCTCAGGCGGCAGAGGGCTGCCTCGCGACCATGTGCTCGGCGTGCTCGGCTACGTCTGCAAGGAAGCCACTTGGGAAGCGAAGACTCGACCGATTCGCGCGTTCGAGAAAGCCCGTCGTCGCCCGAGCCGAGAGCGGTGGCGAGGTATCGAGATCGACGACTTCGTGGATGTGCCGGTAGTGGTAGCGCTTCGGCCACATCGAGACGTCGACCTTCCACACCTTCCCGGCAGCGCCGAAGGCCGCGACCGGCCACCGCTCACCGGACTGGAGAGCTCCGCCCTCAAGGATCGGATCGCCCGGATCTCGGAGCCGGCGACCGATCCACCGTGCCACACCGACGGTGACCGCGTTCCCAGCAAGCTTCCAGCGGGCCCCCTTGCGCTTGCTGACGCTGTCGGCGGCACTTGTCCAACCAGCCGGGAAGCCCTGCAATCTCTCGGCAGCTTCGATCATCGGCACGATCACGCGCCGACCGAGTCGCGCGTTGGGGTTCCAGATCGCCGGCGGTGACGGGATGCCCACTGTGGATCCGCCTTTGATCGTGGGTACGGCGTCGCGTGCCCAGCCGAGACCGCGCAGACCTTCGGTCCAGTAGAAGCCAGAGCACTGCTGAGCCAAGGATTCTTCTGGTGGTTCGCCAACGTCATCGGCGAACAGAACCCCTCGCGGGTCGCATTCGCGAGACGCTACAAAGATGACTCTCTGCCGGCGTTGCGGCACACCCGTGAAGCGGGAGTCGACGAGACGATACGCCCACCGGTAGCCAAGCGCTTCGAGCTCGCCAACGAGATACCGCATTGCTTCGCCGCAGTCGAGCACGAGCATGTTGCGGACGTTCTCAAGCACGAGGAACTCGGCTTCGCTGCGCTCAAGCAGTCGAAACACCTCACCAACGAGTCCCGATTCGCTTCCGGTTATGCCACGAGTCCTTCCAGCTTGCGAGAGGTCGGTGCACGGGAAGCCTGCAGCGACGACGTCGACTGGAGGCAGCGTCTTCAGGTCTCTGACGTCTCCCACCAGAGGCACCTCAGGGAATCGGTGCGCCAAGACGGCCTTGGCTGGCTCCCAGGACTCACAGAGCAGCTCAGCCCGCCCGCCCGCCGCGGCCAGCCCCTTCTCGAAGCCGCCGATACCCGCGAACAACCCTGCCACCGTGAAACTGTCCGGGGATCTCACGCCCTCCAAACTACATGGATGGAACTCTCTGTCCACGGCCTCGCGGCCGAGCGCGCCTGTCGCGAAGAGCTGAGGGGTGGTGCGATCTCGTTGGTGGGCCACTACGCCTCCCCGGCGAGCCAGTCCCGAGAGTCTCCGGGACAACGTGCTCCAGCGGGGTGGCACCGCCGCCTCCCGAGAGCCGACCGGTCACGACACGGTCGCCGCCGACGCGAGAAGGTGGGCTGCGTCTGCGAGGTTCATCAAGAGTACAGGTCGTAGGCGCGCAACGCGTAGCTCGGGTTTCTCTCCGATTCCGCAATGTCGTCGACGAGGCAGATTCGGGACAGGACCAGATCCCCTTCGGTCACCGTTTCGAGCGGCTATTCCGCGCACCACTAGGCGGTGAGGCGACATGGTTGATTCTCGATCCTCGCTTGGCTCGGGCTTGGTCGGAACGGATGACCGCTCGACAGCCGAACCGCGGATGGGATTGGACCTCATTGGCAATAGGCTGGTCGCGGCCCCTTTGGCCCCGTATGAGCGCGAGTCAGATCCCGCGCGTCGGCAGTGCCGCGCAATAGGTTGCACAATGACCGCACTGCAGCGCACGAGCGGATGAGACGACAGCCGGTGAAGTCCAGCGAATGTGCGAAGCAGGCTGGAGGAGTGGCTATCCGTGCCTACCGGGCGCCGAGGACACGCACGAGTAGCGGTCCTTACCGTGATCGAGGAGGAGGTCGACGCCGTCCGAACCGCTCTCAACGCGGACCACGAGGTCGGAAACACTGGTGTCTTCACACCGGTCCCACCGCAGGGCAACCCAGTGCGCCTGCCAGTCGTGGTCGCCCGATGTGCGAGTCGGTCAAACATCCCCGCTCAGTCGTCAGCCACCCGCCTGATCGAGCAGTGGCAACCCGAGGTCGTCATTCTGGCGGGGGTCGCCGGTGGAATCGCACGCGCACGATCGACGAACGACGAGATCGTCTGGGAGGGTCCCGAACCGGGTGACATTGTGGTTGCTGAGTACGTGCACTACGCGGAGTTCACGAAGAACGAGCCGCTCGAGGCCCGCCTCCGGTACTTCCCAATCGACCAACCGACAAGCACCTTGGTGCAGGCCCACGCAGACTCCCTGCGCAGTCCGCCGCACGGCGTTGACCCCTGGCATCAGGGACTTGGGCCATACCCCGCTGGCAGACCCCCCAATGTTCACATAGGGGAGATCATCGCGGTCGAAGGAATCGCTGGCGACCCCGAGTACACCCACCAGAAGAGATACTTGGAGCGCTTCGACCATGCGCTGGCCGTAGACATGGAGTCGGCGGGCGTTGCACGTGCCCTCCATGAGGCGCGTGCCGACATTCATTACAACCCCCGCTGGATGTGCGTTCGCGCAATCAGCGACCACGTCTACGCCCCTACGACCCTGGTGGAGGAGGGGGCGTATCCTGCACTATCCAACAGTGAGGAGCGGCGCCGCTGGAAGGCCTACGCCGCTCCTGCTGCCGGGCAATTTGTTCGACGCCTAGCGGAGCGTCTCTTGTCCGAGGCCCGCGAGGCCTCCCCAGGCGACCCAGGAGCCGAGGCCTATGGCTGGACGTAGAGGACCGTACGAGCTGCGGATGTCCCACCCCGCGGGCATCATGGTCACATGAGCCCGGAGCCCGAGACGGCAAGAGAAGAGCTCCCCCCGTTTGCCTACGAGGTCCTGCTCTGTTCGGACTTCGAGGGCGTCCTCGAAGCGAGCGGTACCACTGCCTCTCGGGAAGCTGTCGTGCAGGCGGCTCTCGAACGCGGGCGCGTTCTGCTACAGGCACGAGGCGGCGCTGGGAAGTCGACGACACTGAAGCGAATTGCAGAGGCTGCACGAAGCGAAGGGGTCCGCGTCGTCGAGCTATGGGCGGTCGAGTGGGCTAAGCACGCGGCTCAACCTCCTGGCGAGCCGAGCAGCGCGGATCTGCTCAACGCGATGGCGCATGCGTCTAGTCCACCGACAGCGATGTCCGAACTCGCCGACGGGCAACCATCACTACTGCTCGTCGACGGCCTTAACGAACTACAAACGTCGCACGCGCATGCGATCCTCGCAGCTGCGAACACGCTCGCGACTCGGTATCCGCAACTCGGAATCATGATTGCGGACCGTCTTGCGCGCCGCAGTATCGACGAGATTTCCTGGCAGCTCGCGACCTTGACCCCAGTGCCACTCTGGCAAGTCAGGGATGTGCTCGGAGCGTCCTACCGTGAAGAGACGGAGACGCTCTTCTCAAATCCGTACTTCCTGGAACGCGCTCGACGTGACCCGATGTCCGCGGCAACTCATCGCTCGTTCTTCTCTGCGCAGCTCAAGATCGCTGACCATCAACTCGCGAAGCTCGCCCGCGCGGTCAACCTTGCGTACCGTGAGCGAGGGAACCGCCTTGTCAATCTGAACTGGCTCGGCGAACAGGTCGGAAGTTCCATCGTTGACCGTCTAATGGAAGCGGGCGTTCTAGAGATGGTCGAAGAACCAGATGCGCGTTTCGTACATCATTTGATCTCAGATTTCCTCGCGGCGCTCGATATCGCGGATGACCCGAGCCGATGGAATCGCGCTGAGTTCGATGTCCTTACGTTCAAGGCTTCATCGTTCGATGCTCTACCGATGGTCCTTGATGAAGTCCTCAACGACAACGCAGACCTCTTTGCTCGACGACTGTACGACTGGAATTTCTACGCCGCCGCCTACGTGATCGCGGAGGACGAGGAGCGTAGCCATCGAATTACTACTGAGTTGAAGACAGCCGTGCTCGCGATGCTTGCAGAGCGACGTTTCGACCAGCTTCAGGCAACAGCACGACAAGTCAGCGATGCACTCCGCCTCCAGAAGAGTGCTATAGCTAAAGCGCTGCTCACAGCGTCAGACCTCGAGACCATTATTGACATTGTCGAAGGGCTTGATATATCGGAGCCCTGGTTCCGTCAATGGCGGCAACTATTTGGGATCAGATCGGGGCGTGACGCTCGGGCCGACGAAGTGAGCCTGATTCGCGATGCTGACAGTGTGCTGGGGTGGACTGCAGCGAACGTTCTCAAACGTCTCACCCTGGATTCTGATGTCGTGGCGAGTCTTGCCACGCTGCTTGAGGATGTGTCTCCGACGATCAGATGGCGTGCGGCCCATGTGCTCGGCGCGGCGAGAACGGCTTCCGCTGCTGAAGCACTGGATCACTGCGCGCGTGGAGATGAAGACCTTTGGGTTCGTTACGGAGCGATCCGAAGTCTCATCGAGATGGCCGCCGGCTGCGGACCGGAGATGCGCGCCCAGATTTTCGAGCGCCTTGGTCAGATAGCCCATGAGATTAACGAAACGTCTCAGCTGACCAACGAGGTAGCAAGAGCTCTCACCGTCACCGCCCCACCAGCCAACTGGTCCGAAGATGCAGGGCTTCTACTCGAGTGCCTCTGGGCTGATGCTGGCTCGATCGAAATGCAAGATCGCTGGCGTGACGTAAGCGCTCGACTCAGGCTCAGTGAACCCGTAGGGGCATGAGCTCACTGCCTGGCGAAAACCAGTTGGCTGGGAGTGACCTCTCACAGCTCGCTGCGCTTGCTTGGCAAGTCCGGAACCACTCTCGCATCCTCGGCGCGACAGCGGTCGGATGCGCTGTGCTCGGCGGCTCTGGTGGAACGTGGGTGGGCTGCAACGTCGAGCACAAGTTTCGGAGCCACGATATTCACGCCGAGACGAATGCGATTAGCAACATGATCGCCGGCGGGGAGCGAGATCTGGTCGCGCTTGTGATAGCTGCCGAACGAGAACGATTTACACCATGTGGGGCGTGTCTCGACTGGATTTGGGAGTTCGGCGGTGCGAATTGCGTCGTCGGAGTTCAGGGCAGTCCAGGCGGTTCGATCGAGACTCTGCGCGCGGTCGAGCTGATGCCCCACTACCCGCGGTGACGAGTCTCTACCAACTTGCGTTGGCCGCCTTATCGCGCTCTTCGTGTATTTGCGGAACGGATCCGGCAAGCTACGGCTACAGCTCCAACCTACGCAAACCGACCGAGCGAAGGCGACCGACGGGGCTGGCGCCCTTCCGCGCGGCCCGCAACACGCATGTCCTTCTGCTGATTGTTCCTTCCCAGCCCGGGTTCATCCTCGGCCCCCGACGGCTTGACAGCCGCACTTCCCGGCGCACCCGGCCTGAGTGACGCGCCCAGTCCGCGCCAGCCACTTCATGCCGCGACAACATCACTGAAGCGCCATGAGATGCAAGACGCGGCACGGTGAAGCAACTCCCTCGGCAGTGATCGAGATGCTGTCTACGTCGGGTTCTGCCAGGCACAGAATCGGTTGCGGGCTCGGCCATCAGAAGTCATGATCGTTCGGAGGCGCCGCGTAGGCGCGGCGGCCGTCGAGGCAGGGGAAGCTTGTGGCACAAGTTGACGTCTCTCCGCTGCGGCGGGTGGGATCCCGCGTAGTAGAGCTCGCGCGTCCCAGCTCTAGCCAGCGATGGGTACGCCGGCGCGTCGATCATGTGCGGTTCGCAGACGACAGGAGCCTCGTCCAGTCCATCGACCTCCACATCGACCTTCGCTACATCGACGACCACTTGATTCCACACTCATTCGGATCTGGCCCGGATCACGACTCCGGGCTGCTCCTCCCTTTGATGAGACTCGATCGCCATAGACACACCGCTATCGAAGTGCTCGACGGGACCGGAGCACAGATTGCTCGACTCAATCGCGACGAAGAACGGCGCTTGATCGCCGACGGTATCACTCACCAGACTCTCGGAGCAGACCACCCCGACTTCCCGGAGATACATAGAGCCATTCACGCCTATATAGATTCAGCAGCTCCAGTTACCGAGCGCCCACCAAACTCCCCCATTGTTGCGAGATTCCTCCAGCTCGTGCGGTGGCTCGTACGCTCCTTGACAGCTCTACTCCCCGTACACGACTCCGAGTCGCCCAGCTCAGATCGCAAGCCACTGACGCCGCGAGAGGCTATTGTCGCGCGACTTGCAGAGCTTGACGTATCTTCGGACAAACTCATCAGACTCCTCGAAGATCTTGATGAATATCGAGCCGTGCATCTCCTGATTGCAGACGTGCCAGTTCAGCACTCGCTGCCAACCGGATTCGTAATGACCCTCCGCTATACGGCTTCAGTGCCGATTAAGAAGCGGAGCCCCGTCCTCATACTTCGGCGGCTCATTGCCGGTTCTCTTTCATGGGGAACGGAGATTCCCATTCGAGCTGTTGGCTCTTCGGGGAGTCGGCATATCAATGTGTGGGCACCCCGAGGATTCAAGGTCATTGACTCTGGTTTGGTAGCACGGCGCGAAATCGGACATCTCCATTGGAATACTTGGCATTTCGACGACGATCGGCTGCCCATTGCGGCCCATGTTGTCGTAACTTCAAAGGACTTCCGGTACGCAACCGAGCCCAAGTTCTGTGTGAACTTCTATAGCAACAAGAGCGGCTTCTTTCTTGAGAGTTGGTTGCTCTCGGTGGCGGTAGCTCTCGGTATATTGGCCTTTACTATTCATCTGCAATACACCGAGTTTGATACTTCCGCGAAGTCTACCTCCAGCATCATTGATTCGAACTTCGCGGCGACATTGCTACTGTTGTTTCCAGCGATTGCTGTTACTATCGGCGGACAGCGCGATGAGCACCGCCTCGCGTCCCGAACCTTTGCACTCACACGATTCTTCCTATTCTCAATGGGAATTGCGTCAGCAATGTGCTCATTGCCGTTCGTATTCGAGATGGAGGCTTCCGACGCCCGGCCCGTCTGGTACACCGGTGCGTGGATCTGTTTCCTGGTCGCTATCCGGCTCACAGTTGGGGGCGTCAACCACCTGTGGCGACTGAGCCGTACAAGCGATCGCTGGCGCAACCTCAGGCGTAAGATCGAGCGAGCAAAGATGCCTGGCGTTCTACAGGAACTTGGCCCAGAAATGGTTGGAGATCGAGTATGAGTCCGCGCCGACGAGCAAGTCGAAGCTTCCCGTTTCCGGGTCAGAGCAAGGCGTGGACTCATCTCCCGGAGCTTGAGACGCCGGAAGCGAGGGACTTCAAACCCGATCGGGAACGCTACAAGCTAGAAGTGGAAGCGATTATGGCCAAAGCCAGACGCAGTCCGGAAACCACCCCCAATCAGGGAGTCAACGATCTCTCCGATGTCGATGTCGACCTCACTGTTGTAGCCGACCAGTAACTTGCTCTCACCAGAAGCAGTCCTCAGAAGTGACAATCGCAGCTACGACGCTGCAATCTGATACAGATCCATGTGCTCAGAGACGCAGGTGTCCCAGCTGAAGGCTCTTGACCTTTCAAGTCCGGCGATCACGAGCGCGTCTCGCGTGCTCTCGCTAACCATTACTTGCTCCATTGCTTCAGCTAGGTCCTGGACCGTGTCTCCTTGGGCGAGTAATGCTGACCCGGCAGCAACCTCTGGAATACCTCCAACAGGCCTAGCGACGACCGGAGTCTCGGAGACGAAAGCCTCCAACATGGGGAAGCAGAAACCTTCGTAGAGGGAGGGAACGACTAGACTTATCGCGTTCCGAACCATGAATGCCTTCTGCTGAGGGGTTACATAGTCCAGAAGGTGGATTCGATCCCCATTCTTCGAATCAGCTTTTGCTTGCGCTGTCAAATCAGGTTCAGCGCTATGGAGGTCCTGGCGGCCAGCAATCAGCAACTGTACGTCGGGGAACTGTGACGCGATCCGGTCAAATGCGCTGACGAGATCGGGGAAGCCTTTCCGAGGTTCGTATGTTCCGATAGCGACAACAAACGGTCGGTGTTGATCGAAACCGGGTGGCGGGCTTGTTTCCGACGACAGGGCTGGAACACCGTGATATATCGTCCGGACCCGATCCTCAGGCACTCCGAGTCGAGTCATGAGATCTGTAGCCACGACATTGCTAACGGCATGGAAGTACGCGCCCTCGCTCGCTGCGCGCTCAAGGTGACGCCGAAAGCTACCGGCCTGGCCAGAGTAGTCGTTCAAATGAAGCTCGGCTAAGTCGTGAACGGTCACGACACCTCGCCGGTTTCCAAGTGGTGGAACGACGTAGTTGGTCCCATGAATGACCGAGGGCTTTCTACCAACCCAATAGCGGGCTTGCGGCCTTCCGATGGCATCCCACAGCGGATAGGCAACCTCCATCGGCACGACCCTGCGCCATTTCGGAGACACCCGACACCGAACTAGTTCGGTAAGGCGATTCCTCCCCCTAAAGGACATGGAGAAGGCCAGGACGTTGATTCTGCCCGGCAGCCGCTCAATCAGTTCATGAACATACGTGCCGATCCCTGTCAAGTTCCCTGTGAGGAGGGGCGTCGCATCAATTGCAACCGTGCTTCCCTGGGACATCTCTGCAAGGTAGCGGATCCAATAGGAGTCTGACCTGAAGCTGGGAGCGCTCCCCTTCGATAGAGCCAACGATGCTACGCGGCTTCCGGCGGCGCAATCTGTCCAGGAGTCGTCTGCGGAACTCGACGGGAAGCTGACTTGAGAGGCCACGTGCATCGCCCTCGTTGCACCGCTGGTGCGCGCACCGCGGCTTCGACTCTTGCGCGGCGCCTGACCGTCTGTCGACCTGCCATGACGCCTTCGCCCTTCCCGGTTGCGCGTGGCCGACTGCTAATCACAAGCTGCCATCACCCCGATCTCTCCAACCGAGCGCGTGGGCGGTTGCTTCAAGGACGTTCCCCGCGTAGCGGGCCGCAGTTGTGTTGCCGGAAGCGGCTGCGTCGGCGATTGTCTCCCAATGCTCCGAGAAGAGCTCTAGCCGGATGACCCGATCTTTCGGCCGAGGATCTAGCTCGCCAGGGCTCTTCCGGCGACGAGTGGAAGGCAACCCCGTCACGTCCGCGGCGTCAAGGGCCACGGCCTCTGTTGCGAGCGCCTGGCCAGCCAAGGCCATGACCGTCGTCCGCTTGCGCCGGGCGTCGTTGGCGAGAGCCTGCCAGGCGCCGGGATCGACGAGCACGTGCCGGGAGATCACGCCCTCGGGGCCGCTTTCCTCGATCGCGCGGCGGGCCCGCGTTTCGGCATTCCTTGCTTGCCGTTCGAGGCGGCGCCTTTCCTTGTCGGCTTCGAGCACGGCCTCGGCGGCGGCGATCCGCTGGCGGGCGACCTCACACTCCTGCTCGAGCCTCGCAACAACCAGTTCCACGAGCTCCTCAAGCTCCAGGCGCTCCCGCTCGGATCGGTCTTCGAGGTCCACCAGGACGTCGACGGTCTCACCGATCAGCCGGCGAACAACGACGCCGTCATTCTCGCCAGGCACGCGGGCGGTGACGATCAGGTCGCGCGCGACACGTGTCGCCCATCGGTTCTCACCCACGTCAGTCGCCCCACCGCGGGTTGCACACGTTGCGCGGCGCGTTTCGGCCAGTTGCGCATCGCGCAACTGGCAAGTCTGTGTCGATCCTGACTGCGGTAACGAAGAACGATTCAGGTGCGGGGCGAGACGTGACGCGCGAAGCGGTGATGCGCAGGCTTGGCCGTGATACCGAACGCGATACCGATGTTGGCGTGCGTGAGGAATCGACGGAGGCGGTCGGTGGCGACGAGCTCGCGGGCGACGAAATGGCCGCGCGTGCCGAAGAGCGCTCGCGCCAGCGCGCGGCTGGCGCTGATCCAGAGAGCGTCGGCCCCTCCCAACAGGGCACTCTGTACGGCGTCGGCGGGTAGTTCGATGCCCATCGCAGTACGGGGTCGATCGATCCTCCGGGAGCGGTCAGGCGAGCTCTGAGCCGGCTGTCAGCGTGCCCGATCACCGCTCGTCCTCGCAGCGAACGGGCTCCGGGCGGTCTGGTTCGACTGCGAGCAGCGATTCGAGCGCGCGTCTCGGAATGACGACGCGCCGGCCGAGCGTGAGTGACGGGATCTCGCCTCGGCGCACGCACTCGTACGCGCTCGATCGTGAGATGCCGAGCAGTTCGGCGGTCTCGGTGACGGTGTACGTGAGCTTCGTGGACATGACTCCTCCTCCAGATCGGGTGCTACCGGAGCTATGCGCATCAGATGGACCCGAACGCGTCACGGAATGCCTCACACAGACTCTTGGTGCAGAGACTCGTGCAGGTCTCCGGGGAGGCGGTGCAGACGAGCGTCAGGGGTCGAGCAGAGCGCCGACCGCGGCAGCCGCGTCCTCCTGCAAGCCCGGCACGAGGTGGCCGTACACGTCGAGCGTGATCGCGATCGACGAGTGCCCGAGCCGATCCGACATCACCTTCGGGTGCATCCCGGTCGCAAGTGCGAGCGCAGCCGCGGTGTGGCGAAGATCGTGCAGGCGGATGCGAGGTACTCCGGCGGCGTCCGCCGTCAGCCGGAAGAGATGGCTGATGCGATCTGGATCAAGTGGCTCACCGTCCTCACGTACGAACACGTAGCCGGTCTCGGTCCAGACCTCACCGGCGTATTCACGCTCGGCATCTTGATGTTGACGATGCAGTGTCAATGCCTGCACCGTCCCGCTGTCCAATGCGACGACCCGGCGCGATCGCCTCGTCTTCGGCTCCGAGACCGTCGCCCGGTCGTAGACGAGCACTCGGGTATGTCGCACCGAGACTCGGCCGACTTCTAGGTCGACATCGATCCAGCGCAGTCCGGCGACCTCACCTCGGCGCATCCCTGTCGCCAGGAAGACCCGCCACATCGCGGCCAGGCGATCGCCGTCGACGTGAGCGAGGAACTGCTTTGCCTCCTCGGGCGACCAGACCTTCATCTCCGTGTCGGCGCGGCGCGGCGCGATCACCGCGTCGCACGGGTTCCGGTCGATCAGCTCCCACCGCAACGCGTCCTGGAGCGCCCGTCGGAGCAGCCGGTGGCAGTACCGCACGGTCGTCGGTGAGAGGGTGCCGTCACGGAACCGGAGCGGCTTCTGCAGCAGCGCGGTCTGCCACGCACGCACGTGATCGGGCGCGAGGTCGCGCAGCACGACGTCTCCGAGGTACGGAACCACGTGATCACGCATGCACCGCTCGTACGAGACCGACGTCGTCGGCCGTCGCGTCGGCTCCGACTGCACGAGCCAATCGGTCAAGAACTCCTCGACCGTCGGCCCGGGACCGCCAGTGGCGACCTGTGCAGCCTCGTCTTCGAGCTCAACCAGGAACCGCCGCTCGGCTGCACCCGCCGCCTGCTTCGTGCGGTACCCGCCGCGCCATACCTGGCGTCGGCCCGGGCCGTCGGGAACCCACGCCACGAACGACCAGCTCCGACCTCTTCGCATCACCGTCACCGCGTGCCTCCTCGGAGTGCCTAAGCGCACCGAGGACCGGGAAACGCGACGCGGTCCGAACGAAGTTGGTTAGCTGTGATGGCCCCTGGCGGGGCCGCTCTCGGCGAATGAGAATCGGGATGTGCCGGCCGGGCAGAGCTCGTCTTTTTCTATGGCGCTGGGAGCCCGTCGTTAGCTTGAGCCCGGGGGTCTCGGGCGCTCCGTCCTG
>JBBSAM010000014.1:0-106125 GCA_038252255.1 Acidimicrobiia bacterium | reverse complement strand
TGAGCACCACCGCCTCATGCACAATCGACCCGTTGTTCTTCACCACGAACGTCACATTGCCCGCCGGAACCGTCGCCGGCGACAACGACAACGTCATCGGCCCAACCCCATTCGAATCACCCAACGCAACATTCACCCTCGTTGCGCCCGTCGTGTCGCCGGAGGTGCCAGGGATCTTCACGCCGCCCTCGATCGAGCTCTTCCCGCCCTCCGTCGAGGTCGTGCTCGCGCACCCGGTGAACACTGCGAGCGCACCAATCAGGGCGATCGCGGCGAAGGTCCGGGGTGAGCGTTGTCTGCTCAACGCGATTCCCTGGCTTGGCGCGCCGGATGCACGTTCTTCACCGATGTGTCGCCCGATGCCTGGGCGCGGGATGCATGGGAGGTGCCGTCGATGTCGTGACTTCTCCGCAATCGGCAACGCCCGGACCGAGGTGCACAGGTGCGCGCATGGCTGCCCCCATGGGTTTTGAGCTATCTCACGATCGCGCTACCAGGGTCCGGGGCAACGCCAAACTGGAGGGGAGCGTATACCGGGGTCCCACTTCCCGCTCGGGATGGCGGTGAGCGCGGTCCGGGACTCACTGCCAGAGGCGTCGCCGCCGCAATTCGTCGACGCGCACCCACCCCGCCGGCGCGACCATCCGCCAAGGCAGCAGTGCCAGCATGGTCGTCACGGAACTGCACAGGTCGGGCACAGATCGAGTGGTTAGGCAGTCGGTCTCGACTTGGCGGAATGGGTTCTGGAGCGCAGATGATCGAAGCCCTGGGTTTGAGCAAGCGGTATGGGTCGACCGTGGCCGTGGACGACCTCAGCTTCACCGTCGGCGACGGCCGCGTCACCGGTTTCCTGGGTCCCAACGGTGCAGGGAAGTCCACGACGATGCGCTTGATCGTCGGCCTCGACGCTCCGTCCGCGGGGCGCATCACGGTGAACGGACGGCCCTACCACGAGCGGCGGTTTCCCTTGCACGAGGTGGGCGCGTTGCTCGAGGCCAAGGCCGTTCATCCCGGTCGGAGCGCACGGAATCACCTGCGATGGTTGGCCGACTCGAACAGGATTCCCCGTGCCCGCGTCGATGAGGTCCTCGAACAAGTGGGACTGAGCACCGTCGCCCGCAAGCGGTACGGCACGTTCTCGCTCGGTATGAGCCAGCGCCTCGGCATCGCCGCAGCGCTGCTGGGAGATCCCGAGGTGCTCCTGCTCGACGAACCGGTCAACGGTCTCGACCCGGAGGGCATCCAGTGGGTCCGCCGCTTGCTGCGCTCGCTCGCGTCCGAAGGTCGTACCGTGTTCGTCTCCAGCCATCTGATGAGTGAGATGGCGCTCACCGCCGACCACCTGATCGTGATCGGGCGGGGCCGGCTCATCGCCGACGCGAGCGTAAGTGACGTGATAGCGCAGGCGTCGGCCAACCACGTCAAGGTCGTGTCGCCCCAGGCACCGGCCCTGCGTTCACTCATCACTGCTGCCGGCGCCGGCGTCGAGGCGGATGGCGACGACGCGCTGATCGTGACGGGTCTGGAGTGCCGGGACGTCGGGACCATCGCCGCGAATGCCGGGATCACGCTCTATGAGCTGTCCCGTCAGGAGGCGTCGCTCGAGGAGGCGTTCATGGAGATGACCCGCGACAGTGCCGAGTACCTCGCTGATCCCGACGTCGCCGGGAGTGTGGCATGAGTACCGCCGCTCCGGCCGTGGCGTCGGCCACTCGAAAGACGCTTCCCCGACCCTCGCCGACGCGTCAGTTCGGCGCGATCGTCCGGTCGGAGTGGACGAAGCTCTGGTCCGTCCGGTCGACCCTTTGGTCGCTACTGGTCACCGTCGCCATCATCATTGGGCTCGGCGCGCTCTTCTGTGTCGCTCGAGTAGCGCGCGCCGACCGGCTCGATCCCCGCGAGCTTCGCAACTTCGACCCCACCGGCTTCAGCCTCAACGGCATCTTCCTCGCGCAACTGGCCGTCGGCGTGCTGGGCGTGCTGGTGATCACCTCGGAGTATGCGACCGGTCAAATACGGGCAACGTTCGGCGCGACCCCGCAGCGGCACCTCGTCCTGGCGGCCAAGGTCGCGGTCTTCATGGCCGTCGTGCTCGTCGTGGGCCTCGTCGCCTGCTTCGCCGCCTTTCTGATCGGTCAGGGCATCTTGAGCGCCAAGTTCCACGAGGCAGCTCTCGGGGACCCCGGAGTGCTGCGGGCCGTGGTCGGTGGCGCCGTCTACCTCTCCGTGCTGGGCGCCCTCGGCATCGGCTTGGGGACAATCCTGCGCCGAACCGCCGGCGCGATCGCTGCCCTCGTCGGCCTCTTGCTCATCCTGCCGATCCTGGTCAACTTCCTGCCTTCACCATGGAGCACGGACATCAACAAGTATCTCCCGCTCCAAGCCGGCAGCGCCCTCTTCCACACCGTCGCGCGCACGAGCACGGAGCTCTCACTCTGGGTCGGCTTCGCGGTCTTCTGCGCTTACGCAGTCGTGTCACTCGCCGCTGGTGCGGTGCTCCTCGCCCGACGCGACGCGTAGACGACCACCACGTCCGGCGAATCGCGACTCTCCGACACCCGCGGGATCACGGCTCAGGCAATCGCCCTCATGTCGACAAAGGAACGAGCACGACCGGGCGGTTCGCGCGGTTCACCAGCTTGTGGGCGGTGCCCCCGACGATGAGGTCGTGCAGTGCCGCGTGCTTGCGTGCACCAGCGACGACGACGTACGCATCGAGCTCCTCGGCGACTCTCAGCAGCTCGGCTGCCGGATCACCACGAAGGAGCTGGGTGTGATACTTGACATCGGCATCGCGCAGTGGCTGGGTCCAGAGATCGCCCAGGAGATCCCGGAGCTCGTCGAGGTACGGGTCGATGTCGATCTGGATCGCAGAGAACTCCCAGAGCGCAGCACGCGACTCGACGTGCACGACTTCGACCGTCGCGTCGATCTCGCGCGCGAGCTCCGCGCTCCATTCCAGGGCCCGACGGCTCCCCTCTGACCCGTCGGCACCGACGACGATCACCTTCGCCATTCGCACACTCCCGTCATCTCGCGTGAAACGATCTGGTCACCGGACGGGTGAGACTCTCAACATTCACCACGCGCCAAACGACATCGAGTGCACAATATCCGGATGACACGCGCGCCGTACCACCCGCGCACGGTACGGCAGCGCGCTCGTGGACGCGGACTCCTGCGTCTGCGGGACGCATCGGCGATGGCGATCGGTGGGATGATCGGCGGCGGCATCTTCACCGTCTTGGGCGTCACGGTTGATCTGGCCGGGCACCTCGCCTTCGGCTGCTTCGTCCTCGGCGGGGCGATCGCGCTCATCACCGCTCATTCGTACGCGATGTTGTCGCTGCGCGCCGGTCGATCGGGCGGCCCGTTCGTGTACCTCGACGATGCCGGCTCCACGGAGCTCGGGGCGCTCACCTCCTGGCTGCTCATCCTGGGCTACGTCGTCGCACTCGCCGTCTACGCGTTCACGTTCGGCCAATACTTCGCGAGCGCCCTCGGCGCCCCTGATGCCGCCGCCCGCGTGGCGTCCGTGGGCGTGCTGGTGTTGTTCTTCGGAATCAACCTGCGCGGGGTGAGCGCGTCTGCGTTGACCGAGAACGCCGTCGTGTTCGTCAAGCTGATCGTGCTGTGCGGCATCGCCGCAATCGGCGTCTGGCACTTCTCCGCTCACCGTCTCGTACCGTTGGCCGACCATGGGATCAGCGGACTCCTTCTGGGTACGGCATTGATCTTCGTCGCCTACGAGGGCTTCGAGCTGCTCGTGTACGACTATGACGACATCGAAGATCCGAGGCGGACACTGCCGCGCGCGATGTACCTCTCGGTGATCGTGGTCGTCGCCGTCTACATCGTCGTGACGCTCGGATCGCAGATGCTGGTCTCGGACGCCCTGATCGTCCGCCAGAAGGAGGTCGCGTTCGCAACGGTTGGAGCCGAGGCACTTGGGTCCGTTGGCCGCTGGATCGCGACGCTCGGCGCGCTTCTTGCGACATGCTCGGCGATCAACGCGACCATGTTCGCCACTGCGCGCCAGATGCGCGATCTCGCCGACGCGAACGAACTACCCGTACGCCTCAGCCGACAGGCAAACGGCTTGCCGATCGCGGCACTGGGGCTGCTCACCATTCTTGGCAGCGCGTTTGCAATGCTGCCCGGCATCGTCGAGGTCCTCGCATTCGGCTCCGCGACCTTCCTTGCGGTTTTCGCCCTGGTGAACTACCTCGCGGCGGGTGCCGCCCAGACGCCGCTCACGCGTATAGCCGCTGGCGCCGGCAGCGCAGCATGCATCGCCGCGATCGTCGCGCTCGGCTATGACCTCTTCGAACACGATCAATCAGGACTCGCCCTCATCGCCGTCTGCGTCATCGGCCTCGTGCTCGCCCGCCTCGCCTTCGTCCGATCGAGAAACCACAGACCCAGCACCGGATCTTCCTGAGCCTGGACCGCGGGTGCAGGACGGGCACCCACGAAGCCTCGACGACGCACGCTCACGCCCGGCCGCGTTCCTGCGCCAATGCAACCGTGCCCTCGAGCCGATCGAGTGGCGTGTCGACGGCACCTCGGGTAGCCCGCACCAGGCTGCGTACGCCGATGACGACGATCATGACGAGCGAGAGGTTGCGGGCCATGAGCACGACCTCCGCCCACGCGCTCCCGTGGACGACAGACGACTCGCCGTACATCAACACGGTCGAGAGCGCGCACGTGACCGTCGCCCACCCGGCTATCCCCCACTCGCCGTAGGCCGCCGCGATCGCGGCGAACGGCAGCAGCCACACCGCGTACTGCGGCGAGAGAATCGGCGAGACCGCGAGGAGTCCGGCCACCACCGTCGCCGGCGCGACGGCGTCTACGAGTCCCGCGCTCTGGGCATGGGAGCGATTCAGTAGACGCCAGACCACGAACACGAGCACGACGAGCAGCAGGACGCTCAGGTCGCGAGCGATCGGCGAGACCTGCCCAACCCGAACCGCGCCCATTTCGGGCATCACGGGTGCCGAACCGATCGCACGCACCAACGCGCCACCGACGCTCTCGATCTGCCATCCCTTCGCCCCGCGGAACGTCACCACATCCCTGACCCCACGAGTCGTTCCCAATGCGATCCAGACGGCGAACAAGAGCCCGCTCGTGACCACCGCGGCCGCAAGGGCGCGTCCGCGCCGGGCCACCGCCATGAGCGGCAGCAGCGCGAGCGGCCAGAGCTTCGCCAGGCACGCCAGGCCCAGTGCGGTCCCTCCGACAAGTGGCCGGTTCCGTCGCGCCCATGCCAGGCCCCAGGCAGCCAGCACGACGGGAAGCAGGTCGAGCCGAATGTAGATGAACGGCCACAACGTGAGCACCAGGCCGAGCAGCAGGTAGGCGACCGCGGCGCGACGTCCCCAGCCGTAGGCGAGCGCGGCGGCCGTGAGCAGGTCGAGCCCCAGTTGGGACCAGACGAGCCGCTGGGTCTCGGTGCGCAGCGACGGAGTGTCGATCACCTTCGCCGCGGCCCAGGTGAGCGGCGGATACTCGATGCGGGTGTCGCGGTACGGGATCCCGGGTGCGTCGGAGATCTTCTGCCAGCGACGGACGTCGCCGGTCAGTGCGCTGTGGCGATCGTAGGTAGTGGCGCTGCCGAGGAGCATCGCGGCAGTGACCACGCGGACGAGGCAGAGGCAGAGCACGAGCAGTGCGAGACCCGGCCCGACCTGGTACCGGCTGAAGACGCGTACGCCCACCCGCGCTACCTGGTCAACGAGGGCATGAACGACTTGTTCATCGCGATCGAGGGCCGGATGGTCCGCGGGCCTTGCCAGGCAATGTGCCGGCCTGGCCGAGGTCGACTTCGTTCCGTAGGCAGAGCACGCGCAGGGAGCCGACGGACCAGTCCGGCGCGCAGCGTGACAGGTTCGAACCCGGAGGAAGCGGTGTCGACGCGAGCAACCACGTCCGACCCGTCGCTCGGCCTTTGCCCAAGACCACGCCCTTCGTATCCCCCGGTCCGACCATCGCGACCTGCCGATACGCCACGTGCCGGCGGACGCCGACCGACCAGAGGAGCAGGTGCAGCCGGCCCCCGGAATGGCTGGCGACCACGTCCCCCGGCTTGGCCACCTGCTCGACGTGACGGACGGCGCGGTCGACGCTCGACGGCGCGTTGACGACGTTGACAGCCGCCGGGATCATGACGAGGGCCAGGGCACCGATCGCGAGCGCGCCGACGATACGGGAGCGACGCGCGATGCCGGCGACGAGGTATCCGAGTGCGAGCGACGGACCCCACGACGACACGGTCAACGTCCGGTCGAGCAGGACAGGCTCGAACAAGCCGGCCAGCCCGGCAAGGGCGACCGGGACGAGAACGCAACCCGCGAAGACTCGCCCGAGCCGCCGGTCGGCGCGCCAGAGCAGCGCTGCTCCGACGCCGACCGCCACGATCAGGAGGCCGTCCAGTGCGCGGGTGGGGCTCACGAGCGCACTGGTGGTGTGCACCAAGCCCGACAGGCTCGTTGACGGAATCCAATTCGAGTGGCCACCGCCGGACTGCACCAGGAACGACGGGCCCCAGAGCAGTGCCCAACCCAGCAGCCCGGCTCCGAGGGCCACGCGCCAGCGCCACGCATCACGATCGGTACGCAGACCCGCGAGCACGAGGAGCCCGGCACCGAGGAGAAGCATCGAGACGTGCGTCATCAGTCCGACGAGCGTCAGCAATCCGATGGCCGGAGCGTGCCAGCGCCGCGGACGGCGCAACCACGAATCGGCGAGCACGGCGGCCGCCACGCCGAGCAGCTCCATCTCTGCGTACATCCGCGCTTCGCGACCGTGCACGAGTTGGAACGTGCTGAAGGCGAGAAGGCCGACCGCGACGATGCCGGCGAGCCCTCGGTCCCGCATCCACCACGCGAAGAGGGCGAGTGCGCCGACCGAGCACACGACCGATGGCAGCCTGAACACGAGCTCGTCGACCCCGGCGCGAGCGAGGGGTGCGCGAACGAGGTAGTCCAGTGGCGGGTGTGAATCGCGAACGCGGAGGTATGCAAGGAGGTCGCCGACGTGCTTCCGGCCGGCCATCGCCGTGAACGCCTCGTCGAACCCCAATCGGTGCGCGCCCAAGCCCCAAAGCCGCAACACAGCACCCGTGACCACCAGCGCGACCAGGATGACGATCGACGATCGGAGTGGGCGTGCCCTCGGCGCCGTACGGCCGGGCCGTCGAGCAGGCGGTGCAACGGGAAGGTCGACGCGCTCGATGGTCTCGGGTCGCGCGTCGATCACGGAGCGCCCGAGAGGCATCCAACTGATCCCCGTCACGCGATGGGTGTACCGGACGGCGCCTGAACGATCGCTTAACGCAACGCCGGAGGTACGGCGAAAGCGGCCGGACCTCGCGGCGGGGGTGCAGACGGCCCAGGCGTTCCGGCGGCCGTACCGGTCTGGTCCGGTTACGGTCCTGCCCGATCGTTCGTCAGCTTCCACCCACCCACCCGCCGAGAGAATCCGCCGTGAGCTGCTTCCAGGCCATCGTCATCGGCCTGCTCCCAGGGGTCACCGAGCGCCTCCGGTTCACGTGACCCCGACGCGACCGGGATCCGACCGAGACGGGACCGGGAGCCGGAACCGGTCCGCGTGGATCTGGGCGGGTGCGCTGGTGGTCAGCGCGGCGCTCTTCTTCAAGGCCTGGGACGCGGTCAGCGAGCTCGGCACGACCGTGCGCGCCGACCGTTCGCTGGTCGACTTCATCCTCTCCCACCGCACTGGCTGGCTCACCGATCTCGCCCGAGGCTGGACCCTGCTGGGTTCGGCATGGATCGTCGTTCCAGTCGTGACGGTCGCCGCCGTGGCACTCGCGTTGCGCGGGCGGCTCCCGGCTGCGGTCGTCGTGGTCGCATCGAGCGCGGGCTCTGCCATCGCAGTCGCGATCGTGAAGACATCCGTGGCCCGGCCCCGGCCACCGATCACTGGCCGGCTCGTCAGCGCGACCGGGGCCGCGTTCCCCTCGGGGCACTCCGCGCAGTCTGTCGCCTGCTACGCCGCGCTCGCCTGGGCCGTCACCACCCGGATCGAGGCGCGGTCGACCCGGATCATCGTGTGGTCGGGCGCCGTGCTCATCGCGCTGGGAGTGGGTTGGTCCCGCGTCTACCTCGGCGTGCACTGGCCGTCCGACGTCATCGGCGGCTGGTCGCTCGCCGCCGGCTGGCTCGCGACCCTGGTCCTCGCGACCCTGGTTCTCCCGAACCTCTTCCGCCAGGCGCGACCCCGCGGAGACGGGGACGGGGTCGCGGTCGACTGACCGACACGGAAGATCGCTCAGCCTGCCGCGTTACGGTACGCCACGGTCGGGACCCGTTGGCGGGAAGGTTGGACCAATGCCCTTACGAAATCCGGAGCTCCGCGAGCTACGCCGTCATCGGGTGCCGGCGTGGTGGTCGGACGCGAAGCTCGGGATCTTCGTGCACTGGACTCCGGCATCGGTGCCGGCGTTTGCACCGGTCGACGTGGACATCGGCGCACTGGTCCAGGCGGGTCAGCGCGATGCGCTCGCCTCGTGTCCGTATGCCGAGTGGTACGAGAACTCGCTGCGGTTCCCCGACAGTCCGGCGGCACGTCATCATCGGGAGGTGTACGGCGCCAGGCCGTATGCGGAGTTCGCCGGGGAATGGGAGGCCGGGCTCGAGTCTTGGGACCCCCAGGAGTGGGCGCGTCGCTTCGCGGCGACCGGTGCCCGCTACGTCGTGCTGGTGACCAAGCACATGGATGGCTACTGCCTGTGGCCGACCGACGTTCCGAATCCTCATCGCCGAGGCTGGAATTGCCGGCGCGATGTCGTCGGTGAGCTGAGCGAAGCCGTCCGCGGCGCGGGAATGCGCTTCGGCGTCTACTACTCCGGCGGCCTCGACTCGACGTTCAACGACCGGCCGATCGGATCCATCTCGGAGATGCTCGACGCGATTCCACGCGGCGACTACCCCGCGTACGCCGAGGCGCAGGTTCGTGAGCTCATTGCCCGCTACCGTCCGAGCGTCTTGTGGAACGACATTGCCTGGCCGGCTGAAGGCAAGAGGCTCTGGCCGCTGTTCCAGCACTACTACGAACAGGTCCCAGACGGCGTCGTGAACGACCGCTGGCTGCCGTGGAGCCCGCTGCTCTCCGCTACCCGGTCCCAACTCGCACGACGGGCAATCGACGCGGGAGTGCGACGTCAGGCAAAGCGCGATGCCGGGGTGGTGCCGCCGATCCCGCCGCACTACGACGTACGCACCCCCGAGTACGTCGTCTTCGACGATGTGCAACGCAGACCGTGGGAGTGCGTCCGCGGCATGGACCAGAGCTTCGGTTACAACGCTTGCTCGCGTCCGGAGCACTTTCTGCCGCGCGACGAGCTGCTCTGGATGCTCACCGACATCACGGCCAAGGGCGGCAATCTGCTCCTCAACGTCGGCCCCCGCGGTGTCGACGCGCAAATACCGGACGAGCAGGTCACCCGACTCGAATGGCTCCGCGACTGGGTCGGACCACACTCCCATGCGATCGCAGCCACCCGGCCATGGGTCACACCCGGCACGGCCACGTCCGATGGCTCGCCGGTTCGCTACGCCACCCGAGACGACACCGTCTACGCGTTCCTGCGCCGTGCTGCAGGACCGTCCGTCACCCTCCCCGACCTCCGAGCCACACCAACGACGGCGGTCACGACGTACGACGGAACGGTGTTGTCGTGGACGGATTCGCCGTCGGGAATCGTCGTGGAGCTGCCTTCCGGAGCAAGCAGCGAGGAGCCGGGAGTTCTGACGTTTCGACAGGTCGCGGCGCGGTGACGATTCCCAGCGCTTCCTAGACGCCGGCGGCGGTGATGACCATGTCGGTGGCGAACCCCAGGAACACTCCGAGGACGATGCCCCAGGTCGCGAGCTCCTTGTGACCGAGCTTCTTGCCGACGCCGAGGAGCTCGATGACGACGTAGAGGATCGATCCGGCCGCGAGCGCGAGGCAGGTGATGAACAGCCAGGTGTTCACGAACTGCTGGCCGATGAGGGTGCCGACGAAGGTCGGGCCGCCACCGATGAGTCCCATGACACCGAGGAACCCCCACGACGGGTACTCACTCTCAGCCGCCATGGGCGCGACGATCCCGAACCCCTCGGTCGCGTTGTGGAGTCCGAATCCGACGATCAGGAGCAACGCGAGGCTGATCTCTCCCGATGCGGCGGACTGGCCGATGGCAAGTCCTTCCGAGAGGTTGTGGAACCCGATTCCGAGCGCGATGAAGAAGGCGAGGCGCTGGGCCGGGCTCATGCGTGCGACCGGGCCTCGTTGCAGGCCGGTCGCGAGCGCGGCACCCGGGCCACCTCGTTGCATCGTGGAACGGCGCGAGAGCCATCGGTCGTAATAGACGAGGCTGACCAGTCCCAACGCGAAGCCGACGGTGAACACGCCGCTCAGACCCACGAATCGAAGCCAGGATCCGCCGTGGTTGTTGGCGTTCGTGAGCGCGGCCTCGACCGGCTCGATGCCCTGCGAGAGGACGTCCCAGAGCAGGAAGACCAGAATCCCCACCGCGACGGCATTGAGGAACGCGCGCAGGCGCATCGCCGGATTGCGGATCCGGCCGAGAGGGAGGCCGAGATAGATCGTCAGCCCGGCGATCGCGCCGAGCACGAGGATCTGAACTGACGACAACGGCTGCGCCTCTCTTCGGTCTTAGGTAAGGGTACCCTAAAGACCACGTTCGTCGTCAAGGAAGTACGACTCCCTGACGGGCCCGGCCCGGCAGCTACTGCCGGCGGTGCCGGAGATACTCGACCGCGAAAGGGATGACCGAGAGCGCGACGATCACGAGGATCGCGAGGTCGAGAGAGTCGGCGATCCCCGGGAACCGGGTGCCGAGCGCCCAGCCCAGCGTGGTCAGCAGCACGACCCACGCGGTGCCACCGAGCACGTTGTAGATGGTGAAGGTACGTCGGTGCATGGTCGAGGCGCCGGCGACGATCGGCGCGAACGTACGCACCACCGGAACGAAGCGAGCGAGGAAGATCGTCTTCGATCCGTGCCGTGCGAAGAAGTCCTCGGCCCGTGCGAGGTGCTGGCGCTTCAGGAAGCGCGAATCCGGTTGCGAGAACAGCCGCGGACCGAACCGGTGGCCGAAGCCATAGCCCACCTGGTCGCCCGCGATCGCCGCGATGCCGCACCCGAGGATGATCAGCGGGAGCGGGGTGAGCAGGTCGGTCGTGGCAGCGAGCAGCCCGGCGGTGAACAGGAGTGAGTCGCCGGGCAGGAAGAAGCCGATCAGGAGGCCCGACTCGGCGAATACGGCGGCGAACAGCCCGAAGAGGCCAACCGTGCGGATGAGGTGATCGGGGTCGATCCCGATGGCCGCCAGGCTCACCGCAACATCCTGCTCGGGCGCGTCTCCAGGACCTCCATCGGCGCACGGTAGGGCCTCGATGGTGCCGCGTCGGGACAAGAGGCACGCGTGGATCGAGTTGATGACCCCCGACTCAGTGCGACCTGAGCATCCTGCGCCCAGACGCTCAGGACCCGCCGAGCTCCTTCGCGATGCGGTCGCCGGTCTCCTTGTCGATGTTGCGCCAGTACTCGAGGGCGCGCTCGAGCACGGGTTGGCTGACGCCGTTGCCCAGGTGCCCGGCGACGTTGCTCACGAGCCGGTCGCGAGCCGCATCGTCCATGACCTCACGCACGAGCGTTCCCGGCTGGCCCCAGTCGTCGTCGTCTTCGCGCAGCGTGTACGCGTCGCGAACGAACTCGCCGCTGGCGTCCCACTTCTCCATGTAGGGATAGCGCGCCGGGTCGGCTGCCGGGCCCCCCTTCGAGTTCGGCGCGTACACCGGGTCGGACACGTTCTGCACCCGCATCGCCCCGTCCTTGCTGTAGCTGTGCACCGGCGCCTTGGGCGCGTTGACCGGGATCTGCTTGTAGTTGACCCCGATGCGCGCGCGGTGCGCGTCGGCATACGCGAAGACACGCGCGAGCAGCATCTTGTCGGGGCTGACGCCGATCCCGGGCACGAGGTTGTTGGGCTCGAACGCCGCCTGTTCGATCTGCGTGTGGAAGTCGGTCGGGTTCCGATCCAGCGTCAGCCGGCCGACTTCCTGCAGCGGGTAGTCAGCGTGCGGCCAGACCTTGGTGAGGTCGAAGGGGTTGAACCGGTAGGTCTGTGCCTCCCCGAAGGGCATGATCTGCACCTTCAGCGTCCAGCTCGGGTGGTCGCCGCGCGCGATCGCGTCGAACAGGTCGCGTCGGTGGTAGTCGCCGTCTTCGCCGGCGAGGCGGTCGGCCTCGACCTGGGTCAGGAAGTCCACGCCCTGATCGGTCTTGAAGTGGTACTTCACCCAGAAGCGCTCGCCGTCGGCGTTGACCCACATGTAGGTGTGGCTCGAGTATCCGTTCATCTGGCGCCAGCTCTTGGGAACGCCACGGTCGCCCATCAGCCATGTCACCTGGTGGGCCGACTCCGGCGACAGCGTCCAGAAGTCCCATTGCATGTCGTGGTCACGCAGGTCGGAATCAGCGCGGCGCTTCTGCGAGCGGATGAAGTGTTGGAACTTCAGGGGGTCACGGAGGAAGAACACCGGCGTGTTGTTGCCGACCATGTCGTAGTTGCCCTCGGATGTGTAGAGCTTCAGCGCGAAGCCACGCGGGTCGCGCCATGTGTCAGGGCTGCCGCGCTCGCCCGCGACGGTCGAGAACCGGAGCAGGGTGTCGGTCTTGGTGCCCGGCCGGAACACCGCCGCCTTCGTGTACGTGCTGATGTCGTGGGTGACCTCGAAGTGGCCGAACGCGCCGCCGCCCTTGGCATGCGGTTGGCGCTCCGGGATGCGCTCCCGGTTGAAGTTCGCCATCTGCTCGATCAGGTAGTGGTCCTGGAGCAGGATCGGGCCGTCGGGACCCACGGTGAGGGAGTGCTCGTCGCTCGGGACGGGGATCCCTGCGTCGGTCGTTGTGGGCGGGCGGGGATCGTCGCTCATCGTCGCCTCCGTTCCTGGCACTCGTTGCTGCTTCTCGGGCGTCGCGGACCTTAGAACAGTTCTAATCTTGTAGTCAATCTAGACTGGGGACATGGCCAAGCTGATCGATCGGTTGCGCGACCGCGGGTGGCGGATCACGCCGCAGCGCCGGGTCGTGGCGGAGGTGTTCGCCGGCGAGCATCTGCACCTCAGCGTCGACGACGTGTACGAGCGCGCTCGCGCCGAGCTGCCCGAGATCAGCCTCGCCACCGTCTACAACACGCTCAACGAGCTCGTCGGCATGGGTGAGCTGCTCGAGGTCAACCGCTGCGGCGACCGGCGGCGGTACGACCCCAACGTCGAGCAGCGCCACGAACACCTTCTGTGCGTCGACTGCGGACGCATCCTCGACGTTCACGCACGGCGGCCGCACATCGCCGACGAGGAGCGGTACGGATTCGAGATCCTCGAGGTCGACGTCGTCTTCCGCGGGCGCTGCCCCGACTGCAGGAGCGCCGCTCACGCGAGCAGCGGGGAGTGACCAACCGGCGGTGAGAGCTCGGGTAGGTGCTCGCGGCTAGTTGGTAGTGCACCCGGGCGAGTAGATATCGGGTGGGATGTTGCTGGCGGGCACGCAGGACGTAGCGCGGTCAGCGTTCTGCCACGTGGCTCCGTTCGCTTTGAGGAGCGCGGTGGCCTCGTACCCGTCTGCCCCACCGGTATCGATGCCGGCCCAGGCCCAGCCACTGTTGCAGCCGAAGTCCAACACCGTGTCACCGGGCAGCGCGGCTCCGATCGCCGCACTGGTACAGGGCGGACCGGACGCGGCCGTCGTGGTCGTCGTGGTAGTCGTGCAGACGGTATCCCTCGCGGTGACTGCCTTCATCAGCTTCGTTCGCGTCTTGGCCGCGTACTGGCCGTCGATCGCGAGTCCCGCCGCCTTTTGGAAGTCTTCGATCCCGGACCGGGTCACGGGCCCGATCACACCGTCCTCGGCGCCGTCGAAGCAACCGACCGTCCGGAGATCGGCTTGTAGCTGCTTGATCCCGGCTGCACTCAGCTTCGCGTTCGGGTTCTTCACCCTTGTGGTCGTGGTCGTCGCCTTCGTCGACGAAGTGCTTGGTGAATCCGACGAGCTGCTACATGCCGTCGCGACGACTGCGAGGATGAGAACAGCGGAAGTGAGCAATCCCTGCCGGTTGATCTGCATCGGCGGGAAGGTATCCGCGATTCTCCAGCCGGAGTTGGATGCTCGCCCGTGTTCTGCCACGCCAGCATGTGTTCGACCAGCGCGCCGGTGTTCGTGCTGATGGTCGTGCCGTCGAGCCGGAACGCATGCTTCGAGGACTGGACAATCACGGTCCGGTTGCGTGATCGGCGTTCAGCGTGCTTTCAGGCCACCAGGCGCAGTCTGCAAGGCGAGTCCGGATCAACCCCGGGCGCACCAGACGGAGGCCACGAGCTTCCCGCTGACGAGCCCCCAACGCGTGGAGCCGACCGTCTGAACCAGCGCCACCGAAACCGAGACCGACATGACGAACACCACGCCATCCGTGCCCCGCCACCGCGGACCCGGAACGGATTTCGACCCCGGTCGCGGCATCCCGCCCGTGCGGATCATTCGGCGCCGGAAGATGATCGCGTGAAGATCGGGTTGGTCGCGCCGCCGTGGTTGCCCATCCCCGCGCTCGCGTACGGCGGGACGGAGGCCGTCGTCGACCGGCTGGCCCGTGGTTTCGTGAACGCGGGACATGAGGTCGTGCTTGCGGCTTCGGGCGACAGCACATGTCCCGTCCCTCGAGTGGCGACCGTCCCCCGCGCGTTCGGTGTCGGATCCGGAGCGTCGGAGGTGCTGCCCGTATGGAAGGCATACGCGGCATTGCGGGACTGCGACGTGGTCCACGATCACACACTGCTCGGACCGCAGCTGGCCGCCTCGGTTGGCGACACGCGGGTCGTGACCACCAACCATGGCGAGCTCCGCGGCCGCATGCTCGAGCTGTACGCCCACATCGCGGACCGGATCCCGATCATCGCCATCTCCCACGCACAGGCTGCCACCGCACCCGACCTGCCGATCGCGCGCGTCATCCATCACGGTCTCGACCCGAGCCGGTACCCCCGCGGGCGGGGGGACGGCGGCTACTACGCGTTCCTCGGCCGCATGGCCCCGGAAAAGGGCGCGCACCGCGCGGCCCGGATCGCACGCGAGGCGGGCGTCCCACTGCTGATCGCGGCCAAGCTTTCGGAGCCACAGGAGCACCGCTACTTCCAGGAGCAGGTCGAGCCGCTCCTCGGCGGGAGCGTCAAGTACGTGGGTGAGCTCGCAGAGCGCGAGAAACTTGCACTCCTCGCCGGAGCCCAGGCGCTCGTGAACCCCATCCGTTGGGCCGAGCCTTTCGGTCTGGTCATGATCGAGGCGCTGGCGTGCGGCACACCGGTGCTCGCCTTCACCGAGGGCGCGGCGTCCGAGATCGTCGACCACGGAGTCACCGGGTTCCTCTGTGTCGACGAGGCGGATCTGGCCGCTCGCCTGGACGGGGTCGGCGGGATCGACCGCGACGCCTGCCGGATGGCGGTGCGGTCGCGCTTCTCGACCGAGCGAATGGTGAGCGAGCACCTGGAGCTCTTCGCCCAGGTGTGCGAAGGCGACCGCGCTCCGACAGAGCCGGCGTTCACGACGCCGAGCTCTACGCGAGCCATCGGAGCCGTACCCCCGGAACCGGATCACGGCGCCCGAACGGCGCGGATAGAACCGGCACGACGGGATCTCGCACGCCGTTGGGGAGCACGCGCTCGGGAATGCCCCAGTGGACCGCGAGGCGTCGGTGCGGGCCCCCATCGAGCCCGGGCCGACCGGAAAGGAGGCCCGGATGACTCCAATGAGCCCAGTCTCCCAGGGGCCGGCTCCACGGCCCGGCGACGGTGATGACGACACGATCCTGGTCGAGGAGCAGCTGGTCGAGCGACGACTCGTCGCCAAGATCTACCGGGACGTCGTCATTGCCGTCCCGATCGCCATTCTGTGCTGCGCCGCGATCATCACCCTTGCGGTCATGGACCAACACCCGAATTGGATCGCGTGGGAAGGACTCGCCGTCTTCGTGGGCGGGCTCGTGGGCACGTTCTTCGGTGTCTGGGCCGCGTTCGTGTCGAGCGCGCCGGCGCTCGACGACGTGGACCGCCACGCCGGGAACGTGACGGAGCTGGACGGCGACAAGGGAGCTCGCCCCAACGCGTGACGGATACGTTCGCCGCTCGTCTTGTGTGACGAAGGCGCGCGCTCAGTCACGCTCGGGTCTACGCATCGGTCGGAGTCTGGCTTTGAGCACTTACGACCTTGTTCCGATCGGAGGGTCGACCAATGCTGTGCCGATGCACGCGCCGCGCACTCCGCTGCATTCGGGGCAACGCTGCCCCCCGAGCGGCGAGCTCACCGCGACCCCGTCGCGAAAGTACGAGCTGATCTCGGTCCCGCCAGAGAATCGCTGCCGGCGCACTTCGTAGTCCCATGTCCAACTCGCGTTGCATGAGCTGCAACGGAAGCTCATTCGATAGGCCAGCGTCTCGGTCATTCCGGGCCACTACCTCCTGCTTCTATGCATCCATCTCTCCATTCAACGCCGCTACCACTGAATGCGCGCTGAACGGTCGGCGGATTGCGTCTCGCCATCGGCGCGTCTCAGCCCTGACGGCCAGAGACCGCGCGGCCTGAGCACTCTTTGCACGAGGTAGTCGGCCATGACGACGTCGATGTTCGGGCGCAATTGGTCGAGTCCGTGTCCGGCGCCCCGATAAGCGACGAGCCGGCAGGTCGCCCCGGCAGCACGGACGCGCTGGCAGTCTCGCCGTGCCCGCGCGAATGGATTGATCGTGTCCTGGATGCCGTTGAACATCAACGCGGGGGTGTCAGTGGCAGGGATCGGAACGGTCGAGGGGATCGCGCCGGCCACCGAGATCGTGGCCGCGGGTCGGACCGCTGCGGCTGTCGGGTGATAGGAGACCTCGAGCGCGGTCGCCGCGCCCGCCGACTCTCCCGCGACGATCATCGCGTCGGGATCGATGCGGTAGCGCGCGCGGTGGTTGCGTAGCCACATGAGCGAGGCGCACGCGTCGGCCGCGGCATCCTGGGCGGCATCCAGGATGGCCGGATCGGCGGGTGTGACACCGGGACGGAGGCGGTAGTCGATCGCCGCGGCCACGTAGCCGCGCTGGGCCCAGTCGCGCGCCCATGTCGCCATGTCGTGCTTGTCTCCGAGCGCGTAGCCACCCCCGTGGATCCACACGATGAGCGGCCGGCGAGGCGCAGGATCGCCCTGTGGTTGGTAGAGGTCGAGATGGAGCGCACCACCACGAGTTGCGGGGCGAGTGACGTACACAAGGTTGCGGTTGATCGTCACGCGGCCGAAGACGCGGTCGCGATACCGCACCGCCGGACGTGCGGGCGCGAACGTTATGGAGGTCGCGACTTGCGCCGGACCCGCGATCAGCCCTGATGGCGACGGGGTCAAGCCCGCCACGGCAATGACGCACGCTCCGGGCCGAGCCCGGCAGTCGACGCGGCGGCCGTCGCGGGTGCCCACCATGGCGGTGACGGCGAGCGTCGCGACGAAGTCCGAGTCGGGATGTGGACCGAGTTCGGCGGTCCAGTTCGATCGCTCACAGTCGGTGTCGGCGTTCCGGGCGCCCGCGACGCACTGCCACACGGTCCGAGCGCCCGAGCCGAGCGCATGACCCCGAACCTTGACGAGGCTTCCCTCGAGGAGCGCGGTGGACGGCTCGACGGTGAGGCGGGGATGATCGGATGCCCCGACGGGCAGGGCCGGATCCAGCGCGCAGCCAGCCGTCGCCGCCAGTGCCAGCGCCGAGCACCACAACGCCAGGCGCCGTCCTCCGGGACCCGGAACCGCCATGGCGGCCTTGCTGATCAGGCTCATACCCATGCAGACGCCTCATACCCAAAGATGGTTTGCGTGATCTCCGAGAATCCGGCAAACCGAGGACCCGTGCTGAGCGTCTGTGTGACAGATGGCTGAGGGCTGTTGGTGAGGTCGTGAAGGAACCGGACGAGCTGGTTGCGTTCTGTCGCCGCGAGTGGCCGCGGCTGGTCGGATCACTCTCCCTTTCGACCGGTGATCCGGAGCTCGCCCAGGATCTCGCGCAGGAGACCCTCGCACGCGCCTGTCGCGACTGGCGACGAGTCTCGCGCCTCGATGCGCCGGGCGCGTGGGCGCATCGCGTTGCGCTCAACCTGCTGCGATCTCACTTCCGGCATCGGGCAGTCGTGCGCCGGCACGATGACAAGTTCGGTCCGAGAGATCACGTCCCTGAAACCGATCCGACGAGTGCGGTCGCGATCCGTCTCGCCCTGATGCAGCTTCCACGCCGGCAACGCACCGCCCTCACCCTGCGGTACTTCTCGGATCTCTCGGTTCGCGAGACCGCGGACGCGATGCGTTGCCCGGAAGGAACGGTCAAGACGCTGACCCGTCAAGCAATCGCCGGCCTCCGCTCGATGGGGCTCGTCACCGATCGCGCCGCCGAAGAGGAGCCGTTGACCGATGTCCAGTGAGGTACGAACCCTGCTTCGCCGCGCGGCTGGTCCAGTGGGTGAACCCGATATCTCGGGGGCGTGGCTGTCAGGCCGACGCCAGCTGGCCCGCCGTCGCTTCGTCGGCGCATTCGTCGTCTTGTCCCTCGTTGCCATCGCCTCGATCGGCGGTGCCGCGCTGTTCACCACGAGCGACGGGCGGCCATCCACCACCCCTGGGAGCAATGGCGCTCAGGCCTGTGACGCGCCGCTCAGCCGGGCCCGTGATGCGCCGGCCTGGACGCGCAGCGCGAACCCTCCCACCGATGTTCCTCACCTGCTCTCGCGGCAGGGCAACGTCGCCGCCTTCGTCTTCGGACAACCACTCGTGGCCCATAGGAGCGACGGCCGCACCAACAAGATCCTTTGGGTCGTTCGCGAACCGAGGAACGGCCGACCCCTCCGGATCACCGGCCGTCGCGCGCACACCCGAGAGCGCATCACGCCGGTGGTGCTTGCCGCGGGGTCCGAGCCGGGCGAGATCTACCCGTCAGTCGTCGACGTCCCCACGCCAGGCTGTTGGGTCTTCGCCCTGACCTGGCGCGAGCACCGAGCCACCATCGGGCTCATGTACCGCTAGCAGGGGCCCGAACCAGGCCCCCGCGGCGGCGGCGCACCCCGTACCCTCGGTGGGTCCACGAACAGTGGTGGGCCGGCGCCCGCGCTGGCTTCGGTGCAACAGACCGGTACGCTTCGCGGGCTCGGCGGGTGCCCGCTCGACCGGGTCCTCGACCTCCGAGCCATGCCGTGTCCTTCGTTCCGCGATCTGCCGCTCCACTAGGCGGCGAGCCCCGCGCACTCGTCCCGGTCCGGCGCGCACCGGGCGTCGGGTCTCCTACGCCGGACAGGGTCTCCGGGCCCGGGGACGAGATCTCCGCTCCCCACGATGCGGCGTCGTTCTCGTTGCCTCCATGGCGCGCCTTTGTCCGGCATGCGCTGCCCACGATCATCGAGGGAACGCTCATCCCGGTCGTCATGTTCTGGGCCGCGATCCGGCTCCTCGGGCCGTGGCCCGCGCTGGGCATCGGCCTGGGGTGGGTGTATCTCACGATCGCCCGTCGCCTCGTGACGCGCCAGCGGGTTCCGGGGGTGCTGGTCATCGCCGCGGTCACCGCGACCTGCAGGACCCTGCTGGCGGTCTCGACCCACAGCCTGGTGCTGTACTTCCTCCAGCCCTCGCTCGGCACCGCGATGATGGCGATCGCCTTCTTCGTGTCGGTGCTCGCCGGGCGTCCGCTGGCCGCGCGCCTCGCCCACGACTTCTGCCCGTTCCCGGAGGGCTGGACCGACAAGACCTGGGTCCGGGCGTTCTTCCTCCGAATCTCGCTGCTCTGGGCCGTGGTGCTGCTCGCGAACGCGGCACTCACCGTCTGGCTCGCGCTCAGCCAGTCCGTCGAGGTCATCGCGGTCGCGCGACCGCTCGCCGCCGGCCTGCTCACGGTCGGCGCGATCGGTGCGTCGGCCTGGCACTTCCAGGGATCGCTTCGCCGTCACGAGCCCGGGGGTTCACGCTGGGCGCTCCTGGCTCGGTCCGCGGCATGACCAAGGAGGGACCGAGGGTCATGGTGGAGAGCATGAGCGCGCGAACGCGGCTCGATGCGCCAAGGCCGATGCTGCTGACCGCAGACTCGGTGGCACTGGTCGGCCGCCGCTGGCTCGTCGAGGGAACACCCCGAGCCGCAGTCGTGATCGCGCACGGGTTCGGCGCGCACGCCGAGGAGCCTTCGGTCGTCGCCACCGCCGAAGGACTGCGGGAGCGCGGTCTCGACGTCATCGCGTACGACGCCCGCGGCCACGGCGGGTCCGGTGGCGCATCGACGCTCGGCGACCTCGAGTCGCACGACGTCGCGGCCGCGGTGCTTCTCGCGGAGCAGCGAACCAACCGGGTCGTGGTCGTCGGCGCGTCGATGGGTGCGATCGCCGTGCTGCGCTACGCGAGCCGGTCTGATTCGCTGGCCGGCATCGTCGCGGTGAGCAGCCCGGCGCGCTGGGTCCTGCCCCGCACGCCGAAGGCGTTCGCCGCCGCACTCATGACCCGCACGGCAGCCGGACGGGCGATCGCGGCGCGCGCGCTCCGGGTCCGCATCGCCCGCGCCTGGACGGACCCCACCCCACCGGTCGAGCTCGTGACCCAGCTCAGCCGCCCGGTCGCCATCGTGCATGGCTCGGCCGACTCGTTCATCCCCGTCGCGGCTGCTCACGAGCTGTACGACCACGCCAACGAACCGCGCTCGCTCCGCATCGTCGAAGGCATGGGCCACGCGTTCTCGGACGCCGCGCTCCAGCCGGTCTACGACGCGGTCGATTGGGCGCTCGACCACCCCCCTTCACCCACCTGAGCTACTTCGACCTGAGCTAGCTACCTCGGATGTGGTTCCCACCACCACGCCAAGCCCGCGAGATCGGGGCCCGTATGAGCGATCATGACGGTGCTGAACTCCGCGATGAACGCGGTCACGGGTTCGACCTCGGTCCGGACCGCCCGCAGCAGCTGCTCGGCCCGGTCGCGATCGTTGGCGTGCAACGCGGCGACATGGAGGTCGGCGTCGTGAGCGATCGACCGGCGCCAGAGGCCGACGATGCGCTCGAGCGCGGCGTCACGCGACAACGCCGGCCGCAGCGGCTTCGCCCGCCCGTGACTGAATTCGAACAGCGGGTGGACGCTCAGGAATCGCCCGGCCCGGCCCGCGATCTCGGGGACCCTGCCACTCGCGACGAGATGGACGAGGGAGTCGACGGTCGCGACAAGACGCACGCTCTCGATCACCTCACGTGCCGCGCGCACGACATCGTCGACGTCACCACCGCGACTGGCGCACTCCGCCGCGTGCAGCACGACCAGCCCCTCGGCACCGGCCGCGGTCTCGGTGTCGATGACACGCGCGCGCCCCGGCACCGATCGGGCCGCGAGCTCGGCCGATTCGAAGGTGCTGCTCATCGTCCCGGAGATCGTGAGGATCACCGTCGCGTCGGCCACGTCCAGCCGGTCTTCGATCGCCTTCGTGAAGCGTCCCGGGGTCGGACTCGAAGTCGTGATGCCCTCGCCGATGCGTGAAACGACGTCGCCGAGGGGTAGGTCACCGTCGTGATACGGCTTTCCGCCGACAACGAGCTCGAGAGGGACGACGGTTACGTCCACGGTTGCGAGCTCGGCCTCGGGCAGCGAGGCCGCGCTGTCCGTGATGACGCTGACGCGCATCTGTGCTCCTCTCGCAAAGTCACGTAGAGCATTGGTGACCTACAGCATGGCTAAACGTCGACGAGCACCCGAACGCTTCCCGGCCGCAATGGCCATCGGCGCCGGATTTCTGGCCGGTTCCATCCCGCTCTCGAACATCGCGGCCCGGCTGACCCGGGGCGTTGACCTGCGCTCGGTCGGCAGCGGCACTGTTTCGGGCACCGGTCTGTACCGGGTTGCCGGATTCGGCCCCCTCGCGGTGGCCGGGGTCCTCGAGGTGGCGAAGGGGTCGGTCGGGCCGCTGCTTGCCACCCGCAGCCGCCCCGGGGTCGCCGCGTTGGCCGGCGGTGCAGCCGTCATCGGTCACAACTGGTCGCCGTTCCTGCGGGGGGCGGGCGGACGGGGGATCTCACCGGCGATCGGAGCTCTGCTGGCCCAGGCGTGGCCGGGCGCGGTGACGCTGCTCGGCGGTCTCGCGGTCGGACGGCTCGCGGGCGAGACCGCGGTCGGCAGCCTGGCTGCCGACATCGTCCTCGTGCCGTTCCTCTGGCGCGTGAGCGGCCGACGCGGCGCCGTTGCGGGTACCGCGGTCGTCGTTCCGATGCTGCTCAAGCGGCTGGCCGGGAACGGGCCCATCTCGGGCGAGCGCAACCGCACCCTCGTCACGCGTCTCGTCTTCGACCGGGACCACCGTGAGGTCGACGAGGTCACCGTCAGCTGACGCGCATGAAGCTGAACGCACCGCCTTCGCGGATAGGACACCGCCAACGTCGCGGCTTCGACGAGGGCGTGCCGACGGACCGGCAAGGTTTCCGTTGCGTGAGGTGGTTGCCCCAGGACCGTGGGCTGTCACTGGGCGCTCATGGCGTGGCCCGCTCGCCGAGGAGGTCGCTTCGCGCATCCTGCCTGTCGGACGACCGGGTGAAGTGCTGCTCGTAGATGTGTTGGACGCGGCCAAGATCGTGTCGAGCAAGACCGGCGCCGGCCGCGGCCTGCATGATCAGGCTCGCGTGCTGATCGAGGATCTTGAACACGCCGTCGCTCGGTGTCCCCAGAGCACTCTGCAAGAGCGCGATGCTCTCGAGGAGATAGATGACGACCGACGGGTACGGTGCCGCCGCGACCCTGACCTCGTCGAAGGCGAGGCCGATCAACTGCTCGTAGCCGGCCGCCTGAGTCAGGATGAGCCGACGACCGTCTTGGCTCACGTCTTGGTTCGGGGGATCGTGCTGGAGGAACGCCCGGAGCACGGACGCGACGTGGAAGATCGCGTCTTGCGCCGTTGTCGGATCGTTCATTCCCGGCGACAGCGCCTTCAGGGCAACGTCTGCGAGTTGGCGGATTCCGTAGGACGCGTCCTGCTGGAGCGTGCGCGTCTCCCCGACGTGGACGGCCGCCCGTGCGTGCTTCGCCGCGTCGTCACCGTGAGGCGGGGCCGGCCACAGTGTGCACAGGGGTGACCCGTTGATGACGTAGCGCCCGACTGCGGTGTCAAGTCGGATCGTCCCGCCTTCGGGCATCAGTCCGACGAGATGGTCGTGGTCGAGCAGCTGCACCCAACCATCCCGGTTGAAGGTGATCTCGAGTCCAGGACCTTCGGGCACGACTTCAGGTTGCTGTACCGGAGAGGGCTCGAGCGCGTTCGAGGACCAATGGCGCTCGACCGCATCAATCGCATCACGCGTCACGTCGTCAAGGATCTCGCTGATATCCATCGCATGCGCGTTGTGGTTGATGAAAGCGATGATCGCCAGCACCGCGACGATCCCGAACAACACCCCAGCGGCAACCGAAACGTTGGGGACCACCGCCTGCCCCTGCTGTTCGATCGCGGAACGCACCGACCGCAGGACGACCAGGCAATAGGTGAAGGTGCCCACCACGATCCCGATGACGCGCTTGTTGAACGGATCTCGGAAGAGACCGCTCACGACACGGGGGGAGTACTGGCTCGACGCGAGTTGGATCGTCAAGAGCGAGACCGAGAAGGCGATCCCCGCGACAGTGATCGTGGCCCCGGCAATGGTGCTAAGCACAGATCTCGCGCTCGCAACCGTCGACGTGAGGCCGAGCGGGAGTCTCGTCGTCCCCGCGCTGATGCTCCGGTCGAGCGCGATGCCGACCTCGGCCAAGATGATCCCGCCGACCACAAAGATCATCGGGACCACGAAAAGACTTCCGCGCCAGCGCTCGGCAGTAGTCGAGAGGCTGATCTTCATCCTCATGGCGTCATGGGAATGCTGATGACCAGTCCACGCTGACCCGACCGCATGAACTGGCCGTACCCGCGCTCGGGGCGAGTCAATCCGACGCAGTGCGAGCCCTCGGCCGACGAGCCCCGTGACCCCGTCCGAACGAGACGCGACGCGAGGGACCCGGTAAAGCCGGGTGTGGCTCCCGTCACCACATGTTTTGGCGTCCTCACCGACGGGGTAGGCCGAAACAGGCGGAGGCCTGAGAACGCAACACCCGGAGGTTGAGCGATGACCACTCGGAAGATAGAGCGAGATGCAGGAGCAGTCCGAGACTCGGCCGAACGAGCATCCGAAGCAAGCCGGACGGCGGCCAGCTCGGCCGTACAGGCGGGACGCGGATCGATTGACGTTGCTTCCGATGTCATCTCGGACGGAGCCCACGCCGTCATCGGAGCCGTCGACCTGGCGGTAGCGAAGGCTCGCGGCCGCAGTGACGCAGAGCTGCTTCCCGACGAAGGGGAGTTGACGACGCGGCTGTTCACGGCGGTCGACCGCCTTTCCGTGAGAGGTCGACGCGTCACCGGACGGGCCAAGCGGAGGACGCGTGCCGAGCTGCAATCGAGGGAATCGGAGACGGAGCAGGCGATCAGACCCGCTCGAGAGACCGGCGAAGCTGCAGTCGAACGCGGTGGGAGGCAGATTGCGAACGAGATGGATCCCGAGTCGCCTCTCCACCGCCCTGGAATGCCGTACGAGAATCGCACCATGGACGAGCTCCAGCGGCTCGCGGCCGAGCGCGAGATCGAGGGCCGCTCTTCGATGACCAAGGACGACCTGATCGCCGCGCTACGAGGGTGACCAGCCCAGTCCCCCGACGCGCGCTGGAGGAGGGCCCGGTCGCCCTGGCGGTATCGCCGGTCGAACGCTGACGACGAGGACGATCAGGGGGTCGAGCAGGATCTCTCCGACATCCGTCAACTGAGCGCTCGCGCCCTCCGCCCCACTATGCACCCACCGAAACGGCGGACTCCGCGGCGGTGAGGTCTTCCGCGCCGAAGACGAACCCTCCGTAGCCCGGTGCTCCGTGCTCGTGGACGTCGAGCCCGATGAGCTCCTCCTCTTGGCTGACCCGGAGTCCGATCGTGGCCTTGATGATCCCGAAGAGGATCGTTGTGGTGATCGCGACGAACGCGAACACTGCGACCACGCCGATCACCTGCGCCACGAGTTGTTCGGTCTTCCCGCTGGTGAACAGCCCGCCTTCAGTGGCGAAGAGGCCAACTGCAATGGTTCCGAAGGCTCCGCACACGCCGTGTACCGAGATGGCGCCGACCGGGTCGTCGATCCGGACGCGGTCAAAGAAGCGCACCGATGCCACGACGAGCGCGCCGGCGCATACGCCGATCACGCACGCGGCCCAGTTGTCTACTGCGGCGCACCCGGCGGTGATCCCGACCAGCCCCGCAAGCGCGCCGTTGGCGGTCATGCTGACATCGGGCTTGCCGTAGACCGTCCAGGTGACGAGGAGCGCGGTGACTGCAGCGAAGGCGCCCGACAGCGTGGTGGTCAGTGCGATCGCGCCGATGGCGCCATCGGCCGCGAGCTCCGAGCCGGGGTTGAACCCGTACCACCCGACCCAGAGAATGAAGGTACCGAGAATCGCGAACGGGATCGAGTGACCGAGGATGATCCGGGACTTGCCGTCGGCGCCGTACTTCCCGATGCGCGGCCCGAGGAACAATGCGCCGACCAGTGCTGCCCAACCCCCGACCGAATGGACGATCGTCGAGCCGGCGAAGTCGATCATCGGCGTGTCGAGCTGCGCGAGCCAGCCACCACCCCAGAGCCAATGGACGACCGTCGGGTAGATGAGCGCGCTGATCACGACGCTGTAGACGACGTACGACACGAACTTTGTCCGTTCTGCCATCGCGCCCGAGACGATCGTCGCCGCGGTTGCCGCGAATGCGACTTGGAACACGAAGAACGTCGGGACGTTCAATGAACCGACTGAGATTGCGTCGTTGAGGAAGAAGTACTTCGACCCCATGAAGGTGCCGCTGCCGCCGAAGGCGATCGCGTAGCCGACGCAGAAGAACGCGACGACACCGACGATGAAGTCCGTGAGGTTCTTCATCATGATGTTCGCGACGCTCTTCGCGCGGGTCAGGCCGGCCTCGACGAGTGCGAAGCCGGCCTGCATGAAGATGACGAGCACCGCGGCGAGGAGCACGAACGCGTTGTCGAGGTTGCCTTGCACCTCTTCGGCGGTGATCTCGGCCGCTCCGGCCGGAGATGCGGTAGCGAGCACCGCTCCGCACGCGAGCACGCCAGTCAGGACAAGCTTCTTACGCAAGGTTCCTCCTAAGGAGAGCAAAGGCGCGACAAGCCGCGCACAAGAGCGCCGTCTCCGGCGCGGCGGCCCTCGGGCCGTTACGCCAGCGAGAGCACGGAACGGCGAGCCCGCGGGACATCGGCATCTCCTCGACGAGGAATCGCATGAATCGATCCGGAGATCGATGCCGACCAGACTTCCCGGCTCACCTGGGCTGCACGTTAGGAACCGGCGATGACCGCTCGATCACATCCAGGTGAACGTCATGTCGCAGGCGCGTGTCTCCTCTCTGACACTCCCCCGCAGTCGTCGAGGTGGGGCAGGCGAGGATCACCGACGTACCGGAACGCGCCTCGCGGAGCTGTTCTGTCTCGACGCGGAGCGCGATCCCGAGTCGACGAAGTGAAACGAGTGGTAGAGGCGTGCCTTTGGCACCGTGGCACCGAAATGGCGCGTTGCAGAATGCAGCATTCCCGCCCGGAACGCGACTGCTCGGTTGTATGCGTTCTGGATGCGGTCGATCTCAATCCAGCGTCGCGGGTTCCAGGCGTCGGCCTCGAGCTGCTCGCGGAGCGCAGTGACCGATGATCGAAGTCGAAGTGCGTCGGCTCTGGTGGGCGCGGCGGCAAGGCCGGTCGCACGGTGCTGCCAGAACGAGAGTCCGCTGTCGCGCGGAGGGTTTGGCGTCAGGTAGACGACGAGGGTCTTGTAGTCGAGCGGTTCGTCGAAATGCACCGCGACCGGATCCGCCCTCGGTCCGGTGGAGCAGCTCAAGAAGAACATGCCGTTGCCGCCGCACGCGGGACCCGCGCGGATCTGCCAGTTCTCGATGGAGAGTCCGAACGCCGACTCGATGCGCGGCTTGATGCCTCTCGGCAAGAACGCGGGAGATCGCCACCCCGCGACACCTATCGGCTCGCGGTACTCCATCCGCAACGCGACAGCTCGAATCTCGTCAGCGTCGGGATAGAAGCCATCGACGACGTGGAACCACCGTCTTCGCACTTGCGCTGCTCCTCAATCCGTAGGATCCCGATCTGACGTGCCGCCCCGGCGCGGTGACAGCCCGACGAGCGGCATGGCCCCCAAGGTCGTCTGCCCCTTCGGTGTGACAACAGCGACGAACTCCCCGGGCACGTAGAGGCGAAGTTGGGGGTGGAGTCCGGCCATCTGCAGCAGCGTCGTCGCCTCGCTCTCGCTGTAGAACCGCGATCGCACGTCGTCAGGGTCACCGTGTCGGGCCCATTTCGTGAACTCGTGTTGGTTATCCGGGTGGTCGAGCAATGCCATCGCAACGAGTGCGCGACCAGTTGGCCGCAGCACCCGGCGGATTTCACGCAAGAGCTTCCACGTGTCTTCGCGTTCGAGATGCTCGGACACGTGGTAGAAGAGCACGAAGTCGATGCTGCGCGGCGCGAAGGGCAGAACAAGGTCGGTCTTGAGACGATAGAGCTCGACACCCGTCCCGGCGAGATGAGCCTTGGCGCGGTGCAGCATCTCTTTGGAGACGTCGACACCTATCGTCCGGCGGCAGTGGGGCGCTGACCACTTCAGCAGCCGACCGATACCGCACCCGATCTCGAGCATCACGTCTCGTTCGGCCACGAACGGCAACACGAGATGAGCCGCGTCGATCGCCCCGGCCTCATCGAACGCACGCGCCGTCCGAAAACCGGCGAGGATTGCGTCTCTGGTGTCTTCATCGCTGGACGCTGCCTGCGCGTCCCAGTAGCCCACGGAAACGCGCCTCATCCCACCGACCTCAGCCGAGGAACGGTGCAATCAGAACTGACTTGATGTGCCGGGCACGACACACCGGTTCTCATGCCTGCCTCACGGTGCACTCTCCCTGCAGGAGCGCCCCACCAACTCAGCCAAGTCTCAATCCCGAAGCCAACCCTGTCAACCACGCAGACCTCCGCAACTCGCTCGGCCTCCTCACGGTCGGGTCACGGGTATCGCTCTCGGAGGTGAGCAATAGCTTCGAAGAGGGCCGATTGCCCAGCGCCTTGTTGCATAGTGGTGGTACTTGGATCTGTGAGGGGTGGCGATGCCGCGTAACGACGAGCGACGCAGGGTTGGCTTTGGGCGCACTCGAAGGGTCGCGGTCGTCGGTGTGTCTGCTCTCGCGCTCAGTGGATGCGCATGGATCTCGCGAGCGAGTGTTTCGAGCACGGGTGAACCTGGTGACTATCCGGCGCCGGCGATCTCGCCCCCGGCGATCAGCGCGGACGGGCGCTACATCGCGTTCGATACGTTCGCAGGGAACCTGGTTCCCGGAGCCGCTGATGGGGGCGTGTTCGTCCGCGATACCCGCGCCAGGACGATCTCTGCGGCGTCGGTTCGTGCAGACGGTACGGTCGATGACTTCGCGGATACGCCGGCGATCAGTGGTGATGGCCGTTACGTTGCCTTCGTATCGGACGACAAAGACATCGTCCCGGGGGGCAACGACAAGTTCTACCAGGTGTTCCTGCGCGATCGGACGACGGGGGTGACGAGTCGGGTCTCATCCAAGGCGAACGGGAACCAGGGCAGCGATGACAGTGACGCTCCGTCGCTGAGCTACGACGGTCGCTACGTCGCGTTCGAGTCCGATTCGCCGGGCCTTGTACCTGGCGACACGAATCAGTGGACGGATGTCTTCGTTCGCGATCGGGTTACCAACACCATGAGACGGGTCAGCCTCACGTCGACGGGAGCGGAGGCCGACTCTGGCGGCGAAAGCCCCTCGATCAGTGGTAACGGCAACGTTGTTGCGTTCTCGAGTGACGACGCGCTCGTTGCATCGGATACGAACACGGTGACGGATATCTACGTTCGAAACATTGCCGCGAACACCACGACGCTTGTGAGCGTGGCCACCAGCGGGGCCCGCAGTAACGGCGCGAGCGCGTCGCCGGCCATCAGTGCGAACGGCCGTTTCGTCGCGTTCACGTCGTCGGCCACCAACCTCGACGGTATCCCCGACACGAACAACGCGCCCGACGTGTTCGTGCACGACTTGCTAGCCGGAACGACGCAGCGCGCCAGCTTGAGCGCTGCTGGAGGGCTCGCCCACGGGGCCGCGGCCCAGCCGTCCATCAGCGGTGACGGGCGCTTCGTCAGCTACGACTCGGTAGCTCCAGACGCGGTCGCCCATGACACCAACGGCATCGCCGACGCGTTCGTTCTCGATCGCGCCACCGCGACAACCAGCCGGGTCAGCACCGATCAGCTTGGTGCCGAACTCCCCGAAGGCGGTACCCGAGCCGTACTCAGCGCGGATGGGCGATTCGTAACCTTCGCCAGCGACGCGCAAATCACCGGCCAGCCCCACAGTGCCACTGGCCAACTGTACGTTCGGCTCACCGTCCCCAGCGCGACGCCCCCGTAAGCCCCGGGCCACCGCTCGGCATGGCCGCATGCATTGAGATCGCCGACCGGACGGTTCTCGAAGGTTGGCGCCTACGGCATCGTCACGCGATTCGCGGCAGTCGGGCGCGCGAATCGCAATGCTGGCGGGTAGGTTGCCTTCCGCACTGCGAAGCACTTTCTCCCATGTGTCCTACGACAGGTACGAGAAGCGGCGGGGCCGATTCGGCTCCGCCGCTTCGCGTCTCGGAGGCGTGCTCGGAGCGTAGGGGCCACGTGCCTGGCCGGATGTCCGGACTCCGAGTGGGTCGTGTGTGCACCGGGCTGCGTGCGCAGTGTCGGCTCGGAGCTCCGCGATGGTGACGTATCGATTTGGCACCTGATCCGTACGCGTTGCGCGCGAGAAGGTCGAGTGCCGGGCGGACGATGCGGCCACTCGCGATCATAGGGGTCCCAATGTCTTCGAAGTCAGAGGCCTGTCTTGCGGTAGCAAGGTTCTGCGTTCGGTGATGTTGGCGTGACATCTCATCTTGCTGGTGCCCGAACTAACGGTTCTGACGACGAGCCGCCGATAATGGTGAGTCCAGCTGCGCTTGTCGACCGTCACGTGGAGGATGAGCGACGTCAGCTGGCCGACGCGCGTGCGGGGCTCAAGAGCGCGCGTCAGCGTGTCGTGCAGGTCGAAGAGGCTCTCGGGAGTCGGGAGCGGTTCGCCGGCCAAGTCAGGGGGCCGTGGACGCCGGTTCGAAACCGGGTCGCGCTGAACCAGACTTCGTCGAATCCCGGCAGCCGCTCAGACTCCGGATCGTGACGGAACCGATGACACCGGAGGGATCACGCGCGTTGTCGCCATTGGATCCGGGCGTGTCTGTTGGGTTCCCGGGTCGTCGCGTGCGTGACGCGGTCAATATCACCACACTGGGGGATATGCCGGTTCGGATCTTGGCCGTGGAGGACGACGAGCGCATCAGGACGAGCATGCGCATAGCGCTCGAGGACGAGGGCTGGATCGTGGTCGAAGCCGTGAACGGCGAAGACGCGCTCGAGTGCTTGGCGACCGGTCCGGTGGAGCTGGTCCTGGTCGATCTGATGCTGCCGGGAATGAGCGGATTCGAGGTGGTGCGAGCGGTTCGGCGCCTCAGCGATGTACCGATCGTGATCGTCACCGCGCGCTCGGACAGTCACGACGTGGTTGCTGGTCTCGAAGCTGGCGCGGACGACTACGTCCGCAAGCCGTTCGCGGTGAAGGAGCTTGCGGCGCGGATACGAGCGCTGCTGCGCCGCTCCGATGCCGGGCCGGCCAACCACATGGGTTCCGAGATCCTGACGTTCGGTGAGGTAGAAGTTCGACCCGGCGCCGGGACCGTCACGCGCAATCAGGAAGAGATCGCTCTGACCAAGACGGAATTCCATCTCCTGTGCGAGTTGGCGCGCAACGAAGGGTTGATCCTGAGCCGTGAGCAGTTGCTCGAGCGGGTGTGGGGGTACGACTACTTCGGCGATGCGCGTCTCGTCGACGCGCACGTCCACCGGTTGCGCATGAAGATCGAATCGGATGCTGCTGAGCCGGAGTTCATCGTGACGGTCCGGGGTCTTGGCTACAAGCTCCAGTCATGAGCGAGTCTGGTCCACAACGCCCATTGCGGTCACGACGGATCCGCGGCCTGCGGTTACGAGTCGCCGCGGGGTTCGCGCTGGGAAGCCTCGTCTTGGTAGGCGTGCTTTCCCTCGTCACCTACTTCTTTGCCGAGCACTATCTCGTGCAGCAACGCGAGCGATCTCTGGTGCACCAAGCATCGGTGGACGCGCGGGCTTTTCGCGATGATCTCAAGCGTGGAAAGAGCGTCACGGACGCGCTCAATACGCTGGAACGGACACCGAACTCCAATGTCTCGGTGCGAGTCGCCGGACGGTGGTTCCTCACATCGGCCGAGAAGCGCTCGACGAAACCCCCCTCCAGGGTCCGAGCCGCGCTCGCCGAGGGGACGACCGCACAGCACCGCTTTCGACAGGACGGCCGTTCGCTGTTCGTCGTTGGCCTACCGCTCCGATCAGTGGGTGCCGACTACTACGAGACCTTCGTCCTTGCCGAGTTGGACCGCACCCTCGGCGTGATCCGCACCGCTCTCCTCGCCGGAGGAGCACTGGCGATCATCTTCGGGGGATTGCTGGGATTCTGGATGAGCCGAAGGGTCCTGCGGCCGGTCACCGAGATCGCGGTGGCCGCGCGACGGGTCGCCACGGGCGATTTCGGCACGCGACTGGCCCGCGACTCGGACCCGGACCTCGACTCCCTGGCAACGTCGTTCAACGAGATGGTCGACAGCGTAGAGCAGAGGATTCAGCGCGAGACCCGATTCGTCGCCGATGTGAGCCACGAGCTCCGCTCACCGCTGACGACCCTGACAGCAACCGCGGAGGTCCTGCGAGCCAGACGCACCGAACTTCCCGAGCGGGCCCGGCCCGCCTTCGACCTCCTCGACATCGAAATCGAACGGTTGGCGCAACTCGTCGAAGATCTGCTGGAACTCAGCCGAGCAGACGCTGGTGTCGACGAGCTGGACCTCGGAGCAGTCGAGCTCGGCGAGTTCATGCGCCACGCGATCGATCCGATCCGGGCAAATGGCGCCAAGCTCGTCATCGACGACGAGCTCGCCACGCACCGGGTGCTCATCGACAAGCGGCGACTCGAACGCGTGTTGGCCAACCTGGTCGCGAACGCCGAGACCCATGGCGACGGACTCACGCGGGTCTCCGTCACCCGTGTTGACAGCATCATGCGGATCGAGGTCGACGACCGCGGATCGGGAGTCGGTCCCGCGGAGCGCGACGCCGTCTTCGCTCGCTTCTTCCGCGGCGCAGCATCGGGCAAGCGGGTCAACAACTCCGGAAGCGGCCTCGGCCTGGCGCTCGTGGCCGAGCACGTGAGCCTTCACGGAGGCCAGGTATCCATCGAAGATGCCGGCCCCGACGATGGTGCTCGCTTCGTCGTCGAACTCCCCTGGCGAGAACCCTGACACCCTGATCACAAGAGCACTCACACTCCCATGGCAACGCGGCGAGGCCTGCGAGGAGAAGGGGTAAGGGTGTTCGGGCAAGGTATCGCTTGGTGCATCGCCGGCACTGATGCGTTGGCGGTGTGGTCGGGACGCGAGGTGGCGAGGCCCGAAGACCTCGCCACCTCGTTGGTTCCGTACTCCTTCCAGACGGTTGCTAACCGATGGTGGTGGTACCGGTCGTAGCGATGGAAGCCAGTCCGGCGGAGCTGACACAAGCGTTGAACTTGGCCAGTAGACCCGGCGAGTGGCTCACCGAGCTCAGCGGCTTGCCCAGGTAGGACTTGCCGGTGCTGTGACCACCCGAACCGAGCAGGTACAGCTGGTCGGTGCCGTGAGGACCACCGAGAGCTGCCAACAGGTCGGCTGTGGTCGTCGGCAACGGAATGTCGTCCGAGTGGTCATTGGGGGTACCGCTGTCCAAGTAGGAGACGGTCGAGCCGCCGCTCTCCTTGAACTTGCCTCCCGAGCCACCCGTCAGTGTGGTCTTGGTCTTGCCCGGCGGCACATTGCCTTGGTTGGTGCACAGACGCGACGCGTTCTTGGCCTTGGTGTCCGTGGTGCCACCGGTCGGCGGAACCGTGCCATTGGTCTCTACGCCGTGGCAACCGCTCAGGACCGTGTGCGTGGTGATCTTGATCTTGTGGTCCTTGCCCGGCTTCGCCGGGTGGAACTTGACCTTGTCCGGCTTTCCCTTCTTGCCCGGCTTGATGACCGTGTACGCCTCTTTCTTGTTCGGAATCGTCAACACCAACGACGGCTTGAAGGTCGTGGTCGATGACGTGTTGCATGTCAGCGTGCCGGCCAGCACCGCCTTCTTGGCGTAGGCGGGCCCGGCCGTCGCGGCGAGTCCTCCCAGCGTCAATGCGAGCGCCGAAGCGCCCAGAACAATTTTGCGAATCATCTCGAGGGTTCCTCCCTGGGTATCCATCCAGCACGAACCTCGTGCGTTATCCAGTCTGAGCGGGCTCTGTCGTGATCCCGCGCGCGACGTGTCGTGAATCCGTGGCACTACGTGAAGGAGTCGAACCATCACCCTCCGTGGTCTACAGGGCGGGGGAACCGCGGGTCGGCCGGCGGAGTGCAGTCCTGGGCCTACATGTAGAGGTGCAACGACCGCGGAGGTTCCGGCGAGGATCAGGCGGGGTCATCCGTCTCGAGCGAGCGGTCCCAACCGACGCGTACCAACAACTCCAGACCCCGCTGCGCTGCAAGCACCGCGACCGGGGTGGCGATCTTTCAGCGCGCGGCCGGACCACTCCCCCGGAACGGTTCGGCGATGCTCTCAGTCCCGGTCGCGAGATCCACGAACCGCTGCCAGCGCCGACCTGCGATCGTCATGACGCTGGATCTCGGTGACGAGGCCACCCCGAACGAGGTACGTCTGGTAGAAGTTGGCCCCTCGCCCGCCCCCCGGATTCGGCCACTGGACGTGCAGCAGAACCGCGACGCCACCCGGTCCCACGATCGACTCGGTGACGGTTCCGTCGACACCCTCGCCGAGAAGCCGAACGAACGTAGCGAGCACATCGGACCGGCTTCGACACCTGTTCGGATGGTCGTCGTCGCCCCAGCGGGCGTCATCGGCGAGAAGCTGCCCGAGGGCATCCATGTCCTTCGCGGCGAACGCTGACGTCAAAAGCTCGGCGACGTCGTCGAGCGTCCTGACCGGAAGGTCGACGCAACAGCAGTCCCGGGTATTGCAGGGGACGAGGCGCACTCCCTGGTCCACGATGCATCCGCAGTCCGCACACTCGATCCGCACGAACCCGGATCGTAGGTGACCCAACGCCTCGTTCTACCGGACGGTAGAAGATCAGTGGCTGCTCGCTTCCGACGGTCGGCCCTGGTCTCTGCCCTGACGGCGATGTCGCCGACGAAGGATGTGTTCTCGGGTGAGTCCCGGAACTCCGAGGCAGCGGTCCGCAGGCTGGTCGTCGTGACGCTCGCGGGGCTCCAACCCGCGAGCTGACCATCCTCTTGACACATACCAACCGTATGTTCATACTAATAGTATTCAATACCGCGGGTATCGGAGATTGCGATGGCGTTCCAAGGCGATCTGAGGGAGCGGGCAACCCAGTCCGAGGCGCTCCGGTGGCTCCAGGGCCGGCTCTCCTGGGAGCTCCGGTTGAGCGAGCTTCGCCACGCGGTCTCGGTTGCGCCCCCAAATGAGGTGGCGGCACGACACGCTCCGCGCCCGCCCCACGCTCGGAGCGCCAACCACCTGCCGGCAGCTTCATGACCATCCCCTCGACGCGCGCGAGCGGCCCGGTACGTCGACTCACCCGCGACGAGAAGAAGGCACTCACCCGTCAGCAGCTCCTCGACGCGGCGGGTCGCGTGTTCTTGCGGCGCGGTTTCTTCGCCGCGTCCATCGACGAGGTCGCCGAGGAGGCGGGCTTCTCGAAGGGAGCGGTGTACTCGAACTTCGTCGACAAAGAGGACCTGCTCCTCGCGCTGATCGAACAGCGCGCAGAGCTGCGTCGTCGCCGAGTGACCGCACTCGTCGATCCGGAAGGGTCGACTGATACCCAGGCCCGTGAGGCCAGCGAGGAGTACAACCACATCCTCGAGGAGGAACGCGACTGGAATCCCCTGTTCCTGGAGTTCTGGGTTTGCATTGCCCGCAAGCCTGCGCTCCAACAGCGGTTCGCAGTCCAGCACCGGGCGATGAAGGCCGCCATCGCTGCACTCATCGAGGATCGCGCCACCCGAGCCGGACAACAGCTCCCGCTCCCGGCCGAGAGCCTGGCCAGCGTGCTGTTCGCCATGGGCAACGGATACTCCCTCGAACGCCTCGCCGACCCCGACGGCGTCCCCGAGGACCTCTTCGGCCTGATGCTCTCCAACTTCTTCAAGGGTCTGGACGCGCAACCGTGAGCGTCCGTTTCGCGGGCCGGCGTGCGATGGTTACCGGCGCGTCCGGCGGGCTCGGCACCGTGATCGTCAACCGCCTGGTCGAGGAGGGCGCCGCGGTCATCGCTACCGGCCGACGCGTCGATGCGCTCGACGCGCTCGCCCGCGCCAGCGGCGCAGAGACGATCGTCGCCGATCTCGCCAAGACTGACGACCTCCTCCATCTCGCCGAGATTGCCGCCACCGTCGAGGTGCTCGTGTGCAACGCCGCGATTCCGGCCACCGGCCCGATCGCCGACCTCAGCGTCGAAGCGATCGAGCGAGCACTCGCCGTCAACGTCCGGGCACCCATGCTGCTCGCTCGAGCCGCAGGCTCGGCGATGGCATCACGCGGCACCGGCCACATCGTTTTCATCTCTTCCATGGCCGCCAAGCTCCCGGCTCCGGGCGTCGGCCTCTACGCCGCGACCAAAGCCGCCTTCCGATCGCTGGGCCTGTGCCTGCGCGAAGACCTTCACCGCGCCGGGGTCGGCGTATCGGTCGTGGTGCCCGGCCCGATCTGCGACGCCGGCATGTGGGCTGACGCCGGGCTCCCCACACCGAAAGGCATCCGAACCAGAACCCCGAGCGCGGTTGCGGACGCCGTCGTCAACGCCATCGAGCACGACCGCGCCGAGATCGACGTTGCCTGCCCTTCCCTCCGGGCCGGCGCATTGCTCGCTGATCTGCGCCCCGAATGCTGTGCCGCGCTCGGCCGCCGAGCCGGAGCCGGCAGGTACGGCGCGGCCATGACCGTCGCCGGTCGAGACAAGCGATGAAGGTGCACCATCCCGTCTTTGCCCGCGTGTACGAGCGCGTGACGTCCGCGCTCGAAGCGAAGGGTGCCGCCGAGCATCGAGACGAGCTGCTCGCCGATCTCTCGGGGCGGGTGATCGAAGTCGGCGCTGGTACCGGACTGAACTTCGGCCACTACCCGCACGGCGTCACCGAGGTTGTCGCGGTCGAGCCCGAGCCGCACCTTCGTCAGCTCGCTCGAGCCGCGGCCCGGAACGCGCCGGTTCCGGTCACGGTCGTCGATGGTGACGCGGCAGACCTTCCTTCCAAGAACGCGGCATTCGACGCCGGTATCGCATCGCTCGTCCTCTGCTCCGTGCCGGGCCAGGCAGGCGCGCTGGACGAGCTGTATCGCGTCATTCGTCCGGGCGGAGAGCTTCGCTTCTATGAACACGTCCTGGCCAAGAATCCGCGCTGGGCTACATGCCAGCACCGCGCCGCACCGCTCTGGAAACGCCTCGGTGGAGGTTGTACTCCCGATCGAGACACCCGCGCCGCCATCGCGACAGCCGGCTTGGAGACCGAGCAATGCCGCGAGCTCCTCTTCTCCCCCACCTGGGCCGCGAAGCTGACAGCACCCCACATCCTCGGCCGCGCCCGGCATCCCTAATCACCTGGAGTCGACTCGTGCACCGCGAGGAAGCCGCATTGAGACTGGAGCGAGCGCGCCGGCTCGGCAGGCAGGAGAGTGGTCTGGCAGTCGTCGTGACGCACCGGCCGGATGGGTCTGCCCAGGCCTCAGTGGTGAACGCGGGAGTGCTGGAACATCCTGTTACCGGCGAGCTGGTCGTCTGCTTCGTCGTGCGAGGCGGAGCCCGGAAGCTCATCAACCTGCGGCTGCGGCCAGACCTGACCGTGGTGTTTCGATCCGGCTGGGAATGGGTGGCAGTCGAGGGCGTCGCCGAGCTCGCCGGTCCCGACGATAACTTCGAAAGGTTCGAGCGCAATGATCTCTCCCGACTGCTCCGGACCGTCTATGCCGCCGCCGCCGGCGGTACCCAAGATGACTGGGCCGAGCTCGATGAGGTCATCGCCGCCGAAGGCCACACCGCCGTCCTGGTGCGCCCGCTCCGCGTCTACTCGAATCCGAGCGGGTAGCGCTCGGTCACATGCCTCGCGAGAATCCCCGGGTTCCTCAATCCGTCGAGTGGTTCGGCATGGCCAATCGAGAGTGCTGTGGGTACTGTTCGATCATCGTTCGAATCTGGGGGAGAACACCATGACGGGCATGCTTCGTCGCTACCGACTCGTCGCGCTGATCGGACTCATCGTCTTGATCGGGGCCGCGTGCGCACCACTGACGGGCATGTCGGGAACGAACCCACCCCTCACGGTCACGAGCTACCGGCTCGGCCCGTTCAACCTCGCCGCGATGAACACGCCCGGGTGGGAGAACCAATCGCAGCAGGCCAACATCCCACGGCCACCCGGCGACATCGGGATCAAGAAGATCACGTTCGACCTCGTGGACACCAACGGCAATCCGGTGCCGCGGATGGACGCGCATCTCCACCACGTACTGCTCATGAACACCGCGCACACGTCCCAGATCTGCCCGGGCGAGACCGAGCGGTTCTCCGGCGCCGGTGCGGAGCGGACGCCCATGAGCCTCTGGGGCGACTACGCGTATCACAGCGCAAGCACGGATCATTGGAACGCGTTGTGGCACATCATGAACATGACGAACGCCCCGAAGTCCGTGTACATCCAGTACACCATCAGCTACCTGCCTGCGAGCGATCCTGCGGCCTCACGTGCGGTGACACCGTTCTTCATGGACGTGACCGGTTGCGGAACGAATGCCGAGTTCGACGTACCTGGCAACGGCGGGCCGAACAGCGTCTACACGAGGACTCGCACCTTCACCGCGCCCTGGAGTGGCCTCGCCGTCTACACCGGCGGCCATCTGCATGACGGAGGGATCGACATCGGGATCGCTCCTCCCGGTCTCCCATCACTTGGTTGCACGGCAGTCTCGCACTACGACGTACCGGAGCCGATGGGGTTCCCGTCGTCGATCAGCCCGTGTGTCGAGCACGACTACGTCATCGGTGGATCGCAATACACGCTCACCGCTCGCTACGACAACTCAATGCCCCACATGGCGGTCATGGGCATCATGCTGGCGTATGTCTGGCAAGGAAGCCCGCCGGCGCCCAGCCAGCACTGACCGCGGCCCTGTGCGAACCGGTCGTTCCTGAGTACTCAGTCACCGTTCGATACCAGCGAAGGCGCTCAGTGTGGCGCGGAGCCTTGGGAGGCGTCGACGGACTTCGAGCTCTTGGAGCGCGGTCTCAGCCGCCATCGCGACGAACAAACGCGCCGCCTCCAACGGATACGGAGCTCCAAGCGCTTCGAGATCGGGCCGGACTGCGAGCGCGAAACGCCGATTCGACGTCGCGACCTCTCGTCCGATCTCGGGTAGCCCCCGAGCCTGGACCAGCATCGCCTTGACCCCGTGCGCCTGGAGGCAGCCGTCGAGGTAGGCGATGGTCCCAAGGCGCAATCGATCCGCGCCTGGCTCCCGCCCGGCGACGCTCCCGGCGATCGCGGTGCGCAGCTGAGCATGGAAGCTGCGATGCATCTCGACCAGGTACTCGACCCGATCGGTGAAGTGGACGTAGAAGGTGCCCTTCGCGACGCCGGCGTGTCGAACCACCTCATCGATGGAGAGCACCGAGAGCGCGGTGTCGTCGACCAGCGCGAAACCGGCATCGAGCAGCGCGGCGCGAGTCGGATGGGTGCGATCAGCCATCGACACGTTCGATCCCTGTTGATCGCGGCGCGCCCTGCTCCGTGGCAGCCACGGTTGCGAGGAACGGCATCAGGACCTCGAGGACCTCGTCCGGCCGGGACGAGAAGGGAACGTGGCCAGTCGCGAACTCGTGCATCAAGGAGCCGCTGATCGCAGCGTGCATGGCTCTGCCTTCCTTGATGGGCAGGATGACGTCCTGAACCCCCCAAAGCACGAGTGTGGGTGCCGTGATCTCGCGTGCGCGGCCACGCAGGTCGTACTCGGGATCGATGAAGCTGCGCCAGAGCTGGGCGCCCACCTTGGCCCCCTCGCGGGTTCGAGCCACCTCGCGAACTCCACTCGCGATCTGCTCGTCGCTGTCGGTCTGCGCTTTCATGTAGCGGCCCACAAGCCGCGGCAGGACCCGCCGGGCAATCGCGGGGTGACCGAGGATCCGACAGAACGCTCGGGTGACCGGGGTATGGCGGGTGAATCCGCCCGAGTTCACGAGCACGAGACCGGCGACGGCGTCCGGCTGCTCGATCGCTAGCCGCGCGGCGGCGTAGCCGCCGACCGAGTTACCGACGAATACGCTCGGACCCAATCCGAGGTTCGTCACGACCTCTCGGAGCACGCGGGCGAGGTACGGGCCTGACAGTTCGGACCGGACGCGGCTCGACGCACCGTGGGACGGCCAATCGACCGCGATCGCGCGGTAGTGCTCGGCAATCGGTGCGAACACCTGATCAAAGTCGTGATGATCATGAAGATTCGCGTGCAACATGACGACGGCCATGCCCTGACCGGCTTCGCGGTAGTGGACAGCCCCGTCGATCGACGCCACCTCGGACATGTGGGCTCCTCTGGATCGCCAGCATGACTGACTAGTCAGTCACCGTAGCTGATGCGACCAGCTCACCGCAACGGCTCCCCTCACGCGTCAGCTCGCTCCCGCCACGTACGCAGTGGCGGAAACCGGTCGGTCCTTCGTGCCGTCTCGGTGAGCCGGGTCGAGGATCCGGTACGCGAGCAGCTTCACGCGGTCGTTCACGAGGAACCACAGCAGCGCATAGCCCCAGACGAACAGTGCCCAACCCCAGCCGAGGGGTGTCATGAACAGCCCGTACACCGCGATGAGCGTCGCGACCATCTGTGTCCCGAGCACGGCGATCCAAAGCACCCGGGCAGGGCGTATGGACCAGAAGGGGCCGCGCGTGCGGGTGAGGAAGATCGTCAGGTGTCCGGCGATGGAGAGCTTCAAGTACATGAGCGTCTGGACATGGGAACGGTCGAGGTGGAAGACGCGTTCGCCGAGGTATAAGAGAAGGAACGCGGAGATCACGCCGGCGATACCGAGCACGGTCGAGATCCCCAGCACCAGGCGCATGTTCCAGGCTTCGGGTTGATCGTTGTAGCGGACGTTGTCGTAGGCGATGGACAGGATCGCGCCGTCGTTGAGCAGCGCGATCATCACGATCATGATCGCGGTCACGGGATAGAAGTTGAAGACGAGAATCGAGAGAGTCATGAACAGCAGGACGCGAAGCGTCTCGGTGATGCGGTACATGGCGTAGCTGTTCATCCGCTGGAAGATCTTCCGGCTTTCTTTGATTGCGTCGATGATCACCGACAGGCCAGACGTCGTGAGCACGATGTCGGCCGCCGCGCGCGCGGCGTCGGTGGCATCCGACACTGCGATGCCACAGTCGGCTTTCTTCAGCGCGGGGGCATCGTTGACGCCGTCGCCGGTCATGCCGACGATGTGGCCACGCTGCTGCAAGACGTCGACGATGTGAAACTTGTGTTCGGGGAACACCTGGGCGAACCCGTCGGCATTCTCGATCGATTCGGCGACCGCCGCAGTCTCGGCGTGCTTGACGTCGCCGAGCCCGGCGGCGTCGACGATGTCAGTGCCGAGCCCTACTGTCTCGGCGGTTTCCTTCGCGAGGGCCAGCGCGTCGCCGGTGACCATCTTGACGGTAACGCCCATCTGGCGAGCGGTGGCGATGGTTGCCTCGGCGTCGTCGCGTGGCGGGTCGAACAGGGCCAGTACGCCGAGGAACTGCCAGTCGCCGTTGCCGTCGGCGCGAGCCACGCCAAGGGCCCGAAACCCGCGGGCGGCGAAGTCGTTGACTGCTGTGTCGACAGCTGCCTTCACCTGGTCGGAGGGGGCGGCTAACGCGAGGATGACCTGCGGTGCGCCCTTGCTGACTTTGAACAGTGTTCCATCGGCAGCTTTGACGGTGGCCTCGGTGCGTTTGTGCACCGGATCGAAGGGCTGGAAGTGGACGATCTGAAAGCGCCGCAGTGCTTGGCTGTCGCGAAGGCCGCCGAGGACCGCGAGGTCGATGGGGTCGTCATTGTCAGCACGCGACGCGAGGGCGGCTTGAAGGATCACGTCGTCGGCGGTGGCATCGTCGACGCTGAACGGATCGCCCAGAGTGAGCTTGTTCTGGGTGAGGGTGCCGGTCTTGTCCGCGCACAGCACGTCCACGCCCGCCAGCTCCTCGATGGCGACCAACCGGCTCACGATCGCCTTCCTCTTCGCGAGCAGGCGAGCGCCGACCGCCATCGTCACCGACAGCACCGTCGGCATCGCGACCGGGATCGCGGCGACGGTCAGCACCAACGCGAACTGCAACGTGGTGAGGATCGGGTCACCGCGGACGACCGAGACGGCAATGATCACGGTGACCAACGCCACCGCGAGGACGATGAGATAGTTGCCGATCTTCAACACCGCGCGCTGGAAATGGCTGACGGTGTGCGCCTCTTGCACCAGTTCCGCGGTCTTTCCGAAGTACGTGCTCGCGCCCGTGGCATACACCAGCGCGCCCGCTTCACCCTGACGGATGATCGATCCCGAGAACACCGCGTCGCCGGACTTCCGGGTGGCCGGCAACGACTCCCCGGTCAGCGCGGACTGATCCACATGGACCGGGTCGCCGGCGAGGAGACGTGCGTCGGCCGGCACGATGTCTCCCGACCGGAGGCGGATGACGTCACCGGGCACCAACTCGCGTGCCGGCGGCGTGATCCACTCCCCGTCACGTCGCACCCGAGCGTTGATCGCCAACTCGGCCTTCAAGGCCTCGATGGCATTCCCGGCCTGGCGTTCTTCCCAGAATCCGACCAGGGCATTGGAGACGAGGAGCACCAGAATGATGAAGAAGTCGGGCCAGTGCCGCGCCGCGGCCGACAGGAGCACTGCCCCTTCGATCATCCACGGGATCGGACCCCAGAAGTAGGTGAGGAGCTTCAGCAGCGGGTTGGGCTTGTGCTCTTCGATCTCGTTCGGGCCGTAGTGCGCCAACCGCTTCTGCGCCTCGGCCTGGGTCAGGCCGTCGGGAGACGACCCCAGCCGTTTCGCCACCTCCGCCACCGGAAGCGACTGCAAGTCGTCGTGCGCTCCGTGTTGATCGGGGCCGAGCGCGCTCACCGGTGGCCTCCCCATCTCCAGCTTTCGACTTCGGGCATGTCTCCGCCGGGTTGGTCGATGTACCGATTGTGCTCGACGAGCTTGTCTTGCATCGTCTGCTTCAGGTAGTCGCCGCGCTCGCCCGGCTGCGGGAGCCGGTCGATCACGTCTTGGACCAGCCGGTCGAGCTGCATGAGGTCAACGACATTGACCACCCGGACCCTCGGCTCGGGGAGCTGCTCGCGAAGGATCGACGTCGCGGCCAGCACTTCAATGCTCTCGCGACGATCAGAGCGCCCCCAGCCCGTCGGCGCCGCTTGTGGAGGCGACGCGTTCGCGCTGTGACGGGCAGGATTGGGCATGGCGAACGGTGTGGCACCCGACGGCAGCCCGGTGGAGGTGTACCTCCGCCTTCGCCCTGGCGAGGGGCCTGCTCTGATCGATCGCGTGATTCCGCGCCGGTCCTCGATCCTCGAACTTGGCTGTGGCGTAGGTCGCATCGGAGCTGAGCTGATGGCACTCGGCCACGAAGTCGTGGGCGTTGACGAATCCGCGGAGATGCTGAGCTACGCGCGGGGGCGCTTGGTCGAGGTCGTCGAGACACGCATTGAAGATCTCCGTCTGGAGCGACGGTTCGACGTGGTCGTACTCGCCAGCCATCTCATCAGTACCAGCAACCGCGCGCAGCGACAGGCGTTCTGGCGTTGCTGCGCCGATCACGTGAACATCACCGGAACAGTGATCGTGGAGCGCTACGACCCGGTGTGGGTTCGCGCCGCTGCTCCACACCGGGCCGTTGACGGAGACGTGTTGATCGAACTTCACGACGTCCACCATGGTGACGATACGCTCCGTGCAATTGTCACCTACCGCGTCGGTGACCGCGAGTGGAACCAACGGTTGCGTGCGGCTGCGCTCGATGACGCCGCATTCCTCGACGAAGCGCGAGCCGTTGATCTGATCTTCGCGAGCTGGTTGGACGCGAACCACGAATGGGCGAGCTTCACACAGTCACGAAGCTCCGTTGCGGCTGATCCGGTGGGTCGGTAAGGACTTTCTGCCCTTCTCCAGCCCGGCATCAAGAGCGCAGCATGGGTGTCGTCGCAGGGCAATACGGAGGTTCGATGCGAGGCGTACGAGTACTGATCGTCGCAACCGCGCTGCTCGTTCTCTCGGGGTGCTGGACGGTGCCGGGCGCGGGGCCGCAGCGGTCGGGGCACAACCCGGCAGAGGCGGGGCTGACTACAGCCAACGTCGGCACCCTCAGGGTTGACTGGACGTGGCAGGCCGAGTGGACCACGGCTCGCGCGGTTCTCGATCCGATCGCGTCGCCCGCTGGTGTGCATGTCGCCGTCGGCCACAAGCTGGTGACCGTCGACGCGGCGACAGGCGTGGAACGGTGGCGGGCAGTGCTCTTCGATGCGGCTGCAATCCCGATCGGGGCGAGCGCGAGCGCCCCGGCTGTCGAGGACGGGAAGGTGTTCGTGTCGGTGAGGATCCTGCGCAATATCGAGCCGGGCGCGCCCCGCGGGACCCATGCCTACGACGCGCAGACCGGCTACCACTTCGGCGTGGTCGCCACCGATGCGATCGGCGTGCCCGTGCCCCGCGACAGGCGCATCGTGGGGACGAGCTCGGCGATCATCGGCTCCTCGGGCTTGGGGGTGACGGGCTACTTCGTGAAGGACCTCGAAGACGCGTCCGCGAGCTGGGGAGCGGATCTCCGGCTCGTGGATGCCTCCGGCTTCGTGGAACCCTCGAGCCCGGCGGTATCCGAGGACGGCTTCTTCTTCGCCGACGGCAGCACGCTGTTCGCGTATCCGATGACCGAACCGGTGGGCTGCTACAACCCCATTGTCGGCCAGCCGCTTCGGGTGTGTCCGCCAAGGTGGAGCAAGACCTTCGGCGCCGGGCTCACCCGTCCGACCTTGACGGGTGACGGCCAGATGCTGATCGTCGGCGATGCCGGACACCTCTGGGTCCTCCAAGCATCGATCGGGGCTGACCTGTGGTCGGGCCCGCTACCGACGAATGATCCTCCGAGTGCCTCACCATCGGTCGACGACGACCACGTGTTCGTGCCGACCGCAGGCCGGCTCGTCGTGTTCGACCGGCAGGGCTGCGGCGCCGCCGCGTGTGATCCGGTGTGGTCCGCCGACACCGGTGGAACGGTGAGCGCGCAACCGGCGGTCGCAGGCGGGGTGGTCTACACCGCGACGACCGGCGGGGTGCTGCGCGCGTTCTCAGCTGCGGGCTGTGGAGCGATGACCTGTGCGCCACTGTGGGAGCACGACCTCGGCGTGCAGGTCACGGGTGCCCCGGCAGTGTCGCTCGGGCGCTTGTTCGTCGGCACCGTGGACGGCCGCCTGATCTCGTTCAGCCCGCGTGGCGGCGCCTGATGATTCATCGGTGATCACAACCGGCGCGGTGCCAGATCTAGGGCACCGTGGCATTTGGCGGAGGGCACTCTTGCACTAGCGCAAGAGTGCCGATGACACGGACTGCGCCGGCGTTGGACCGCCTGGCGTTACGCGATCGACCGGTGGAGCGTCCACCGGTCGGGAATCCCTTTGAGCTCCGTGGTGCGCAGCTCCTCGAAACGATGGTGTGAGCCCAACATGACCTGCCGCGCCGCCTCGGAGACAAGGATCTCGTCGGCTTCGGCCAGGCTCATGATCCGGGCCGCGATGTTGACCGCGATGCCTGACACGTCCTCGCCCCGAATGTCGACGTCGCCCACGTGGATACCCACGCGGAGGCGCATCCCGCGCTCCACCAGGCGGTCGCGAATCGACCGCGCCGCGTCCAGCGCGCTGGTGGCCGAGGTCATCAGCGCGAGCACACCGTCACCCGTGTACTTGACGACCCGGCCGCCGTGGTGACGTACGCACTCCTGCACGGTCTGGTCGTGGATGTCGAGGAGATTCCGCCAATGGGCGTCGCCCTCGTCGACGGCTCGACGGGTCGAGTCGACGAGATCGGTGAACAACACGGCCGCAACGTGTCGGAGCGGCGTGAGCTCGGAGGGCGCGCCGGTCACCCACTCGGCGATCTCCGTGATCAGGTTGTCGACGTCGCCCGAGATGGGAAAGTGGTCTGCGCCGGCGACCTGGACGAAGGTCGTGCCCTCGATTCCCTCCGCGACGACGCGGGAGCCCTTCTCCGACTGGATCGAGTCGCGCTTGTGGAGTACCAGCGTCGGCACCGTGATGCCCGGTGGTGTGAGCGAGCCCTGGCGCGACAGCAGGTGGTCCCACATGCGCGACGCCGTCGTCGGGCTCGCGCCCGCACGACCCGATCGCAGCAACCAAGCGACGAACTCCTCGTCTTTGATGCGACTGGGGAACGCGAGCTCCTCTACCGGCCGAGTGGGCACCACCGGCCCGGCCGGTGCGGTGAGGAGATCCCGGAACTCGAGCGTCGACGGGGCCGGATTGATCAACACCAGCGAACCGAACCCGTCGGGCCGCTTCGACGCGGCGAGTCGAGCGGTCCCGAACGGATCCCACGAGACAATGACCGGATCGTGCAGCTCCGCCGCGTCGATCACGGCCAGCAGGTCCTCGGCCCACTGCTCCTGTGCACTCCGGGACCAGTCCGTCATCGGATCGGACAACCCGACGCCGCGCTTGTCGAAGACGACCAACCGACCGAGCGCGGCGAGTCCCGCCGTAAACCGGGAGGCCACGCGATCCTCGGCAAGGAGCTCGAACGGAAACAACGCGCCGGCGACCATGACGACGTCGACGCGTCCGGGCTCGCCAATGACCCGGTACGCGATGTGGCTGTCTCCCGCACGGGCGTACGCGATGTCATTCACGGTCGAAGAAGTCCTGGTCGAAGTGCAGACGGCCGAGCTCAAGGGTACTGCGGTCGTTCTCAGCCGACATCGGGACGGACGGCCCTCACACACCCTCGGGAACCATCGGGGTCCGCCGCGCGTTCCGTTGACATCTCGACCTGCCCGGGACGTTTCCATGGCCCGGTCCCGAGCCCGAGGCGCGGTAGCGCTCCTGCCTGTTCGTTCGCAAACATCCGATCGCTATCGATCCTTGAGCGGGCCGACCTGTTGCTCGAGCGCGGGTATCCGAGCGGTGGCGGGCAGGGTGAGGCCGTCGCTCGAGAGCTGCAACGCGTACGCGAGCAACGTCACCAGCCTCATGAACATCTACTTCTCGGGCTACGCGTTCGGGCCGTTGTTGCAGTCCTGGACGCTCTCCTCGTTGCGGGAATACCGACGCTGGTTCCCGACAGTCGCGCCGGTTGCGTGTTTGACACTCCCGTGAGGTTGGCGGTATTCATCGGTGCGCTCGTCGCCTCCTCAGCCCGCTGCGGCCTCGGTGACTGCGTCCTCCGCACCCGCAGGAAGCGAGTCCAGCCTCGACCTCGCGCCCGTCGGCGGTCATGGCGTCGACTCGCAGCAGCCCTTCGTCCATGGCCCGCGGTCTGACTGAGCGGAGCCCGCACTTCATCGTGGCAATGCCCCGGACAGCCGGTTGGGCGGCCAGTTGTAGCTGGCGCGTGCGTGGCTACTTGGCTGGGCGGTGAGCCGGGCAGTGGCTGAGGTGCACGACTTCGGGATCAAGTGCCTTCAGGCGTCGGATCGATTCGATCGCGGCCACCTGGAGGTCTGGAACGGGATCGACATTCGCCGGACTGGCGATCTCGGCCGTGAACTCGTCTCCGTTCCACACCACCTGAGCTCCGATGACCACCCGTCGACCGACAGCCTCCACGAGCACGGACTGGTGACCGACGGTGTGACCGGGTGTCGCGAGGATCGTGACCCCGTCCGTGATCTCTTCGTCTCCTCGAACTGTCCGACGCTGATCGTGCGGGGCGAGTGCCCAGCTGGGATCTGTGTAGAACGGGTCTGCCACGACCGCCTCGAACTCCGCTGCCTGCGCGTAGAAGCAGGTCGCACCTCCGAACAACGCTGAGTTCTGCCCGCAGTGGTCGAAGTGCAGGTGACTGTTGACGACCGCGACCACCTCATCGAACTCGACCCCCAGTTGCGCAAGTCGACCACCCAACTCGACTCGACTCGGCCGGTAGAGGTCATCGATCAACGCGTTGTGGAACCCCACGCCCGTGTCGACCAGGATCGCGCCGGCCGGGTGCTCGATCAGGAATCCATACACCGCGACCGATCGACCGAGCTCGGCCGCAGGATGACTCTCGGGAAGCTGGAGGCGCGCAAGGTCCAAGCGCGTGATCCGGGGCATCTGGGAGAGGGCCACTCCGAACATCCTGCTACGTGCCGCCGCCGGCATGCTCCAGAACGCCGGAAGGAAGCGCTACGTCGACGTCTCGTTTGGTGAGTGTCGGCAGACGGCATCGACGATCGGTGCGACCTCGTACTCCACGCTTCGGTCGACCACCACGCCGAGACGCTCAGCACAGAGGTCACGCGCGTCGATGTACTGCTTGACGACATCACGAAGCGACGTAGTCGGCGCGGGGATACCCATCGGAGCGAGGAGATGGTCATGCATCGTGGTGAGCTCTGCTTCGACGAGTGAGTCCTTCCCTGCGTCGACCTTCGATGTCAACCAGAGCACCCAGTCCCAGAAGTGATCGTCGATCCCGGACAAGGTGCTGGTGTTGACGACCCACGGAGGATCGCGTTCGTGCGGAACGTCCGCAAAGATCAGGTCGATCTTGGAGGGGCCAGTGACGATGAGCATGTAGCAGGCGTCGTCACAGAGTCGGTCCCACTGCTCGACCAGCGGATCGAGCGCTCGGACCAGCCCTGGCAGCTCCGGCGCAAACGCCGCGAAGTCCCGGGTAGAGACGCGGAAGTCCCAGTCGGAGTAGCGACCCTCGGTTCCCAATGCCCGCGACCCGCACAGCTCGACGATCGCGACGACCGGGCTCGACTGCAGCAATGCGGGAACCAGGGAAGCGAGACCGTCCTCCATGCGACGCCGACGGTACGACCACGAAGAAGTGGTCGTCATCTCCATATCCCATACCGCCGCTCCGCGAATCAATGGCACTGTGACCGCAACTCTGGGTAAACCCGCAGGTCAGAGGTCCCGATGAGTTTTCGATGCAACAGTGCCGCGAAACGTCCGCGGGGCTGGTCGTAGGTCTCGCGGGAGCGGCGCGGGGAACGGAAATCTCTCGACACGGAACGCATCGCGGCGACGTATCCCGCGACCGAGGCCCTGGCGCACCTCCTGACTCTGCGCGAAGGTGCCGGGGTCCGACGGAACAGGGGGTGATGCGGTTGCGCATCGCGATGACCGTCAACGGCTCGGCCGAAGACCGTGAGGTCGAGCCTCGCACGCTTCTCGTGCAGTACCTGCGGGATGCTGCCGGGCTCACGGGCACGAAGGTCGGGTGCGACACCTCGAGCTGCGGGGCCTGCACGGTGCTCGTGGAGGGCGAGTCGGTGAAGTCCTGCACGATGCTCGCGGCGCAGGCCGAAGGTAGGTCCGTCACCACGATCGAAGGCTTGGCCGTGAACGGCGCGCTGCACCCGGTGCAACAAGCGTTCCACGAGCACCACGGCCTGCAGTGCGGCTTCTGCACCGCCGGCATGGTCCTCGCCGCGGCCTCGTTGCTCGAGGAGAACCCGGCGCCGACCGAGCAGGAAGTGCGGCTCGGCCTCGAGGGCAACCTCTGTCGATGCACCGGGTACCACAACATCGTCCAGGCCGTCCTCGCCGCGGCCGACACCTTGGCCGGTGCGCGGTGACGCCTGTCCTCGGCACCCGGCAGCTCCGGCGGGAGGACGCCGCGCTGCTGACCGGTGAGGCGCGTTTCGTGGACGATCTCGCCGTCCCGGGGGCGCTACACGTCAAGCTCCTGCGCAGCAGCGTCGCGCACGCGCGCATCTCGTCGATCGACACCAGCGCAGCCGCCGCGATGCCCGGCGTCGTCGCAGTGCACACCGGCGCGGATTTGCGCGACGAGTGGGCCAACCCGTTGCCGTGCGCCTGGCCAGTCACCGACGACATGAAGAACCCCGAGCACTGGCCGATAGCGATCGACGAGGTGGGCTATGTAGGTGACGCGGTTGCGGTCGTGGTCGCGGAGTCCAAGCAGGCGGCGCGCGACGCGCTCGAGGCGATCGTTGTCGAGTACGACGCGCTCCCGGCGGTCTTGGACCTCGAGACCGCGGCCGCGGACAAGAACCTCGTGCACGCCGAGCTCGGCACGAACGAGAGCTACACCTGGAGCCTGATCCCGGACCCCGCCGCGGTCGACGCCGCGTTCGCCAACGCGGCGCACGTCGTGTCCGAGCGCTATCTCCAGCAGCGCCTGATCCCGATGGCCATGGAACCACGGGGCGTCGTGGTGCTGCCCGAGCCGTTCGGCGGCAACATCACCGTGTACTCGTCCACCCAGATTCCGCACATCCTCAAGGTCATGCTCGGCATCACGCTGGGCGTCCCCGAGCAAACCATCCGCGTGATCGCGCCGGCCGTCGGGGGCGGGTTCGGGTCCAAGCTCAACGTGTACTCGGAGGAAGTGCTCTGCGTCGCGCTGGCGCGCCGGCTGGGCCGGCCCGTTCGTTGGACGGAAGAGCGCAGCGAGAACGCGCAAGCCACCATCCACGGTCGGGGCCAGATCCAGGACATCGAGCTCGCCGCCGACGCCACCGGCAAGGTGGCCGCGGTGCGCGTCCACCTCGTCGCCGACATGGGCGCCTACCTCCAGCTCGTGACCCCCGGCATCCCGCTCCTGGGCGCGTTCCTGTACCACGGGGTGTACGACGTCGGCGCGTATTCGTTCACCTGCAAGGGTGTGTTCACGAACCGCACACCCACCGACGCGTACCGGGGAGCCGGCCGTCCCGAGGCGACGTACGCGATCGAGCGGGCGATGGACGCGCTCGCCGCGAAGATCGGCGTCGATCCGGTCGAGATCCGGCGCCGCAACTACATCAAGTCCGACCAGTTCCCCTATGACTCCCCCGCCGGGCTCGTCTTCGACTCCGGGAACTATGACGGCGCGCTCGACGAGGCGCTGCGTCTCGCCAGCTATGACGCGCTACGCGCGGATCAGGCCGCTCGGCGAGCGCGGGGTGACTCCGTGCAGCTCGGTATCGGGCTCTGTACCTACGTAGAGATGTGCGGCCTGGCGCCGAGCCGCGTCCTCGCGTCGCTCAACTACTCGGCCGGTGGCTGGGAGTCCGCGAGTGTGCGCGTGCTCCCGACCGGCAAGGTCCAGGTGGTCACCGGCACTGCCCCGCACGGCCAGGGTCACGAGACGAGCTGGTCGATGATCGTGGCCGACCGTCTCGGGGTGCCGGCCGAAGACGTCGACGTGCTCCACTCCGATACCGCGATCTCGCCTCACGGTCTCGACACCTACGGCTCACGGTCGCTCTCGGTCGGCGGCACGGCGGTCTATCTGGCGTGCGAGAAGGTCGTGGAGAAGGCGCGCGTCATCGTTGCTCATCAGCTCGAGGCGGCCGAGGGCGACCTCGAGTTCGTCGAAGGCGAATTCCGGGTGCGTGGCACACCGGCACGGGCGATGTCGATCCAAGCCGTCGCGTTCGAAGCGTTCACGGCACACGACCTGCCCGACGGCATGGAGCCCAACCTCGACGGCGACATCACGTGGGACCCACCGAACTTCACGTTCCCGTTCGGGGTGCACATCGCGGTGGTCGAGATCGATGAGGAGACCGGTCGCGTCGAGCTGGTGCGATACGTCGCGGTCGACGACTGTGGCAACCAGGTGAACCCGCTCATCGTGGAGGGTCAGGTGCACGGAGGCGTGGTGCAGGGCGTGGCCCAGGCGCTCTGGGAGGAAGCCGTGTACGACGCCGCCGGCAACCTGCTGACGTCGAGCCTGCTCGACTACCTGGTGCCATCGGCGGCCGACGTGCCGAGCATCGAGCTCGGCCACACGGTGACGCCGAGCCCCACGAACCCGATGGGGGTCAAGGGCATCGGTGAGGCCGGCACCATCGCCGCGACCCCGACGGTGATGAACGCGGTCGTCGATGCCCTCTCTCCGTACGGCATCACCGACATCGACATGCCCGCTACCCCCCAGCGGGTCTGGGAGGCAATCACCGCCGCGAAAGCAGGGCCCCGATGATCCCGGCGGCGTTCGAGTATGCACGGGCAGACTCCGCGGACGAGGCCGTCACGCTGCTCGCCGAGCATGGCAGTGACGCGAAGCTGCTCGCGGGTGGGATGAGCCTCCTGCCGCTCATGAAGCTGCGACTCGCGGTGCCGTCGGTACTGGTCGACGTAGGTCGCGTCGACGACCTGACCTACATCCGCGACGCGGGCGACCACGTGGCGATCGGCGCGCTCACCAGGCATCGCGACCTCGAGACCTCAGACCTCTTGACGCGCGAATGCGGCGTGTTGCGCGCGGTCGCCACCCAGGTCGGCGACAACCAGGTCCGCCACCGCGGCACGATTGGCGGCTCGGCCGCGCACGGCGACCCGGCGTCCGACCTGCCCGCGGTTCTGCTGGCTTTGGACGCGACGTTCGTGGCGCGCGGCCCGCGTGGTGCTCGTGAGATACCGGTCACCGACTTCTTTGCGGGGTTCCTCGAGACCGCGCTCGAACCTGACGAGGTGCTGACCGAGATCCGAGTGCCCAAGACCGGTGCGAGTGGCTTCTCGTACCAGAAGTTCAACCGCCGCGCCCAGGACTGGGCGATCGTCGGCGCGCTCGCGGTGCGGACGAACGGTGCGACACACGTAGCGCTCGTCAACATGGGCGCCACGCCGTTGCGGGCGCGTGGGGTGGAGGAGGAGCTTGCCGCAGGCACGTCGATCGTCGACGCCGCGGCTCGCGCCGCCGATGGTACCGAGCCACCCGCAGACCTCAATGCGGACGCCAGGTACCGCGAGCACCTCGCACGCGTGCTCACGCGACGGGCGCTCGAGGGTTCGGCCAAGGAGAAGTGAGAGAGCGCTAAGCCCAGCGCGGCGGACCCGCCGAAGTGTTCAAGGGCTGAGGCCGGGCTCATGTCACCTGGACGTTTGACGTCTTCGACAAGAAGTGCTTCACCGCGCGCTGGTGCTTGACCTTCGTCTTGTACATGACCCGCACCGCGGTGAGGAGCCAGGCGCCACGAACACGCGCTCAACGCGCCCGCCACCGCAGCTGGTGGATTGACATCCGTCTGGCAACTCGGCACGGACGCGCCGTCCAGCAACTACCCCATCAGTTTGGTTCCGATCGGCGCGACTTCTCTAGCTCGAGGTCGGCGCGGCGACCGCCCGGGTCTTCGACGGGTACGTGGAGCAATGGCGGGAGCCTTGCGGAACCCGGCCGCCGTGACCGTGCGCCCTCCCCGGGAAGTACCGTACGGGCGGGCAGAAGGCGGCCGAATCGGGGGACCAGACTCGGCGTGACGATCGGCCCAGAACCAGGAGCACAACGCATGAGCGTGACCCCCGAGAGCCTCACCCCGCCAGCCGCCGCATCGGCCGAGCTGACGCTCACCCCGCCGGCACCGGTGACTGCGATCGCGCCGACGCAGGCCGAGGGTCTGGTGCCCATCGACGCGGCCGCCGTGCCGGGCCTCGACGCCAAGGTGGCCGAGTACGTCAACGGGATCGTCGACCTCGACGTCCACTCCCCCGCGTTCACGGCGAAGGCCGGCGACGTCGCATCGATGGGCGACGACGACATCCGCGCCGCGGCCGAGACTTCGAACCGGCTCCTCGCGTCGCCGGTCCGGGCGCTGCAACACGGCCCGTTGAGCGAGGGTGCCAAGGTCGCGGACACCCTGCTCGACCTGCGCCGGACGGTCGAGGACCTCGATCCCAAGCAAGCGACCGGGACCAAGAAGCTCCTCGGCATGATCCCGTTTGGCGACAAGATCCGCGACTACTTCCGGAAGTACGAGAGCGCGCAGTCACACATCGACGCGATCATCAAGGCGCTCTACGACGGCCAGGACGAGTTGCGCAAGGACAACGCCGCGCTCGAGCAGGAGAAGGTGCATCTCTGGGAGACGATGCAGCGGCTCACGCAGTACATCTACATCGCGCAGCGCCTCGACGCGGCCCTGGCCGAGAAGATCGCCCAGATCGAGGCGACGGACCCGGAGAAGGCCAAAGCCCTACGCGACGACGTGCTGTTCTACGCCCGCCAGAAGCACGAGGACCTGCTCACCCAGCAAGCCGTCTCCATCCAGGGTTACCTGGCGATCGACCTCGTCCGGAAGAACAACCTCGAGCTGATCAAGGGCGTCGACCGGGCGACCACGACCACTGTCGCGGCACTACGGACGGCGGTGATCGTCGCCCAGGCCCTTGCGAATCAGAAGCTCGTGCTCGACCAGATCACCGCGCTGAACACGACGACCTCGAAGCTCATCGAGTCGACCTCGCAGCTCCTCGCGACCCAGAGCGTCGACATCAACAAGCAGGCCGCGTCCACCACCATCAGCATCGAGTCGCTGCGCGCCGCGTTCAACAACATCTACCAGTCGATGGATGCGATCGACACCTTCAAGGCGCAGGCTCTCGATTCGATGGCGCAGACCGTCACTGCGCTCGAAACGGAGATCGGCAAGTCGCAGACCTACCTGGCGCGGGCGAGGGCGTCCGACGCCCGCGAGTCCTCCAGTGGTACGGACGTGCTGGATCTCGGCAAGAAGCCAATGGGGTGACCACGCCCGTGACGTCCGCCCGCTCGACCGGAACATCAAGCGACCCCGAACCAGGTTCGAAGCGGCTCGCCGCTCAGGTGGCGGGCGGTTCAGCGATCGCGATGGGCGCGACGGCGCTGGGTTGCGCAGCACTCGGAGCTCTGGGCGCGGTGCCGGCGACCATCGGCATCATCGTTGCGGCGCCCATCTACGCGGCGGGCCATCTGACCGTGCATGCGTGGCGGCACCGGAGCGGCCATGCACCCGCGAACCCGGTCGCGGCCGATGAGGACGCGGCGACTCTGGCCGCGCTCGACCGACTGCTCACGCAGATCCACGGCAAGGTCCCGGCCACGGTCGAAGCACGCGTGCAGCGAGTCGCGAACACGGTTCGACTCACGATCCCGCGCCTCGACCAGCTCGGTACCGGAAGCGCGCAAGCGCACGCGGTGCTGCGCACCGCAACCAGCTACCTACCGGAAGCCGTCGCCGCGTACATGCGCCTGCCATCGGACTTCGCCGATCACCGCGCCGTGTCGGGCGGCAAGACGTCGCTCGCCATCCTGTGCGACCAGCTCGACCTCCTCGGCTCCAAGATGGACGACGTGTTCGACGCGGCATGTCGGGCCGACGCCGACGCGTTGATCGCGCACGGCCGCTTCCTGGCCGAGAAGTTCTCCTCCGGTGCGCTCGCCCTCGATCCTCAACGGCGCTGACGTGACCGACGCCGACGACCTGGCCGAGACGCTCACCGCGCTCGAGCAGGACTCGTCGGCCTCGCGCATCGACGTGCGTGCCGAAGCGGCCGCGCTCGCCGCCGCGGTCTGCCGCAGATCACCAGGGGCCCCGACCGCATGGGCCGACGCGCTCGGGCTGTCGGCCCGCGAGTTCGAACACGCGGCGGAGGTCGGCGGCGCGTACGCGAGCACCCCTACTCCCGTCCTCAGCCAGCTGGCCGGCACGCCCGAAGCATCGACGTACGCCCGTCACCTCGCCGAGCTGGCCATGGCCGCCGCGTCGCTCGGCGAGCTCACGATCTCGGCGCTCGCGGTGGCGAGCGTGATCGGCAACGCACAGCTCGAGGCGGCGAACATCGCCGACGTCGGGACCTCGGACGGAGTGGGTTCGCCGGTGGACGACTCGCCGGCGCGGCGATCCACATCGGACCCGTCGGGGGTCGGCGAGCCTGCGAGCGGCACCGAGGCATCCGGGCCGGCCGCTGACGCGACGGCACCGGAGGCACCCGCCAAGACGCTCGAGGAGCTCTTGGTCGAGCTCGACGAGCTGATCGGGCTCGACGCGATCAAGACCGAGGTGCGCCACCAGACCCAGGTGCTGCGAATCCAGGCGCTGCGCGGCGCGCGGGGGCTGCGCAACCCCGAGCTGACGCGCCATCTCGTGTTCGTCGGGAACCCGGGAACGGGGAAGACGACGGTCGCCCGGCTCGTCGCCGCGATCTATCAGGCCGTCGGTCTGCTACCCAAGGGTCACCTGGTGGAATGCGACCGCTCCGAGCTCGTCGCCGGCTACGTCGGCCAGACCGCGATCAAGACGGCAGAAGTCGTCGCGACCGCGATCGGCGGCGCGCTCTTCGTCGACGAGGCGTACGCGCTCGCGGGCGACGATTTCGGGAGCGAAGCGATCGATACGCTGGTCAAGGAGATGGAGGATCACCGCGACGAGCTTCTGGTGATCGTCGCCGGCTACCCCGCCCCGATGCGGCGCTTCATCACGTCGAACCCGGGACTCGAGAGCCGCTTCCGGCTCACCCTGCAGTTCGACGACTACAGCGACGACGAGCTCGTCGAGATCTTCTCCCGGATCGCCACTGACGCCGACTTCACGCCCACCGACGCGGCCGTCGGGCGGCTGCGGGAGATCCTCGCGGCAACGCCACACGAAGAGGGCTTCGGCAACGGCCGGTTCGTCCGCACGCTCTTCGAGTCCGCCGTGGTTCGCCAAGCCTGGCGCTTGCGCGACATCGAGCGCCCGGACGTCGATCAGCTGCGGGATCTGCGACCCGAGGATCTCGACGTGGAGTCGCCAACACCGCAGACCGCTGAAGCAAACGAGGCCGCGTCGTGAGCGCGCCGACGACAACGCCTCCACCCGCGCCGTCGGACCCGAGCCGCCCGAGCTGGGCACCCCCGGCCGCTGGCGCGCAGGTGCCTCGCCGGCCCTCGCGTGCTCGGGAGATCGTGGCCGGAGCGTTCGCAGGTACGCCGGGCCGCATGCGGCTACTCGGCGCGATCGCGATCACCGCATGCCTGTTCTTCGGTGCATTCGCGTTCCTTGCTGCGGCGCGGCTGAACACCGACATCAGCAATGCCCGCAGCGACGCCGCCCAGCTGGTTCGGGTGCAGACGATCCGGACCAGCCTCGCGAAGGCCGACGCGAACGCCACGAACGCCTTCCTCGTCGGTGGCCTCGAAGCGACGGCAGTTCGGAACGGTTACACCAACGGCATCTCGACCGCCGCTCGCACGCTCGCGGAAGCCGCGAGCGCGAACTCCGGCGACGCGGTCGTGCTGGAACGCGTGAACCGTGTCCTCACGACCTACACCGGGCTCATCGAGTCCGCGCGCGCGAACAACCGGCAGGGGTTCCCGATCGGAGCCGCGTATCTGCGCCAGGCGTCGAATCTCATCCGGACCGACGCGCTCCCCCCGCTCGCGGCCCTGGTCAAAGACGAAAACCAACGGGTCCAGACGTCGACCGACGCGGCCGACTCCCGGCTGGCGTTGCTGGCGTTCTTCCTGATCGTCGTGGTGGTCGCGCTCGCGGTGCTGCAGGTCTGGGTGTACCTCAAGACCCGCCGCGTCTTCAATCCGTCGCTGGTGGTCGCCAGCGCCATCGTGATCATCGTCGGACTCGTCGGGCTCGGGGTCATGTTCTGGTCCAGGACGGAAGCGAACAACGCCCGCGACGGCGCGTATACGCAGACCGTCGCGCTGGCCACTGCACGCATCAATGCGTTCGACGCCAAGAGCGCCGAAGCGCTCACCCTCATCAATCGCGGTTCGGGACAGCCGTACGAGGATCGGTTCAAGGCGGTGTCGCAGACAGCATTGGAAGCGATCGGATCGGGAAGCCAGACGCCTTCGGGCTCGAACCAGCAGGCGCGGACGATCGCCACGCTGCAGCAGTACCTCACCCAGCACAGAATGGTGCGGAAGCTCGACGACGCCGGGAGCTGGGATCAGGCCGTTGCGGCGGCCACCGGCGACGGCGCAGCGAATCGCGCGTTCGCGACCTTCGAGACCGTGTCCGGCAAGGCGCTCTCGAGCGAAGCGAGCGCGCTGGCCAACGATCTCGACGACGCGCGACTTCCGCTCACCGCGCTGTCCTGGATCCTGCTCCTGTCCGGCATCGCGGCCGCCGTCGCCACGTGGCGCGGCGTCAACCAGCGGCTGCGAGAGTATCGATGACGATCCGGGACCAGCGGCGGCGCACTGCACTGGCGGTGTTCATAGCCGTGGCCGTTGTCGCGCTCGCCGCATGCACCGGATCCGATTCGGGCAGCCACCGATCGACGCCCAAGACCACGACCACCACCGCGCCTGCCGCGGCGCCGGTCGTGAACTGCGGCAACGCCGTCGCCTCGATCGCTCCGAACGGTCCCCTGCCCCCGCCCGGCAACATGCCGTCGGGCACGTACATGGCCGAGATCCAGGCGCGCGGCCGGCTGATCGCCGGCGTCGCTGCCGACACGCTTCTGTTCGGCTACCGCAACCCACTCACGGGCCAGCTCGAGGGGTTCGACGTGGACCTGGTCCGCCAGGTGGCGCAGGCGATCTTCGGCGATCCCAACCGGGTGGAGTACAAGGTGCTCACCTACGCCCAGCGCATCCCGGATCTCCAGAGCGGTGCCATCGACATCGTCGCCGACGTGATGACCGTCAACTGCGAGCGCTGGCAGCAGATCGACTTCTCATCGCAGTACTTCGACGCGGGCCAGAAGGTGCTCGTCCGCACCGACTCCAAAGCAACCAGCATCGCCGACCTCGACGGCAAGCGGATGTGCGCGGCCAACGGGTCGACGAACATCGACAACCTCAAGAACTACCCGAAGGTCAAGGTCGTGCCGGTCGACGACATCTCCGATTGCATGGTGCTCTTCCAACAGGGCAAGGTCGACTCGGTCACCGGTGACGACACCGTCCTCGACGGCTTCGTCGCACAGGACCCGTACGCCAAGGTCATCGGGCCGGCACTGACGAGCGAGCCGTACGGCCTCGGCATCTCGAAGAAGCACCCAGACTTCGTGCAGTTCGTGAACAAGGTGCTCGCACAGGTGCGCACCAGCGGGACATGGAAGCAGATGTACGCCCATTGGTTCGCACCGACCGGCGCGGTCCCGGAACCTCCGCCCGCGGTGTACGGGCGCAACCCGTGAACGAGCCCACGACCGCTCCTCCGAAGGCCTCGAGCGCGCCGCCGGTGCCGCCCGGTCAGCTCACGGTCGCGCCTTCAGCGCCGGCCGCGCTGGTCTTCCTGGAAGAGCTCGACCGGTGGATCACCAGCCTGCGCACCTCGCTCGATCAGCTCGACGCCGGCGCGCAGCTCGCCGGCGACCCGGGCCACTACACGCAGGACATCACGCTCGCGATGTCTCTGTTCCAGTCCATCAAGGCGCGTCGCGACGAGCTCGTCGCCGCGTGGGACAGCGGACGCGTCGGCCCCGAAGAGCTCGCCCGGCTCGCCGTCCTGATGTGGGGTCGGCTGCCCGATCCGCTCGGCGCGCCCTCCGCGTTCACGCTCACGGAGGCGGGCACCCTCGCGGCGGCACTCACCGACCGGCTGGCTGCGGCGCTCTCGTCCGACGCGGTCGCGGGCTCAGGGGTCGCCGGACGGATCATCGCGGTCCGGGCCGCGATCGACCGGTGTCGCGCCCAGGCCAAGGTGCTCGGGATGCCAACGTCGGACCTCGACCAGCTCGCCGAGCAGCTCGACGCCGCGCTGGAGAGCAAGGATCGCGAGCGAATCACGACGGCCGTGAATGCGCTCGACACCAAGGTGACCGGGCTCGAGCGTGACCTCATCAAAGAGACCGCGCTGCGGACGAGCACGGCCCACCTGCTCGCGAAGCTCCAGCTGCGCTACGCCGAGCTCGAGGCACGCGCCGCGACGGTCGATGCGCTGGCGCAGCGGTGCCGCTCGAGGATCACCGATCCGCCGCGCCTTGCGGTACCGAACGTCACCGCGCTCGGTGAGGCTCCGGAGTCGCCGACCGGCGACGCATCGACCGCGGCCGAGTGGGCTGCGGCACGGGGCGAGCTCGACGAGTACGCCCGACGGATCGAGCGGTGCGCTGCGGCCCTCGACGAAGCCGAAGCGCGATACGGCGCGCCGCTCGCGGCGCGCGAAGACCTGCGCGGGCTGCTCGGGGCCTATCGAACCCGCGTCGGGCGATCCGGGCTCGCGGAGGATGCGCCGCTGACCGATGCCTACCGAGCTGCCCGTGATGTGCTCTGGACTGCCCCCTGCGATCTTCGGGAAGCCCGGGAGCTGGTCGAGCGTTACCAGCACATGGTGCGCGTCGCGGTGGGCGCAGACCACGTCGTCGAACCGAACTTCGAGAGGGAGCAATCGTGACCGCGCAGCACTGCACCGAACCCGGGTGCACCGGCGAGATCGAAGACGGCTACTGCAACGTCTGCGGATCCCCCGGACCCGCCGAGTCGTCCGCGAGCTCCGCCCGCGTCTCCGGCGCCACCGGCCGGAGCTCGAGCATCTCGATGAAGCTCTCGAGCACCCCCATCGGCTCGGCCCGCGCCGGCCTGAGTCGTCCGACTCGCCGGCTGATCACCGCGACGAACCGGGTCCAGCATCTCGGCGCCGGCATCACCAACGTTCCTGCCGCCCCGGTCGCGGACCCGCAATCTGCCGTGCTCACGGACCCATCGGTGCGCGAGGAGAAGCGCTTCTGCTCCTCGTGCAGCGCGCCCGTCGGCCGGTCGCGTGACGGCAAGCCCGGCCGCACCGAGGGCTTCTGCCCGAAGTGCCGCACGCCGTACTCATTCGCGCCGAAGCTGCACGAGGGTGACGTCGTCGGGGGTCAGTACGGTGTCGTCGGCTGCATCGCGCACGGTGGACTGGGCTGGATCTACCTCGCCCGCGACCACAACGTCTCCGAGCGGTACGTCGTCCTCAAGGGCCTGCTGAACACCGGCGACGTGGACGCATTCGAAGCCGCGGTGGCGGAGCGCCAGTTCCTCGCCGAGGTGCAACACCCGCTGATCCTCGAGATCTACAACTTCGCGAGCTTCGACGGCGCCGGCTACATCGTCATGGAGTACGTCGGTGGCCGTTCGCTCAAGCAGATCCTGAAGGACCGAATGGACGCGAACGGCGGGAAGTACGACGCGCTCCCGGCGGACCAGGCGACCGCCTACATCATCGAGATCCTCCCCGCCTTCTCGTACCTCCACTCCCAGGGGCTCGTCTACTGCGACTTCAAGCCCGACAACGTCATCCAGGCCGGTGACTCGATCACGCTCATCGACCTCGGCGGGGTCCGGCGCATCGACGACGACCAGTCGGCCATCTACGGCACCGTCGGCTATCAGGCCCCCGAAGTCGCCGACGTGGGGCCGAGCGTCGCGAGCGACATCTTCACCGTCGGGCGAACCCTTGCGGTCCTGGCGATGGAGTTTCGTGGGTACCAGTCGACGTACGCAGCGGAGCTGCCTCCCGTCGACGACACCGTGCTGTTCCAGCGCTACGACTCGCTCTACCGCGCGCTCGAAAAGGCCACCGCCACGAATCCCGACGACCGCTTCCAATCCGCGGACGAGCTGCGCGACCAGCTGCTCGGCGTGCTGCGCGAGATCGTGGCCGTCGACACCGGCGTCACCGCGGCCGCTCACTCCAACCCCTCCTCCCTGTTCGGCGCGCCCACCGGCGCCGGCGCCGATCTCTCGTGGACCGATCTCCCGGCGCTGCGCATCGATCGATCGGACCCGTCCGCCACCTGGCTGGCCGGCGTGTCCCTCGCCGACGGCGCGCAGCGGCTCCAGGTGCTCGAGCAGGCGCCGGAGCAGAGCGTCGAAGTGCAGCTGGCCAAGGCACGCGCGGCGATCGACGCTGGGATGTTCCCGGTCGCCGAGCAGGTCGTGAACGACGTCCTCACCGACAATCCGTGGGAGTGGCGCGCGGTCTGGCTCTCCGGGCTGGCCGCACTGGCCCGATCGGACTTCGAGTCGGCTGCGACGTCCTTCAACACCGTTCTGGGCGAGGTACCGGGCGAGCTCGCGCCGAAGCTGGCGCTCGCCCTCGCGTGCGAGCAGACCGGAGCGAGCGATCTCGCGGAGCAGCTCTACGCCGTCTGCGCCGCGACGGATGCCAACTACGTCGCCCCGGCCGCGTTCGGCCTGGCCCGCACCCGCGAGCACCGCGGTGACGCCGCAGGCAGCCTGCAGGCCCTGGACCTCGTCGCCCCCACGAGTGCCGCCTACGTCGCGGCCCGCCGGCGCCGCGCCGACCTTCTGACGAGCGCGGCGCCGGGCCTCGATGATCTCGGCGCCGCGGCGGCCAGCGTGGAGAACATCGCGATGGACCCGCGCGATCGCCTCACGATCCTGGTGCGCATACTCACCGCGGCGATCGCCGAAGTGGAGCGATCCGGCGACCAGCCCCAGACCACGATCGGCAACGTGGCGGCGACCGAACCCGAGCTGCGGGCCGCGGCCGAGCGCGCGTACCGCGATCTGGCGACGCTCACCTCGGAACGTGCCGAACGCATCAACCTCGTCGACGCCGCGAACTCGGTCCGACCGCGGACGCTCGTGTGACCGAGTGCCCGGCCTGCGGCGCGCCGGTCGCCGCCGACGACCAGTTCTGCGAGACCTGCGGCGCGACGTTGGGCAACGCGGCCGCCGAGGCACATCTGGTGGCCGAGTCCGAGCCGCCGGACACCGCCGTGTCGACTCAGCCGCTGCCTCCAGTCTCCGCGGCCCAGCGATGCTCCTGCGGCGGGGAGATCGATGCCGACGGTTGGTGCACCGTGTGCGGACTGCGTGCCGTCAGCGAACGCGATCACTACACCGAGCAGGTCGCGCCGAACGTCGCCGCGGTCTGCGACAAGGGACGCGTCCACCCGCGCAATGAGGATGCGACTGCCCTCGCGGCGTCACGGGATCGGATCGTGATCGTCGTGTGTGACGGGGTCAGCACATCGACCGACAGCGACGTCGCATCGCTCGCGGCCGCCCGCGCCGCACGAGACGTGCTCGAACGGGCGCCGGCGCCGGAGTCACGCACAGCACGAGCGCTCGTCGAGCTGTGGACCGAGGCCCTGGCCCGGGCCGTCGCCGCGGCCCAAGAGCGCGCCGTCGCTTCCGCCGCGGCGGTGGGGGCGCGTGAGAACCCGCCCTCGAGCACGCTCGTGGCCGCTATCGCCGACGGTCCCGTCCTCGTGGCCGGCTGGGTCGGCGACAGCCGCTGCTACTGGTTCGGCGACGATGGCGCCACCGTGCAGGTCTCGGTCGACGATTCCTGGGCCAGCACCCAGATCGCCCAGGGCACCGCGCGCACCGTCGCCGAGGCAGATCCCCGTGCGCACGCCATCACGCGCTGGCTCGGGATGGACGCACCTCCCGGTGACCCCACGTGCACATCGGTGCCCATCGAGTCCGGGGGATGGCTCCTCGTGTGCAGCGATGGGCTCTGGAACTACTGCTCCGCGGCTACGGAGCTCCGCGCGCTCCTCGAGGATGACATCGCTCGGATCGGCGACGATCCGCTCATGCTCGCCTCCGAGCTCTGCGACTGGGCCAACGCGCAAGGCGGACATGACAATGTGACCGTCGCGCTCGCTCACGTTCCAGCATCACCCACCCTCCCACCGGGCTCGGAGCCCGAAGCCGGCACAGAGAGCATCCCGACTACCGAACCTGTGCCGGTCTCCGACCAGCCCGCCTGAATCCCCGAGGAGAACCCGATGGCCGATTGGACGACCGAAGTCTTCGAGAACGAGTACCTCCCCGCGGACGCGACGGACGTCCACGCGATCGTGACTGTCACCTGTCAGGGTGCGGGCACCGCGGGGCAGTCAGGAGCGGCCGCCGAGGTGATCATCGTCGACACGTCGGGCTCGATGTCGATGCCCCACGACAAGATCGTGTCGGCGCGCCAGGCCGCCGCCGCGGCGATCGAGGAGATCGTTGACGGGACCTGGTTCGCGGTCATCGCCGGCGACAACACCGCGCACCTCGTCTACCCCGACCGCCGCGCACTAGTCCAGGCCGGCGCCGACACCCGGGCCGAGGCCAAGCTCGCCGTCCAACACCTGGATCCCGGCGGCGGCACCGCGATCGGGAGCTGGCTCACCGAGGCCGCCGCGCTGTTCGCGACCGTCGAGGCCGACCAGCGGCACGCGATCTTGCTGACCGACGGCCGGGACGAGTCCGAGACGCCGAGAGATCTCCAGGCGGGAATCGACGCCGGGCGCGACATGTTCCAGTGCGACTGTCGCGGCGTGGGCGAAGACTGGGAGGTCAATGAGCTGCGCGGGATCTCGTCGGCGCTGCTCGGCTCCGTCGACATCATCGCCCAACCCGAGGCAATGGCCGAAGACTTCCAGGCAATGATGCGCGCTTCGATGGGCCGCGGCGTCGCCGACGCAAAGCTTCGGGTCTGGACGCCACAGGGCTCCGAGCTGCTGTTCGTCCGGCAGGTCGGCCCGACGATCGAGGATCTCAGCGACCGCGCCGTCCAGGTCTCTGAACTCGTACGTGAATACCCCACCGGGTCATGGGGCGACGAGTCCCGCGACTATCACGTCGCGGTGAAGGTGCCACCGAAAGCGCTCGGCGCGGAACAGCTCGTCGCCCGCGTTCAGCTCGTGGTCGGCGATGCCGTCGCCGGTCAGGGCCTGGTGCGGGCGACGTGGTCCGACGACTCGACGTTGACCACCCGCATCAATCCCGCGGTTGCGCACTACACCGGCCAGGCCGAGCTCGCTTCGGTCATCCAGGAAGGACTCGCGGCGAAGGCGGCCGGCGATGACGCCACCGCGACGATCAAGCTCGGCCGCGCCGCCCAGCTCGCGGCCGAAACCGGCAACGAGGAGGCGACGAACAAGCTCCGACGGGTCGTCGAGATCACCGACGCCGATACCGGCACGGTGAAGCTCAAGCGCGACGTGTCCAAGCTCGATGAGATGGCGCTCGACACCAGCTCGACGAAGACCACTCGGGTTCGCTGATGAGCTTCACCTGCCCGCAAGGGCACGCATCGAGCACGTCGGACTTCTGCGATGTCTGTGGCGAGCCGATCGAGGAGGCTGCAGCAGCTCCGGCCGCGACGCCTGCGGTACCCGCGGCGCCACCGGCGTCGCCGCTGACCCTGGATCCTCCGGTTGCGACACCGGCGCAGGCGTGTCCGAACTGCGGGAGCGAGAACCCGGCCGACGCGCTGTTCTGCGAAGAGTGCGGCTACGACTTCACGACCGGTCAACTCCCGGCACCCGCGACACCCATGCCCGACCCGGGCGCGGACTGGGTCGCCGAGGTCTGGATCGACCCCGATTGGTTCGCGTTCCAGAACAGCCCGGGCGGCTGCGCGACGAGCGGCGCACCCACCGTGATCCCCCTCCGAGCAACGTCGGTCCTCATCGGACGTGTCTCGAAGAGCCGCAACCTCGTGCCCGAGATCGACTGCGCCAACGACGGGGCGGTGTCTCACCGCCACGCGCAACTGACGCTCGATCACGACCGTTGGTACGTCGAAGATCTCGGATCGACGAACGGCACCTTCGTCGGCGCGCCTGGTGACCCGCTGCCCACAACCCCACTCGAACCGCACCAGCGCCACGAGCTCGCCGACGACGAACGGGTCTACGTCGGGGCGTGGACCCGGATCATGGTGCGCCGCTCCACCGACGACGAGAAGACGCCTGCGTCGCCCTGACGCTGTCGACCATTCTCCCGGCCACAACCGGGCCTGTATCGGGAGGCATCTCGATGAGCGCACTCGAAGGACCGAACATTCGCACCGCGCTGATCCCGCTGAAGAACGCAGTGAAAGCGCTCGATGCCGAGAAGCTTGAGACACGGCGCGTCGTCGGGATGCTCCAACACGCTCAGGAAGACGCCAAGCGCCACGCAGAAGAGAACGCCGACCTGATCCTGCAGATGCGTCGCATCACGAACACCGGAAGCGCCGCCGACTGTCGAGCAATCGCGCGCGCAGCCATCAAGCGCCACGGCTTCTGACCAGCCGCGCGCATCCAGCCCATGCTCCCGCCTGAGATCACCGGGGGATCACCTGGGTGGCCCGGACGATCTGAACGCGAGCGAGACAGCGACTCGGTCCCCCGGCGGCACACCCCGACTCACGGAACACTGCCGTCTTCGGCACGGACAGGACCTTCGGCCCTGTCCGATAGCTGCAACGCGCAGGACACTCGTAAGACCATGGATTAGGGCGGGGCAACTCCAGTGGGAGGAGGCTCGCATGCTTGAGACACACACCAGCCGGGCGACCCTCAAGAATGTCAAGCCGTACCGCTCCGTCTGGGCGCATCGGCACCGCCGCATCTATCACGACCGGGCCGACTGTCCCGAGGGCCAACGCCTCTATTCAGATCACCTCGCTGCCGGCACGGGGGGTCTTCCGCTCTGCGAAGAGTGCCGCGCCCTCCACGAGCAGACAACCGAAGCGCCCGCGGCGTAGCACGCACCCACGCTGCCGAGTAGTGCCGGTCTGGGGGGCTGCAGGGACACTGTTGCGTCGCTCCAGCCCGCGGCGGACCCGGGTAGGGCCGTATTCCGTCAGATGGTTCGGGCGAGCTCGGTGAAGGCGTTCTTCCGCTGACCAGCGCCCCCACAACCACCAGCCGCCGGAATGTGACTTCTGCCTCTGGCATGCCGGGTCGGCTCGGCGGACGATGAACCCCACGAACTGGGGGGTGTGCAATGGAACTCTTCCCCGACATGACCCCGATGCGGGCCGGGCATGATCCCCGAATCTGTCCGCAGTGTGGGGCCGCGCCGCTTGCCCGCGTCGCCGATTGTGAGATGGTCCATTGGTTGTGCCGGTCGTGCGATCACTGCTGGCAGGAGAACCGAGGCCACCTGCGCGCCGTTGATCCGATCACCTGCCCCGGCTGCTCGACCAAATCACGCCCTGAGTGCATCGCCCTGTTCGCTCGCGAGTTCCCACGTTTTAGCGGCTGAAGCACCCTCGGAGCTACGCCGCGTTGATCTCCAGGTGCGGCCGGCCCATCCGTTCTAGTACGAGCCTGGATGCCGGCGTCCAGGCTCAGTGCAACAGTGCCCTCGATCGAGCGCCGCGTGCAAGGCTCGGCGTATGACCACACGCCGCCGGACCACCCCGCTCACAACGTTCGGCCTCATTTGCGTCCTGCTCTTCACTGCCTGCAGCGGGAGCGGGTCGCAGAGCCCGGCGAAGACGAAGCCCGCGAACTCGGAGACCTGTTCCCCGGACGCTCTTCGCCACGCTCATAAGCCGGTCGACATCACGATGTGGCACCAGATGGGCTCGAACAACGCGCGCGTCTTCGAGTCGATCGTCGATGGGTTCAACCGCGCGCAGCATGGCGTCCACGTGAAGCTCGTAGACCAGTCGGCAGACATCAGCTCGTTGCCGAAGTTCCGAGCCGGACTCACGACCGGCGATCTTCCGGACGTGATCCAGCTGGAGGAGACGGCGCTGCAGACGATGATCGACAGCGGGGCCACCGTGCCGGTCCAGGCGTGCATCGACGCGGACCACTACTCGCTTGCGGACTTCCTGCCCAAAGTCACCGGCTACTACACGGTGCAGGGCGTGTTGCGATCGATGCCCTACAACCCCTCTAATCCGATCCTCTTCTACAACAAGAACGCCTTCGCGAAGGCCGGCCTCGATCCGGACCGTCCCCCGCAGACTCTCGAGGAGGTACGGAGATACTCGGAGAAGATCGTCGCTAGCGGTGCAGCCAAGCACGGCATCGCGCTGCGCATCGCTGAGTTCTTCACCGAGTTCTGGTCCTCGAAGAACGGGCAGGTGTATGCGAATCACGGAAACGGTCGCCTTCGTCGTGCGACCAAGGCGAACCTCGACAATCCCACCGAACGCGCGGTCTGGACGTGGTGGCACAACATGGTGCGCGACGGACTGATGTTGAACACCGGCGCCGACGTCGGGGGCGCGACCCACTTGCTCGCGATCGGGACCGGCGACGCGGCGATGACGATCGAAGGGTCGGGCGTGCTCGGCCCGATCGTGAACGTGCTCGAGAGCGGGCAGTACCCGGGCGTCAAGGTGGGGACCGGGCCCCTTCCCGGCGTGCGTCCCGGCGGGGGTGTGCAGACCGCCGAGGGCTCGCTGTACATCGTCAAGCGTTCGGACGCGGCCCATCGGGCGGCTGCGTGGCGCTTCATCAAGTACCTCGTTGCGCCCGAACAGATGATCCGCCTCCACCTCGAGACCGGATACGTCCCCATCCGCAAATCCGTAGCCGATTCGCCCGCGGTCCAGGCGCGCTGGGCGCGGGAACCCGCGTACCGCACCTCCTACGATCAGCTGCTGAGCGGGCCGACGACCCTCGCCACGACCGGACCGGTCATCGGCAACTTTGCTGGGGTCCGCGCCGCCGTCGTCGACGGGATCACCTCCATGCTCACCCAAGGAACGTCGCCGCGCGCCGCGCTCGCCGCCACCCAACGCAAGGCCGACGCGGTCATCCGCGATTACAACAAACGCGTCACCGGCTGAGAGGGGTCAGGACTTCATGCCGTCAGATCATCGACGTGCTCGTCTCTGCTCGGACGCGATCTCCGGGAGGCACGAGGGGTAGGCATCCGCGTGTCCCTCATCGCTCATTGAAACCGTCACGTCGCGGGGAGCGGGCACGAACATCTGGTCGCGCCCGAGTCGCCCGCCAGTGGGCAGGCCCCCGAGACATCCGGCAGCCGGGAGGCGTAGCGCATCAATCAGGACGGCCTGCCCGATCGGGCGCTACTCGCTACCAGCCAACCGCGGGACAAGGTGTCCGTTCTCGCGAGCAATCCCCGTCACCGTAAGGACAAGTGCCTACGGTCGTGGTTCTCGGCCCGTCTCTTCCGCGCGGGTCGTGGATATCCTCGGAGCAGGCCGGGACCCCCCACCGAGGCTTCATAACCGATGCCAGCGACTCTGTCCGGGGGCGCGTGGCACGGTGGCGCGTTCGCAGGCCCTAGCCCGCGAGGTGTGCGAGGTCAGCGCCTCGACGCGCGCTCCCACCTTGCGGCCTTAGTGCTCGGCTCCGGGTGACGAAGTTCCATCTCGACCAACTCCGCGCTCGCAACGCATGCACTTGACCCCGTCACATTGCGCTCCCATGATGGGGGCGGTCTATCGCGTCCAGCGGAAATCGGACGGTGTGCTACCGGCAAGTCCTTTCCCGACGGGCATATCCAGCATCACTGAAGAGGGGGCAATGACGTGGCCGAGAGCGTGTACAAGGTCATCGAGTTGGTGGGCACGAGCACCGAGTCGTGGGAGAAGGCCGCGGAGGCGGCGGTGAGCCGCGCCGGCAAATCCCTACGCGAGTTGCGCGTCGCCGAGATCTCGGAGCTCGACCTCCAGATCGAGGACGGCGCCGTGCGCGCCTATCGCGCGAAGGTGAAGATCTCGTTTAAGTACGAAGGCGACGACTGAACCAGCCTCCCGAAGACCGAGTCGTACCACCGCCCGACCAATGTCCCCACAAGCTCTTGTGCCACATTCACCGCGGCACTGTCGCATCGGGAGTGGGGGCCGAAAACTCATCTTGGGCTGTGACCTGCAGAGACGCGTGCGGGTCGCACCATGCGGTGGGAGGCTCGGCGGACAGGTCGAAGGACGTTGAGATCGACCGGCAGCGGTGGTCGATGTTTCTGGTGAAGCCCGACACGCTCCTCGCGTGGCATCGACGACTGGTCGCGAACCATTGGACCTACCCGCACCGGCAAGGTCGGCCACCGACCGCACGCGAGATCCGCGAGCTCATCGTTCGGATTGCCGGCGAGAACCTGGCGTGGGACTACCGGCGTATCCACGGTGAACTCGCCCGCCTCGGGATCACGATCGCCGCATCGACGGTCTGGTCGATCCTCAAAGCCGAAGGCGTCGAGCCGTCACCGGGACGGACCGCCGAGACCTGGACGACATTCCTCCGCGCGCAAGCGGCCGGATCTTGGCGCGTGACTTCTTCACCGTCGACACCATCACCCTGCGGCGCCTCAACATCGACTGCGATTCTCGAACCCACTCTGCTTGACTACTCTCGCTGAGCAGATTGGTCGTGCCGCACGCGAGCAGGGAGGCCGCGATGCCGAACGAGCGCACTTCGGGTGACGGGTTCGGATCGTCTGACGTCAGCCGGCGCGCCGTGCTCCAAGGCATCGCCGCCCTCGGGGCCGGTGCTGCGTTCGCGGCGTGCGGATGGCGCCCGGGACGCGGTGCCTTCCCCCACCGGTTGCTGCCTCCCGGGAGCCGGCCGTTTCCAAGGCTGCCGGAGGGCATCGACACGCTCCCCCAGATCGAGCACATCGTCGTCCTCATGATGGAGAACCACTCGTACGACTCGTACCTCGGTGCGCTTCGCCGCGGTGACGGCTTTCGCTTCGCCCCCGACGGCATGCCCCGCAACGCCAATCCCGACGGCAACGGCAACCTGGTGCGCGCCTTCCACATGCCGTCCACCTGCCAGCTGCACGCGCTCCCGGGACAGGATTGGAACCGCAGCCATCGTTCCTGGAACGGGGGCCGGAACGATGGCTTCGTCGAGGCATCGACGGCTGTGGCGATGGGCTACTGGGATGAGCCCGACATTCCCTTCTACTACGGCCTCTCGCGTGCGTTCCCGTTGTGTGATCGCTGGTTCGGATCCGTACTCGCACAGACCTACCCGAACCGCAGATTCCTCATGGCCGGCACCGCGGCGGGAATCGTGAGCACGACGGCCCAAGACCTCGCCGCGCCACCCCCGCCGAACGGCACCATCTTTGATCGCTTCCAGACGCACGGCATCTCGTGGCGGAACTACTTCACCGATCTTCCGTCGGCGGCCATCATCCTCAAGACCTTGACCGACTACCCGTCGAACTTCTCGAGGATCGACCACTTCTATTCCGATGCCGCAGCCGGCACCCTCCCGTCGTTCAGTCTCGTGGACCCGAACTTCGACACCGAATCGGAGGAGAATCCACAAGACCTGCGAAACGGTGAGCAGATGGCCGCGAAGGTCATCACCGCGGTCATGCAATCTCCCCTCTGGCCGAAGACGCTCCTCATCTGGACCTATGACGAGCACGGCGGCTACTACGACCATGTACCGCCCCCGCCTGCGGTCCGTCCGGACAACATCCCTCCAAACATCGACGTCCCGCCGGATCTCCCCGGCGCGTACGACCGGTATTCGTTCCGGGTACCAGCTGTCATCGTGTCGCCGTACGCGCGCTGCAACTACGTGTCGCACGTCGTACACGACCACACGTCGGTGTTGAAGCTCGTCGAAACCAAGTGGAACCTCGGCGCAATGACCTACCGCGACGCGAACGCCGATAACCTGCTCGATTCGCTGGACCTCCGGGGTCGGCCCGCGTTCCTCGAGCCGCCGGCACTGCCACCACCGGCGCTCACTGCCGGACCCGACGTTTGCGTGCCGGGTGATCCCGGCGGTCCGATCCCACCTGCGGATGCGGTGGTGCCCATCGGCCGCAACCCGTGGCTGACTGCGACGCTCTGAGCGCCTCGCGTGGAGACACTCACGGCCCCGTCGGCCCGCTACGCGACACGGTCGCCGTGCCGCGGGACGGACGCCTGCCAATCGTCGATCCGCATGCGTCCCGACTCCGACTGCTCGACGGCCTCGCCGCGCGGATCGGGACGTGTGGGTGCCGGAAATCCACCGCCAGTGAGTTTCCACGAGTTTCGAACTGCTCGATTGGTCGATACGTTCTGCCGTCGAGAACTTCGCCCCACCATCCGGTACGTGATCGGGCGGAAACGGCGACGCATCATCCCGCGACGCTCACCGGCCGGCGCGACCTTGCGCCAATGCAACAGAGCCACCGCGAGTGACCAGCAGTACCGTCATGACTCGCACACAACGGGCACGGGTTGCGAGGGCACGAACGGGCACGAACGGGCACGCCAATCGCTACGCCGAACCCTTCAAGTCGCCAACTCACTCACGGCGGGCCGTCTTCGCGTGACGGTCACTTCGGTTTCTGACCCACGCAATGCCAGTTCAGCGTCAGCAGCTCGTCTTCCTCGGCTTGGATGTAGGAGTGACTGTTCTCGTTCATCCGCTGCATCATCGCGTCGGTCTTCTTGGGGATCACGTGGATCTTCGCGAGGAACTTGAAGACAGCTTCATACCGGTCGAAGAGCGCGACTTCCTTCTTGACCATCTCCACCGCGCTCCTCCCCACGGAGGAGACCAGGCCGAACCCCGCCTTCGTGTACGCCTCCTCCCAGTACTTGTAGTACCAGAGCCCCCCGAAGACGGTCAGCTCGCGGGTGTGCTGAACCAGCGTCCGCTGATGCTCGTTGTCGCGGTCGTAGCTATCAAGGGCCGCGACGTCGTTCATGACGAACATCCCACCCGGCTTCAGGACGCGATACACCTCCCCGAAGGTGAACTCATGATCGGTGACGTAGGTGAGGGGCTGGATCGCGTAGACCGCATCAAACGTGCCGTCGTCGAACTCGAGAGCCTTGTTGAAATCGCCGACCGAGAAGTTGGAACGCGGCAGGTTCGGGTTCCGCCACGCCTTCTCGATCTGCGACTCGTCGAGGTTGATGCCGGACGGGGTGGCTCCGGTTAACTCCGCGATGTGCTCGGCGATCGCTCCGCAACCACAGCCCAGATCCAACACCTTGTCGCCCGGGCCGATGTCGAGATCCTTCGCCACGATCCGCTCGAACAGAATCTGGTTCTTGAGGACCGATTGCTCGGGATCGATCACCGGTGGCATGTACATCTTCTCGACCGACCCGAGCGTGCACAGCAGGTGGATGATCCGGTAGAGCTGCTGAAGTTCCGCGCTGCTGCCTTGCCGGTAGCCCCTCAGGGGAACGCCGGCCTCATGGTCGGCCTTCGTATTCTCCGGCGAGTCCGTGAACAACTCGTCGTATGTGCCCATGAACGCATGGAACTCATCATCACTGACCCTGAGCAAGCCAACGAGGGCGCCGAGCCGGTCACGAACGGTTGTCGGCTTGTGCTTCATCACGCATTCCTCTGGTGGTGAAATCTCGGGGCCTACGACGCCGAGGTCGATGGAGCGAAGACAAGCGGGCACCGTAGCAACGCTCGAAGACGCTGCCGATATCGCGGGTCCGGCCGGCGACCGCCCGAATCTCGGGGACTACGCGCCAGGAACGCATCCTTCTCGGAGGTGAATTTCCCAGTTGGACGTGGCGTAGGTGTCGTCGGCATACGTGATGATCCGTTCGATGTGCGCGCCGACATCCTCACGGACCATCTCGACCCGGGCGATCTGGTCATCGTGGCTCAGCGCGGTGGTTGCGTTCACTCAGGGGCGACATTGACGAACGCGTCAGCCCGATCTCGCTCGGCCTGGCCTTGCTCCGAGTTCCGGACACCCGTCGCGACGTAGTCGTCGGCGAACTCGGCGCGGATTTCGCCCACTTCGTCGAGCAGCCACGCGGGTGCCATCCGGCGGGGAACCGCGACGACACCGGGCTCGTCGTAGGTTCCCCAGAGCCGGTCCCACACCGGGGTCGTCACACCGAAGTTCCGCATCGGCGCGCCGAAGTGGTGGTGCATGTGGCTGCGGCGGGCCCACCGACCGTACCGGTTCCGTGGAGGGTGCGTGTGTGTGCGCCGGTGAGCGACCTCGTATCCGAAGTATGCGGCGATCAGCCCGACGGTGAAGGCGGTCGCCCACCGCCGGCCCGCGGCGACGGCCACGAGCGGATAGGCCACTGCGGTGGTCGCGGCAGCCGACATCAACTTCTTGGACGGGGGTGAGAAGTACGTGACGTCCGCGTGGTGCTTGAGGTGCTCGACCGACGCCGTCCCCCGGCCCCGCATCTCGTGCATCGCGCAGCGGTGGAGGCCGTACTCGGCTGCGGTCCATGTCGCCCCGCCGACGAGCACGGCGACCGACCGGGACCGGAGAACCATCATGACCACCAGGATTGCACACCCGTCGCGTTCTGCGGCGAGCCTCACCCATCTCTCCGTCGCCCGGCATCGGCCGTTCGGTCTGGTTCCAGGACCCCGACGGCCACACCATCGCCATCTTCCAACCCGAATAGCCCGCGCTGCACACCGGCGCGATGAACCGGCTACAACCTAGGAGATGCGCGGACGTCTTGACTGGTTCGCGGTCGTCACGGCCGCATGCATGCTCGCGGCGTGCTCTTCCGGTTCCGGGACCTCGAGGCGATCATCGACCTCGCACTCGTCGAGACCGGCATCGACAACGACCTCGACGGTCAGCCCATCACCGTCCACGGCCGGCGGTGGCGCGCAATGGACGACGTACTACCACGATGCCGCTCGCGGCGGCCTCGCGCCCGACGGTCCGCCGGCATCCGGCACGGTCCGGCAGCAGTGGGCGTCCCCCGCTCTCGATGGCGCCGTATACGCGCAGCCGCTCGTCGTGGGTGACCGGGTCGTGATCGCGACCGAGAACGACAGCGTCTACGCACTCAATGCCTCCGACGGCACGATCGCGTGGAAGACGCACCTCGGCGAGCCGGTATCCGGTTCGTCCCTCCCGTGCGGCGATGTCGATCCGGTCGGCATCACGGGCACGCCGGTCATCGACGCGAACGCCGAACGGATATACGCGGTGGGCATGATCCAACCCGGTCGACACATGCTGTTCGAGCTCGACCTCTCGACCGGGCGTCTCGCCGCCTCGGCGCGCGTCGATTCCCCCGGCGCTGACCCCGCGGTCCAGAACCAGCGAGCGGCCCTCACCCTCTCGCGGGGACAGGTCTTCATCCCGTACGGCGGACGGTTCGGCGACTGCGGCAACTATCACGGCCGCGTGGTCGCAGTACCCGTTTCCAGCTCAGGGCTCGGACCTCTGAAGTCATTCACGCTCCCGACACAACGCGAGGGTGGCTTCTGGGCCCCGCCCGGTGCGGCCTTCGGAAGTGACGGCAGCTTCTATCTGACGAGCGGCAACAGCTCGAGTGCCGGATCCTACGATTACGGCAACAGCGTTGTACGCCTCGACGCGGACTTGAAACTGGTCGACTCGTTCGCGCCTAGTGATTGGGCATCGCTGAACGGGAGCGACACCGACCTCGGATCCACCAGCCCGGTGCTCCTGCCGGGCGGTCGTGTGTTCCAGGTCGGAAAGAGCGGGTTCGGCTATCTGCTCGACGCCGGTCACCTCGGTGGAGTTGGTGGACAGCTCCACGCGGGCAGTGTCTGCAGCAGTCGCGCGTTTGGAGGCGTCGCGCACGACGGCGACACGATGTTCGTCCCGTGCTCGGACGGCATTGCGCAAGTCACGGTGACCGGCAACAGCTTCCTCGTTGGGTGGACGACGCCGGTATCGACACCCGGTCCCACGATCGTCGCCGGTGGTGCCGTATGGGCCGTCGCAACCGGCAGCGGCGATCTGGTCGCGCTCGATGCTTCGTCGGGTCGGACCGTCCTGTCTGAGCACATCGGCAACGTGCCCTCCCGATTCACGTCACCAGCCGCAGGTTCCGGGCGTGTGGTCGTCCCCGCCGGGCGCGTGGTGATTGCCTTCGGCACATGACGGCGGCCCACACGGCGCGCCACATACCAAGAGCTACGACGAGAACCGGCTGTCGACGAGCTGCTTGCGAACGACAGCACGTTCCGGACCTCGATGGGAGCCAAGATCCGTCGATCAACGCAACGCTGTGACCAGCGGCGACGGCTTCTCGGCACCGAGACTGATCCGCGGCGAGCCGCGGTCAGGACCTTCGGCCCTGTTCCAAGCACGCGGAGAAGCCGAACCTCCAAGGATATGGATCTGGATGGTCTCGAGGTTCTCTCACGCGGTGAATGCATGCGACTGCTCTCCACCGAGCAGCTCGGTCGCGTCGGGGTCACCTTGGAAGCGCTCCCTGCGATCCTGCCCGTGAACTACGCGCTGCTCGGCGACAACATCATCTTCCGCAGCGCGCCCGGCGCCAAGCTCACGGGTGCACTCACCGGTTCCGTAGTGGCCTTCGAGGTTGATGCCAGCGCACCCGACCACACCTCGGCGTGGAGCGTGATGATCGTCGGACACGCGCAGTGGCTGGCCGACGGAACCGCGCTGGCAGAAGCGAAGCGTCTACCACTGAGTCCCTGGGCTCCCGGATCACGCGACTACTTCGTGCGCATCACCGCAGAGCTCGTCTCGGGCCGGCGCTACACCACGCCGCCCGCCTAAGAGCTCGCGGTCGCCCACTCGTCCGTTCGTGCTTGCGGAACCCAGGGCCGTTCGGCCCTAGGAGACGCTGCGTTGTCGTCCCATGCTCATGAGGTGGACGAGGTCCAGAGTTCCCGCGCCGGTACGGGCCGGATCGAGCCGGCGACACCCGAATGAGGCGCTGAGGCCGAGATGCCAACCATCAACCGAGGTGACTTGACTCTCTACTACGCAGAGCGGGGCAACCCCTGTGGCCCGCCGGTGGTGTTGTTGCACGGTCTGACCATGTCGTCGCGGACGATGGAGCGACTGGCGGCGTCGCTCCCCGACTACCGAGTCCTTCTGCTCGACTTCCATGGCCACGGCAAGTCGACCAAACCTCGCCAATCCGACCGCTACCTCATCTCGGAGTTCGCCGACGACGTCATCGCGCTGCTCGACCACCTCGAGATCGACGAGGTCGTACTCGGCGGACTCTCGCTCGGCGCCAACGTCGCCTACGAGGTCGCGCTCCGCCATCCCGACCGCGTCCGGGCCCTCGTCCTCGAGATGCCGGTATTCGCCCGGGGCGTGACCGCCGGACGGATCTTCTTCAGCGCGGTTTCAGCATTGTTCACCGGGCTCTACCCCGTCCTGACACCGTGGCATCCCGTCATCCGGCGGCTCCCCATCCCCCGGCGCGCGTACGAACTCGCCTTCATTCGCGACCTTCTGACCGCCGACCACCTCGCCCAAGCCACGCTCATGCGCAGCATCGCCAACCAGGACGCGCCGCCCAAAGACCCCGACACGCTGGCCCGACTCACCATGCCGACCCTCGTCACGGCCCACTCCTACGACCCGATCCACTCCGTCGACGACGCCACCGAGCTCGCGGCCGACTTGTCCGACGCCCGCCGCGTCGATCTTCGATCCATACTCGACTTCGGTCTGCGCCACGCAGAGATCAACCAAGCGGTCGGTGCGTTCCTCCGTGAACTCCCGTCCACGTGCGTCGCGCCCCCTCCCCGCCGTGGGTAGCCGGCGCCGAGCGAGTCGAGCGCCGGGCGGACGTCGAGACCGACTGCACACTCGATTCCGTTCCGAGGAGGCGCTTCCGCAGCACTAGGACCAGAACTCGTCGAAGTGGTAGGTGTCCTCGTGGTAGACGGTGACTTCGCTGATCTTGCCCTGATGGATCTCGAACTCGACGACGCTGGCCATGTCGAGCACGTTCCCACCTCGACGGGCTACCTCTTCTTGGATGACTACCGCCCGTTCCGAGCTTCCGAACACCTCGACGATGTTGACCGCGAAGGAACCTTCACTGCGTTCCCGCAACTTCCTGAGGAGCTCGAGGACACCCGTCGGACCCTTGTAGTCGCCACCCAGCGGGCTCCGACCGGGTTCATGCCACACCACGTCATCGCTCATCAACTCCCGTAGGGCCTCCAGATCGCCCTTCGCGAAGGATTCGAAGCCCCGCCGGACCAATCTCACGTTCGGGTGCTCGGTCATCGGCCCACCTCCACCGTGCTCGTTGGTGCGCGCGTCACCTCATGATCCCCCTCTGCACTCGACGTTCCAAGGGCCGAAGGTCCTCCCGGCGGCAGATGGTTCGGGCGATTTCGAAAGGTGACTTCGGACCCTTGTCGCGGACCGGCCCGGCGGGTGAACCTGGCGGGGATGGAGGGTCGGCAAGTCCTCGACGGCAACGAAGCCGCGGCGCAGGTCGCGTACCGGTGCTCCGAGGTAATTGCCATCTATCCGATCACGCCGGCATCGCCGATGGCCGAACACTGCGACGCGTGGTCTGCGGAGGGCCGGCCCAACCTCTGGGGCACCGTTCCCGAGGTGATCGAGATGCAGTCGGAGGCAGGCGCGGCCGGCACCCTCCACGGCGCGGCGACGCGCGGCGCGTTGGCAACCACGTTCACCGCGTCGCAGGGGCTGCTCCTCATGCTCCCGAACATGTTCAAGGTCGCGGGCGAGCTGTCGCCTGCGGTCATCCACGTCGCAGCTCGATCGATCGCGACCCACGCGCTCTCGATCTTCGGGGACCACAGCGACGTGATGGCCGCCCGCACGACGGGATGGGCGATGCTCGCGGCGGGCTCGGTCCAGGAGGCGGCCGATCTCGCGCTCGTGGCGCACGCGGCCACCCTCGAGTCGCGCATGCCGTTCCTCCACTTCTTCGATGGCTTCCGGACGTCGCACGAGATCACGACGATCCACCCGCCCACCGATGCCGACGTGTCTGCCCTCGTCGACGACGACTGGGTCGCCGCCCACCGCCTACGCGCCCTCGACCCGGACCGTCCGGTCCTGCGCGGCAGTGCCCAGAACCCCGACGTGTTCTTCCAGGCGCGCGAGGCCCTGAACCCGTTCGTCGATGCTGTCCCGAGGATCGTCGAGGGCGCGTTCGCCCGGCTCGCGGCACGGACCGGACGTCGCTACGGGCTCGTCGAGTACACCGGAGCGCCGGACGCCGAGCGTGTGGTCGTGCTCATGGGTTCGGGCATCGGCGCCGCGACGGAGGCGGTCAACGCCCTCGTCGCGGCCGGCGAGAAGGTCGGGGTGCTCCAGGTCCGTCTCTACCGGCCGTTCCCCGTCGACGCAATCATGGGAGCCCTGCCCGAGTCGGTGCGCGCCGTTGCCGTGCTCGACCGGACCAAGGAGCCGGGCGCGCCCGGGGAGCCGCTGCGGCTCGACGTCCTCGCGGCACTCGCCGATGCCGCAAGCCGTGGCGTGCGCCCCCTACCCCGTGTCGTCGGCGGTCGGTACGGCCTGTCGTCGAAGGAGTTCACGCCGGCGATGGCCCGGGCGGTGCTCGACTCGCTCGGGTCGGGCGAACCACGAGACGGCTTCACCGTCGGGATCGTCGACGACGTGACCCACAGGAGCCTGCCGGTCGATCCCTCGTTCACGACCGACCGGGCCGCGCTGCGGGCGGTGTTCTACGGACTCGGCAGCGACGGCACGGTCGGTGCCAACAAGCAGACGGTCAAGATCGTCGGCGAGCACACCGACCGGCACGCGCAGGGGTACTTCGTCTACGACTCGAAGAAGTCGGGTTCGATGACCGTGTCGCACCTCCGCTTCGCCGACGCGCCAATCAGCTCCACGTATCTCATTCGTGATGCGGACTTCGTGGCGTGCCACCAGTTCGGCCTCCTCGATCGCGTCGACGTGCTCGGCGTCGCTGCGCCCGGCGCAACGTTCCTGCTGAACAGCCCGTACCCGGCCGACGCGACATGGGACCATCTGCCGATAGAGGTGCAGGAGTCGATCCTCGAGAAGGGTCTCGCCGTCCACGTGATCGACGCGCACCGCGTCGCCCGAGACGCCGGTCTGGCTGGTCAGATCAACGTGGTGATGCAGGTTTGCTGCTTCGCGCTCACGAACCTGATGCCACTGGACGCCGCGCTCGACGCCATCCGCGCCTCGGTCCGCAGTGTGTACGGCAAGCGAGGGGGTCCGGTCGTGGACGCCAACCTCGCGGCGATCGACGCGGCGCCCGCGGCTCTGAGTCGGCTGGTCTTCACGCCCGCAGTCACCGCGATTCGCGGTCGTCGGTCTCCGGTGCCGCCCGACGCGTCCGACTTCGTGCAGCGTGTCACCGCCCGCATGCTCGCCGGCGAAGGCGACCTGCTTCCGGTGAGTGCTCTCCCGGTCGACGGCACGTTCCCGACCGGAACCGCCCGGGTCGAGAAGCGCTCGCTCGCAGACGAAATCCCGATCTGGGATCCGGAGATCTGCATCGACTGTGCCCGCTGCGCGCTCGTCTGCCCGCACGCGGCGATCCGCATGAAGATCCACGACCCGGCGGCGGCCGCCGAAGATGTGGCCGACGCGGTCCTGCCGAGCAAGCGGTTCCGATCGCATGATCATCCGGGCCTGCTGCTGACGATCCAGGTCGCGCCCGACGACTGCACCGGCTGTGGCGTGTGCGTCGACGTGTGTCCGGCCAAGTCGAAGTCCGAGACCAAGCACAAGGCCATCGACATGGAGCCCATCGCCGAGCACCTCGAGCGCGAGCGGGCCCGGTTCGACGCGTTCCTGCGTCTCGACGGCGTACCCGACGGCCTGCTCGACCCAGCCTCGGTGAAGGGGTCCCAGGCGCGTGAGCCGTTGTTCGAGTTCTCGGGGGCGTGCGCGGGCTGCGGCGAGACCCCGTACCTCAAGCTCCTCACCCAGCTCTTCGGCGACCGTGCGCTGGTGGCGAACGCGACCGGCTGCTCGTCGATCTACGGAGGCAACCTGCCGACGACCCCGTGGGGTACCGACGCCGCCGGGCGCGGGCCGGCATGGTCGAATTCCCTGTTCGAGGACAACGCCGAGTTCGGGCTCGGCATGCGCATCGCGCTCGACCGTCAGAGTGCCACCGCTCGTCGGATCGTCACCGAGCTCGGACCGTCGCTCGGCGGGGAGCTGACCGCGGCAATCCTCGCGGTCGACCCGGCGGTGCCCGTCGACGATGCCACCATCGCGGTGCAACGGTCTCGGATCGTAGAGCTCGACTCCTACCTCACCCGGCTCGTCGATGACGGCGACGCCGAGGTCGCCCGGCGCGCCCGCGCGCTCGCACCCCTCACGGGAACGCTCGTGCGCAAGAACGTGTGGATCGTCGGTGGTGACGGTTGGGCCTACGACATCGGCGCGGGTGGTCTCGACCACGTGCTGGGGTCGGGTCGCGACGTGAACGTCCTCGTGCTGGACACCGAGGTGTATTCGAACACGGGCGGGCAGGCGTCGAAGTCCACGCCCCGTGCCGCGGTGGCGAAGTTCGCGTCCGGAGGGAAGCGCAACGCGAAGAAGGATCTCGGGGTCGAAGCGCGACGCTACGGCAACGTGTACATCGCGCAGGTCGCGATCGGTGCGAACGACATCCAGACGGTCAAGGCGTTCGCGGAGGCGGAGGCGTGGCCGGGACCATCGTTGATCATCGCCTACTCGACGTGCATCGCTCACGGGATCGACATGGCGACATCGATGACGCACCAGCACGATGCCGTGCGGTCGGGCTACTGGCCCCTGTACCGCTTCCATCCCGGTACCGACGAGCACACGCACCCGTTCCATCTCGACAGCAAGGCGCCGTCGATCCCGCTGGCTGACTTCCTCGACGCCGAGGGACGGTTCGCGATGCTCGCCCGTGCGAACCCCGAGGAGGCCGCCGGGCTGCGGGCGCTCGCGCAAGCCGACGTCGACGAAAGGTGGCGCTACTACTCGCAGCTCGCCGGGGTGGAGCGCAGCTTGGCCCATCTCCCACCGACCGCTCCAAGTGCTGAAGCGCCCGAGTGAGGCAATGCGACCGATGACGGATCTCAAGACCACCTATCTCGGCCTCGAGCTCGCGAGCCCCCTCGTCGCATCGGCCAGTCCATTGACCGGGCGCATCGACACGCTCGAGCGGCTCGCAGCGGCGGGCGCGGCCGCGGTGGTGCTGCCGTCGCTGTTCGAGGAGGACGTCATCTCCGCCGCAGTGGAACGCCAGCAGCTCTTCACGCAGGGAACGGAGGCGTTCGCCGAGGCGCTGACCTACTTCCCCGAACCGGAAGGCGCCGACGAAGTCGATCGGCACCTGCAGCTCGTCGAGGAGGCCAAGGCCAGGCTCGATGTGCCGGTGATCGCGAGCCTCAACGGCACCACGCGCGGTGGATGGATCCGTTACGCATCGGAGCTCGTCGACGCGGGAGCAGACGCGCTCGAGCTCAACGTCTACGGCCTCGGGGCGAACGCCGATGACACGTCTGCATCGCTGGAGGTCGAGCTCCTCGGCCTCGTCCGAGCGGTTCGCGACGAGATCTCGGTGCCGCTCGCCGTCAAGATCTCACCGTTCTTCACGACCATCTCGCACTTCGTCGGCCAAGTCGCGGCGAGCGGAGCAGACGGCGTCGTGTGCTTCAACCGCTTCTATCAGCCCGACGTGGACCTCGAGTCTCTGGCCGTCAGCCCGACCCTGGACCTCTCCACCTCGGCCGAGCTGCGGCTCCCACTGCGCTGGATCGCGCTGCTCCACGGCCGGGTGTCGTGCTCGCTCGCACTGTCGACCGGCGTCCACACCCCGGAGGACGCGGTCAAGGCGCTGCTGGCCGGGGCTGACGTCGTGATGACCACCTCGTCGTTGCTCGTGCACGGCCCCGAGCACCTCGGCACCCTGCACCGGGGCCTCGCGGCGTGGCTCGAGGACCACGAGTACGAGTCGGTGACGCAGGCTCGGGGCAGTGTCAGCGCGCGATCGGTCCCGGACCCGGAGGCCTACGAGCGGGTCAACTACCGGCAGGTGCTACGCCGCTTCACGCACACCTACGACGCCTGACACCGCCACCGCGCGCCGCGGGCGAGGCACGCGCGAGATCTCGACTCCATGTGACGACAAAGATGGTGTGTGTCCGGAAGGCATCCATCTCGGGGCCATGGCCGGAACCATCGACCTGATCCAGTGCGGCTATGCAGGAATCGAAACCCGCGACGACATGCTCCGATTGAATCCGGTGATCCCGACGCTGGGTTCGCTTCGCCTCAGCATCCGGTATAGCGCATCGTCGGGTCCGGGCGCGTGAGAGTCGCGGGATGCCCGACGCAACCGCGCCGTCCCCGGTCTCAGGACTTCGGGAACTTGTAGGACTTCACGGCGGTGGATTCGTAGTTCACCTTCAGCGCCTTCAACGCGCCGGGCACGTTCGGGTCGACGGCGAAGATCGTCGTCTGCTCGGGCGGGACGCGCTGAGCCGGGGGTCCGTAGGTGTAGGTGCCGGCCAACCCGAGCGTGTCGACGGTGCCCAACTCGTTGAGTGCCTTCTTGATTCCGGCATGGCTGAGGTCGCCGAGCTCGACGGCCTTCTCGAGCAGCTTCGTCACTGTCAACGCCTGGGCATAGCCGAAGGCGAAGTACAAGTCGGGCTTCTGGTCGGGCTTGTACCTGGCGATGTCGTCGAGCATCTGCTTCATTCCGGGTGAGGACGTGTCGCCCCACTGCGGACCCTGCGCCGCGAGCCAGAAGTGCTGGGCCATGTAGTCGCCGGTGGCGCCCGATGCGAGCAGCGAGACCCACGTCGGCGCCTGGCCGATCCAGCGCAGGTCAAGTCCCTGCGTCGCGGCCGCCCCCATGGTCGGGATCGTGGCCGTGGGCAGGGCGACGAGCCAGACCGCGTCGCAACCGCTTCGCACCTGCTGAAGCTGCGCGGTCAGATCGGTCGACGAGGCCGGAAACTCCGCCACCGTACCGAGATGGAAGTCGAGCTTGGTCGCTGCGTACTTGACGCCGTCGAGGCCGGCCTGCCCGTAGAGGTCGTCGGCGCGGATGACGCAGAGCGTCTTGCCCTTCCCGCCACCCTCGTTGACCCAGTACGCCAGCCCGTTGATCGCCTCGATCTGGTACGGGCCCGCGACCGGGAGGAGGTTGGGATCGCGAACCCACTCGGCGTCGAGGGTGGCCGGAGCTCCCACCATGTCGTCCTGGCGCATCGGGGTGAGCAGCGCATTGGTGATGTCGGTCCCGAGGACCTGGGCGAGCATCGCCACCTTGTCGCGCAGGTCCGAGTAGTTCTGTTGCGCCGTGTTCGAGTTGTACGCGCTGTCGCGCACCTCGAGGTTCACCTTGTACTTGCCGGCGATGCCACCCTTCGCGTTGAGCGCGTCGAAGTAGACCTGGTTGCCGGCGGTGAGCGGGATGCCGATGATCGACGCGATGCCCGTCTGCGGCGAGATGGCGCCGACCGTGATCGTGGTCCCGTCGAACCCGGTGGTCGAGCTCGGAGCGCCCTTCTTGCCGCCGGTCGACTTGCCGCTGGTACCCCGACCACCACCCCCGCAGGCCACGGCCACCAAGGCCAGCACCACCAGGACGATCGTCAGGCCGTGTGCACGCGTCTTCATCGGTGTCACCTCCGCCCTCTCCCCTCCGGGCACGATAGCGCGGCGGGCCGACCGGGACCTTCGCGCCGCGCTCACGACGGAAACGGCCAGGACACCACATAGCGCTTCGCTCGCTGCCACACCGCCGCCAGCCCGCGAGACTCGAACAGCAGGAACACGATGATCAGGACCCCGAACAAGAGCTGGTCGAGCTGGAACACGGTGATGACGCCGTCAGTGGCCGTTGGGCTGCTCTTGACAAGAGGGATCGCGATCGACTGGTTGATCTGCTGGATGACGTTGGGAAGCGCGACCACGACCAGCGCACCGACGACCGATCCTCCGATGGTGCCCATCCCGCCGACGATGATCATCGCGACGTAGGTGATCGACAGCAGCAAGCCGGGCGCGCCCCCGAAGTCGCTCGGGTTCACGAACTGCTGCACCACGCCGAAGAGCCCGCCCGCCACTGCAGCGAACGCGCTCGACACCGCGAAGGCCCCGACCTTGTAGACCGCGACATTCACCCCCACGACCTCGGCCGCGACGTCCTGGTCGCGCACTGCTTGCATCGCCCGTCCCGGCCGGGTCCGCACGAGGTTCTTGGCCACGAGGGCGGCGAGCGCGACCAGCAACCAGACGAGCCAGAACAAGCCCTGCCGGCGCGACCACACCTGCCCGAACAGGTGCAGGTTGGTGAAGTCGACCGGGCCGATAGAAGCGGGCGCGGCGGTCGCAGTGCCCGCGTGGCCACCCGTGAGGCTGTCCCAATTGTTGAAGATCAGGTTGCCGATGTAGAGCAACCCGACCGTCACGATCGCGAGGTAGTTGCCGCGCAGGCGCAGAGCGACCGGCCCGATCGCGCCACCGATGAGCCCGCCGATGATGGCGCAGAGTGGGAGCCAAACGAGGAGCGGCATCTGCTGTTGGACACCGAACCACGCCGCCACGTACGCGCCGACGCCGATGAAGAACGCGTGGCCCAGCGAGATCTGGCCGGTGTAGCCGGTCAGCAGGTTGAGCCCGATCGCGCCGATCGCCGCGAGACCGCAGCGGGCCAGGACGTCGAGCCAGTAGTCGCTCACATACGACGGCGTCGCCAACCATACGAGCGCGAGCACCACCAGGAACGTGCGCTGCGACCAGCTCGAGGTGAGACGCAGCCGGTCCTGGGGCCGGCGGATGAGGCTTCGGCTCGGCCGGCCCCCCGCGGGGCGGCCAACGGAAAGGAGGCGCGCGATCACACTCGTCGCACCTCCCGCTGGCCGAAGAACCCGTAAGGCCGGACCAGCAAGACGATCACCATGATGATGTACGGGAGCGCGAGATCGAAGCCGCTGCCCAGCCACGGCGCGTACTCGGGCTGGTACCCGGAGGCGAGCGACTGGGCGAGCCCGATCACCAGCCCGCCGACGACCGCGCCGACGGGCGAGTCGAGCCCGCCGAGGATGATCGCGGGGAGCGCGGCGAGGGCCACGAGCTCGATGTCGAGGCGAACGCCACCGCCACCGCCCGCGAGCGTGACACCGGCGAGCGCCGCGACAGCCCCGGCGATGGCCCAGGAGACGCCGATGACCAGACCGGCGCCGATGCCCTGCGCGAGCGCCGCTTCCTGGTCGGAAGCCGTGGCGCGCATCGCGACACCCATGCGTGAGAACTTGAAGTACAGGAAGAACACGACCAGCACCACCGCGACGATGCCGATCGTCCACAGGTCCCCGACCGCGAGCGCGACGTCGCCCAGCTTGACCGCGTGCACGCCCCAGGGGTCGCCGAGCGGCAGTGGGTCCTGGCCCCACACCACCGGGACGAGCTGCTCGATCAGGATCAGGAGGCCAATCGTCACCATGATGATGACGAACGGAGGTCGCCCAACGAGCCGACGCAGGATCAACGCCTCGACCAACGCACCGACGATGGCGCCCCCGGCCATCGCGAGCACGACCGCGAGGTAGAACGGCAGACCCCACGTCTGGTGGAAGTCGAACGCCAGGTACGCGCCGAGCATCACGAACCCGCCCTGCGCGAAGTTGATGACGCTCGTGGCCCGGTAGATCACGACATATCCGAGCGCGACGAGCGCGTACTGCGCCCCGAGTGCAACCCCCGCGAAGGACAGCTCCAAGAATTTGCTCATTCGCGATACATCTCCTCGACGAGGCGGGCGTGGAGGCGGAGCGCAGCCGCGCGGCGAAGGCGCTGCGTGCCGGTGAGCTCGGCATGGAGCACGAGCGGGCCGGGCAGCGCTCGGAACTCCTGCACCCGGGCTTCCGGCGGCAGCGCGTCGTTCGCCGCCGCGACACCGCGCTCGAGCTCGCTGTGAAGCTCGGGCCACTGGAGCAGGTCTCCCAGCGCGTTGAAGGGCGCCGAACGCTCGGCGGCCCAGGCACCGAGCTCGAGCGGGTCGAGCTCCAGCAGCGCGCCGATGCTCCGCCGGCCGTCGCCGCAGACGACCACCCGCCGCACGATGGGCAGTCGCTCGAGCGCCTCGGCAACCATCGCGGCGTCGACGCGGGCACCGGCGACCGTGACGATCAGATCCTCGGCCCGTCCGACGAGGCGCACCGCCGAATCGTCGTCGACCCGCGCGCGATCTCCGGTGTGCAGCCAGCCTTCGGCATCGAGGGCGTCGGGTCCGATCTGCGCGCCGCGGGCGAGGAGCTCACCATTCGCGTCGACGCGCACCTCGGTGGCGCCGACCGGATGACCCACCGAGCCCGGCCGCACGCTGTCGGCCTGCTCGAGGGTGAGCAGCCCGCTCGCCTCCGCCGTGCCGTAACACTGCCGCACCACCAGCCCGATGGCTCCGAGAGCGTCGGCGGTCTGGTCGGCGAGCGACGCGAGCGCGCTGAGCGGCGCGCGGGTGCGGTCGAGCCCGAGCAAGGCAAGGACGCGCCGGGTGCTGAGCCGGCCTGCGAGCAGCCCGGGCCGCGCACCGCTCCTGCGCGCCGCAAGGGAACGGCGGCCGCGACGGAGACCCGCGTCGAGCACCTTCCCCTTCAGCCAGCCGGTGCGCGAGCGCCGCTCCTGCGCGCGCTCGGCGAGGCGGTCCCAGAGGCTCGGCACCCCCAACAGCACCGTGGGTCGCACGTCGCGCAGGTCCGTGAGCACCCCATCCGGTCCGTCGCCGACGCTGACGACGGCGCCGGCGAGCGGAGCAACACCCGTCGAGAGCACGCACTCGAGGACGTGGCTCGGAGGCAGGTAGGAGAGGATCTCGTCGTCGCTCACGACGGGAACCCCCTCAGCCAAGGCGCGGGTAGCGGCCATGAGGTTCGCGTGAGTGAGAGTGACGGGCCGCGGGGCGCCCGATCCGCCGACGGTCAGCACGAGCAGCGCCGGTCCGTCGGGCGCGAGGCGGCTTACCGACTCGCGCCACGAATCGATCGCGTGCGTGCCGTCATCAGATCGTTCGGCCACGGTGACGAGTTGCGCGGGTGACCCGGTCGACACCGGGATGCCGCGGCGGTCGACCACGAACACCTCGCGCAGTCGCGGCACCAGGGGGCGCGCCTCGAGGATGGTCGCGAGCTGCTCGGCATCCTCGGCGATCGCGATCTGCACGTCGGCGTCGGCGAGCAGCGCGCCGAGCTCCGGCGCGGACCGACCCGGGTGCAGCGACACCACGACCGAGCCCATCCCCTGCAGACCGAGTCCGGCTGCCGCGGCCTCGATGCCGGGCCCGACGATCATCGCCACACGGGAGCCCGGCTCGACCCCAAGGTTCGCGAAGCCAGCGGCGTACGCGGCCGCCCGCGCTTCGAGTTGCGCCCAGCTGGTCTCGGTCCAGAGCCCGAGCCGCTTCTGGCGCCACGCCACTCGATCGGGCGACATGATCGCCCGTGCCGCGAGCAGCTCGGGGAGCGAGGACGCCGCGGCCGGCCCGCCGAGCTCGGCGCCGCCGCGAACGGGCGCCACCGCGCTCATGCGTTCCCCCTGTCGTTCATGCATCGCCGCCCAGGTACGCCGCGATCACAGATGGATCGGACTGAATGGCCGCCGGCGAGCCGACGGCGGCCACCTCGCCGAAGTTGAGCGCGAGCACCCGGTCCGCGAGCTCCATGACGAGGTGCATGTCGTGCTCGACGAGAATCATCGTCAGCCCCAGCTCGGCGCGCAGCTGCAGGATCGTGCGCGCCATCGCCTCGGTCTCCTCGACATTCATGCCCGCCACGGGCTCGTCGAGGAGCAGGAGCTTCGGATCCATGGCCAACGCCCGGCCGAGCTCGACCCGCTTCTGCACCCCGTACGGCAGCGTCGCGACCGGCATCCCGCGGTACGCGTCGATCATCAGCAGCTCGGCGATCTCCTCACAGGGGCGCCGGTGCATCACCTCTTCCCGCTTGGCCCGCCCGACCCAGACCGTCCCCGAGAGGAAGCCGGTGCGCATCAAGTGGTGGCGACCCAGCATCAGATTGTCGATCACATCGAGGTTGGTGAACAGCGCGAGGTTCTGGAACGTACGGGCGAGCCCCCGCGCGGCGATCGCCGACGGTCGACGGCCGACGAGCTCGACTCCGTCGAGCACGATTGAGCCGGTCTGGGGCCGGTAGACCCCGTTGAGACAGTTGAAGATCGCGGTCTTGCCGGCACCGTTCGGACCGATGATCGCGAACAGCTCGCCGGCGGAGACCTCGAACCCGACGGTCGTGAGCGTGTTGATGCCACCGAAGCGCAGGGTGACGTCGGAGACCTCGAGCAACGGGACGGGGCCCGGCTCGACGCGCGCATCCGATCCGGGCGCGATGGCGGCCGACGTCAAGGCATCCACGGCCGGACGCGAGAAGATGCCGCGAGCGTGGTGTACGAGTGCCGGACCTCTTTGCTCGCGCCGAGATAGAGGCGGCGAATTTCGGGGTCATCGAGCAGCTCCGGTCCGGGTCCCTGGCGCACGACCCGCCCCGTCTCCAGAACATAGGCGTGCTGCGCGATCGACAGCGCCATCGACGCGTTCTGTTCGACGAGGAGGACGCTCGTGCCGGTGTCGTTGATCGTCGCGATGATGTCGCGGATCTGCTCGACGATCATCGGTGCCAGCCCGAGCGAGGGTTCGTCGAGCAGCAGCAGCCGCGGGGCGGCCATGAGCGCGCGGGCAATCGCGAGCATCTGTTGCTCACCGCCCGACAGGAAGCCGGCTTGGTACCGTCGCCGTTCGCGCAGCACGGGGAAGAGCTCGAGCACGTGCTCGTAGCTCGATCGGATCCCGGCGCGGTCGCGCCGGGTGAACGCGCCCGCACGCAGGTTGTCCTCCACGGTGAGCTCGCCGAAGATCCGCCGGCCCTCCATCACCTGCGCGAGGCCCCGGCGCACGACCGAGGCGGGATTGGCCCGTTCGATGCGGACACCTTCGAACTCGATGATCCCCGAGGTGACGGACCCTTGGTGCACGCCCAGCAGGCCCGAGCAGGCGCGCAGCAGGGTCGTCTTGCCTGCGCCGTTCGCACCCAGCATGGCGACGATCGAGCCCCTCGGGACTTCGAGGCTGACCCCCCGCAGCACATGGATCGCCTCGCCGTAGACGACGTCGATGTCGTGCACCCGCAGGATCGGTCGCTCGGCCTCGCTCGGCATCTGTTCGCAACCCTACGGTGGGCCCTCACCAGCTTCAAGAGATCGGGTCGAGCCGGGCCGGTCGTGCACCCCGAGGGACCTTCGCCCCTGGTTCGCCCGCCGGAAGGAGCCCATGATGATGTTGCGCGTCGGGGCGGCGCGAGTAAGTCTCGATCAACGTGAGGTGGGGCGAATTCTCAGTTCTGCGATTCGCAGTTTGGCATCCGGCGTCTCGTTCTCGCAGGCGATGATCATCGACGGTTCCGGCGTGCGTCCATCCCCGCGCGACGGCATTGCCTGACGCGAAGAGGTACGGCGAGTGGACTGCGTTCGTAGCCGGCGGTCGGCAAGTCGGGAGGAACCAGATGGGTTGGCAACGTCGTCGTCTCGTAGCCCTCGTGGGGGTGCTCGTCATCGTCGTGGCTGCGTGCGGCGGCGGCAGCAGCAGCAAGAACGGCTCGGGGTCGGCGGGCACCACGGCGGCCGACTCGGGCAAGCCCACGTCCGGCGGCAAGGTCGTCTACGGGGTCGAGAGCGACACCGGCGGGGGCTTCTGCCTCCCGTCAGGACAGCTCGCGATCTCCGGCGTCATGGTGGCCGACTCGATCTACGACCCGCTCACGTGGCCCAACGACAAGGGTAAGTACGTCCCGTACCTCGCCGAGTCCGTCACACCCAACGCAGACTTCACCGAATGGACGATCAAGCTCCGACCCGGCATCACCTTCACCGACGGTTCCCCACTCAACGCCGAGACCGTGAAGCTCAACCTCGACTCGTACCGAGGCAAGAACCCGAACATCAGCTCCGCGTTGTTCTCGCTCGTGCTCAAGCCCGTCACCGACGTCACCGTGACCGGCCCCCTGAGCGTCGTCGTGAAGATGTCGTCGCCATGGGTGGCGTTCCCCGCTTACCTCTTCAGCTTCGGGCGGATGGGGATGATGGCCAGCGCCCAGCTCGCCGACAATCAGACGTGCCCGAGCAAGCTGATCGGGACCGGGCCCTTCAAGCTCAAAGGCAGCTGGACTCCCGGCGCGCCCATCGAGCTCGTGAAGAACTCCGACTACTGGCGCAAGGACGCCAACGGCCGGCAATTGCCGTACCTCGATGCGATCACCTTCGTCGGCGTCGTCGAGCCGGCGCAGCGAATCACCCAGCTCGAGGCCGGGCAGCTCGACATCATGCACACCGACTTCGAGCCTGATATCGACCAGCTCGGGCGGAAGGCCGAGAGCGGCGCGATCAGGCTCACGATCGAGACGACGGGGCGCGAGAACCGCTACTACCTGCTGAACGCGGGCAAGCCGCCGTTCGACGACCCCAAGGCCCGCCTGGCATTCGCTCTCGCTCTCGACCGCAACGAGATCAACCAGCTCCGCAACCTGGGCCGGGCGACGGTCGCCAACGGGCCCTTCGACAAGGGCATTCCCGGGTATGTCGCCGACCCCGGCTTCCCAAAGCACGACCTCGCGAAAGCGAAGAAGCTCGTCAAGGAGGTGAAGGCCGCGCACGGCGGCCGGTTCAACGTCCAGTTCGTGATCCTTCCCGACAGCCAGAACCGCAACGAGGCCGAGCTCCTGAAGCAACAGATCGAGAAGGCCGGCATCTCCGCCGACATCGCCATGGTGGATCAGACCGCGGAGATCAGCACCGCGATCTCAGGCGACTACAACGTGCTGCTCTGGCGCAACCACGCGGGCGAGGACCCCGACATCAACTACGTCTGGTGGCACAGCGGCGAGCTCACCAACTTCGGCAAGATCAACGACCCCGAGATTGACCGCCTGCTCGAGCGGGGCCGCGCGACGTCCGATCCTGCGCAGCGCGCCGCGGCATACGAAGGCATCACGAAGGAGTTCGCCAAGAACATCTGGAACGTATGGGCCTGGTACGTCACCTGGGGGATCGCGACGCGCCCCGACGTGCACGGGATCCTCGGCCCACCCCTACCCGACGGCAGCAAGCCGTTCCCGCTCCTCGCCGGTCTGCACCCGACGGCAGGGATCTGGGTCAGCAAATGAGCTGCACGACCGGCTACCCCACCTGAGCGCGATCGGTATGCGCCGCATCGCCGGAAAGCTTGTCCGTCTCGTCGTCGTGCTGTTCCTCGTGACTTTTGGGACCTTCATGCTCGTCCGGCTCTTCCCGGGCGACCCGGTGAAGAAGATGATCCCCTTCGGGACCAACCTCGCGACCCAGCGCGCCGAGCTGCGCAAGGAGATCGGCCTCGACAAGCCGGCCGTGCAGCAGTACGGAGCGTGGATCGGCGGCCTCGCGACCGGCGACTTCGGCAAGGTGTACCCGTCGCGCACACCCGTGTCGAAGGTGTTGGCAAGCTCAGCGCCGGTGACGCTCCTGCTGATCCTGTACGCGCAGGTGCTCGCTCTCCTCGTCGCGATCCCGCTCGGGGTGCTCTCTGCGTACCGGGCGGGTACATGGCTCGACAAGACCGCCAGCGCCTCGGCGTTCGGGCTCCTTTCGATCCCGAGCTTCGTGCTCGGGCTGTACCTCGCGTATTTCGTGGGCGCCAAGCTGCAATGGCTCCCGGCCGGGCAGTACGTCGCTTTCGGCACCGACCCCGTCGAGCACTTCCGTTCGATGGCGCTGCCCACGATCTCGCTCGCCGCGGGGGAGATCGCGCTGTACATGCGGCTATTGCGCAGCGACATGATCGCCACACTCCAGGAAAGCTTCATGAAGACCGCGCGCTCGAAGGGCATCAGCACCCAGCGCGTCCTGTGGCACCACGCGTTCCGGCTGTCGAGCCTCACGCTGCTCACCTTTGCCGGCCTCAACATGGGCACGCTGGTGGGCAGCGCCGTGGTGGTGGAGACCGTGTTCAGCCTGCCCGGCCTGGGCACCGAGATCTACAACGCGATCATCGGCCAGCAGTACGTGGCGCTCCAGAGCTACGTCGCGCTCATCGCCGTCGGCTACGTGCTCATCAACTTCGGCGTCGACTTCCTCTACACCGTCCTCGACCCCCGGATCCGGAATGGATGAGGTGCCGCGCAGCTCGGAGCTGCTCGAAGCCGAGGTCGAAGTCGCGGCCAAGGAGTCGTCAACTCGCGTACGCCGCCGCGGTTTCGGCATCGGCGGCTGGATCGCGGCCGGCTGGGTGGTGCTGCTGGTCGTGTGCGCTCTGCTCGCACCCGTCCTGCCGATCGCCGACCCCGACGTGAGCAATGCGTCGATCGCGCGCCAGGCGCCGTCGAGCGCGGCGCTCCTCGGAGGCGACGCCAACGGCCGTGACGTGCTCGCCCGCGTCGTGTACGGAGCGCGAGCCTCGCTGCTCATCGGTTTCGGCGCGATCGCGATCGGCCTTGTGGTAGGTGGCGCGCTCGGGCTGCTCGGCGGCTACCACGGGCACCGGATCGACGCGACGGTCGCGGGAGCGTTCGACGTGATGCTCTCGGTCCCCGCCTTGATCCTGGCCCTCGCGTTCAACGTGTTCCTCGGACCCGACGTTCGCAACATGATCGTCGCCTTGGGGATCGTGGCCATCCCGCAGCTCGGCCGCATCACGCGCGCGAACACGCTGACGTGGTCGCAGCGGGAGTTCGTGCTCGCCGCTCGCGCCCAGGGCGCGCGTGACGGACGGATCATCGTGCGGGAGATCCTGCCCAATGTGCTGCCCGCGATGTTCTCCGTCGCATTGCTCGGCATCGCCGTCGCCATCGTCGCCGAGGGCGGGCTCAGCCTGCTCGGTGCGGGTGTGAAGACCGGCACCATCACGTGGGGCACGATGATCGCCGCGGGTCGCGCCGACCTCGAGACCACGCCGTGGGTGGTGCTCGCTCCCGCAACAGCGATCTTCCTCACCGTGCTCGCACTCAATTTCCTCGGCGACGCCATCCGCGCCCGGTTCGATGTCCGCGAGGCAGCGATTTGACCGCACCCAACCGCTTCAAGGACGCACCCGGTGGCCCGCTGCTCGAGGTAACCGGGCTCACCACCCACTTCGTCACCCCCGAAGGTCGGTTACGCGCAGTCGACGGCGTGTCGTTCACCCTCGACCGGGGCCGGACGCTGGGCCTGGTCGGCGAGTCGGGTTCCGGCAAGACCGTGCTCTCCGACTCGATCATGGGGCTGCTGCCGCGCCGCGGCGTCGAGCAGCACGGTTCGATCCGCTTCGAGGGTCGGGAGATCGCCGGGCTCGCACCCAGGGAGATGCGGCCCTATTGGGGCGCGCAGATGGCGATGGTGTTCCAGGACCCGATGACCTCGCTGAACCCGGTCATGCGCATCGGGAACCAGATCACCGAGTCGATCCACGAGCACTTCGACGTGCCGCGCGACGAGGCCCGCGAGAGCGCACTTGCGTTGCTCCGCTCGGTCGGCATACCCGAGCCCGAGCGCCGGCTGCGCGACTACCCGCACCAGCTCTCGGGCGGGATGTGTCAGCGGGTGATGATCGCCGTGGCGCTCGCGTGCGGCCCGAAGCTGCTGGTCGCCGACGAGCCCACCACCGCTCTGGACGTGACCGTCCAGGCCCAGATCCTCGATCTCCTCCAGACGCAGCAACGCGAGCGGAACATGGCGATGATCCTCGTGACGCACGACCTCGGGGTGGTGGCGGGGCGCGCCGACGAGATCGCGGTGATGTACGCAGGACGGATCGTGGAGCGGGCCCCTACCCGCACGCTCTTCGCCGCGATGCGCATGCCCTACACGGAGGCACTGCTGCACTCGATCCCGAAGCTGACGGAACCCAGTCACACTCGCCTCGAGGTGATCAAGGGACGGCCCCCCGATCTCCTTCGGATCACGCCGGGTTGCCGCTTCGCGCCCCGCTGCCCGTACACACGCGATCGGTGCCGGGTGGAGGAGCCGCCGCTCCAGCCGGCCGAGACTCCCGGTCACGAATACGCCTGCTGGTACCCGGTCAACACGCCCGTCTCCGCGACAGGCGCCTGAGCGCAGAAGAGGAACGAGATGACCAAGATGTTGGGCGGGGAACGCGTGGTGCAGATGCTCGAGGCCGAGGGTGTCGACACGGTGTTTGGCATCATCGACGGCTCCTACTTCGGGCTCTACTCGCGGCTGCGCGAGCACGGCATCCGCCTCATCACCCCGCGCCACGAGACCACCGCCCTCCACATGGCCGGTGCGTACGCGCGCCTCACCGGCCGACTCGGTGTGTGCATCGCGAGCAACGGGCCCGGCGTCGCCAACGCACTGCCCGGGATAGCGGTCGAGAACGGCGAGGGCAACCGCGTGCTGCTGGTCACGAGCTGGCGTCGCTCCCCCATCGTGTCGCCCGATCGTGGCGGCACCTACCAGTACTTCGACCAGGTGGCGGTGACGCGACCGATGACGAAGTGGAGCGGCGCGGCAACGAGCTACGAGCGCATCCCGGAGATGCTCAGGCGCGCCCTCCGCATCGCGTGGCAGGGCCGGCCCGGCGTGGTGCACGTGTGCATCCCGGAGGATGTGCTCAACACCGAGTTCGAAACCCCGAGCCCGCCCGATCCAATGCCGGAGCGCTACCGGCGGCAGGCGCCGATCGCGCCCGATCCGATCACCGTGCGTCACGTCGCAGATCTGCTCGAGGGGGCCGAGCTCCCGATGATCCAGGCCGGCAGTGGCGTGCTGCACGCAGCCGCGTCGGCCGAGCTCCGCGAGCTCGCCGAGCTGTTGCGCGCGCCGGTCACGACGAGCTGGGGTGCGCGCGACGTGATCGACGAGCGATCTCTCGTCTCCGTTCCGATGCCCTATGTCGAGCTCACGAACCGCGTGCGCAATGACGCCGACGTCGTGCTCGCGTTGGGCACCCGCTTCGGCGAGACCGATTGGTGGGGAAAGCCGCCGTACTGGCGCGCCGCCGCTGAGCAACGGGTCGTCCAGGTCGACGTCGACGAGCAGATGCTCGGCCTCAACAAGCCGATCGACCTCGGGATCGTTTCCGACGTTCGCGCATTCCTCATCGCGCTGCTCGGCGAGCTGGCCGAGCGCGACGTCTCGGATCGAGCCGCCCAACGCGAGGACAAGCTGGCCGAGTACGCAGCGGCGCGCCATGAGGCTCGGGCGGCGCTCGACCTGGCCCGGGCCGAAGGGGGTGCGCCGATCCACTCCGCGCACGTCGCTCCGATCTGTCAGGAGGTCTTCGACGACGGTGCGGTGCTGGTGATCGACGGCGGCAACACCGCCATCTGGGCCAACCTCTACCACGAGGCCCGAGTGCCGCACACGCTGCTGTCCACCTGGAAGTTCGGGATGCTCGGCGCCGGTTTCGGTCAGGCGCTGGGCGCACAGGTGGCGTTTCCCGACCGGCAGGTCTACTGCATCACCGGCGACGGCGCAATGGGCTTTCATCCCCAGGAGATCGAGACGGCGGTACGCAACCACTTGCCCGTGGTGTTCCTCGTGCTGAGCGACCGCGCGTGGGGCATGGTGAAGGTGAATCAGGAGTTCGCCATTGATGCTGATCGGCTCCTGGCCGACGGCGAGCTCCCCGACGAAGCGCACATCAACACCGATCTGGGCGAGATCCGCTGGGACCTCCTCGCCCAGAGCATGGGGGCGCACGGCGAGCGCGTCGCGCGGCCCGACGAGCTCCGACCTGCGCTCGAGCGGTGCTTGGCGTCCGGCCGATGCGCCGTCGTGCAGGTCGACGTCGACCCGAAAGCCCACAAGTTCGCGCCGAACCTCCTCACGTTCAAGGAGATGCACACCGAGCCGGCCGGATGACGCGCCACCGTGACGGCTGACCCGCACACCGATCGATCGGTGCTCGTAACCGGCGCCGGGGGTTACCTCGGCCGTCAGCTCATCGAGGCGTTGTCCGCCGCGGGCGTCACGACGATCGTTGCCCTCGACATGCGCGACGAACCGCTCGATGCGCGGGTCGCCGGCGTCGTGTACCGCACCGGCGACGTTCGTGATCCCGCCCTCGGCGACCTGCTGCGAGCGCACGCGGTCGATTGCGTCGTCCACCTGGCGGCCATCGTCAATCCGGGGAAGGGAATCTCACGTGAGCTCGAGTACTCGATCGACGTCCTCGGCACCGAGAACGTGGTGCAGGCCTGCATCGATGCAGGCGTCATCCAACTGGTCGTCACCAGCAGCGGCGCGGCATACGGCTACCACGCCGACAATCCTGTGCCCTTGTCGGAAGACGACGCACTGCGCGGGAACCCCGAGTTCGCGTACTCCGACCACAAGCGTCAGGTCGAAGAGCTGCTCGCGAGGGCGCGGGCAGAGCATCCGGAGCTCCGTCAGCTCGTCGTCCGACCCGGCGCCATCCTCGGCGCCATGACCCGCAATCAGATCACCGACCTCTTCGAGAGAAAGGTCGTGCTCGGGGTCGCCGGTTCTGACGCGCCCTTCACGTTCATCTGGGACCGCGACGTCGTAGCCTGCCTCGTCAAGGGCATCCTCGAGGGCTCGTCGGGCATCTTCAACCTGGCCGGCGACGGCATGACCACGATGCCCGAGATCGCTCGCCGGCTCGGCAAGCACTATGTACCGCTACCCGCGTGGGTCATCCGGGTTGCGCTCACCGTGCTCCACCCGTTGCGCCTCAGCCAGTACGGCCCCGAGCAGGTCGACTTCCTTCGTTACCGGCCGGTGCTGTCGAACACGCGGCTGAAGGAGGAGTTCGGGTATTCGCCGCAGCTGTCGAGCACCGAGGTGTTCGAGCACTACCGCAAGGCCCACGACCGTGGCTGAGCATCTCGACATCGCCGGACGCTCGGTGGTGATCACGGGCGCCGCGGGTGGCATCGGTAGCGCACTCGCCCAGCGGTTCTCGGCCGCGGGGGCGCGCGTCGCGCTGCTCGATCGCGACGAGGGTGGCCTCAACCGGCTCGTGCTCCGGCTCGACGCAGCCGGGGGCGACAGGATCGCGATCCCGTGTGACGTGAGATCGCTCGACGACTGCTCCGTCGCCGTCGGTCGCGTCGTGGCCACGTGGGGTGGCATCGACGTGCTGATCAACAACGCAGGGATCACCCATGTGAGCCCGTTCGTCGACACCGACGTCGACGTGCTCCACCGCGTCATGGACGTCAACTTCTTCGGGGCCATCGGCATGACGAGCGTTGCGCTCCCCTTCCTGCTCGAGCGGCGCGGTCAGATCGTGGTGATGTCGAGCGTCGCCGGCTTCGCGCCGTTGGTGCTCCGCACCGGCTACTCGGCCAGCAAGCACGCGCTCCACGGATGTTTCGAGTCGCTGCGAGCCGAGCTGCGCGGCACGGGTGTCGGTGTCACCCTGGTATGTCCGTCGTTCGTGAGCACCGGGATCGCCGACCACGCGCTCGGTGCTCATGGCGGTGCGCCGACGCATCGGCGTACCGAGACGGGCGCGCCCGCCGACCCGGCTGACCTCGCCGACGCCGTGTTCGACGCCACGGTGCATCGCCGCCGACTCCTCCTGCACTCGCGCACCGCGAAGCTCTCGTACTTCGTCTCGCGCGTGTGGCCGAGATGCTACGAGCGCATGATGGCCCGCCGGATCCTGCCCGACTGATGAATCGACCTGTGGGTGCCGGAAACTCGTCTGGGGTTGTGACCTGCGGTTTCGCGTGCGCGTCCCGCCAGCCGGTGGGAGGCTGAGCGGATGGCGCGCTTCTACGTCTTGTCCGACTTGTCGTCGATATCCGCGTACTGCGGGGCCGCACGGATCGATCGAAGGATGTCGAGTTCCTCGGGCTCCGTCACCAGCGCACGGTCTTGCGTCGTCATCAACGCAACAGCGCCGCGCGAAGCGGTCCGCAACGGTTCACGCGGACCTGCGAACGGTTAGAGATCGTTGCCGGCGTAGGAGAGCCCGAAGCTCTTGTTGGTGAGCGGAAAGTCGGGGACGATGGTGTCCTTCAGGGCTACGGGCAGCGCCGGCCAGTTGAAGAATGAGGGGTCGACGATCTTGACCCGGGCAAGGACGGGTCCGGGGTTGATCTCGACGCGGTGGACGAGGGTGCCGCGCCAGGCTTCCACGATCCCGACGCCGGAGCTCGGATCGGTCGCCGCTGGTATGGAGGCGATCGCGGGTTCGCCGTGGCGGTCAGAGAGTTGGCCGAGGAGCCATCGGATCAGCTCGACTGAGTTGGCGAACTCGTCGCGGCGGACCCGGAAGCGTGCCATGACGTCGCCGTCGACGTCGACGACGACGTTGAGGGCGGGGCTGAGATCGACGAAGGGATGGTCGCGGCGGGCGTCGATGTCGACCGCTGACGCGCGGGCGACGTAGCCGAGCGTTCCCAGCGCCGTCGCCGGCTGGGTGGGCAGTATCGAGGTGCCGGTGAATCGGTCGACCACGGTGGCGTTCTCGAGCGCGAGCGAGGCGATCTCGGCGAGGTCGGTAGCGATCTCGATGAGCTCTTCAGGTTCGGGGAGGTCGAGGACGTGCGCGCCGCCGAGCACGATGGCACCTCGGAGCAGCCGGTGGCCGGTGACCCGCTGGTTCACGCGTAGGAGACGCTCGCGGATGCGGAGCGCATGGGCGTTGATGATCCCGTAGCCGACGTCGTTGGCGAGTGCGCCGATGTCGGCGGCGTGGTTGTAGAGCCGTTCGAGCTCCAGGAGCAGCGCGCGGAGCCATCGTCCGACGACCGGCACCTGGACGCCGAGGGCTTCTTCGACGGCGAGGCAATAGGCGAGGCTGTGTCCGATCGCAGTGTCCCCGGAGACTCGTTCTGAGAGCTCGATGCCGTGTCGCGGGTCGCGGCCTTCGAAGAGCTTCTCGATGCCCTTGTGGACGAACCACAGTCGAGCCTTCATCGTGATGATGGTCTCGCCGACGACCGAGAAGCGGAAGTGACCGGGCTCGATGAGGCCCGCATGCACGGGCCCGACCGGGATCTCGTAGACCCCAGGACCTTCGACGGTGACGAACGGGAACGGCTCACGGCTCTCGTCGGGTGTCGGGGTCGGTCCGGCGTCTTGTCGCATGGGATGCCAGCCGTCGGGCCAATGCTGGTGATGGACGAGGCGACGGGGAAGCGGGTGACCGACGGGTTCGATCCCGAAGAGGTCGGCGAGCTCGCGTTCGAAGCGACCGGCGGGAAAGGACAAGCTCGCCAGGCTCGGAAGCTCGGGATGCTCGTACTCCGGGGCCACGATCAGCTCGACACGCCGGTCGACTCCGGCCAACGTGAACAGGTAGACGACATGCAGCGCGTGTCCGTTGTCGTGGCCGGCGATCATGGCGAGCCGGTACCCGTTGTCGAGCAGCCGTTCGCACTCCGCTTCGAGTGCCTCTGGCTGCAGCTCGATCGTCATCCGATGTCTGGGGTGAGCCAGCCACGCGGGTGTTAGGCGATCAGTCATTGGGCGACCACTTGGGCGGCGGCGCCGATGAGGCGCTCGATCGGCCAGATGGTGATGCCAAGCGCGGTGAGGGCGACCAAGCCCGCAACGAGGGGCACGCCGGCTCCCGGAGCGCTCCTCGGCCTGACGCTCGGGGTGTCCGCTTCGCCAAGCAGCATGCTGCGGGCATGCACCAACACGGCGGCGACGACCACGAGCAGGAGTGAGAATGCGACCGCGGTGACCCAGCCCATGTCGGCCGAGAACCCGGCGCGAGCGATCGCGAGCTCGCTGGCGAAGAGCCCGAACGGTGGGAAGCCCAGGAGGGCGAGGAGCGCAAGACCGAATGACCCTCCAACCAGCGGGCGGCGCGCGAGAAGTCCGTGCACCCCGGCGATTCGGGTCGTTCCCTCGGCGAGCAGGATCTCCCCGGAGCACAGGAACGCGACGGTCTTGCCGAGTGCATGAGCGAGGATGTGCAAGAGCAGCGCGGCGATGGCGAGCGGGGTGCCAATTGCCGCCGCGAGCGCGATCAGGCCCATGTGCTCGATGCTCGAATACGCGAGCAGCCGTTTGTAGTCGCGTTGCGCGATCAGGAGTGAGGCGGCGACAACGAGCGAGAGCAGCGCGGCGACCACGAGCAGGTTCCGGAGAAAGGTCGGGCCCAGGGCGAGGTCGACGATGACCTTGACCCGCAACAGCGCGTAGAACGCCACGGAGAGCAGCACGCCGGACATCAGCGCGGAGACCGGCGCGGGGGCCTGGCTGTGGGCATCGGGCAGCCAGGTGTGCATGGGCGCGAGACCGATCTTGGTGCCGTAGCCCAAGAGCAGCAGCACCGCGGCGACGCGTATGACGGCGGGGTCCAGGTGCCGCGCGACCCCACGCATGGCGTCCCAATCCAGCGTCGAGTGAGCACCGGGGCCGGCGTGTTGGGTCGCGTACGAGAGCAGCACGGTCCCGAGAAACGCGAGGACGATCCCGACCGATCCGATGATCACGTACTTCCACGAAGCCTCCAGCGAGGCACGGTTCCGATGGTGACCGACGAGGAACGTCGTCGCGATGGTCGTTGCCTCGATGGCGACCCACATGATCCCGAGGTTGGCGGCGAGGACCGCGAGCACCATCGAGGCGACGAACGCCGGCACGAGGAGACCGAACAACCGGGCCGCGCCAGCTGTGGTGTGGCCGTCGGCGATCTCGGTTCGGATGTAGCCGACCGCGGACCACGACGCGAGGAGGGCGACGGTTGCGATGACGAGGACCATGAACGCGCTGAGTGCATCGGCTCGCAGGACGTGACTGCCGAAGGAGGCGGTGTCACCGTCCACGACGCCGACGGCGAGCCAGATGCCCCCCGCGAGCAGGCAGGCTGCATCTGCGACGGCGAACCAGGCCACTGACGGGCGCCAACCGAACACCGCGGTCGCGAGCGCGGGAAGGATCGGGAGCAGCACGAGGGCGAGGAGCATCAGTCGGAGAGCTCGGTGAGACGGTCCAGGTCCAGGGCACCGAACTTGGAACGCATGCGGCTGGTGAGGACCTGGAGCACGAGCACGGCGAGGAGCAAGTCGAGCGCCGCTCCGAGCTCGACGACGAGCGAGACCCGGGCGGTGGCCACGAGCGCGACGAGCGCGATCCCGTTTTCAAGAAGCAGGAACCCGACGAGCTGGGTCAACGCATTGCGTCGGGCCACGAGCCCGAAGAAGGCAACGAGCACGATCGCGAACCCAACCGGGATCAGCTCGGTCTCGGGTGTCGGGGCGAGATCGACGAGTCCGCGCGTCGCTCCGAACGCGATCACGGTGAGTACCGCGGCCGCGACGAGCGCGGTCGCGGTGTTGATCGACGGTTGTGTGTCGCGCTGGTTCGGAGCGTCGCGCACGACTCGGCTGAGCACCGCGGGGATGACCCCGACCTTGAGCACCATCACGCCGGCCGCGACGATCAGCTCGGCCACCTCGTGGTGGTGGATACCCAGCAGGAGCGCCACCGCCGCGATCGCGAGACCCTGTACGGCGAGGATCCGTACGATCGCCAAGAGGCTCCTTCGCCAGAGGGCGAGAACTGCGGCGACGAGCGCGACCCCGCCGGCGAGGCCGAGCAGCTGCGAGTACATCGCGTCGGTCACCGGCCACCGCCGAGGAACGCCGACGCGGTGACTGCGACGAGCGCGACCACGAAGGACACTGCGAGCAGCTCCGGAACCCGAAACAGGCGCAGCTTGGCGACGAAGACCTCGAAGACGCCGAGGAACGCGCCCAGCAGCACGAGCTTCACGCCGAGCACTACGGTGCCCGCGAGCATCTCCACAACTCCGGTTCCCGTTGCGATGCCCCAGGGAGCGAAGAGGTTCGCGAGGAGCGCGCCGAACAGGAGCAGCCGCATCGACGCGGCCAGTTCGACGAGCGCGAGGTCGGGGCCCGCGTACTCGAGCACCATCGCCTCGTGAATCATCGTGAGCTCGAGGTGGGTGCTCGGGTTGTCGACCGGCAGGCGGGCGCATTCGGCGAGCGTGACGATCCCGAGCGCCACGAGTGCGAGGACACCCTGGGCCGAGAGCACGACGCTCGGCCGGTCGAGCGCGGCGTTGACGATCGCCGCGAGGTTGGTCGATCCCGCCCGGGCGGCCAGTGCCGTGACCGCCAGGAGCAGGGTCGGTTCCGCGAGCGCTGCGACCGTCATCTCGCGACTTGCGCCCATCCCACCGAACGCGGTGCCGGGGTCGAGCCCGGCCAGGGCGAGGAACACGGTGCCCAACAGCAGCAGGGACACGACGGCGAAGAGGTCACCCACTTGATCGAGCGGTGAGGCCACGGTCACGAGTGGCACGATCATCGCGATGACCACGGACGACGCGACGAGTACGAGCGGCGCGGCGAGGAAGACCCAGCTGGTGTGCTCCGGCGCGATCCGCTCCTTGCGCCACAGCTTCCGGAGGTCGCGCCAGGGCTGGACGATGGGAGGACCGACGCGACCTTCGAGGCGCGCCCGAACCTGGCGGATCAACCCCGCGAGCAGCGGTGCCGCCCCGACGACGAACACGATCTGGATGACCACGGCGCCGATCCGTCCCGCATTCATCGCGCGACCAGTAGTCCGACGACGAGCGCCACGAACGCGTAGGCGAGGTAGCGGTGGACGCTGCCGTTCTGGACCGCCCGGGCCCGCTCGCCCCACGCCCGGTACGCGCGGAGCACCGGCTGGTAGACGTGGTCCTCGATGCCGTCGCGGACCCCGGCGCGGAGCCGGATGGTGCGCTCGTACCAGCGCGACTCGTCGGCGTGGGTGACGTCGATGTCGAGGTCCGGTCGGAGAACGTCGTCGAACACCCGTTGCAGGGGCTCGGCAAAGGAGCTGGCCGTGTACTCCATGCGCGCGGTCTGCAGCGCCCGCCCGCACCCCCAGTTCTCGGCGCGTCGCCGGTCGCGAGCCGCGATCGTCAACCGCATGACGGCCAGCACGGCGACCACTCCCCCGGCGAGCAGCAGCGCGATGAGCGTCGGGGAGATGACCCCGCGAACGCCTCCGAGATGCAGCACACCGCGCTCGACACTGACCGGTCGGTGGAGCAACCCGGTACCCGTCGCTCGTACCGCGCGATCGAGCTGGTTGCTCAACAGGCTCGGAGCCACGCCAAGCGCGGCGCAGCCGAGTGCGAGGAGACCCATCGCGGTGAGCATCGTCCCCGGCGACTCCCGCGCCTCAGCAGCCCCAGGTGATCTTGGGAGTGCGAGGAACCCCGTGCCGAACGCCTTGACGAAGGTCGCCGCCGCGAGACCCGCCGTCAACGCGACGACACCGACGGCCAAGGGCATGGTCACCGCGGCCGAGGCGACGTGACTCCCGCCGCCGGCGACGAGCCCCTGGAAGAGCATCCATTCGCTGACGAAGCCATTGAGAGGTGGCAACGCCACGATGGCCAGCGCCCCGACGCCGAACAACGCACCCGTCACCGGGAGGCGACGCACCAGCCCGCCGAGCTCGTCGAGGTTCCGGGTCCCGGTGGCTCGCAACACCGAACCTGCGCCCAAGAAGAGCAGCCCCTTGAACAGCGCGTGGTTGAGCACCAGCAGCAGTGACGCCGCGAGCAGGACCCCGACCAGCGGGGTCGCGTGTTGCGCGCCCAGCAGCATCGCTGCGCCGACGCCGATGAGGATCAGGCCCATGTTCTCGGTGGTCGAGTACGCGAGGAGCACCTTGAGGTCACTCGCGACGAGCGCGTGCAGGATCCCGAACAGCGCCGAGGCCGCGCCGAGCGCCAGCACGACGAAACCCCACCAGCGGGGGCCGCCACCGAGGATGTCGAGACCGACCCGCATGATCCCGTACACACCGAGCGTGACCATGACGCCGGACATGAGTGCCGAGACGTGGCTCGGGGCCTCCGGGTGGGCTCGGGGAAGCCAGACGTGCAGTGGCACGATGCCGGCCTTCGAGCCGAACCCGATGAGCGCGAGCAGAAACACGACCGACCGCCATCCCGCGGGCACGTCGGCCGCTCCGGCGCGCATCGCGGCAAACGATTCGCCGCCCACCTGTCCCGCGAGCAGCGCGAGCGCGACGAGGATCGCCACGAACCCGAGATGGGTCATCACCCCGTACCACACCGCGGCCGATCTCGCGCTGGCTCGCTCGCGGTGTTCCGTCGCGACGAGCAGCAACGACGTGAGCGCCATCAGCTCCCAGAAGACCAGGAAGGTCGAGACGCTCGACGCGGCGGGCACCAGCAGCAAGCTGAGACAGAAGAGCGGAAAGATCGCCTGGATCGCCCGGGTGCGCAGCGCATGGTCGGCGTAGCCGATCCCGTACAGCGACGCGGCGACCACGATCACGCCGGCGGTCAGCGTGAACCAGGCGCCGAGGGGATCGAGGCGAATCGTGATGCCCGCGAACGGCAGCAGCTTCGGGAACTCGGCGACGATCGCCTTCCCCGAGCCGAGCACGCCCAGCGCGGCGCCGATGCCCGCAACACCCATCGCGACGCTCCAGGCGCCCACGACCCGGACCCGTAGAGACTGCGAGACGATGAGTGCCGATGCGGATGCCGCCAAGCCACACAGGCACGCGGCGACAAGCGCTCCGGCCGGACCGCTCAACGGCCGGTGAGGCCCCGCAGCGCTGCGACGATCGCCTCCGGTGCCGGCGGGCAGCCTCGTACCTCGATGTCCACGGGTACGAAGTCAGCGACCGGGCCCGCAACCCCATAGCCATCGCGGAACACCCCACAGTCACACGCGCAGTCGCCCAGCGCGATCACCAGATTGGGGACCGGGGTCGCCTCGTAGGTCTTGCGCAACGGCTCGACCATGTTGTGGGTCACCGGCCCGGTCACGAGGAGCGCGTCAGCGTGACGAGGAGACGCCACCAGCCGGGCGCCGTACCGCTCGACGTCATAGGTGGGCCCGAACGCAGACGCGATCTCCAGCTCGCAGCCATTGCACGATCCCGCGTCGACCGCCCGGATCTGGAGCGAACCGCCGAGCGTCGCGGCGGCGGCAGGCTGCGGGGCGTGACTCGGGTCACGCGAAGGTGCCTCCTCGGCGATGCGCCCGATCTGGCGCATCTTGCGGACCAAGCCAATCATCGATGGGTTTCTGAAAAGAGGTCCGCGGTGTCGGTGAGGTAGGTCAACAGGATCTCTCTGGAGAGCTGGAGCACCTTGGCCAGGCGCCGGTCGGCGAGCGAATAGATCACCGTCGAACCTTCCTTGCGCGTCCGAACGAGATTGGCGCGCCGGAGCACCCCGAGCTGCTGAGAGAGATGCGAGCTCTCGAGGCCCACCTCCTCCGCCAGATCTCCGACGGATCGCTCGCCGTCGATGAGCAGCTCCAAGACACGGATTCGCGCCGGATGCGCAAGCGCCTTGAAGAAATCGGCCTTGACCTGCTGAATCGGTTCCGTCACGAAATGCCTCACGAGCGAGAGGGAGCGAGGGATGACTATTCTATCGTCTTATATATTTGTCAAGTAGCAACTCTATCGGAGCAGCTATCTGAACCAGAAGCGCCCATGCCTCAACCCAGCGCGGCCTACAGCCTCGTCGCCGTGTTCAGCGCGACCAGCGCCGCGGACGACACCTACCCGAGTGCGGGCGTTACACGCGTCGACTTTGAAGAGACTCGCGGATGCGGCGACCATCGGGCAGGTGGCCGACTCGACCGGGTCCCGTTCCGAGTGACCATCGGCCCTTGCCGATACGAGGCTCGTGCGCGACCGTGACGACGGTGACATAGCCTGACGGCGAGCTCCCGAGGCGTCGCGGAAGGAGTGAGGCGATGAGCGAGGACGAGGCGAGGGCTGCCGGCCCGTTGCGGGTGGTCGTCGCGACCGACGGTTCCGATGCCTCGCTGCTGGCCGCGCACGAGGCAGCTGGCCTCGTTCCTGCGGACGCCGAGTTGTCGCTCGTCATCGTGGTCGACGCGATCCAGGATCCGATGGCCGACGCCGGAGGCTTCGAAGGTCCGATAATCACCGAGCACGACGCGCAAGAGGAGTACCGCAAGTCGATGGTCGACAGCGAGGGTGCCCTCGCGAGATCGGCCCGTTCGTTCGGCCCGCGGCCGATCCAGCAACGGATCGTGGAGCGGTCCGACGAGTCGGTCGGTGCCCGGCTCTGCTCGTTCGCTGCAGAAGAAGGCGCGGCGATGATCGTCGTCGGTTCCCATGGACACGGGGCACTGGCCGACGTGTTGCTCGGGTCGGTCGGCAGCTATGTGGTGCACCACAGCCCGTGTCCCGTGCTTGTGATCCGTCGCCGCGGGCCCGCTACTGCCGGATAGTGCCGGCGTCGCACACTCGGTCTCGACGCGGTCGAAGCCGGGGGCAGTTCGTCAGCCCTCGCAGCCAATCCCATCGTGGTTGCCGTCGAATCGGTGTGGGTCGGCACCGTCCCAAGACCCGCAGCGGTGGCCTGACCCCGATTGGTGGTCCGCTCGCTATGAGAGTGCTGGTTCGGGTTGGAGATTGGTCCAGCGCGCAGCGTACGCGGCTGGGGTGAACATGCCGAGGCTGGAGTGCGGCCGTCGGGTGTTGTAGTCGATGCGCC
>JBBSAM010000013.1:0-115100 GCA_038252255.1 Acidimicrobiia bacterium | reverse complement strand
GCCCGGCCCGCCCGTGGGGTGGGGGGGGGGGCCCGGCGGGCCCGGCCCGGGGGGCCCCCCCCCCCCCCCGGTTCCGGGTGCTTTCCCCCCCCGCGGGGCTCACCAACCCCCGCCAAAACGGTGGTGGAGGCCGGGTCGGGTTGCGGAGCGACTGATCGCGATATATCATGATACGCACGTAACGGATCGAGGAAGACGAGAGCGCATGAGAGAAGGACGAGTGGGAGAACGAGGAACCGGTGAGCGGGGTGGGCGCGGGGGTCACCGTCGGCGCCATGGCGGTCCGCCGTGGGAAGGACGCCGGCGCATGCGCCGGGGCGACATCCGCACCGCGCTGCTGGCGGCGCTCGCCGAGGGACCCGGCCACGGCTACGACGTGATGCAGACCCTCGAGGAGAAGACCGGGGGAGCGTGGCGGCCGAGCCCGGGCTCGGTGTACCCGACGTTGCAGCTGCTCGAGGACGAGGGGCTCGTGGAGTCGGCCGAGCACGACGGCAAGCGGATCTACGAGATCACGGAAGCGGGCCACGCCGAGGTCAACCGGCGCATCGAAGAGGCTGGTGGCACTCCGTGGGAGCTCGCGGGGCGCACCGGTGGGCGCGGCAGTGAGCTGCGCGACGCCGTGCACCAGCTGCACCTCGCAGCGAAGCAGATCTCGATTGCGGGAGACCCGGCCCAGACCGAACGGGCCGCGGCGATCGTCAAGGACGCGCGCAAGCAGCTGTACCAACTGCTGGCCGAGGACTGACTCGCGGGAGGCGGTCGAGGCTGGATGCGTCCGCGTAGGCTGCGCTGCGCACCCGGCCCGGGTGGTGGAATGGCAGACACGACGGACTCAAAATCCGTTGCTCGCAAGGGCGTGCGGGTTCAAGTCCCGCCCCGGGCACCCGTCGTGGCGCGCTCCCGTCGCGGACTTTCCCAAACCTTTACCAGCGACGGCTGAGGAAATCGTGTCGCGTCTGCCGATAGACCCAGTGGTTGGGACCTGCTCGAGGAGATCGCATGAATCGCAGGGCCAGGGCGGCCAGCATCGCGGCCGTCACCGCCACTCTCCTGACCGGGGGCGTCGCCGTCGCCGCGACGACCGGCGCGCTGACCTCCGCCGATCGGACGACCGCGGGGACGGTCCAGCTCGTGGACGAGAGCCGCGGCGTCTCCGTGCCGCCGGGCGCGGCCGCAACGCCCGCGGCCGCCGAGCCATCGGGAATCGCCGCGGGCGGCGCGCCCACCGCCGCCTCGCCCGCCCCGGCCGGGGAGGCCCAGCTCGTGGCCGCACCGGCCGCGTCGGTGACACCCGCCGGCAGTGACGGGTCCGGGGGGAGCCCACCCGCACCGGCGAAGAGCGGTAGCAACGACGGTGGTGGCAAGGAGCCGCCTCCCACCACCCAGCCGACTCCACCGCCGACTCCACCGTCGACCCCACCGACCACGGCCTCGCAGCCCCCGCCCACGTCGGGCGGGTGGAACTGCTCCGGCAGCGACGACGGATTGACCGAGGCGCAGAAGCGGGCGCGGGAAGCGGCGTGCCACGGCGGTGGCGATGACTGAGCGGGCCCCCGCGGCGCTCGCCAGCCGGATCCTGGCCACCGGCGCGAGCGCGGCGGCGACGTTCGCGATCATCGCGGCACTGGCCACCAGTGCGCCGGCGGCGAGGGCCGCGACGACGCCGACGGACGCGACTGCTCCCGGAGCCGCGTCGGCACCGGGCATCGCGAGCGCGACGGCGGCACCGGCGGGTACACCGGCGGCCGGCGCGCCGCCCGGCCCGGCTCCGGTACCGGCTCCAGGTGCCGCCGCGCCGGCGAACGCTTCGACCTCCGCATCCACGTCCGGCGGTGGAGGACCTTCGGCAGCGACGCCCGCGGCACCCGCCGCGGCGCCAGCTGCCGCCACGCCCTCACCGGCACCGAGTGCGGCTCCGGCTCCGGCTCCCGCTCCGCCACCGACCGCGGCGCCCACGCCGGCACCTGCGCCCACCCCGCCTCCCACCGCAGCCCCCGCACCACCACCTCCACCCCCGGTGACGGGCGGGAGCTGATGCTCGCAGCGGTCGACCCGAAGATCTGGTGGTACGTCAGCCGCGCCAGCGGCTTGGTGGCGTGGATGCTGCTGGCCCTCGCGGTCCTGTGGGGCCTGTTGATCTCGACGAAGGCGCTGAGCAAGAGCACTCCGCCCGCGTGGCTGCTCGGGCTGCACCGCCACCTCGGTGGCTTGGCCGTGGTCTTTGTCCTCGTGCACATGAGCGCGCTGATGCTCGACCACTTCGCGCCGTTCAGCCTCACCGACCTGCTCGTCCCGATGGCATCGGCGTGGAAGCCCGGTGCGGTGGCGTGGGGGGTCGTCGCGTTCTATCTCCTCGTGGCGATCGAGGTGACCTCACTGCTCGGGCGCCGGTTCCCGAAGAAGTGGTGGCGCGCGATCCACGCGCTGGGCTTCCCGCTCTTCGTGATCGCGTCCGTTCATCTGTTCGTAGCGGGTACCGAGCGCGGCAACCAGGCCGTGATCTTCTCCGTGATGATCGTGAGCACGCTGGTCGGCTTCCTGCTCGTCGTCCGCTTGCTCGCGAAGCTTGCGCCGCGGCCCCCGGCGAGCTCTCGCGTTCCTGCGGCGGCGCGCGCGGCGTCGCGTCAAGTGAGCGCGCGTGCCGATCCGGCGTCGGCCGTGGATGCGTCGCCGCCACCGCCGGCCGTGCCAGCTCCCCAGGAAGTTGGCGACCTGTTGCCCGAGCGGAGCCGGGTGCGCTCCTGACCGAGGGGCGAGACCTCGGCGGCGAGAGACATGGGCCCAGATGTGACGGCCGGAGTCGATCGACCGGCGCCTTGGCCAGTTGAGACACGAGACGACGTGCCCGTGAACCCTGCCTGAACCCGGGCCTCGACGGCGCCGCCACGCCACGCGAACGACTAACCTATCTCCCGACCACTCTCCGTGGTTGTCGGGTGGAGGCCGAGAAGTCTGATGGGGCGGAGCTTGCGCGGGCCGAGGAAACGTCACGTGTCGCGGTACTTGCCGCGCTCCGTGGCAATTCTGGTGCTCGCCATGACGGCGTTTGCCGCTCCGGTGGGCGCGGCGACGGGTCCGACCGGTGAGAGCGGGTCGGGACCGACCGGGGTGACGGCGCCGCAGCCGGGTTCCGAGAATGCCGGTCCGAAGACCAGCACGACCACCACGACCACCACGACCACCACCACTCCGGGCGGGACGGCGGCACCCGACCCCGCGGCCGCGGCACCCACGGCGGATCTCAACCCGACGGCCGGGCCACCCGAGCTGAACAAGAGCGGCGTGGTGCTGCCGGACGACTCGCTCGTGGCGGCGATGGCCGAGCTGACGCTGGAGCGGGCCAAGGTCGATCTGATCAGCCAGCGGCGCCTCGCGCTGGACGTCTCGATCCAGGCGAACGAGGCCAAGCTGAAGCGGGTGCGGTCCGCGCGCAAGCGCGAGCAGGCGGTGCGGCTGGACCGGGCCGTCGCGACCTACCGGGGCCAGTCGTCCGGATGGAGCCTCGGCGTCATCACCGAACGGGGACTCGCCGAGGAGCGCGCCGTCTATCTCGTCGCCGCCGCCGACGCGGCGACGCGCGCGGAGATCAAGCAGCTCGATCGGTCGGAGACCCGCCTCGAGCACCAGCTCGGGAACCAACGTTCGCAACGGACGTTGGTGGACACGCAGCTGGAAGATGCACTCACCCGCCTCAACCGGCTGCTGGACAAGCTCGCCGACAGCAACGGGACCATCACCACGGTCAACGGTGATGTCGTCTACGTCCCGACCGGCCCGAGTCCCATCGCCCTGCTCGCGGACGCCGCCGACCAGCAGCTGTTCAAGCTGATCCTGGCCCAGAAGGTGCCGGCCACCGACGCTGCGTGGCTCGCCGCCCGCCACACGCTCGCGTTGGAGCTGGCCCGCAAGGGGACCGGCGACCGCCAGGCGACCGCGGCGGCGATCGAGCGCGATTGGGACCTGACACCGCCCAACGTGCTGCACGCGACCCTGTTCGCCCTGCGCCAGGTCGGCAAGGCGTACGTCTACGCGACCGCCGGGCCCGACACCTACGACTGCTCGGGCCTCACGAAGGCTGCGTACGCGCAGATCCGGCTCGGGCTCCCGCACTTCTCCGGGGCCCAGCTCCATCTCGGCGTGCCGGTGCCACCCGACGCACTGCGCCCCGGGGATCTCCTGGCCTACGGGCCCGACGGCTCGGAGCACGTCACGATGGCGATCGGCGGCGGCCTCGTCGTGGAGGCCAAGGGTCGCGCCTACGGCGTCATCGTGGACGCAGCTCGGGTGGATCCGGCGAAGGGCTTCGCCGGCGCCACCCGCATCGTCCCCTGATCCCTTCGCCGGCCCGAAGCCGCCACTGGTCACGGAGAGCCGCGAGGCGACCACGATGAGTCCTTCGGCCCATTGCCCGGCGCCGGAGCACCCCTCCTAGACTGCTCGTTTCGTCGGATACGTACGGTTTGGGAGTATTCAGGTGCGGGCAGCCAGGGGACGAGCACGTCGCGGGTTCGCGGCGGCGGTAACCGGGCTGTTGCTCTCGGCCGGTCTGACCGCCGCGGAGATCGCCCCGGCCTCGGCGGTGGTCCCCGACCAGCCGGTCAGCGCCGTCGCCTCGAGCATGTGGCAGACGAACAACACCGTCTGGGCCCTCGACGTGAAGAACGGGGTCGTCTACGCAGGCGGCGACTTCACCTCGGTCCGCCCGCCGGGCGCAGCCCTCGGTACCGGTGAGGTGACCCGGAACCACCTCGCGGCCTTCAACGCGAGCACCGGCGCGCTGATCACGTCGTTCAACCCCAACGTCAACGGGCGGGTCCTCGACGTTGCCGTGTCCCCCGACGGGTCGAAGCTCTACGTCGCCGGATCGTTCACCACGGTCGGGGGCGCCACCCGTCAGCGCATCGCCCGGTTGAACCTGCCGAGTGGCTCGGTCGATTCGGGGTGGAGCGCGAACGCGGATGGGAGCGTGGCAACGGTCGCGGTGAACAGCAGCGCGGTGTACGTGGGTGGCGACTTCACCACGATCAAGAACGTGAACCGCACGCGCCTCGCTCGCTTGAGCACGCAGAACGGCGACGTCAGCGCCACGTTCACCGCGTCGTCGGACAAGCGGATCACGGAAAGCGCCATCGCGCCCGACGGGAGCCGCGTGCTCGTCGGCGGCGAGAACGACGTGGTCAACGGCCAGCCGCAGGCGGGAATCGCGTCACTCGACCCGACCACCGGCGCGTTGCGACCTTGGGCAGCCACCGGTGTCTCACCCCGCCTGGCGAACGGCGGATGCGATGCGAACCTGACCGACATCGTCGTGAGTGGCACGGTCGCGTACGTGACTGCCGAAGCGCCGCGCCCGGGATGCTGGGAAGGTGTCTACGCCGCGAACATCTCGGACGGGTCACTGATCTTCAACCGCTGGTGCCTCGGCGGCTCGACGTCGCTGGCGGTCGCGCACGGCTGGATCTACCGCGGCTCGCACAACCATGACTGCACGAAGAACGCCGGCGGGTTCACGGGCCCGAACGACTCGACCGCGTTCGTCTGGTACCGCCTCGAGGCGATCGGCACGAGCGACGGCGAGCTCGGCCACTGGACCCCGAACACGAACGGCGGCAGCGCGGGCACGAGCACGACGGTCGGCCCGCAGGTGATGGCGACCGACGGCAGCTCGATCTTCGTCGGGGGAGACCAGAGCCAGGTCAACGGTTCTAACCAGGAAGGTCTCACCCGGTTCACCACCAGCGGCGGGAACTCTGCTCCGCAGACCCCGGTGGCCCCAACCGGGACCGCGTCCGCCGCGGGTCATCTCACGATCGTGGCCAACGGCGTCGCGGACGACAACAACGGCGTCCTGACTTACCGGCTCTACCGCGACGGGGGCAACACGCCGATCGCCACCCGGACGGCCGAATCGTGGCCCTGGTCCCGGCCGGTCCTGCGCTTCGAGGACTCGGGTCTCGCGGCGAGCTCGAGCCACACGTATCAGATCCAAGCCAACGACGGCACGACGAGCGGATCGCGTTCGCCCGCTTCGCTGGCCGTGACCGTCCGGGCCACGAGCCCGGCGACGTACCAGAAGCAGATGCTGGCCACCTCGCCCGCGTCGTACTGGCGTCTCCACACCTTGGGCCCGCTGATGGCCGACACGTCGCCGAACAAGAGCCGCGGTCGGGTCGTCGGTGGCGTCACGCGGCGCCAACCCGGCGCGCTGGCCGGCAACCGCGGCATCGTCACCGATGGCTCCACGGGTTACGTGCGTTCGAACGTTGCGTTCAAACCGACGGCGGCCTTCAGCGAGTCGGTGTGGTTCAAGACCACCTCGAACCACGGCGGCTCCATCATGGGCTTCTCGAACGCGGCGACGGGCGCGGGCACGGCGAACAACCGGGCGATCTGGATGGACAACGACGGCAAGGTCGCGTTCGGGATCCTGACGCAACGCGTCGGACGCGACCCGCGGCCGAGCTTCGTGCGCAGCGCCGTCACCTACAACGACGGCAACTGGCATCACGTGACCGGGACGTTCGACGGGACGAGCATCTCGCTCTACCTCGACGGCGTGCTCGTCGGCACGTACGCCCGGCCGGCCACGGATGAGCTGGTCCCCGTGGGCTCGGGCTACACGCGGGTCGGGTACCAGGACCTGACGAGCTTCTACACCGTGTTCGGGTCGAATTTCGACGGCCGGCCCGCGCTCCTGAGCTACTTCTTCGACGGCAGCCTGGACGAGGCGGCCACCCATTCGACCGCGCTCAGCGCGGCGCAGGTGGCGAGCCTCTGGGCCGCGGGCGCCGCGAGTCCGTCAGCCTGACGAAGCTCGCGTGACCCAACAGATGTGCGGTCATCCGCCCCGGCCGGCGCCATGGGCCGCCCGAAGCCGGGTGGCCCACTCGCGCGCGTAGAGTGCTCAAGTCCTCGCTTATTGAGGCTTTCGGCCCATTGTTGGGGTTACGGGCGTCCGTAGAATGTCCTATTCGTCGGGAACATACGTGCTGGGAGGGTTCTGGTGGGAATTCGAAGGGTTCGCTTGAGACGGCCGGTCGCGGCCGCGCTCAGCGCGCTGCTCCTCTCGGCCGGCCTGACCGCCATGGAGATCGCTCCGGCTTCGGCCGTGATCGCGGACCAGCCCGTCAGTGCGGTCGCCTCGAGCATGTGGCAGACGAACAACACCGTCTGGGCTCTCGCAGTCTCGAACGGCGTCGTCTACGCCGGTGGTGACTTCACCCGGGTCCGTCCACCGGGTGCTCCGCTCGGCACGAGTGAGACGACCCGCAACCGCCTGGCCGCGTTCGACGCGAGCACCGGCGCGCTCATCACCGCCTTCAACCCGAACGTGAACGGGCGCATCCTGGACCTCGCGGCGTCGCCCGACGGAACGAAGCTTTACGTCGTGGGCGCGTTCACCAGCGTCGGCGGACAGGGGCGTCAGCACGTCGCCCGGCTCAACCTCCCGGCCGGCACGCTCGACGCCTCGTGGACGGCGGACGCGGACTCGACGGTCGCGACCGTGACGGCCAGCGATACGGCCGTGTACATCGGCGGCGACTTCATGGATGTGAAGGGCGTGTCGCGCACCAGGATCGCCCGGCTCAGCGTGAACACCGGCAACGTCAACTCGACGTTCAACGCGTCTTCGGACAAGCGGATCTCCGAGAGCGCGCTGGCGCCGGACGGCAGCCGGCTCCTCGTGGGCGGGGAGAACGACGTGATCGACGGCCACAACCAGGCCGCGATCGCATCGCTCGATCCGACGACCGGCTCGCTGCGCGCCTGGGACGCGGAAGGTGTCGCGCCGAGAGTGTCTCATGGAGACGGTTGCGACTCGCGCGTGACGGACATCGTCACCGAGGGGTCAACCGCGTATGTCACCGCGGAGTCGCAGCGCCCCGGGTGTTGGGAAGGCGTGTACTCGGCGAACATCTCCGACGGATCGCTGAACTTCGAATACTCGTGCCTCGGTGGGTCGACCTCGTTGGCGGTCGCGCACGGTTGGCTGTACCGCGGCTCGCACAACCATGACTGCGCGAAGAACCCGGGCGGGTACACCGGCCCGAGGACGAAGCTCAACGTCTGGCACCGCCTCGAGGTTCACAGCATCGTCGACGGGCGGCTCGGGCACTGGAGCCCCAACACGAACGGTGGGAGCCCCGGTACGGACACCACCGTGGGTCCGCAGGTGATGGCGACGGACGGCACCCAGATCTTCGTCGGTGGTGACCAGGGACAGGTCAACGGCGCGAACCAGCAGGGTCTGACTCGTTTCGGCCCGACGGGCGGGAACTCGGTGCCGGACACTCCGCTCGCGCCGACCGTCATGGCGACCGGACCGGGCGCGGTGGCGATCGTGGGCCGGGGAGTGGCCGACAACAACGACGGTGTCTTGTCGTACCGGTTGTACCGCAACGGTGGTGCGAACCCGATTGCCCGGGTGAAGGTGGAATCGTGGCCGTGGTCGCTGCCCACGTTGCGCTTCATCGACAAGGGCCGCAAGGTGGGCTCGGTCAACACGTACCAGATCGTGGCGAACGACGGGAAGGTGAGCAGCCCGCGGTCGCCGGCGTCGGCACCGGTGCTTGTCACCGGCACGAAACAGCCCGTGTACCAGTCCGCGGCGCGCCAGGTGAAGCCGATGCTGTTCTGGCGGTTCAACGGCGGCGGGACCACCCAGTCGGACAGCTCCGGGAATCACCGGACGGGTGTGGTCGTCGGCGGTGTGACGCGAGCCCAGCCCGGAGCGCTCATCGGCGAGAAGGCGCTGACGACCAACGGCTCGTCCGGGTACATCCGCTCGACCGTCTCGATGGCGACGAGTGGTCCGTACACCCAGTCGGTGTGGTTCAAGACGACGACCAATGTCGGCGGCGCCATCATGGGGTTCTCGAACGTGGCCACCGGGGCCGGCTCCCGCGAGAACCGCGCCATCTGGATGGACAACGACGGCAAGGTCGCGTTCGGCATCCGCCGCGGCACGGTAGGCAACCCGACGAACACGTTCGTGCGGAGCACGGCGACCTACAACGACGGCAAGTGGCACCAGGCGGTGGCGACCTTCAACGGGTCGAGGATCTCCTTGTACATGGACGGCGTCCTCAACGAGACGCTGGGCGTGACGAACGTCGTCGACACCGGCGTGTCGTTCTTCCGGGTCGGCTACCTCGATCTGGCGCACTTCTACACGGTGTTCGGCACGAACTTCGACGGTAAGAAGGTGCCGCTGTCCTACTTCTTCGGTGGGAGCATCGACGAGGCGGCGGTGCACCCGGTGGCGTTCACCCCCGCCCAGGTCTCGGCGCTGTGGGTCGCGGGAGCTGCAGTGCTCGCGCCGTAGTGAATCAGGCGGGGGCGCGGAACTGCCGCTCGAGCTCGGCGATGACGCGGGCGATCTCCGACTGCGGCGCGACCGTGGCCAGCTCGCGGTCACACAGCCTTGCGATGTGCTCACCGACCACGGGGTCCTTGCCGCCGGCGTAGGCGAGAAGAGTCAACGCCACCTCGCAGAGGAGGGCGCTTCGCTCGGGGTCGTCGGTCGCCTCGGCCACGTCCAGACACGCGGTCCCGAGCCGGAACAAGCCGTCGAAGTCGAGATCGGCAATCGGGGCCGCCCAGACCTGTGCGACGTGCTGCTGCGGGTCGTGGCCGGGGTCGCGCCGCTCGTCCTCCAACGGGTTCTCTCCGACGCTCATCGTTCCTCCAGATCGCGGTTGCGCGGGACGGCTCGATCTCGCCGTCCCGTACCGAGCCCGCTTGATCGTCACGGAGGCCCACGACCCTGAGAGCGCGATCGGAAGCCGAGCGTTCGGCGGCCGGCGGATTCCCGGCGTGGGCGCGATCTAGGACTGGAAGACCCGGAGGTAGTCGACGGACATGGTGGAGGGCAGGCTCGAGCTCGGATCGCCGAGGCTTCCGTAGTACGAGGGCCCGTCGCCGCCCACCGCGAGGTTCAGGATGACGGAGTGGGGGTAGTTGTTGGCCACGCTGATGCTCGAGACGAGGTTTCCGTCGTAGAACCACTGGATCTGGTTGGCCGTCCAGTTCATCGCGTACGTGTGGTAGCTCGCGAGGTCGCCGACGTGCACCTCGGCGTTGCCCTTGCCCCCGTTCTGGTCGTGGTAGTTGGGTTCGGCGTAGTCCGGGTGCGGTCCGTACATCTCTGCGACGTCCATCTCGCCGTACGCCGGCCACGAGGGCGCGCCTTCGGCTCCGACGAGCCAGAACGCGGGCCAGAGCGCCGGTGTGAACGGGGAGACCTTGATGCGGGCTTCGATGTAGCCGTGCGTGAAGCTGAAGCGCTGGGGTCCGCCCTGGTTTCGCTGAGTGACCATCCCTGACGAGACCCGGTAGCCGGGACAGCCCGTGTCGCCGGATTGGGCAACGAGGTTGAGGCTGCCGCCGGACTCGGTGGTGTTGGCGGCCATGTAGCACTCGAGCTCGTTGTTGCCTGAACCGAACGTCGAGTTGTTCTGGACGTTCCATTGGGTGGTGTCGACCTGGGTGTCGTTGAACTCGTCGTCGAAGACGCGGGTCCAGAGCCCTCCACCCGTGACCGCGGGAGGTGGCTGGCCATCGATGATCGGCGGGCCGGTCGTCGTCGTTGTCGTCGTCGTGCTTGTGCTCGTGCTGGTGTTCGTCGAGTCGTTGCAGGTCAGCTTGCGGACCGTCGGGCTCAAGCGATCCTGTGACAGGTACGACCCGTTGCACCCGACCGCGACGGTGTCACCCGGCTGCAACGGGAACAGGGAGTCGGTCGCGGCTGCCACTGACACGGACAGGCCGACGACCACGACGATCGCGACGGCGACAACCGTGCGGGTGCGGGTGCGGGCACGACGAACGAGACGGCGGGAGTAGCGCTCCATGCTTGCAGGTCCCCAATCCATTGGGTGCAGTGACACTTAGCCGCAGGTTAGGCCAGGTCGCCGGGGTAAGGAGAGAATGGTGGACGATCGCCAGGCGCCCCAGGGGCCTCAAACCGACTCATTGTGCACGAGCAGCGCGAGATGCACGCGCGAGTGGATGTTCAGCTTGCGGTAGGCGTTGCGGAGATGACAATCGATGGTCCGGACGCTCACCCCCAGGTGCGCGGCGACCTCGCTGTTGCTCGCTCCGCATGCAACGTGCCGAACGACCTGTACTTCGCGGACCGTGAGCTGGTGGCTGGACGCGAGTCGCTGCACGTGCTCGGAGACGACCGCGCTGCACGGCTCGCAGGCGGCCGTTGCAGCGGCCGGGTGAAGCCAGCCTGCCGCTTTCACTGCACAGCCTCCTGCCCTTAGGAAACTCACCGAAGTGTAGGGCACGTTTGGGAAGTTGACCGGCGGTGCGCGGGGATCGTGTTTTTCTGACAGCCGACGCCAAGTTTGGTCGTCTAGGCAATTTTGCCGATGTCCGCATTTCGTGGGTGTGGTTTGCTCGGGTGGAAAGTAATGGGCAGCGCATCAGGGGCTCGGGCAAGGAACTGGCGAGAACTGTCCGTTTGGGCGATCGAGCCACACGCAGCGAGTCCTGACCAGGGCACGCGTAGAAGCGCGCGTCGAGAGCCGCTTCGTGCATTGGCGCAAATGAAGGAGGGCCCTTTGGCTCTGGAGGTCGGTCGAAGGGCTCTACTGCGCCAGAAGGCGCGGGTTTACCGTCGAACGGGAGATGGTGCATCTGCCGTCGTTGGCGGGAGGTGCTCAACGAGAGGCAGGGCGATGAAGAGGATGAAGCGTTTAGCAGCAGGATTGATGCTCTCGACAGCCGCGTCTCTTCTGGCCTTCGCAGTTCCCGCCACCGTCGCGGGAGCGAGCACCGCGCCGATCGGAGCCCGACCGGTCCTGGGTACGGCAGTGCTCGATCGGCTGACCGGTGGCGATTCTCAATACGCCAATATGGTGCTGAGCCACTATCACATGATCACGCCGGAGAACGCGACGAAATGGAGCGTGATCGAGCCGCAGCAGGGCGTGTTCAACTTCGCTCCGATGGACGCGCTCGTGGACTTCGCCTCCCGGCATCATCTGCAGGTCCAGGGGCTGCCGCTGGTGTGGTGGACGGGGAACCCCTCTTGGTTGACTGACGGGAACTTCTCTCCCGCCGAGATGAGCGCCATCCTTCAGAATCACATCCGGACAATTGTCAGCCGGTACGCGGGCCGGGTGGCGATCTGGAACGTTGTGAGCGAGGCCGTCGGTTTCGCGGTTCCCAACCCGTTCAACAGCCGCATCGGCCCTGGGTACCTGGACATCGCCTACCGCACCGCGCGTGCTGCCGACCCGACCGCGAAGCTCTACTACAACGACATGGGCGGCGAGATTCCTGCCTGGAGGCAGACCCTCGCGTTGAACATGGTCCATGGTTTCCTCGCGCGTGGTGTGCCGCTCGACGGGATGGGTCTCGAGATGCACACGACGACATCCAAGATCCCGGTTGGTCCTCCGCTCGGCGCTACGAACTCACGACCCTCGGCCGGTCAGATCGGTCGCACGATGCGGACCTACGCGAAGCTCGGTCTTGACGTCGCTATCACCGAGATGGACGTCCGCTTGTTTGGACCGGTGACGGCGAAAGCCCTCAAGGACCAAGCCAAGGTTTACAAGCTGATCTACCGGGCGTGCATCAAATCGCCGAACTGCAGGTCCTTGACCACCTGGGGATTTACCGACCGCTATTCGTGGGTGCCCTCGTGGACCGACGGGGCCGCCGGATCGGCGCTGCCTTTCGACCGGAACTACGCGCCGAAGCCCGCCGCTCACGTCTTCTTCGGGTAGGCGGCATTCGTAGGCAGGGGGAACCGGAATGCAAAAGATGCGATTCGAGAAGCGGGAAGTGAAGCGGCTCATGGTGGTCGCACTGACGCTGCTGGTCTCGGTGACGCTCGCCGCACCTACAGTCGCCGGCGCGGTCAAGCAGAAGGTTCGTGCGCCGGGACCGCCGCGGGTGCTGCTGGTCGGCGATTCCCTCACCGGGAACTATGGCCCCGGTGCGGCCACGCAACTACGGCTGCGGGGCTATCAGGTGACCGTTGCCTACATTGGCGGCAGTGGGCTCCTCGACTCCGACAAGTGCCACGGTCGCTACGCGAGGCGGTTGCTGAGGACTGTTCAGCCAGATGTGGTCGTCTACCAGAACAAGGGGAATTACAACTTGCTCACTCAGGCCGGAGTACCACCGTGTCGGCCACAGCTCGGGTACGGAACCGAGGCCTTCTACAGCCGGTGGGAACGGGCCGCGAAACAGGCCCAGAAGATCCTGACGAAGAACGGCGCCCGCTTCATCTGGGTCCTCAATCCGAGCGTCTCCCTGAGGATCGACCCCGGTGCTCGGATCGTTCCGCGACTGAACGCGATCTACTCGAAGCTCGCGCCCTCGGGAGGGTTCGTGGACGCCTGGACCGCGTTTGGTGGCACGACCTACGACCCCTCACTCCACCAGGCCGACGGTCTCCATCTCAGCGCAGCGGGATCCGAGCTCATGGCGAACCTGGTGGTCGCGGCGGTCGGCTAGCTGCGGCCGTTGTGCGCCTTTCTCGGTTCCGCCGAACGCATCATTCTCTCGCCAACGTGGCTGCACGTAGCCAGCGGGAGCAGAGCGCCTCCTCGGGACGGCCCTACCATTCCGGAGCATGGGGCGGGCTTGGCTCGGCGTGGTGCTCACCGTCGCCCTGGCCGCGGGTTGCACGGGCGGCACCTCGAAGGACACCTCTTCGCACGAAACCCGATCCGCGCGCCCCGTCGAGATGGAAGCATTCATGCGAGCTCGTGCTACCTCCGAGCAGATCGATGCGGTGCGAACTGCGCTCGCACGATCGCGCTTGGTACGGAAGTTCACGTTCGTATCGCAACAGGATGCCTACCGCGAGTTCGGACGGCTCTTCGCTGACCAACCTGACTTGGTCGCCACCGTTGATCCGCTGGTCCTGCCGATGTCGTTCCGGATCGTGCCCGTCGATGGTGCCGCGCGTCGTCTGGCGCGTTCTCTCGAGCGGCTGGCCGGGGTCGACGAAGTCAAGACTGCCCCCGTGGTCGCCGACTGCGAGAAGGCGAAGAAGCGGCTGCCGCCAAAGCTTCGAGAACAGCTTTCCCGATTCTGCTGAACGCGTCATTCCCGGCACGTTGCATGGGCTCTGAGCCTCATGATCGTGCCGTGAACGGTGGTGGATCTCAGGCCCCGGAGGAGATTCCCAGGCGCTTGGCGATGACCTCGTTCATGATCTCGTCCGTGCCGGCGCCGATGCGCCAGAGGCGGGAGTCCCGGTAGGCGCGGCTCACCGGGAACTCGGCCATGTAGCCCGCGCCGCCGTGGACCTGGAGGCACGCGTCGATCAGCCGGTGCGCGACCTGCGCCGCGTACTTCTTGGCCATGGAGATCTCCGCCACCGGGTACTCGCCCTGCTGGATCCGCCAGATGACCGAGTACACCAACGCGCGGGCCGCTTCGAGCTCTGTCGCGGCATCGGCGAGCTTGTGCGCGATCACCTGGTGATCCGCGATCGGCCGGCCGAACGCGCGGCGCTCGCGTGCGTACTCGATGGTCTGGTCCAGGATCTCCTGCGCGGCGCCGATCGAGCCCTCCGCGCCGGACAGCCGTTCGTACTGCAGCTGCCACATGAGCTGCGCGAAGCCCTGCCCGGTATCCGTGCCGACCAGCGCCGAATGGGGAACGGCGACGTCGTCGAGCGCGATCTCCGCGGTGTCGCTCGACAGCATCCCGAGCTTGGCCAACTTGCGCGACACGGAGACGCCGGGCAGTGACGTGTCGACGATGAAGAGCGAGATGCCGCGGTGGCCCGAACCCGGCTCGGTCTGGACGACGCAGGTGAGGAAGTCGGCGCGCAATCCGTTCGTGATGAACATCTTCCGACCGTTGATCACCCAGCTGTCGCCGTCACGGACGGCACGGGTCGTGATGTTGGCGACGTCCGAGCCGGCGTCGGGCTCGGTGATCGCGATGGCGCCGATCTTGTCGCCCGTGATCGCGGGCCGGAGCCATTGCTCCCGCAGCTCGTCGCTCCCGAACTCGGCGAGCGCGGGGGTGCACATGTGGGTCTGCACCGAGATCGCCATCGGCAGACCCCCGCATCCGCAGCGCGCGAGCTCCTCGACGAACACCAGGCCGGACGTCAGGTCGCCCCCGGACCCACCCCAGCGCTCGGGGTAGTGCAGGCCCAGGAACCCGAGCTCACCGCAGCGGCGGAACACGTCGTCGGGGAAGAACCCGGCCTCCTCCCACTCGTCGACGTGGGGTCGGAGCTCCTTGTCCACGAAGCGGCGAACTGCCTCACGCAGCTCGTCGTGCTCGGCGGTGAAGATCGCATGGCTCGTCACGGCGCCCATTCTGGCCCGTCTGCCCGTGTCGCCGGCCAGTGGGGCCCGTAGACTGCGCTCGTGAGCCAATCTCTCTTGAAGCGGCGCCTCGTGGACGTCAGCGAGCGCGTGAAGCGCATGCGGGCGGAGCTTGCCGTCACCGAGGAGCAGCTGACGTTCCTCGAGGAAGAAGCCGAAGACGCCCGCCTGCGGGCCCTGGTCTCCGAGACGCCGCTCGGCGAGGCGGAGGCGCGGGAAGCTCAGAAGCACGCCGACGCCATGGCCCGCCAGCGCGATGCGGTCGCCCATTCGATCGCGGCCCTCCTGCGCGAGCAGGATGACCTGCTCGACCGGATGGCCGCCGAGCTCACTACCCGCTGAGGACTGCCCCGTGCCCAGTACACCCGACCAACCGACTCGCGTCGTTATCGCCGAGGACGAGGCGATCATCCGCCTGGACCTGAAGGAGCTCCTCGAGGAAGAGGGCTACGAGGTCGTCGGGGAGACCGGCAGGGGCGACGAAGCCGTCGAGCTGGCCCGCACCCTGAATCCCGACCTCGCGATCCTGGACATCAAGATGCCCGGGCTCGACGGCCTGTCCGCGGCGCGCCACATCGCGGGGGAGCGCCTCGCCGCAGTGCTGATCCTGACCGCGTTCTCGCAGCGCGATCTCGTGGAGCAGGCGCGCGACGCGGGTGCGATGAGCTACATCGTCAAGCCGTTCCAGAAGAGCGACCTCATCCCCGCGATCGAGGTCGCGCTCGGCCGGCACGCGGAGCTCACGAGCCTCGAGTCCGAGGTCGGCGATCTCGCCGAGCGGCTCGAGGCGCGCAAGATCATCGACCGGGCGAAGGGCATCCTCATGGACCGGTTCGGTCGCAACGAGCAGGACGCGTGGATCTTCCTCCGCAACGAGGCGATGAACCGGCGCTGCAAGGTGCACGAGGTGGCCAAGCTCGTCGTAGACGGAGACCTCGAGCCTCCTGCCTGAGCCGACCGGGTCACCGACCGAGCGCGACTCCGGGTTCGCCTACCAGCCCGCGCTCGACGGCATCCGTGCGCTGGCCGTGCTCGCGGTCATGGCGTACCACGACGCGTACAAGTGGGCGAAGGGCGGCTTCCTCGGCGTCGACGCGTTCTTCGTCCTCTCCGGTTTCCTGATCACGACGCTGCTCGTCCTCGAGTGGCAGCGGGCGCAGTCCATCGGCCTGCTGGCGTTCTGGGGCCGCAGGGTCCGCCGGCTCCTGCCGGCGCTGCTGCTCGTCATCGTGTTCGTAGCCGTCTACGGCGTGATCGCGATGCCGAGCTACGAGCTCGATCGCCTGCGCTTCGACGGGCTCGCCGGCCTGTTCTACGTGGCCAACTGGCGGTTCATCGCGGCGGGCCAGTCGTACTTCGACCTCTTCACCTCGCCGTCTCCGTTCCGGCATCTCTGGTCCCTCGCGATCGAGGAGCAGTTCTACCTGGTGTGGCCGCTCGTGGTGCTCGGCTGCCTCCGCCTCGGGCGGGGACGGTTGCGCGTGCTGGCGATCGTCTGCGGCGCCGGGATCATCGCCTCGGTGTATCTCATGGACGCGCTGTTCCGCGCCGACGACCCGTCGCGCGCGTACTACGGAACCGATTCCCGCGCCCATACCCTGCTCGTCGGATGCCTGCTCGCGCTGCTCCTGCTCGTCTGGCAGCCGAAGACGCCGCGCGCACGGATCTCGATCCAGGTGCTCGGCGTCGTCGGCGCCGTCGGGATCATCTGGGCGTGGTTCCAGGTCCACGACGTCGAGCCCGGCTACTACGGCCTCGGCTCGCTGGCGTACGCGCTCGCCGTCGCGGCCGTCATCGCGGCCGCGGTGCAACCCGGCCCCGGACTGATCCGGTCGCCGCTCTCGCTGCGGCCATTGCGCTGGATCGGGATGATCTCGTACGGCCTCTACCTGTGGCACTGGCCGATCGACATCTGGCTCGTGTGGTGGCGGCTCGACGTGGGGCCGACCCTGCTCAATGCGATCCGGCTCGCGGTCACGTTCGCGTTCGCCACCGCGTCGTACTACCTGGTGGAGCGGCCGATCCGCCGCGGCTGGTCCGTCCGGCCGAACGTGCGCTGGGTGCTGCCCGCCGGTGTGGTGCTGGTGGGGCTGACCCTGCTGATCTCGACGGCCGGGGCCACGAAGCCCCCGACCTACTTCGGGCTCGGGCCGGATCCGGTCGCCTGCCCGCAGCCGCGACCGGACGAGACCCGCGCGGCGAAGCGCGCACTCCAGGCGTCGAGCCGTCGGGTGGAACGGGGCCCGAAGCTCCGCGTGCTGCTCGTCGGCGACTCGGTCGCGTGCAGCGTGCAGCCCGGTCTCGCCGTGGTCGGCCGCGCCGCGGGCCTGCAGGTCGACCAGGCCGCGGTCATCGCGTGCGGGATCGCCAGCGGCAAGATCGCGCCGGGAGACGCCTTCACGGCACCCGGATCGGATGCCTGCCCCGGTCTCACCCAGGCTGCGCTCCGGCCCGCGCTGCGCCATCGACCGAACGTCGTGCTCTGGCTCTCCACCTGGGAGCGGGCGGACATCGAGGTGGGCGGGCGGACGCTCCGGTCCGGTACCCCGGCGTGGGAGCGAGAGATGACCCGGCGGATGGACAAGGTGCTGGCGCAGCTGACCCGGCAGGGAGCGCGTGTGGTCATCGCTACGCAGGCCCCGAGCGCCGCGGCGAGGTTCCACCGCCTCCAGGAGAGCTCGCAGGCGAACGAGGACGAGAGCTTCGCCCACCTCGACAACCTCCTGGTGAAGTTCGCGGCGCGGCACCCCGGTGACGTCACCGTGGTGGACCTGGCCGGCCAGGTGTGCCCGGGCGGCCCGCCCTGTCCGTCCGAGGTCGACGGGCTGGTGCTCCGGCCGCTCGACGGGGCGCACTTCTCGCCCGCGGGCGCGGTGTGGGTGTCCGAATGGCTGCTGCCGTATCTCGAGTCGACCAATGGTCGCCCGGCGGCGGGCACGTAGCATGCGCGCGTGAGCGGAGCACGGAACGCATGAGCAAGCTGCTGCTCCTCGACGGGCACTCGCTCGCGTACCGGGCGTTCTACGCGCTGCCGACGGACCTCGCGACCTCGGACGGCACGGTCACGAACGCGGTGTACGGCTTCACGTCGATGTTGATCAAGGTGCTCGGTGACGAGAAGCCCGACCACCTCGCGGTCGCCTTCGACGCCGCCGCGCCCACCTTCCGCAAGGAGATGGACGCGACGTACAAGGCCGGTCGCAAGGAGACCCCCGACCTCTTCCGCGGCCAGCTGCCGCTCATCCACCAGGTGCTCGAGTCGCTGGCGGTCCCGATGCTCGAAGTCCCGGGGGTGGAGGCCGACGACGTGATCGGCACGCTCGCGGTGCGAGCCGGCGCGCAGGGCATGAACGTGATCGTCGTGACCGGAGATCGCGACTCGTACCAGCTGGTGCACGACCCCTACATCAAGGTGCTCTACAACAAGCGCGGCGTCTCGGACTACGCGCTCTACGACGAGGCCGGGATCCTCGAGCGCACCGGTGTGACCCCGCTGCAGTACGGGGACTACGCGGCGTTGCGCGGGGACACGAGCGACAACCTTCCCGGCGTCCCGGGGATCGGCGAGAAGACGGCGGCGAAGCTCATCAACGCCTACGGGAACCTCGAAGGGATCTTCGAGCACCTGGAGGACCTGCCGCCGAAGCAGAAGCAGAACCTCGCCGAGTTCCACGACCAGGTGTTCCACAACCGCGAGATGTCGAAGCTGCGCACCGACCTGGACCTCGAATACGACCCCGACGACCTGCGGATGGGCGGGTGGGACCACGAAGCGGTCCGGCTGCTCTTCGAGCAGCTCGAGTTCCGCACGCTGTACCCACGGCTCCTGGACGCGATCGGGGAGGAGGCCGAGGCCGCTCCGAAGGGTGAGACGCTCGAAGCGACGGTGCGCGTGCTGCGGTCCGCCGATGAGATCGTCGAGCACCTCCATGAGGTCGCGGCGCACGGGCAGCGGTATGCGATCGAGCCGCGCTGGGACGGGCTCGCCGCCCACGCGCCGTTGCAGGGGTTGGCGATCACCGACTCGGACGAAGATGCCGTCTACCTCCACGCCGACTCCCTGCAGGACCGCGCCGTCCGAGCGGAGCTGGGCGAGCTGATCGGCACCAAGGGCCCGCCGCTCGTCGCGCATCGCGCCAAGGAGCTGATGCACGGGCTCACGCGCGCGGCCGGCGTCGACGTGCAGTCCCTCGATCTCGACACCGCGCTGATGGCCTACCTCCTGGATCCTGGGGAAGGGAAGTACGACCTCGAACAGCTCGCGTTGCGGTTCCTCGCACTCGAGCTCCGGTCCCCGGACCGCGAGGAGGGGACGCTCGACCTCGACGGCGACGCCGGCCCCGAGGAGACCGGCCGGCGCGCGATCACCGTGCTGCGGCTCGCGAGTGCGCTGGCCGACGCATTGGAGAAGCGCGAGCTGTTCGAGCTCTACGAGCGGGTCGAGCGGCCGCTGGTCCACGTCCTCGCCCGGATGGAAGACGCGGGCGTGCGCATCGACCGGGAGTTCCTCGAGGAGCTCCGTTCGGACCTGCAGGACCAGTGCGACGACCTCGAGCGGCGCATCCACACGCATGCGGGCGAGCCGTTCGTCGTGAACTCCGTTCCCCAGCTCCGCCGCATCCTGTTCGAGAAGCTCGAGCTCACCCCGATCAAGCGTACGAAGACCGGGCCGTCAACCGACGCAGACTCGCTGCAGAAGATGGCGGCCGCGAAGGCGCATCCGATCCTCGACGACCTGATGAAGTACCGGGAGGTCGAGAAGCTCCGCAGCACCTACGCCGACGCGCTCCCGCCGCTCATCGGCCCCGATGGCCGGATCCACGCGACCTTCAACCAGATCGCCACCACCACCGGGCGCATCTCGAGCGAGAACCCGAACCTCCAGAACATCCCGGTTCGGACGGCGGGTGGCCGGGAGATGCGGCGGGCCTTCATCGCCGACGAGGGCAACGGGCTGCTCACCGCCGACTACTCGCAGATCGAGCTGCGCATCCTGGCCCACCTCGCCGAGGACCCCGGGCTCATCGACGCGTTCGCCAGCAACAAGGACGTGCACACGATCACGGCGGCCAAGGTGTTCGGTGTCGACGAGAAGAGCGTCGACGAGTTCCAGCGCCGCTTCGCCAAGGTCGTGAACTACGGCCTGGCGTACGGCATGGAGGCGTACGGGCTGGGGCAGCGCCTCGACATCCCGACCGATCAGGCCCGCGAGATCCTGGACAGCTACTTCGAGTCGTTCCCGAACGTGCACGAGTTCATGGAGCGGACGGTCGCCGAGGCGCGCACGCGCGGGTACACCACGACGATCCTCGGCCGCCGCCGCCAGATCTCCGAGCTCGCGTCGGACAACTTCCGCATCCGCCAGATGGGGGAGCGCATGGCGCAGAACGCGCCGGTGCAGGGGTCCGCCGCAGACATCTTCAAGCTCGCGATGGTGGACGTGGACCGGGCGCTCGACGAGCAGGCGCTCCGCACGCAGATGATCCTCACGGTGCATGACGAGCTCGTGTTCGAGGTCCCGCTGGAGGAGCGCGAGACGATAGAAGCGCTCGTGCACGAGGTGATGGAGTCGGTCATCGAGCTGCGGGTCCCGCTCGTGGTCGACCTCGGCTTCGGAACGAATTGGGCTGTGGCGAAGTGACCGTCAGGGAGACGGGCTGACGTCGCCCGGTTCGTCCTCGTAGCGGGCCAGGACGATCTCGCGGCGGGCGCGCCGCTCCTCGATCATGATCTGCCACTCGTCCCGCAGCACCAGGCGCGTCTCGCTGCGCCGCCAGGCGAAGACCGCCCCGAGCCCGGGCCAACCGGCGAGCAGGTAGCCGATCTGCATCGCGAGCCGCCAGTTCTTGCGGCTCTGGTAGCCGGTGATCCGCCAGATCGGGCCGGGGATGCGAGCGAGGTCGGCCGTGCCGCGCGCGACGAAGGGGAAGCAGATGACCCAGCCCAGGACCGCCACGATCGCGACGAGAATCACCAGCGTCATCCGAGTGCCGACCCCCCCTCGATGAGCAGGTCTCCATGATGGCGTGTCGCCTGTGGCATCGCCATTCACACCCGATCTTTTTTACCGTTCGCTTAGTTCTCGCCCTGGCCGGGGGGCAGCGTCCGCACCGTTGTCGGGGGCGTGGTGGGCGGCGGCGAGGTGACGACGGGTGGCGGGCTGGTGGCCGGCGCCGGAGCCGGCGCGGGCGCGACGCGGCGCGCCGCGGTCGTCGGGCTCGTCGTCTTGTGACGAGCCGTGGTGGTGGCGGTGGTGGCGGGCGGCGCGGTGGGCGCCGGCGCGACGACCGGGTTGGCGGGCGCGGCCACCGGGACGGTGGTGGTGGTCGTGGTCGTCGTGGAGGTCGTGGTGGAGGTGGAGCTCACGATGCTCTCGGCCCGGACCTCCGAGGCGGCATCCGTGCGGTCCGCGGCGCCGATCTTCCACACGACGACCACCACGAGCGCCACCGCGGTCAGCAGGAGCAAGCCGTTCAGCAAACGGTCTTCTGGGGTGATGAGGTGCAGACGCCGCATAAACCGTCTCATCGCCCGGACCCACTCCCAGCCTCGACCCCTGGAGAGAGCCCGCTCCGGCGGGGCCTCCTGGGGCACTTCGTTTTCCATGTCCGTGGATCTGATCAACAGACCTTCCCTGGTCCGAGGTTGTCCACAGCCTCCCACCGAATTCACCCTCCCGTCGACTGCGATCTACCTCCCCGCCACACATCGCGCGCAATGTGTTGGGCCGACCACCGGACGCGCGAGATGAACGGACCCGTCCGGAGGGAGTCGCGGGCCGGGATCGCGATCCCAGACTCGCGTCTGGGCACGGCCCACCGCTCCCCGCGGAGCCGAAATAGCGTGACGGCGTGAAGCCTGTGCCGACCGGACCGTGGTTCAACGAGGTCGCGGCGTACCTGGGGACCGCCTATCTCCGGAACTCCTTCACGAAGGGGACCGAGCAGGAGGTGGAGTTCCTCGTCGACACGCTCCGGCTCGAGCCCGGGACGAAGGTCCTCGACGTCGGGTGCGGGCCGGGCCGCCACGCGCTCGCCCTGGCCCGGCGCGGCATCGCGGTCCACGGCGTCGACCTCTCGCCCGAGTTCGTCGACCTGGCCCGGGGGGCGGCCGAAGCCGAGGATCTCCCCGCCACCTTCGAGGTCCTCGACGTGCGGGAGCTGGCCTTCGATTCCGAGTTCGATGCCGCGATCTGCCTCTGCCAGGGCGGGTTCGGGCTGCTCGGCGGGGACCACGAGGAGGACGTCATCCGGCGGATCGGCCGGACAGTTCGTCCCGGGGGAACGGTGGCGGTGAGCGCGTTCTCCACCGCGTTTGCGCTCCGGTGGTTGGAGGACGGAGAGGACTTCGACCCTCGAACCGGGGTGCTCCACGAGCACGCCCACGTCCGCAACCCGGAGGGTCAGGAGCGGGTCTTCGACCTCTGGACGACCTGCTTCACCGTCCGGGAGCTGTCGCTGATCGCGCGAGCGAGCGGGCTTGCGGTGAGCGGGATCCACGGGGTGCAACCCGGGCGGTACGCGACAGCCGAGCCGACCCTCGATCATCCCGAGCTCCTCCTGCTCGCACGCCGGTCAGAAGCCCTGTAGCCTCAATTGGCTCCATTCGGAGCCCGTAGTCCACGCGTCGTCTCGTCCTTCACGGATCCCGCGACGCCCGACCGTCCATATTCCAGGAGACCTCCCCCTTGTCCGATCACGAGCAGGCCGTAAGTCCGGCCGACGCCCCCGCTACCGGTGCCGTCGCTACCGAGACCGCACCCGAGAGCACCCCGACCACCACCGCAACCGAGAGCGCCGCACCGGAGACCCCGGCCGAGAACGGCACCGCGAGCAGCGGCGCCGACGAAGCCATGGAGGACCTGGCCGAGGACGGTGGAACGAACGACGTCGTCTTCGACGATCTCGGCGGCATGTCGCTGTCCGACGCGATCGACGCGACGTTGGTCGAGTTCGACGAAGGTGGGCTCGTCACCGGCACGGTGGTGAAGATCGACTCGGACGAGGTGCTCCTCGACATCGGGTTCAAGTCCGAGGGCGTCATCCCGTCCAAGGAGCTCTCGATCCGCAACGACGTGGATCCGCACGAGGTCGTGCAGCTCAACGAGGTGCTCGAGGCACTCGTCCTCCAGAAGGAGGACAAGGACGGCCGGCTCATCCTCTCCAAGAAGCGCGCGCAGTACGAGCGCGCGTGGGGGACGATCGAGAAGATCAAGGAAGAAGAAGGCGTCGTCTCCGGTCCGGTCATCGAGGTCGTCAAGGGCGGCCTGATCCTGGACATCGGGCTGCGCGGCTTCCTGCCCGCGTCGTTGGTGGACCTGAGGCGCGTGCGCGATCTGCAGCCGTACGTCGGTCGCACGATCGAGTGCAAGATCATCGAGCTCGACAAGAACCGCAACAACGTTGTGCTCTCCCGTCGCGCCTACCTCGAAGAGACGCAGCGCGAGCAGCGAGACGAGTTCCTCGCCAACCTCAAGCCGGGCGAGATCCGCCAGGGCGTGGTGTCCTCGGTCGTGAACTTCGGTGCCTTCGTGGACCTCGGCGGCATGGACGGCCTCGTGCACGTGTCCGAGCTCTCGTGGAAGCACGTCGACCACCCGAGCTCCGTGGTGCAGGTGGGCGACGAGGTCACGGTGCAGGTGCTCGACGTGGACCTCTCCCGGGAGCGCATCTCGCTCTCGTTGAAGGCCACGCAGCAGGACCCGTGGCAGGAGTTCGCCACCGGTCACCAGGTCGGCGAGCTCGTCTACGGGCGGGTCACGAAGCTGGTGCCGTTCGGTGCGTTCGTGCAGGTGGGCGACGGCATCGAGGGGCTGGTGCACATCTCCGAGATGGCCGTGCACCACGTCGAGGCGCCGGAGCAGGTCGTCACACCCGGCGAGGAGCTCTGGGTCAAGATCATCGACATCGACCTGGACCGCCGCCGCATCTCGCTGTCGATCAAGCAGGCCGCCGAAGGTGGCATCGTCGCCGCCGAGTACCAGGACCAGTTCGGTGAGCACGCCTACGACGAGCAGGGCAACTACATCGGCCCGGACTACACCGAGGGCGAAGGTGAACCCGGTGCCGAGGGCGGCGAAGGTGCGGTCGCGGGTTCCGTTGCGGAAGGTGACGCCACGCCGCCGCCGCCCGTGGCCGGTTCCGCCGCGCCGGAGGCAGCTGCGGCGGAACCGCCGAGCGAGCCCGAGGTTGCGGCCGCGCCCGAGGATGCGACAGCACCCGAGGTTGCGGCTGCGCCCGAGGTTCCGGGGGAGCTCGCCTAGTTGTTCGCGCGGCTCCTACTGGAGCTGCACGATCCCCAGCCGCATCCCGCTCAGGACCGCCTGGGTCCGGTCGCGGGAGTCGAGCTTCGCGTAGATCGACGCGAGGTGGTTCTTCACCGTCTTCGCGCTGATGAAGAGTGACCGCGCGATCTCGGCGGTGGAGTGACCGTCGGCGACGAGCTGCAGGATCTCGCGCTCGCGCTTGGTGAGCGGCGACTCGACGACATCCGGCTCGTCACCATTGGTGAAGCTCTCGGCCTTGACGGGGAACTCGGCCATCATCGCCGCGGCGATCTCGGGCGAGAACACCGTGTCGCCCTCGGCGACGCGTCGTACTGTCTCGACGACTTCTTGCATGGCACAGTCCTTCGTCAGGAAACCAACCGCGCCGGCCCGGAGGGCCTTCACGCGTAGTGAGTCTTCGTCGTGCATGGTCAGGACGAGCACCCGGGTCTCACCCGTGGCGGCGTGGATGCGCCGGGTCGCCTCGATCCCGTCGAGCACCGGCATGGTGACGTCCATCACCACGACGTCGGGGCGGTCGAGCGCGACGAGCCGCACTGCTTCCTCGCCGTCGCCGGCCTCGCTCACCACCTTGAAGCCCGCGTCTTCGAGTGCGCGGCGGAGCGCCTGGCGCAGGAGCTGGTGGTCGTCTGCGATCACCACGGTCTTCATTCGGGTACCTCCAGCTCAACGAGCACGGTCGTTCCGCAATCGGGTTGGCTCGCGAGCGTCACCTGGGCGCCGACGGCGTCCGCGCGCTCGCGAATGCCGACGAGGCCGTAGCGCTCGCGGGCGCCGGTGTCGGTCTTCATGCCGCGACCATCGTCACGAATCTCGAGTTGTGCTTGGCCTTCACCGATCCTCCAAGTGATCCACGCATGAGAGGCATCGGCATGCCGCTCGACGTTGGTAAGGGATTCCTGCAGGATCCGCCAGAGTTCCTGCTCCACCTGGAGCGGAACCCGGCGCCCGCCGGTTCTCGGCGAGAACTCGGAGTCGATCCCGGTACGGCTCGACCAGCGGGTGATGTAGTCCCGGGCGACCTCGACGAGGTCCTGGTTCTCGCTCACGGTCGCGCGGAGCTGATAGAGCGTTTCGCGTAGATCGGCCACCACGCCCCGCACGACCTGCTGGAGCTCGCGCAGCTCGGGATCCTCCTGGGCGGTGGCGAGACGATCCAGCTCGAACCCGACGTAGGCCAACGACTGGGCGACGTTGTCATGGAGGTCCCGGGCGATGCGGGCGCGTTCGGCTTCGGCCCCGAGCGTGTGGAGCCGTGAGAACCAGCGCGCGTTGTCGACCGCGAGCGCGAGCGACGAGGCGAGACCGGCGATGAGGCTCGCGTCTTCTTCGGTGTACGCGTCGGCGTCGTGGTGCTCGATCGAGACGAGCCCGACGACCCGGTCGTGGGCGCGCAAGGCAGTAGCGAGCACGCTGCGGCTGGTGGTGCCGCACGCGGCGTCGGAGCCGACGATGAGGTCGTTCACGCGTACCACGCCGTTCGTGGCGAGCGCGCGGGTGAGAACGAGTGGGAGCTCGGCCGGAAGCAGTGTGGCCGGAAGGCGCGTGCCTTCGGAGAGCTCGACCCGCCAGAGGTCCGAGGTGTCATCGGGCACGATCACGACCGCGACGGTCGAGTCGACGAGCTCGCGGATCCGCTCCTGCGCGGAGGTGATGACGTCACTCAGGTCCAGTGACGACGGCAACGTCTGCACAACGGAATGCAGCTTGTGGAGCAGCTCGTTGGCGACCGTCATGCGCGTGATCTGGTCCTGGCTCTCCTGCTGCCGCTTCTCGGCCTCCAGCCAGAGCTGGCGCGTGAAGCCGCCGACGAGGGCGGCGAGGACCACGACCACGGACGCGAGTACACCGGTGCGCAACGCGTCTTCCGACACACCGGAGAGGACGTCGACCATGCCGATCGTGGCGCCGATGAGCACCGCGGCCGCGACACCTTCGCGGTAACCCCAGCCGTACGCGGCGAGGATGACCGTCGGGAGCGGCGTGAGGATGAGTGGGCTGGCCCACGTGCCGGTCAGCGTGATGAGGACGACCGGGAGCGCGAGGTCCGCGAGCAGGAGGGCCTCGGCGCGCCACGTGGCCGGCTGCAGGCGCAGCGGGCGCAGGGTGCGGAAGAGAGTGTTGGCGAAGAGCACGCCGATCGCGATCAGCAGCGTCGGGTCGGTCGGGTCGGCGGTGGTGGGCACGAGCGCGACGGCGACCGCGAGGCTGGCCCACCGGAGGAACGTCACGAGCGGGCCGAGGCGGCCGAGCCCGGTGACGGAACGAGGATCGAGCCGAGGCCCGAGCCGGGTGTTGCGAGTGCCCTTCGGGCGGCTCAGCTCCTCACGGCGGCCGCGACCCGCGGGGCGCGGGGGCGACGCGGTCGGACTCTGCAGCTGCGTGCGGGTCTGGGCCAAGGTTCCTTCCTCAAGCCGACAGAAGCCTACATATAGGGTGATCTGTCCGTACGGGTCGTAATGGTTGGTTTGCCACCACGGCTGGTCTCGGAGGCGGACTGCCGGAGAAATCCGGAGCTGTGCCTTCCCGTAGGATCCTCGGCCGTGCTGCTCGTGGGCTTGACGGGAGGTATCGGCGCCGGGAAGTCCACGGTGGCCGAGCTGCTCACGGAACGTGGCGCAATCGTGATCGACGGCGATGTCATCGCGCGCCGGGTGGTGGAGCCGGGCCAGCCGGCCCTCGCCGCGATCGTCGAGCGGTTCGGGCCGGACGTGCTCGGACCGGACGGCCGCCTGGACCGGCCGGCCCTGGCCGCGAAGGCGTTCGCCAGCGAGGAGGCGCGCCTCGCGCTCGAGGCGATCACCCATCCGGCGATCGGCGCCGAGTTCGTCCGCGAGATGACCGAAGCGCCGCCGGACTCGATCGTGGTGAACGACGTGCCGCTTCTCGTGGAGTCGCAGAAGGCCGCCGAACGGGGCTACGAGGCCGTCATCGTGGTCGAGGCCCCGCGGGAGCTGCGCCTCGAGCGGCTCGAGATCCGGGGCGTCCCGCGGCCCGATGCGGAAGCCCGGATGGCCGCGCAGGCCACCGACGAGGAACGGCGGGCGGTCGCGACCCATCTCCTGCACAACGACGGTTCCCGGGAGGAGCTGGCGGCTCAGGTGGACGTGCTCTGGGCGGACCTGCAACGCCTCCTCGCCGCCAAGGGCTGAGCCAACGGCTTCTGGGACGGCCGCGGGGCACCGGCCGGCCGGCGGAGATCTTCGGAAGGCCGGAATAGATGTCCCACCCTGCCGTTAGGGTGACCTGGTGGCGGAATTCGAGCTCGTCTCAGACTTCTCCCCGGCCGGGGACCAGCCGCGCGCGATCGCGGAGCTGGCTGCCGGCGTGGAGCGGGGGGACCGATACCAGACGCTGCTGGGCATCACCGGGTCCGGGAAGTCGTTCACGATCGCCGGGCTCATCGCCGAGGTGCAGCGGCCCACGCTGATCCTGGCCCCGAACAAGAGCCTGGCCGCGCAGCTCGCCTCGGAATTCCGGGAGTTCTTCCCGAAGAACCGGGTGGAGTACTTCGTCTCCTACTACGACTACTACCAGCCCGAGGCGTATCTCCCGTCCACGGACACCTACATCGAGAAGGACTCGTCGATCAACGACGAGATCGACCGGTTGCGCCACTCGGCCACGAGCGCCCTCCTGAGCCGGCGGGACGTGGTCATCGTGGCCAGTGTCTCCGCCATCTACGGGCTCGGCTCGCCGGAGACCTACTCCACCCAGCTCCTGACCCTGCGGGTGGGCGAGTCACGCGACCAGCGGGAGATCCTGCGCCGCCTGGTCGAGCTGCAGTACGAGCGCAACGACGCGTCGTTCGTCCGCAACAAGTTCCGCGTGCGCGGCGACACCATCGAGATCTATCCGGCCTACGAGGAGCGCGGCATCCGGGTGCAGCTCTTCGGCGACGAGGTCGAGCGGATCGCCTCGGTGGACCCGCTCACCGGCGAGATCGTCGAAGAGCTCGACACGCTCGTGCTGTTCCCCGCGTCGCACTACGTCACCCAGGAGGATCAGCTGCGCCGCGCGGTCGAGGGCATCGAAGGCGAGCTGGCCGAACGGCTCAAGTGGCTCGAGGACCACAACAAGCTCCTCGAGGCGCAGCGGCTCCGGATGCGCACCACGTACGACCTCGAGATGATGCGCGAGGTCGGGTCCTGCTCCGGGATCGAGAACTACTCCCGCTACCTCGACGGTCGCGCGGCCGGCCAGGCGCCGTACACCCTCCTCGACTACTTCCCCGAGGACTTCCTCTGCGTGCTGGACGAGAGCCACGTCACGATCCCGCAGCTGCACGGGCAGTACGAGGGCGACCGCTCCCGCAAGGAGACGCTCGTCGAGCACGGCTTCCGGCTCCCGTCCGCCATGGACAACCGGCCGCTGCGGTTCGAGGAGTTCGGCGAGAAGGTCAACCAGGTCGTCTTCATGTCGGCCACCCCGAGCCCGTACGAGCTGAAGGTCTCGAAGCAGGTGGTGGAGCAGATCGTGCGGCCCACCGGGCTGATGGACCCCGAGGTCGTGATCAAGCCGACGAAGGGCCAGATCGACGACCTGGTCGCGGAGATCAACCAGCGGGCCGAGAACGACCAGCGGGTGCTCGTCACCACGCTGACGAAGAAGATGTCCGAGGACCTCACCGACTATCTCGTCGAGCTCGGCATCCGGGTCCGGTACCTGCACAGCGAGGTGGACACGCTCGAGCGGGTGGAGCTGCTGCGGGCGTTGCGGCTCGGTGAGTACGACGTGCTCGTCGGCATCAACCTGCTCCGCGAGGGCCTGGACCTGCCCGAGGTGTCGCTCGTCGCGATCCTCGACGCGGACAAGGAGGGCTTCCTGCGGTCGGCCACCAGCCTGATCCAGATGATCGGGCGGGCGGCTAGAAACGTCGAGGGCCAGGTGATCATGTACGCCGACCAGGTCACGGACTCGATGAAGCACGCGGTCAGCGAGACGAACCGGCGGCGCAAGAAGCAGCTCGAATACAACGCGGAGCACGGCATCGACCCGCAGACCATCCGCAAGAAGGTCACGGACATCCTCGAGATGGTGCGCCTGCGCGATCCGGAGGACGCGAAGGCCGGCGGCGGTCGGGGTCGCGGCCGCAGCAAGCGACGCAGCGCGGTGTTCGCGGACATGAGCGGAGTCCCGCCGGAGGAGCTCGGTCGCCTGATCCAGACCCTCCAGGAAGAGATGCACGAAGCCGCTAAGGACATGCGGTTCGAAGAGGCGGCGAGATTGCGGGACGAGGTCAACGAGCTGAAGCGCGAGCTGAAGGCCGTCGTCTGACCGGCGCACGACGAGAACGATCCCCCCAAACACCTGTTCGATCGGGGTAGACTTCCCACGTAATGGCGGAGCGGAGAGCAACCAAGGCCGCGTCGAGATCGGCCCCGAAGCCGGTGCGGAAAGCGGCGACCAAGGCGGCGGCGAAGACGGTCGCCGCCCCGCGCGCGCCCCGGCGCCGGCCGCCCGAGGTCCCCGTCGGCGAGCCGGCGCAGATCTCGATCCGCGGCGCGCGGGAGCACAACCTGCGGGACCTCGACCTCGACCTCCCGCGCGACCGGCTCGTCGTGCTCACGGGGCTCTCGGGCTCGGGGAAGTCCTCGCTCGCGTTCGACACGATCTACGCCGAGGGGCAACGCCGGTACGTCGAGTCGCTGTCGTCGTACGCGCGCCAGTTCCTCGGCCAGATGGACAAGCCCGACGTGGACTTCATCGAGGGCCTCTCGCCCGCGATCTCCATCGACCAGAAGTCGGCGAGCCGCAACCCCCGCTCGACCGTCGGGACGATCACCGAGATCTACGACTACCTGCGCCTCCTGTACGCGCGCATCGGCATCCCGCACTGCCCGAAGTGCGGGCGGCTCATCACGCGCCAGACGCCGCAGCAGATCGTGGACCGGGTGCTGCAGCTGGCGGACGGCACTCGGTTCCAGGTGCTCGCGCCGGTGGTGCGCGGCCGCAAGGGTGAGTACGAGGGCATGCTCACCGAGCTGGCCAAGCAGGGGTTCACCCGGGCCCGCATCGACGGCGAGATCGTCGAGCTGTCCGAGCGCACCAAGGACCGGCTGGCCCGCTACGAGAACCACACCATCGAGGTCGTGGTGGACCGGCTGGTGCGGCGCTCCGGCATCGAGCGGAGGCTCACCGACTCGCTCGAGACCGCGCTGCGCCTGGCCGAGGGCGTGGCCGAGGTGGAGATCGTCCCGGCCGAGGGCGACACCACCGAGCCCGAGACGCTCACCTTCTCCGAGCACCTGGCGTGCACCCACGACGGCCTGTCCTTCGACGAGCTCGCGCCGAGGAACTTCTCGTTCAACTCCCCGTACGGAGCGTGCGAGCGCTGCGACGGTCTGGGCACACGCTTCGAGGTGGACCCGGAGCTGATCGTCGGCGACGAGGACCTCTCGATCTCCGAAGGCGCGATCGCGCCGTGGAGCGGGTACCGGGGCGAGTACTTCAACCGGGTGCTCGACGCGGTGGGCGAGGAGTACGGCTTCTCGGTCGACACGCCGTGGAAGAAGCTCAAGAAGGCGCAGCAGAAGATCGTGCTCTACGGCGCGGGCAAGTCGCAGGTGCTCGTCCGCTACAAGAACCGGTACGGGCGCAAGCGCGAGTACCGCACCCGCTACGAAGGCGTCATCCCGTGGCTCGAGCGGCGGCACGGCGAGTCGGACAGCGACCGCGCGCGCGAGCAGATCGAGGGCTACATGCGCGAGGTTCCGTGCACCGCGTGCAACGGCGCGCGGCTGCGGCCCGCGTCGCTCGCCGTCACCATCGGCGACAAGAACATCGCCGAGGTCGGCAACCTCTCGATCCGCAAGACGGCGGAGTTCTTCGCGGCCGTCGAGCTGAGCGAACGCGAGCGCCTGATCGCCGAGCGCGTGCTGAAGGAGGTCAACGAGCGGCTCAAGTTCCTCCTCGACGTGGGCCTGGACTACCTGAGCCTCAACCGCAACGCGGGCACGCTCGCGGGGGGCGAGGCGCAGCGCATCCGGCTCGCGAGCCAGATCGGCAGCGGGTTGGTCGGGGTCCTGTACGTGCTCGACGAGCCGTCGATCGGGCTGCACCAGCGGGACAACCAGCGGCTCATCGACACGATGATCCGGTTGCGGGACCTCGGCAACACCGTGCTGGTCGTCGAGCACGACGAGGAGACGATCCGGGTCGCCGACCACATCGTGGACATCGGGCCGGGCGCGGGGGAGCACGGCGGCGAGATCGTCGTGGCCGGCTCGCTCGACGATGTGCTGGCCGAGCCCCGGTCGATCACCGGCCAGTACCTCTCCGGCGCGAAGACGATCCCGATCCCGGAACGCCGGCGCGAGCCGGGCGACGCGTGGCTGCGGGTGCGCGGCGCCCGGGAGCACAACCTGGACAACGTGGATGTCGGCTTCCCGCTCGGCTGCTTCGTCGCGGTCACCGGGGTGAGCGGGAGCGGCAAGAGCACGCTGGTGAACGACATCCTGTACCGCTCGCTGATGAAGCACGTGTACCGGTCGCGCACGGTGCCGGGGAAGCACAAGGCGATCGAGGGCGTCGACCAGCTGGACAAGGTGATCAACATCGACCAGTCGCCGATCGGGCGCACTCCACGTTCGAACCCGGCCACCTACACCGGTGTCTTCGACAAGGTCCGCACGTTGTTCGCGGCGACCCAAGAGGCGAAGGTGCGCGGCTACCAGCCCGGGCGGTTCTCGTTCAACGTCAAGGGCGGCCGCTGCGAGGCCTGCGCCGGCGACGGGACGATCAAGATCGAGATGCACTTCCTCCCGGACGTGTACGTGCCGTGCGAGGTCTGCAAGGGAGCGCGGTACAACCGCGACACGCTGGACATCACGTTCAAGGGGAAGAACATCGCCGAGGTGCTGGACCTCTCGTGCGAGGAGGCGGTCGGGTTCTTCGAGAACCAGCCGACGATCGCCCGCTGGCTGCAGACGCTGGTGGACGTCGGGCTCGGGTACGTCCGGCTCGGCCAGCCCGCGCCCACGCTGTCCGGTGGCGAGGCCCAGCGGGTGAAGCTCGCGACCGAGCTCGGGAAGCGCTCGACCGGGCGCACGATCTACATCCTCGACGAGCCCACCACCGGTCTCCACTTCGAGGACGTGCGCCGGTTGCTCGGCGTGCTGCAGCGGCTGGTGGACACCGGCAACACGATCCTCGTGATCGAGCACAACCTGGACGTCATCAAGTCGGCGGACTGGTTGGTGGACCTCGGGCCCGAGGGTGGCGACGGTGGCGGGCAGGTCATCGCCGAAGGCACACCAGAGCAGGTGGCGAAGACCGCGGGCTCGTTCACCGGCCAGTACCTGGCGCCGGTCCTCGGCGTCCCGCGCTGAGCGGGATCGCGGCCCGCGCGTGACCGAACCGAACGACCCGTGGGAGACGCACGCGGGTTGGTGGCAGGACGAGTTCACCGACGGCGCGGACCCGGAGTACGAGGAGCAGATGCTGCCGATCGTCGCGGAGCAGCTGGCGGGCGCGCGGCGGGTCCTGGACGTCGGGTGTGGCGAGGGCCAGGTCGCGCGGCACATCAAGACGAGCGTCGGCAGCGACGTGGTCGTCGGCATCGATCCGTCGGCGAACCAGCTTGCGGTCGCACGTGAGCGCGGGGGAGGCGTGCACTACGTGCGGGGCTCCGCCGACGCGCTCCCGGTGCGCGACGGCGCGTTCGACGCCGTCGTGGCCTGCCTCGTGTTCGAGCACATCACCGCGGTGGATGCCGCGCTGGGCGAGGTCGCGCGCAGCCTCGAGCCGGGCGGAGTGTTCCTGTTCCTGCTGAACCACCCGCTGCTCCAGGTGCCGGGGAGCGGCTGGATCGACGACCAGATCCTGGAGGAGCAATACTGGCGGATCGGTCCGTACCTGGTGGAGGACGTCTCGCTCGAGGAGATCGCGCCCGGGGTGATGCTGCCGTTCGTGCACCGGCCATTGTCACGCTACGTGAACCGTCTCGCCGAGGTGGGCCTGCTCGTGGAGCGCATGGAAGAGCCGGCGCCCCCGCCCGGGTTCGTCGCCCGGGCCCCCGAGTACGCCGAGTCCGTCACGATCCCCCGGCTGCTGGTGCTACGGACGGTGAAGTTGGGCGCCTAGCGCTATTGCGGGGCGCAGAAATGCCGATACATCCCGCATGCGGCGACTCGCGCGCGCGTTCGTGTTCCTCGGCATCGCCGGGACGGTCCTCGGGCTGAGCAAGTTCCACGCGCTCCGGCACGGCTACGACTTCACCGGCTCGTTCCGTTTCGGGTGGGCGATCGCCTACATCGGCTTGCTCTGGATCGCCGCCTACGCCCTCGGATTTCCGGACCTGGGTCGCCGCCGCAGCCTGTGGCTGAGCGCGGCCGCGGCGGCCGGACTCGGCGCGGTGACCATCTCGGTCGCGCAGCTGGTGGTCGGAAACGCGCTGCTGCCTCGGGTCGTGGTGTTCGGCAGCGCGGTGGTGCTCGTCCCCTGGTACGTGGTGTGCACGATCATCGCGACCGGAGGCGAGATCAGAGCCGAGGAACGAGATCGGGTCGTGGTGGTCGGCGACTTCGACGAAGGCGAGACCGTGATCCGCGAGCTGGCCGACGCGCCCGAACGGCCGGGCCAGGTGGTCGCGGTGATGCGGCTCGCCGAGGCGGTCGGCGACGGTGGTGAGGAGCCGCTGGTCGATCGGGCCATCGCGGACGGCGCAACCGTGCTCGTGCTGCCGAACATCACGCACGAGCAGCCGCGCCTGGTGGATCAGGCCGCGCTGCTCCACGAATCGGGGTTGCGCGTCCGCTCGTTGTCGCAGTTCTACGAGGACTGGTTGGGCAAGCTGCCGATCGGCGAGCTGGAGCGCGTGTCGCTGATGTTCGACATCGGAGAGGTGCACGGCGCGCGGTACGCGCAGGTCAAGCGCCTCCTCGACATCGCGTGCGGTCTGGTCGGGACGCTGGCGTTGCTCCCGGTCGCGGTCTTCGTGTTCTGCGGCAACCTGCTCGGCAACCGCGGGCCCTTGTTCTTCCGCCAGGCGCGGGTCGGCCGTGACGGTCGCGTGTTCACGATCTTGAAGTTCCGCACGATGCGCGAGCCGAGTGGTGACCCCGTCAACGAGTGGACCAGCGAGAACGATCCGCGCATCACGCCCTTCGGGCGGTTCCTGCGCCGCTCGCATCTGGACGAGCTGCCGCAGGTGGTGAACATCGTGCGCGGTGACCTCGCCGTCGTCGGGCCGCGCCCGGAGCAGCCGCGCTACGTCGACGAGCTGCGTTCGAAGATCCCCTTCTACGACATCCGCCTGCTCGTCCGGCCCGGCCTCACCGGCTGGGCCCAGGTGAAGTTCGGCTACGCCGGCGACGAGCGCGACGCGCTCGAGAAGCTGCAGTACGACTTCTGGTACCTCCGCCACCAGACGCTCCTGATCGACTTCCGCATCATCGGTCGGACGTTGCGCGAGCTCGCACGTCGAGGTGGACGGTGAGCGATATGGATCTCGTCAGCGTGATCGTCCCGACGCTCGAAGAGGCGGCCGACATCGAGGAATGCATCGCGACGCTCGCGGCGCAGGACTACCCGACTGCCGCGATCGAGGTGATCGTCGTGGATGGCTGCTCCTCCGATCGGACACGGGAGCGGGCCGAGCGTGCCTTGACGCAGTCGCAGTTCCGACGCGGCGTGGTGCTCACGAGCTCCGAGCCGCGGACGTCCCGTTCGCTCAACGTCGGCCTCGAATCCGCGCGCGGTACGTACGTCGTGCGGATCGACGCTCGCAGCCGAGTTGCGCCCGGCTACATCCGGCGCTGCGTGGAGACGCTGAGCTTGAAGCGGGAGGTCGGGGTCACGGGCGGCGGGCAGGTCGCACAGCCGCGTGGGCCCGGCGCGAGTGACGTCGGCATCGCGCGTGCACTGAGGAACCGTTGGACCACCGGGCTGAGCCGGTATCGCCGTAGCACGCAGTCCGGTGCGGCGGACACTGTGTGGATGGGCGCGTTCCGCCGGGCGGAGCTGCGCTCTCTGGGCGGCTGGAACCCGGCGGTCGCGCTGAACGAGGACTTTGAGCTGTGCCGTCGCTACCGGGACGGCGGGGCCACCGTCTGGTTCGACGGCAGCCTCCAGTCGGGATACGTCCCGCGTCCGGATATGGGTGCCCTCGGCCGGCAATACCTTCGATTCGGCCGGGTCAAGGGCACGTGGTGGGCGCGCGGTGATCGTCCCCGTCCGCGCCAGCTGCTTCTGCTCGCCGCTCCGCTGTTTGGTGCCGGCATCGTGATGGCGCTCCGGCGCCGCCTGGGCTGGACCGGCGCCGCCTTGGTCACAGGCGCGAGCCTGATCGTCGTCGAGGCCGCGGGCACTCGTGAGCCTCGCGGCGGTGTCGGAGCGCATCTCGCCGGTACGGCCGCGATCGTGACCTCAGCGGGCGCGTGGTGGCTCGGCACGATCATCGGGTTCGTCGGGGACCGGATCGGAGTGCAGCATCGCCATGGCTGATCCGCGCACGTCGATCGTCGTCGCCACCCGCAACCGGGCCGATCGCCTGACCCGCCTGCTGGCCGCGCTCGACGCGCAGGCGGTCCCGCCCGGGGGAATCGAGACGGTCGTGGTGGACGACGGCTCGACCGACTCGACGCTTGCGGTGCTCGAGCAGTCCGACGTCCGGTACGTGACGGGGAGCCAACGCGGGCCGGGCGCGGCGCGCAACGCGGGTTGGCGTGCTGCGTCCGGCTCGATTGTCCTGTTCACGGACGACGACTGCGTGCCCGCTCGTGATTGGGCGGTCGAGATGGTTGCCGCGTTGGACCGCGAGCCCGGGCTCGAAGGGATCGGCGGCGCGGTCCAGCCGCTGCACCACGGCCTCGTCGAGGACTTCGCTCATGTCGAACGACTCGCCGATCACGGGAGATCACACGCCGGCACTGTTCGGTACCTCGTCACCGCGAACGCCGGATTTCGACGCGCGGCGCTCGAACGAGTGGGTGGCTTCGACGAGTCGTTCGCCAGGCCGGCGGGCGAGGATGTGGACCTGAGCGAACGAGTGCGCGGGACAGGAGGTGGGCTCGGTCTCGCTCCCCGCGCGCTGGTGCGCCACGAGTACCGCGCCGGATTCGGACCGTTGCTCCGGACCTACTACCGCCACGGCGAAGCGCGATGCCAGCTCCGCACCCGCCATGCATCGATGGGGACCGGCACCGCCGCGCAGTCTGCGCTGAGCCCGGCGGCGTGGTCGGAGCGCTATCGCCGCTACGAGGCGGTCGGAGGGCGGCGCCGCGCCGCGAGCTACACCGCGCTGCGGGTGGCAGCCTCGGGTGCCTTCGTGGCCGGGTTTACCGCCGCGCGACTGCGCGAGATTTCGTCGTGACGGCGAGCGCGCCTCGCGTGGGTCGGCTCCGCGGCCAGGCCGTGGTCCTGAGTGGGGCTCGCATCGGCGCGGCCGTGGTGTCCGCGATCTGGCTGATCCTCGCGGCGCGGACGCTGACGCTCTCCGAGTATGGGGACCTGGCCCAGGTGGTGTCACTGAGCGTCGTGCTCACTGCTGCATCGGATCTCGGTCTTTCGATGATCCTCGCGCATGACGCCGCCCGCGACCCGTCGTCGAGCCGCCAGGTGCTGCGGGCCGTGATCCGGGCCCGACTCGTCCTCGGGATCCCGGCATGCATCGCGATGGCGCTGCTGTACGGCGTCGCCGCGGCGGGCCCGGAGCTCGCGGTGGTCGGGATCATCAGCATCTCGATGCTGGCGACGATGGTCCACCAGTCGTTCAGCGTGTGCCTGCGGGGGATCGGCGATGTACGACCGGAGGCCGGAAACGAGTTCGCGTCGCGCCTTCTGGTGCTCGGACTCGGCTACGCCACCGTGCTCGCCGGTGGTGGGGTCGTCGGCGCGGTCGCGGTGTATGCCCTCGCTGACGTGCTGTCGGCGATCGCGCTGACCGCGTACGGGCGCCGGCGCCTGCCCCGGCCTGCCGCACCGCGCCAGGTACAGATCTCCGTACACCGGGTGGCCCGGCTGGCACTGATCGTCGTGGGGATGACGATCTACGCGCGAGCGGACCTGTGGCTCATGGGCGTGCTCAAGGGTTCGGTGAGCGTCGCCCGGTATGCCGCGCCCTACCGACTGTTCGAAGGATCGCTCCTCGTCGCGACCGCGTTCGCGGCGCTCGTGCCGAACGCCGTCGCTCGCAGTCAGCGCCGCGACCTCCAGCACAATGTCTGGCGGTTGGCCACGGTCGCGGTGTCGTTGACTTCGCTCGGGGCCGCGGTCGGGTTCGCGATCGCGGAGCCGATGCTGCGTTTGCTGTACGGCGAGCGGTACGCGTCCACCGCGCCGACTCTGCGAATCTTGCTGGTCGCCGCGATCCCGAGCGCAGCAGTGCTCGTCATGGTGCAGGCCACCGCGCTCACTCGCCGCAAGGCCACGCTGATCGGTGTCATCGTTGCTCTCGGCGTGAACGTCGTCGCGAACCTGATGGTGATTCCGAGCTACGGGACCGACGGTGCGGCCGCGGTGACGCTGGGCACGCAAACCCTGCTCGCGCTCTGGTTGGGCGCGGTGCTCCGGCAGGCTCGCGTGACTCGGGACCCGATGCCGGACGCGGTCGAGCTCAGCGACGAGCTCTCTCGCTACGCCGGCGTCGACGAGCGCTGAGTGCGGCGCGTTCGATGAGTGAGAGATAGTCAGGGCGAAGAACGTCCCACGAGTAACGGTCCCGGACCCACCGTGATTGTTCGGCGGCGCTCATGCCGTCGTGTTGTTGCAGCGTGGTGACGAGCTCATGGTTGAGTGCGCCCGGCTTCGCCATGTCGACGTACCGCCCCCACGGGCCGAGGACCTCCCGTGCGACAGGGAAGTCGTGCACGACGCACGGCAGCCCCGCGGCGGCGGCTTCGACGTACACCCGCCCGAATGCCTCGACCAGGGAAGCCAGCACGAAGACGTCGCAGGCGGCGAGGTGGTCCGCCACCTCATCGGGCGCGACGGTGCGCGCGGCGAACCCGCCAGTCCCGAGCTCCGCGCGGGCCAGCTCGAGAAGTGCAGCGGTCTCCGGGGTCACCTGTCCGAGCATCAGGAGGAACGGGCGGTCGTCGGCGATCTGAGCGGTCTCGCGAATCAAATGGTCGTGCCGTTTGTGTCCGAGGTCGAGCGCGCCCACCGCGATCACGATCTTCCGGTCGGTGGGAAGAGCGAGGGTGCGCCGCCGGGCCGCCAGCTCATCGCCGGCGAGCGGTGCACGGGGTGGAGCGAAGTGGAAGCCGAGTGGGATGAACGCCGAACGGTCCGGCGGCTCGCCGTGTGTGGCCGCGGTATCCAGCGCGTCTTGGCTCAGCTGGTGCACGAGATCGGCGTAGGGGAACGGGCCGCGGTAGGGGCCGCCGTTGGTGAAGAGCACCCGCAGCGACCCTCGAGTGGCGTTGCGAGCGGCGGCCACCCCCATCGCGACGAGCTTGTCACTGGTCCACACGACGTCGGCACGCTGGCGGAGCAGGTACCGCAACACCGAGGGAACGAACGACATGGCCTCGAGCTCATAGCCGGCCGCAGACCTGTGCGCGACGCGCGCTACGAGCTGCGGGACCGAGCTGTCGCGACGCAGGCAGCTCCCGACGATCTCTCCGGGTGCAGGGGAACCGGTTCCCTTGTACAGGACCAGGTCGATACTCGGTTCACCGGTGAGCGTGTGCGCGAGCTCGCGGGCGAAGGTCTCGTACCCGCGAGCGACATGGTCGAGCCCGGGGCAGGCCAGGACCACCCGAACGGGCGAGACGGTCGACGTCGACAATTCAGGTGATGTCGAGCATCCGTTGGAGGGCCACTCGAGCCCATTCGGCAGTTGTCGGATCGACCTTGATCTGGTTGACCACTGTGCCCGCTACGAGGCTGTCGAGCACCCAGGCGAGGTGCGGCGCATCGATGCGGAACATGGTCGAGCAGGGGCACACGAGCGGGTCGAGCGACACGATCGTCTTGTCCGGGTTCTCGCGGGCCATCCGCTGCACCATGTGGATCTCGGTGCCGATGCCGAGCGCGGTCCCCGGGGGCGCGGCCTCGACCCAGTCGAGGATGCGCTCCGTGGAACCGACCTGGTCCGCCATTGCGACCACATCGTGGGCGCACTCGGGGTGGACGATCGCGACCCCGTCGGGGTGCTTCGCCCGGAACGTCTCGATGTGCTCGGGCCGGAAGCGTTGGTGCACCGAGCACCAGCCGCGCCACAAGAGGAAGGTCGCCTCCTTCACCTCGTGATCCTCGAGCCCGCCGAGCTCGGAGCGCGGGTTCCACACGAGCATCTCGGAGTCCGCGTGGCCCATCTGGATCCCAGTGTTGCGCCCGAGGTGCTGGTCCGGGAAGAAGAGCACCTTGTCGCCCTTGCCCAGCGCCCACTCGAGCACCGCCCGGGCGTTCGAGGACGTGCAGACCGCGCCCCCGTGCTCGCCGACGAAGGCCTTGAGCGCGGCGGAGGAGTTCATGTACGTGACCGGGACGATCCGGTCCACGTCCGTCACCCGGGCGAGCTCCTCCCAGGCCTCCTCGACCTGGTCGATGTTCGCCATGTCGGCCATGGAGCACCCGGCGTTCAGGTCCGGGAGGATCACCCGTTGGTGGTCCCCGGTCAGGACGTCCGCCGCCTCGGCCATGAAGTGCACACCGAGGAACACGATGTCGGTCGCCGCGCTGTTGTCCGCGGCGAACCGGGCGAGCTTGAACGAGTCGCCCCGGGCATCGGCCCATTCGATGACCTCGTCGCGTTGGTAGTGGTGGCCCAGGATCAGCAGCCGGGGTCCGAGCTCGTCCTTCGCGGCCCGGATCCTGGCGCGGAGCTGCTCCGGACCGGCCAGGGTGTAGCGGTCCGGCAGGGGTGCCTGCAGTCGCAACATGGGTTGCCCCCTCAGGGGAAAGGGCTCCGATACTGGCCGGCGGGGACAGCCTGGTCGCCACACCGCGGGGTTGTCGGCCTCGGAACCGAATATGTGGCCGGAAGTACCAGGCCCGACCTCCGGTCAGCATACCGCCCGCAACCGCTCGGGACGGTGAAAGATCCGTCACAGACCTGGCCTCCGGTTGGACGCGATGCGGGACAATGGAGCTGTGCTGACCCGACCCGCCGCCGGATCGATCCCCGACACCCCGGGGTCGTACCAGTTCCGGGACAAGGACGGCCGGGTCATCTACGTCGGCAAGGCGAAGAGCCTGCGGAGCCGGCTCTCGAACTACTTCGGTGCGCCGGAGACCCTGCTGCCCAGGACCCGGCAGATGGTCGCGGCGGCGAGCTCCGTCGAGTGGATCGAGGTGCGCAACGAGGTCGAGGCGCTCTTCCTCGAATACAACCTCATCAAGCAGTACAAGCCGCGGTTCAACATCCGGCTGAAGGACGACAAGTCCTACCCGTTCCTCGCGATCACCGTGGGGGAGGAGTGGCCCCGGGCGATGGTGATGCGGGGTGCGAAGCGGAAGGGCGTTCGCTATTTCGGCCCGTTCGCCCACGCGTACGCGATCCGCGAGACGCTCGATCTCCTGCTGCGGACGTTCCCGATCCGCACGTGCACGAACGCGAAGTTCCAGCGCCACGAGCGGCTGGGTCGGCCGTGCCTCTACGCGCACATCGAGAAGTGCGCGGCGCCGTGTGTCGCGGCGATCGACCACGAGGCGTATCAGGCCCTCGTGGCGGAGCTGATCTCGTTCCTCGACGGCGACACCGCGCCGGTCCTGGACCGGCTCGAGAAGCAGATGCACGAAGCATCGGAGGCCCTCGAATTCGAGCGTGCGGCGCGGGTGCGGGACCAGCTCCTCTCGGTGCGCAAGGTGATCGAGCGCCAGCAGATGGTCGGGGCCAAGGAAGAGGACTTGGACGTGATCGGCATCGCCGAGGACCCGCTCGAAGCGTCCGTGCAGGTCTTCTACGTCCGCCGCGGTCGAGTGACGGGGCGCAAGGGCCTCGTGGTCGACAAGGTGGAGGACGTCGGCCCGCCCGAGCTCGTCGCCCGGATCCTCGAGCAGCTCTACGGCGACGCGCCGGCCGAGGACGTGCCCCGTGAGGTGCTCGTGCCGTTCGAGCCGGAGCAGCGCGAGCTCTACGAGGAGTTCCTGTCGCTGACCCGCGCCAGGTCCAAGGTGCGCATCCGGGTTCCGCAGCGGGGCGAGAAGCGTGCGCTGCTGGCGACCGTCACGCACAACGCCGAGGAGGCGTTCGCTCGCCACAAGCTCAAGCGTGCCGCCGATCACAACGCGCGGGCGCGGGCCCTCGTCGCGTTGCAGGAGGCGTTGAACCTGCCCGAGGCACCGTTGCGGATCGAGTGCTTCGACATCTCGAACCTGCAGGGCACGGACATCGTGGCGTCGATGACGGTCCTCGAGGACGGGTTGCCCAAGCGCTCCGACTACCGGCACTTCAAGATCAAGCGGCAGGAGGGTCAGGACGACTTCGCGGCGATGGACGAGGCGTTGAGCCGCCGGTTCCGGCGCTACCTCGAGGAACGGGACGAGGGAGCTCGCGCCGGGCGCCGGTTCGCGTACCCGCCGAACCTGCTGGTGATCGACGGCGGGAAGGGCCAGCTCAACGTCGCGGTGCGGGTGCTCGAAGAGCTCGGCCTCGAGGACATCTCGGTCGTCGGCCTGGCCAAGCGGTTCGAAGAGGTCTACGTGCCCGGTGAGATGGATCCGGTGCGGATCCCCCGCGATTCCGAGGCGCTGTACATGCTCCAGGTGGTGCGGGACGAGGCCCACCGGTTCGCGATCACCTACCACCGGAAGCTCCGCGACAAGAGCATGACCCGTTCGGTGCTCGACGACGTGCCCGGTCTCGGCCCCACCCGTCGCCGTCGCCTGCTGAAGGAGTTCGGCTCGGTGAAGCGCCTGCGGGAGCAGGAGCTCGAGACGCTGCTCGAGCTCTCGTGGCTCCCGGGCACGGTCGCCCGCGTGCTGTTCGACGCACTGCACGGCGGCCCGGCGCTGGGTAGGAGCGGAGGCGGGAGCGGGCACGAAGTGCAGACGCCCGGAGCGACCCAGAGAGCAGGAGAGACCGAGGCAGATGGTCAGCCACCCGCTGGTGGTCTGCCATCCTTGGAGTCCTCATGACTGCCTCTCCCGAACCGGTGCTCGACGTCACGGTCATCACCGGGATGTCCGGTGCCGGCCGTTCCGAGGCCGCGGACGTGCTCGAGGACCTCGGCTTCTTCGTCATCGACAACCTCCCGCCGGCGCTCATCGGCAAGGTGGCCGAGCTGGCGCGCGGGGGAGACCGGCCGCACCGATACGGACTCGTGGTGGACGTCCGGTCGGGGGTGTTCATCGAGGATCTGAGCGCGGCACTCGCGGACCTGCGGGCCAGTGGGGTGAACACCCGGGTCCTGTTCCTCGACGCGTCGGACGAGACGCTGGTCCGCCGCTTCGAGACCACGCGCCGCCGCCACCCGCTCGCGGTCACGGACCGCGTGCACGAGGGCATCCAGAAGGAGCGGGCGTTGCTCGGCGAGCTCAAGGGCGAGGCGGACGTGGTGCTCGACACGTCGGAGCTCAACGTCCACGAGCTCCGGGACCGCCTCGTCCACATCTTCTCGGAGGACCAGGAGTCCCGGCAGCTCCAGGTGAGCATCGTGAGCTTCGGCTTCAAGCACGGGCTCCCGCTCGACGTGGACAACGTCTTCGACTGCCGCTTCCTGCCGAACCCGCACTGGATCGAGGAGCTCCGCCCGCTCGACGGTCGCGACGCACCGGTGCGGGACTACGTGCTCGGCCGGGCCGAGACGCAGGACTTCTTGGCCGAGCTCCGCCGCTTGTTCGAGCTCACGCTTCCCGCGTACGAGCACGAAGGGAAGTCCTACCTGTCGATCGCGATCGGCTGCACGGGCGGTCGGCATCGCAGCGTCGCGATCGCCGAGGCGCTCGCCGACCTGCTCGCGGAGCTCGGGCCCCGCCCGCAGGTGCGGCACCGGGACGTGGACCGTGCGTAGCCCCAACCCGGGCGGGCCCAGGATCGCCGCACTCGGCGGCGGGCACGGTCTCGCGATGACGCTGCGCGCGGTTCGCCAGTACGCGGGGGAGATCACCGCGGTCGTGAGCGTCGCCGACGACGGGGGCTCCACCGGCCGGCTGCGCGAGGACTTCGGCGTTCCCGCGCCGGGAGACTTGCGCAAGTGCCTCGTCGCGCTCGCCGGCGACGCGCCGGTCTGGCCCGCCGCGTTCGAGCACCGGTTCGCGGCCGGCGACCTCGAAGGCCACGCGCTCGGCAACCTGCTCATCGTGGGCCTCACCGAGACCCTGGGCGACTTCTGCCGGGCGCTCGACGAAGCGGGCCGCCTGCTCGGCGCGGTCGGCCGCGTGCTCCCGGCCACGACCGACGCGGTCGTGCTCAAGGCGGACATCGAGGGCGAGACCGTGCAGGGCCAGGTCGCAGTGCAGAACTCGGCGGGCCGGATCAGGCGGGTCGGGCTGATCCCGGCCGACGCGCCGGCCTGCCCGGATGCGCTGGCCGCGATCGCGCAGGCCGATCAGGTCATCCTGGCGCCGGGCTCGCTCTACACGAGCCTGCTCCCGGTTCTCTGCGTCCCCGAGCTCCGGGCCGCGCTGGCTCAGGCGCCGGGGACGGTGGTCCAGGTGTGCAACCTCCGGCCCCAGGATCCGGAGACGAACGGCCTGGACGCCACCGATCACCTCCGGGCGGTGCTCGAGCACGGCGCCCGCACGGATCGCTTCCTGTACCAGCGGGGTGGTGCGCTCGCAGCGGACGACGAGGCGATCCGGGCGCTCCACGTCGAGCCGGTCCCGGCCCAGGTTGCCCGGGCCGACGGCGTGGCCCACGATCCGGTTGAACTGGCGAGAGCCCTGCAGGCTCTGCTGTAGTCCGCCGGCAGGGCGGTTTTCTGAGTCACACACGGTGAGCGACGACGGAGGAGTCATGACGGTACGGGTGGGCATCAACGGATTCGGCCGGATCGGTCGGTCCTTCACCCGGGCCTTGCTGGCCCGAGGTGGCGACGCCGGGGTGGAGCTCGTCGCGGTGAACGACCCCTTCGGGGACTCGCACACCATGGCGTTCCTGCTGAAGCACGACTCGGTCGGTGGGGTGCTGCCGAACGAGGTCGCCGAGACCGGCGCCGGATTCTCGATCGACGGCCGGGAGATCAAGAAGCTCGAGGAGCGGGAGCCGGCGGACATCCCGTGGGGCGACAACGGCGTGGACGTCGTCATCGAGTCCACCGGGTTGTTCACCGCACGGGAGAAGGCCGCCGCTCACCTCAAGGGCGGGGCGAAGCGGGTCGTGATCTCGGCGCCGAGCGGCGATGCCGACGTGATGATCTGCATGGGCGTGAACGACGAGGTCTACGACGCGGACGCGCACACCGTGATCTCCAACGCGTCGTGCACCACGAACTGCCTCGCGCCGATGGCGAAGGTCCTGCAGGACTCGTTCGGCATCGACAACGGGCTCATCACCACCGTGCACGCGTACACGAGCGACCAGCAGCTCCAGGACATGGCGGTCGCGACCCGCAGCGGCAAGCCGGACCTGCGACGCATGCGGGCCGCGGCGTTGTCGATCATCCCGAACACCACCGGTGCGGCACGCGCGATCGGTCTCGTGCTCCCGGAGCTCAAGGGCCGCCTGGACGGGATGTCGCTCCGGGTCCCCACTCCCACGGGCTCGATCACGGACCTCGTCGCGAATCTCAGCCGCGAGGCGTCGGTCGACGAGGTCAACGCCGCGTTCAAGGCCGCATCGGTGTCGACGAAGACTCGGGGCGTGCTCGAGTACAACGACGAGCCGCTCGTGTCGGCCGACATCGTCGGCAACCCGTCGTCGTGCATCTACTCGGCTATGGACACGATGGCCAACGGGAAGATGGTGAAGGTCCTCGGTTGGTACGACAACGAGTGGGGCTACTCGAACCGCCTGATCGATCTCGTCGGGTTCATCGGCGACCGTTGATCCGGCTGTTGGCCACCGGCCGTCGATGAGCTGCTGCCCGTCATGAGCGTGGATCTGCCGCGCCTCGAAGACCTCCCCAAGCTCCACGGCGGCAAGGTGCTCCTGCGCGCCGACTTCAACGTCCCGCTGCGCGAGGGCCGGGTCGAGGACGACCTGCGCATCACCACGGTCCTGCCCACACTGCAGTGGCTGCAGGAGCAGGGCGCGGCGATCGTGGCCTGTGGGCATCTCGGACGGCCGAAGGGCGAGCCCGACCCGCAGTACTCCATGGCGCCGGTCGCGGCGCGGCTCGGCGAGCTGCTGCACCGGCCGCTCGAGCTCGCGCCCCAGGTCGTCGGTGCAACCGCGGTCGAGATGGTGGACTGCCTCGAGCCCGGCGACGTGATGATGCTGGAGAACCTGCGCTTCGAGCCCGGCGAGACGGCGAACGATCCGGCATTCGCGGTGTCGCTCTGCATGCCGTGCGACGCGTACGTGAACGAGGCCTTCGGCGCGTCGCACCGTGCGCACGCGTCGATCGTCGGTCCGCCGCCGATCCTGCCGAGTGCCGGTGGTCGGCTCCTGTTCCGCGAGGTCGAGGTGCTCTCGAGTCTGCTGCACGAGCCGCGCCAACCGTTCGTCGGTGTGCTCGGTGGCGCCAAGGTGAGCGACAAGCTCGGCGTGATCGGCGCCTTGCTCGACCGTTGCGAGACGATCCTCATCGGCGGCGCGATGGCGTTCACGTTCCTTGCCGCGCAGGGCTACTCCGTAGGGTCGTCACTGGTGGAGCCCGACTGGGTCCCGCAATGCCGGGAGCTGCTGGAGACCGGCCGGGTCAAGGTGCCGGTGGATGTGGTGATCGCGCAGAAGATGGCCGCCGATGCCGAGATCCGCATGGTGGGCGCGGCACGCATCCCGGACGGGTGGATGGGGCTCGACATCGGGCCCGAGACCGCGTCGATCTTCGCCGATGCGATCGGCAGCGCGTCGACCGTGCTCTGGAACGGTCCGATGGGTGTGTTCGAGCTCGAGCCGTTCGCCGCCGGCACGCGCACGGTCGCGGAAGCCGTTGCGGACTGTCACGGGTTCACCGTGATCGGTGGCGGCGACAGTGCCTCGGCGATCCGCCAGTTCGGGTTGGCCGACCGGATCGACCACATCAGCACCGGTGGTGGTGCGTCCCTCGAGCTCATCGAGAAGGGCGACCTCCCCGGCCTCGCTGCGCTGCGCACCGGAAGGAAGCAATGACCACGGAACGCAAGCCGATCATCGCGGGCAACTGGAAGATGCACCACGATCACTTCACCGCGATCCAGTGCACCCAGAAGCTCTCGTACGTGTTGGACAAGAAAGACTACGACCGCGTGGACGTCGTCCTCTGCCCCCCGTTCACCGATATCCGGTCGGTGCAGACGACGCTCGAGAGCGACCGCATCCCGATCGCGCTCGGCGCGCAGAACTGCCATTGGGAGAAGGAAGGTGCGTTCACGGGCGAGGTGAGCACGCTCATGCTGTCGAAGCTCAACGTGAGCTTCGTCATCGTGGGGCACTCCGAGCGGCGAGAGCTGTTCGGGGAGACCGACGACGACGTGAACCGCAAGGTCCGAGCGGTCCTGGCCCAGGGGATGACCCCGATCGTGTGCGTGGGGGAGACGCTCGAGGAGCGGGAGGCGGGCGCGACCGACGGCAAGGTGCTCAGCCAGATCTCGGGTGCCTTCGCGGGCGTGAAGAGCGACGCGGTCGCGAGCTGCGTCATCGCGTACGAGCCGATCTGGGCGATCGGCACCGGGCGCAACGCGACGCCGGAGGACGCCGAAGCGACGATAGCCGTGATCCGCGGCGCGGTCGGCGAAGCGGCCGGCGCGGACGCGGCCGAGGCGGTCCGGATCCAGTACGGCGGCAGCGTGAAGCCCGGCAACATCGGCGAGCTCATGGCCCGGCCGGGCATCGACGGCGCGCTCGTCGGTGGTGCATCGCTCGACCCGGAGGAGTTTGCCCGGGTGATCCGCTTCTCGGACTGAAGCAAGGTCCGGATGCCGGAATGACCGCTATCGGCGGGCGTGCGGTTTTCACGTATCAATCAGGTACGCTATGCGCCGGAAATCCGGCGAATCCTGTTAGCGTGCGCCACCTCGAAGGGGTGAACATCAGTTGTTGAACGCGGTGGTCCTGATCTTCCACGTCGTGGTGTCACTGACGGTCATCGTCCTCATCCTGTTGCATGCAGGGCGGGGCGGCGGTCTGTCGGACATGTTCGGCGGTGGTTCGCTCGGGGGTTCCATGGCCGGCTCGACGGTCGTGGAGCGCAACTTGGACCGAATTACCGTGATCGTGGCGCTGGTGTTCACGTTCACCACCATCCTGCTCGGTCTCCGGGTTGCATAGAAACCGGTACCCGGCGGGTACGTCCCACGAAGTCCAGCCGGGGAGTTCATCGTGAATCGATCAAGGCGTTGGGTCATCGGGGTCGCACTGTTCGCAGTGCTCGCCATCGTTCTTGCTGCATGCGGTAGCGACAACAGCAAGACGAGCTCGAAGTCGGGGAACAACTCCGGCGCGAGCGGCACGGTTCCCAACGGCGGCACGCTCGTCGTCGGTGCCGAGCAGGAACCTGACTGCGCCGACTGGATCGCCAGCTGCGCGGGCGCGAGCTGGGGGCTTTACACGATCCAGGAGCACACGATGCCCCGCACGTTCGACTTCGTGAAGAAGAACGGGACATGGATCGAGACGCCGAACATCCTGCTCACCGGTGAGCCGGTGGTCACCCAGGTCGGCGGCAAGCAGACCGTGACCTACAAGATCAATCCGAAGGCCGTATGGTCCGATGGCCAGCCGATCACCTCGACGGACTTCAAGTACAGCTGGGACCAGATCGCCAACGGCGACGACATCTACGACAAGACCGGGTACAGCCAGATCGAGAGCGTCGACGACACGGACCCGAAGACCGCGGTCGTCACGTTCAGCTCGCCGTACGCCGGTTGGAAGCAGCTGTGGGGCGCGTTCTATGGCGTCATGCCGAGCCACATCTTGCAGGGCAAGGACCGCAGCGCCGCGATGGCGAACGGCTACGACTGGTCCGGTGGTCCGTGGATCGCCAAGTGGGACAAGGGCGTGCAGGTCACGCTCACCCCGAACCCGAGCTGGTACGGCTCGAAGGCGCACCTCAACAAGGTGATCTTCAAGTTCGAGGCCGACACCTCCGCCGAATTCCAGGCGTTCAAGAACGGCGAGACGAAGGCGATCTACCCGCAGCCGCAGCTCGACGCGGTGCAGCAGATCAAGGCCGGGATCCCGGGGGCGAACTCCTTCTTCACCGCCGACACCGCCAACGTCGAAGCGTTGTGGATGAACAACGTGAAGCCGCCGTTCGACTCCGTGCCGGTGCGCCAGGCATTCGCGTACGCGATCGACCGCAATGCGATCGTGAAGAAGCTGTTCGGTGCGCTCGATGTGAACAAGGCCGTGAACACGATCAACCCGCCGATCCTGTCGGCGTACTCCGACCCCCAGGCATGGGCCGGGTACACCAAGAACCTGCCCAAGGTCACGAGCCTCATGAAGGGCGACGGCTGGGCGAAGGGTTCGGACGGGATCTGGGCGAAGAACGGCCAGAAGGCCGCGTTCGAGATCAGGAGCACGACCGGGAACAAGCGTCGTGAGCTCACCGAGCAGATCTTGCAGGAGCAGCTCAAGGCGGCCGGCTTCGGTCTCACGATCGCCAACCAGGAAGCCGGTGACCTCTTCGGCACCACGCTCCCGGCGGGCGACTACGTGCTGTCGCTCTACGCGCAGGTCGCGACCAGCCTCCAGCCCGGTCTCTGCACGATTTTCTGTGCCACCAACATCCCGACCGACGCGAACGGCAACTCGGGCCAGAACTGGACCCGTACCGACACCGCGGCGAACGCGCCGCTGTTGCAGGTCGACACGGACCTCAACGACTCGGTCCGCATGTCGGCCGCCAAGAAGGCTGACAAGATTCTTGCTGCGGACCAGGCGTCGCTGCCGCTCGACCCGCTGCCGAACGTGCTGCTGTGGAGCAAGTCGATCGTCGGCCCCGTACACGACGACCCGATCCTGGGTATGTTCGGCAACATCAACGAGTGGGGCTTGAAGAAGTAGACGGGTACCACCTGAAATTGAACTGATGACCGGGTCCGGCCCTTCGGGGCCGGACCCGGCTCAGATCACCGGAAGGAACGCAGCGGCGGGATGCTGACCTACATCACACGGCGAGCGCTCTACTCGATCCCGGTGATCATCATCGCGTCGTTCCTGCTCTTTGCCTTCGTCCGCGGGACGTTCGACCCGTGCGCCAAGCTCCGCAGCTCCCGTGAGGGCGCCGCGTCGTACGCGCGGTGCCGTGACCGGCTCGGCGTCAACGAGCCCATCGTCGTGCAGTACACGAACTGGCTGAACAACGCAGCCCACGGAGATCTCGGGGAGAGCTCCCGTACCAATGAGAAGGTCACGACGATGCTGGGCCGCTCGCTCTGGTACACGGTCCAGCTGATCTTCTGGGGCATCCTGGTCTCGGCCGTCGTCGCCGTCGCCCTCGGCGTCTATTCGGCGGTCAAGCAGTACTCCGTCCTCGATTACACCTTCACCGGGCTGTCGTTCATCGGGTTAGCGATGCCCCCGTTCTGGTTCGGGCTCCTGGCGATCCAGTTCCTCGCGGTGTGGCCCAACACGAACCTCGGCTTCAACTGGTTGAAATTCGTCGGCCTCCACTCCGGGGACACGAAGGGCTTCAACATCGACTACGTGCAGCACCTGATCCTTCCGGTCATGACGTTGACAGTGCAGATCATCGCCGAGTGGAGCCGCTTCCAGCGTGCATCGATGCTCGATGTGATGTCAGCCGACTACATCCGCACCGCGCGAGCGAAGGGCGTGCCGAGGCGGAAGGTGATCTTCAAGCACGGCTTGCGCAACGCGCTCATCCCGCTCATCACCGTGATGGCACTCGACATCGGCGCGCTGTTCGGCGGGCTCATCGTCACCGAGAAGATCTTCGCCATCCCCGGCATGGGGCGGCTGTTCCTCGACTCGTTGCTGGTGGGCGACGTGCAGGTGCTCGTGGCCTGGACGATTCTCACCGCGATCTTCATCGTGGTGTTCAACCTGCTCGCCGATGTGCTGTACGGCGTCCTCGACCCTCGGATCAGGCTGTCATGAAGTCCGACGAAGAGCTCGGAGGCACCCACCGCGACGTGCAGGAGGAGATGTCGCAGACCGGCATCGGGCCGAGCGGGTTCGTTCCCTCCGCCGAAGGCGAGTTCGAGACCGCCACGCACGCGGAGCCCGTCGCCCGCTCCCAGTGGCAGCTGTTCCGGCGGCGGTTCGTCCGGCACAAGGTCGCGATGGCCTCGATCGTGATCCTCATCGTGCTCGTGGTGATGTGCTTCGGAGCCAACTTCTTCGTCACGTACTCCAACACCCACCAGGACCTGCTCCTCGGCTCCGTCGGGCCCAACGGGAAGCACTGGCTCGGCACCGACGAGCTCGGTCGGGACCAGTTCACCCGGCTGCTCTACGCCGGCCAGCTGTCGCTCAAGATCGGGTTCTCTGTCGCGCTGATCTCGACCCTCGTCGGCACCGCGGTCGGTGCGGTGGCCGGGTACGTCGGCAAGACCACCGACCAGCTCCTCATGCGCATCACGGACCTGTTCCTCGTGGTGCCGGCTCTCGCGATCCTCGCCATCGCGCTCAAGAAGTTCGGTGGCACCGACACCACGATCATCCTGATCCTCTCCTTCCTGTTCTGGATGTACGTGGCTCGGGTGGTGCGAGGGCAGGTGCTCTCCCTGAAGGAGAAGGAGTTCATCGAGGCGGCGCGGGCGTCGGGTGCTTCGGGCACGCGGATCATCGTGCGTCACATCATCCCGAACATCATCGGCCCGATCATGGTGAACGCGACGCTCGCCGTGGCGCTGGCGATCATCACCGAGTCGACCCTGTCGTTCCTCGGGTTCGGCGTGCGCCCGCCGGCGACGTCGTGGGGGAACATGCTCTCGGACGCGGAGGGCTACATCGGGACCCCCCAGGCGTACCTCATCTACGCGCCGGGCCTCGCGATCCTCATCACGGTGCTGTGCGTCAACTTCCTCGGCGACGGTCTCCGCGACGCCTTCGACCCGCAGTCCGAGAAGCACTGATGACCCAGACGCCCGAGCAGCTCGACCCCATCGACCTGGAGCCGATCGGTAGCGCGTCACGCGAGCGCGAGGTGCCACCGGGCACGCCGCTACTCGAGGTGAAGAACCTCACGGTCGAGTTCCCGACCGACGACGGCATCGTGCACGCGGTCGACTCCGTCTCGTTCACGGTGGACCGCAACGAGACGCTCGGGATCGTGGGGGAGTCGGGTTCGGGGAAGAGCGTCACGTCGATGGCGATCCTCGGCCTGCTGCCGAAGACGGCGAAGATCTCGGGCGAAGTGATCTTCCAGGGCGAGTCCATCCTGGGCGAGTCGGAGAAGCTGCTGCAGGCCATCCGTGGGGCGCGGATCGCCATGATCTTCCAGGACGCGCTCGCGGCACTGAACCCGGTGTTCAAGGTGGGGAAGCAGATCGCGGAGGCGATCCGGGTGCACCAGGACCTGCCCGAAAAGGAGATCGACGAGCGGGTCATCGAGCTGCTCGAGATCGTGGGCATCCCGAACCCGAAGGCGCGCGCCGAGCAGTACCCGCACGAGTTCTCGGGCGGTATGCGGCAGCGGGCGATGATCGCGATGTCGATCGCGAACGACCCGGACCTGCTCATCGCGGACGAGCCGACCACGGCGTTGGACGTGACGATCCAGGCGCAGGTGCTGGACGTGCTCGAGCGCATCCAGGACCGCACCAGCTCGTCGATCATGTTGATCACCCACGACCTCGGTGTGGTGGCCGGCGTCGCCGATCGCGTGCTCGTGATGTACGCGGGGCGCCAGGTCGAGATGGGCACGGTCGACCAGATCTTCTACGAGGCGCGTCACCCGTACGCGGCCGGTCTCCTCGCGGCGCTGCCGCGTCTGGACCGTCGCTCGGACAAGAACAGCCGGCTGTACCGGATCAAGGGTCAGCCGCCGTCGGTCATCTTCCTGCCGCCGGGCTGTGCCTTCCATCCGCGCTGCCCGCTGGCCGAGGTGCCGGGCCGGTGCGACCAGGAACGGCCGGAGCTACGGCTCGTGGGGGACCAACACTTCGCGGCGTGCCACTTCGCCGAGCGGCTCGAGGCCGCGCAGCGCGAGGGCGTCGACCCGTTCGAGGAGGCCACGTGACGTCAGTGGAGTCGGCGCCGCCGCCCAGCGTGCCCGACGGTCCGGTGCCCATCCTCGAGGTGCACGACCTGGTGAAGAACTTCCCCATCCGGGCCGGGCTGCTGAAGCACAAGGTCGGCGACGTGCAGGCCGTCTCGGGGATCAGCTTCTCGGTGGGCCGGGGCCAGACGCTCGGGTTGGTAGGGGAGTCGGGGTGCGGCAAGTCCACGACCGGGCGGTGCATCCTGCGCCTGATCGAACCGACGTCCGGCACGGTGCGCTTCGCCGGGGTGGACATGCTGGCCGCGTCGGCGTCGACCCTGCGCTCGATGCGGAAGAAGATGCAGATCGTCTTCCAGGACCCGTACGCGTCGTTGAACCCGAGGATGACGGTGCAGGCGATCATCGCCGAGCCGATGCGCGTGCACGGCCAGTGGCGGGGGCAGGGAGTGGAGCGGGTCAAGGAGCTCATGGCGACCGTGGGCCTGAACCCGGAGCACGTGAACCGGTTCCCGCACGAGTTCTCCGGCGGCCAGCGGCAACGCATCGGCATCGCGCGTGCGCTCGCCCTGGACCCGGACCTGGTGGTGCTCGACGAGCCCGTCTCCGCGCTCGACGTATCGATCCAGGCCGGGGTGGTGAACCTGCTCGAGGACCTGCAGGAGCGGTTGCAGCTCGCGTACGTGTTCATCGCGCACGACCTGTCCGTCGTGCGCCACATCTGCGACGACGTCGCGGTGATGTACCTCGGAAAGATCGTGGAGATCGGCGAAGCGGACGACGTGTACGAGCACGCAGGCCACCCGTACACCCAGGCGCTGCTGTCCGCGGTGCCGGTGCCGGACCCGCGCAAAGAACGCGCGCGCCAGCGGATCGTCCTCGAAGGCGACGTGCCGAGCCCCGCGAACCCGCCGTCGGGCTGCCGGTTCCGGACTCGTTGCTGGAAGGCGCAGGAGATCTGCGCCGAGGAAGAGCCCGCGCTGATCGACCGCGGCCAGGGCCATCCCGTCGCCTGCCACTTCGCCGAGGAGATGGCAGTCGTCTAGCGCTGTCTCGGCGCGCCGCGTTCTCGGCACGCTCAAGCCGCTCTGGGGTGCTTCAGCGTGCCGAGAATGACGATCTTGGCTCCGCGATCTGCGCGCCCGGATCGCTAAGATCACCCCTCCACGTCGGAGTGGCGGAAACGGCAGACGCGCTAGCTTGAGGGGCTAGTGCCCTTTGGGGCGTGGGGGTTCAAGTCCCCCCTCCGACACCAAGGTCGCGCTCCCTTCGCGTGCTGCATAGGGAGCAGAGATGCCCACCGGTGGGAGCGGAACGGGCGGGGCCGCGAGAGTCGCTCGACCACGCGTCAGGCCACGGCGGCGGCGAACGACGCGAAGAGGTCACCGGGGAGGGGACGGGCAAGTTCCCAGGTGATGGCCATGGGCTTCTCGCCGACGTGTCCCTTGTAGGTCGCGGGCCCGAGGAACCAGAACGCACGCTCATCTGCCCGAACACGAGTGAAGAGCATGATCGAGCGGCCGTCGCGAACGTGGTTTCGGTAACGCAGGCCAGTTTCGCTGTCGGCGCGTGTGAGCGATTGGCTCTCCCAATGGATGAGGTTGCGGCTCACGGCGTAGTCGCGGTACCGAGTCGTTGGGGAGAACGCACCGCTGCTCTTGTCGAGCGTAAACGCGAAGAGTTCGGCCTTCGCAGCCTTCGCTTCAAAGACGCCGCTTTGCCACGCGGCGATCTTCGCCCCGTCGTTGATGCCAAAGGCCGCAAGGATCTCGATTCGTGTGTAGCGCGCGTGGATCTGCAGCGGTACATCGGGATGGTGGTCCAGTTCGCCGTGAAGATGATCGATCCGCTCATCGAGTTGCACCAGGAGCTGAGCAAGCTCCGCTCGCACCTGTGGGTGGGCCCACAGCAGGTCGACTGCGTCCTGAAGCGTGTCGTCACGCGTCAGGACTTGGTCGGCAACGCTCGCTACGAGCATGCGAAGAAGCCGTCGGTTCCGCTCGGGGAGCCGGCTGACGTCGGGGGTCCCGGGCGACTCGAGGAGCTGGCCGTAGGTGCGGATCCGCTCGTCGTCGTCGACGTGAAGGAGACGGCCCAGCGAGCGTCGGAGCGGTACCTCGTGCTCGCCGGGCGGCAGGACCGGCACGCCGGCGGCCTCGCAGAGATCGGACCACCCCCGCCCGCCTTCGTACACGTCGACAAGATCGAGGCCCGTCTCGTCCATATACTCCGCGAGAGTGACCTCTGAGCGGAGTCCGTGGAGGACTCGCAGCTCCTCAACTTTGGCCGGCCAGCGCGACGGGATGGCGTTACGGAGACTCTGCAGCACGATCTCCGACGCCTTCTCGTCGAGTTGCATATGGCAGCCCGCCGGGAGGAACGGGAAACCCTGCTGCACCGCATGTTCGATCTCCCGACGCGTCCCTCCGATGAGCGCTCGATAGCGGCGATCGAACCGGAACTCCCGTCGATGCGTGCCGACGAAATCCAGGACCGTGCAGAACGCCTTGCCGGTCGCCGGCGATAGCCGAAGTCCTCGACCGAGCTGTTGGAGAAACAATGTCGGGCTCTCGGTCGGGCGCAGCATGAGCACCGTGTCCACCGACGGCACGTCGACACCTTCGTTGAAGAGGTCGACCGAGAACACCGCTTGGACCCGTCCCTCGGCGAGGTCCCGCAAGGCCGCCCGTCGATCGGCTTCGCGGCTATCCCCCCAAACTGCGACCGACGGCACGCCGTGGGCGTTGAAATGCCGAGCCATGAACCGTGCATGGTCGATACTCACGCAGAACCCGAGGCACCGCATGCCGCCCGGATCCTCGGCGTGTTCGAGCACCTCGTGAAGAACGGTCCGCGCCCAGGCGTCGGTGCTCGTGTACAGGTTGCTCAGCGCGTCGATGTCGTAGCCCCGGCCCCGGCGCCAGGGGATGGCGCGCAGATCGAGCCCATCGTGGATCCCGAAGTACATGAACGGCGATAGGCGGTGCTGGTCGATGGCATCCCACAACCGAAGCTCGGCCGCGATGCGGTCATCAAACCAGTGCAGGATCGGCAATCCGTCGCTGCGCTCCGGGGTGGCGGTCAAGCCCAGCAACTCGACCGGCTGCACGTGATCGAGCAGCCTTCGATACGAAGCCGCCGCGGCGTGATGGAACTCATCGACGATCACCACGTCGAAATGGTCGGCTGCGAGGTCGTCGAGACTGCTCGAGTTGAGACTCTGGATTGAAGCGAAGACGTGCTCAAAGCGAGTCGGGCGTGAACGGCCCACCCACTTCTCGCCGAACGACTGATCGCGTAGCGCGTAGCAGAAGGTGGCTCTGCTCTGGTCAAGGATCTCCTCGCGGTGAGCGACGAAGAGCAGACGCGCGCGAGGCAGCACCTGTCGCAGCCGCGCATAGTCGACGGCAGCCATCACGGTCTTGCCAGTACCGGTTGCGGCAACGAGGAGGTTGCGATGGTGCCCACGTTCGCGAGACAGATTGATGAGCTCGAGAAGCCGCTCCTGGAACGGCTCGGGGCGAAGCTCAACTGGGCTGAGTAGGACGATCGGTCCCTCGTTGATGCGCCCGGCTCGAGCTGCCTCCTCGTCAAACTGCGTCCCGTCGTACGGAACGAACTCGTGGCTCTGCCAGTAGGAGTCGAAGACTGCGACGAACTTGTCCAGGACATCGCGGTTTCGGGCAGAGGAGGCCCGGACGTTCCACTCGAGACCAGTGACCTGCGCGGAGTGGGTGAGGTTCGACGAACCGACGTAAGCAGTCGAGAAGCCGGAGCGTCGGTGGAAGAGCCAGGCCTTCGCGTGGAGCCGCGTTGTACTGAGGTCGTAGGAGATGCGGACGTCCGCCCCAAGCCGAATGAGCTGGTCGAGGGCGGCGCGCTGGGTGGATCCGGTATACGTCGTCGTCAACACGCGGAGTTGTCTTCCGTTTTCACAATGCCGCTGAAGCGGGCCCAGGAGAGGTCCGATGCCGCTCCCTCGAATGAAGGCCATGACGACATCGATGGAATCCGCTGATTCGATCTCGGCCAAGAGTTGGCTCAGCAGGCGGGGCTCTCCCGGCGCGTTCGTGAGCAGCGTTGTATCGAGCAACGGGATAAGCGGTTCGGAAACCTTCTCCGGTTGACCGTCGGGGCGGCGGCCAAGGATTGCGTGGAGAACCTCGCCGGTTTCGACGGGTGCGGACTCCGGGTCCGTGGCGACCAACTCAGAGAGACGCTCGATGAGCGCCCGTGCGACCTCGATACCTACCCGCACTCGATCCGCGTCGCCGACTCCCTCGAGCGACTGCTCGATCTGTCGGCTCAGGTGCAGCGCGATTCGGTCAGCCGCCTCGGCCGGCCGGAGTGGTCTGGTGTCTGATGACTTGCCCTCGAGGATCTGGAGCTGGGATCTCAGCGCTTCGGTGACCAGCACCTCGTAGATCCCCGGCTGCAGTTCTCCCACGAGTCGGACACTACGAGGTGAGCATCTGCGCTCGCCGGACTTCGAGCGCGCCTCGGTCGTTGGCGTGTCGAATACCGTTCCGGCGTCGAGAGAGGGAGCATCCAGATGGTCGACGCAGCGCTGTCCACCGAGTTTTCGCGAACACGGGAGCAGCACGAACTGGTGGGACGGGCTCTCGTCCCGCTCGTCGAGCGCATGGCATTCGAGTCGGTTGCCGAGGTCCTACCCGGTACCCATGCGCTCGAAGTTCACGGTGAGATCAATGAGGACTGGCTCCCGATCCTGCGCATCCAGCGCGTGTTCGACGCCAGGGGAGTCGAGCTGTTCGACGCCGACGACGGGCACGACGACCGCACCGTCGAGGACGCAATCGACAACGCGAACACCGAATACCTGGACCTCCTTCTGGACCTCACTGGCGACGAGTACATGTGCACGAAGACGCTCGAGCGGTAGCTGAGGACGCACGCGGCCCAGGAGGCTCGCATGATCGACGGTTGGTACAAGGTTGCGCGGTGGCTCTCGGTTGACTGATGTCCAGGGTCACCGCTCACGTCACCGTCGTACCAAGTTTCGCTCGCGGCGTGACCCGTCGGTTGTCAGGACCGCGCGTTCGTCCGACACGCAGGCGGCTGGGCGATGGCGTCAGAGCAGCGCGCGCCGGTCTGCAACCCGGCTGCAGACTGCATCCCAGGTCGGCAGCGGATCGGTGCCGAAGTACAGCTCCGGCATCGTGGACTCGTACGCGGCGCGGAACCGCAGCGAGACATCGGTGTCGAGATCGAACGCCGGACTCGTTGCGAAGCCGTCTGACGGGCGCAGTTCTGTCTCGTCGCTACCGGCGAAGTAGTCGCGCGTGATCTCATCGATGCTCTCGAGGACCTGTTGAACCTGCCCGCGGTCTGCGATCAGATCAAGTACCCGGTCGTCGCCGAGAAGCTGGAATACGTCGTAGAAATGGCGGCCGCTCCGTGGGTCGGGTTGCCGCGCAGTGTCCGCAACCAGCGCCTGGGCGACTGCGTGAATGTGGACGAGCTTCTCCAGGAGGGTCCGCGCCGGGTGCAGCACGGAGAGCGAGAACGGTTCCAGGTCCGTGAACTCGCTCAGGTCAGTTCCCGCGGCGTCGAGTACATCACCGAGGAGGCATGTGATCGGGACGGATGCGTGAGGGTGATGTCCACCCCTCACGCCCATCTCGAGAAGTACGGCCGTGCGGATGAGTGTTGTTGCCTTCCGAGTCGCGGGGTAGCTGACGGCATACGAGCGGTGTCGGCCGGTCTCTGACCCTCCGACGGAAAACGCGCTACCGCTGATGCCTGCAGCGGCCGCCGCGCCCATCGCCTTCATCAGCGTGTCGGTCGCGTTGCGTCCGCGTACACCAGGGAGGACAAGGACGTCGATATCCTCCGAGAAGCGTTGCACGATGTGGTACCCCTTTGAGAGGCTCGTCCCCCCTTTGAAGATGAAGTCCCCCTCAAATCCGCGCGCGAGTACCCGTAGAACCTCGCTGACCCAGTAGTCCTTCTCGATGGCGGTGGCGCTGATCCCGAGTTGCTCGGCAGCAGCGTCGAGAGTCGGCCCGAACTCTCGCGTGTCGCGGAACAGAGGCACCCTCAACCTGCAAGCGCGAGGTCACGACGCACTGACGGACTTCGAGCCGGGGGAACGTTGGTTGCGTCCGTGGATCGACCGAGCGCGCCAAGAAGATCGCGAAGGCGTTCACGAACATGCGGTGGTTCGGTGATCGACGCTCGTACGAGCCGATCAAGGCGAATGGCTCCGCTGTCGGCAAGCCGCCCGATTCGATCGACCGCGTCGCTCGTGGGAACTTCCACCAGGGCGTCCCAATCTCGGAGCACCTCGAACAGCGCGACCTCAGCAGGGCGGAGCCGCTCATCCCGGCGTTTCGTGCTCGCTGCGCGACTCACGAAGTGGATAGCACCTGGACTCCGGGGAGTTCGTCCCGGAACTGCAATCGTCTCGCGCCGCGGCACTTGGGTGGACAGACCGAGCGCAAGAGCCGCGCTCCAACCGGCGGGGCCGGTACCTGGGCCGCCGACGACTTCGTCGGCGAAGCGATCAGGCGGTGGGGGAGCCATGCCCAGGCGGGTTGGCGTTCCACGCCAGTAGAGCCCTCGCCGAACGCGACGGAGCTCTCCGGCCTCGGCGAGCCGAGAGAGCGTCTTCGCAACCGCATCTGGCGATGCGTCGAAGTCCACGGGACGCCAGAAGCGATCACGGGAAGAGAGGACCCGCTTCCGGATCGCTGTGGCCACGCTCGTTTCACTCATGCTTGAGATCGTACCTGTTCTGTCGGTAATGAGACACGCGAAGTTGACTTTACCAAATTACGTAATACAATAAGAGTCTGGTACCGCCCTGTCTCCTAGCGCCTGTTCCAGAGTGGGAAGGAAGATCGATGAGCACGCCCAACATCTACAAGACGCCTGCTGGCCGGGAGCTCAATGACGCTGATCTCGACGCGATCGCGGACGAGGTCGAGCACGAGGAGTACGACGTCGAACGGCTGAAGTCTCGTCGCCGCGGTCGCCCAACGATGGGTTCACGACCGGCTGAGGTCGTCCCGGTGCGTATCGATCCTGAGCTGCGAGCAGCCGTCGAGGCGCGCGCCGCGGTCGACTCGCTGACGACGAGCGAGGTCATCCGCCAAGCCCTCCGCCGGTTCCTCGACGTCGCGTAGCTCACGTCGCGAGCGTGGCGAATTCGCCGCGCAGAACCGGTCGGCTTTCAGGACCGCGCGTCCCTCCGACACGTTTTCTTGCGCTACGAGCGAGTGTGAACTCCAACTTCGCTGTTCTGGCGGAGGCCAACTGGCGGGTTCCCGACCTGAGCCAGGATTTCTTCCCATGCGTGGGCGGTGAGGGCGTAGTTGTCGACGCTGCCGGAGGCGAACCAGGTCCAGCTGGTCGGGTTGACCAGGGTGGCGATCGCAGCGAGCGCGACAGGTACGAGCGCGATGGGGTCGCGGTGTGCGGGGGTGAATTCCTCGACGCTGCCCGCGTAGAGACCGGATTTTCGGATCGCGGTGAGCAACTGGCCGGCGACCGCTCGTCGGCTGTCCTCGTGCTGAGCGGCTCCGAGAATCGAGAGGAGAAGCTGGTGGGTCGCGATTCCACTCCTTCCGTCAGGTTGTGGGGAGGGAGTCGAGTTGCGAGCGACATCGAGCATCGTGCCAACGAGGTCGACGCCCGCCCGCCACGCGTTCTCGGGCTCGACGAGGCGCGGGTTGATATCGATGAAGCGGGGACCGGCGTCGGTGACGATCACATCGGCGGAAAGTGCTCCGTGCCAGTCGAGCGCGGTCCCGAGCGTCCCGAGCCAGGTGCGCGCTTCGGGGAGCCCGATGCTGAGCTTGTGGCTGGCGCCGCCGTTGGCGCCCTCGCTGGTCCGCAAGTTGGCGTGGAACGCGACGAGCGCGCCGCGATCGAATACTGACTGGCACATCGCCAACGGTCCCGTTGCGGCAGCCTGCACGAGCACGGGTCGGTCGCGTATCGCATCGGTCAGCTCTTGCGTCGACGTGACGCGTTGGACGCCTCCGGACGCGGTACCGATCGGCTCTTTCACGTAGGCGGGGAAATGTATCCATCCCTCCGGTCCGGTAGCGGTGGGGGGCTGGGGCAGCCCGAGACGAGTGAGCGTGGCGAACGCGGAGAGCTTGTCCTGCACTGCTGTCAGAGCCGAGAACGGAGGCACTGCGGTGCTGACGCCACGATCGCGAAGACGTTCCGGGGCGCCGGCGAGCACGGCCACCTGTTCCTGGGTTGGGAACAGCACGTCGAAGTGGCCGGATTCGTAGATCGTGAGCGCGGTATCGAGCCACGCGAGCGGTTCTCGGCCGTACCGGGGAACGCGATGGACCCGGTGGACATGGCGGGTGAACTGGCACAGGCACAGAGGGTCGGGAGCGAGCACCTCGACGTCATGGCCGGCCGCCGACAGCCGGTTGGCGGTCTGTCGTGCGGTCAAGCCCGAGCCGTCGGTCAGGAGGATCCGCATATGTATATAACGTATACTAACTGGGGTGAGTCGGCCTGCGCGCATCGAGCGAGGTGAGGTGCTGGCCGTCGGTCTGGCGATCGCCGACGAGCGAGGCTTGGTCGCTCTGACCATGGCTGCGGTCGCGGAGCGGCTGGGGGTCACTCCCATGGCGTTGTACCGCCACGTAGCGAACAAGGCCGACCTGCTCGACGGAATTGTCGAGCTCATTCTCACCGAGTTCCCGCCGCCGACTTCGGATCTTCCCTGGGACGAGCGTCTCTTCTCGTTCGCCGACTCGATCCGCGCGTCAGCTCGGCGCCATCCCAGCGTATTTCCGCTCCTGCTCCAGCGACCCGCCACGACGTCCCGGGCTCGCGGTGTGCGCAGCGGCGTCTACTCGGCGCTGCGTGACGCGGGAGTCAGTGAGGAGCGCGTTGCCCAGACCGAGCGTCTCATCAGCACAGCCATCCTCGGCTTCGCAGTAAGCGAAGCCGCCGGCCGCTTCCGCAACCACTCCCGCACTCAAATCGACGCCGACTTCAATCAACTCCGAGCACTGCTCGGTCAATACATCGCCGCTGAAGCGTCCTCGCAATGACAACGGCTCTGTCGAAAGGTGCGGCCTGCCTGCAGATCTCCGGCGGATCCTCCACCGATAAGCCTTCGAGGAAATGCGTCAAGAGCGTCGGTGTCTCGCCGAGGCAGAGAGCGCGTAGCCTCTTGCCCGTGAGCTTCGATGTTGAGGCTGTTGCCTACGATCGATTCATGGGCAGGTACTCGGTGCCGCTCGCCCCGCTCTTCGTAGATGTTTCGGGGGTGACCAGCGGGCAACGAGTGGTGGATGTCGGCTGCGGAACTGGAGCGCTGACCGCCGAGTTGGTCAGGCGATCGGGACCAGGCGCCGTTGCGGCCGTCGATCCTTCAGAGCTCTTCGTCGCAGCAGCACAAGAGCGCCACCCTGGCGCCGACGTGCGACGCGCGTCCGCAGAGCAGCTTCCCTTCGACGACGCAGCGTTCGACGCTGCGTTGGCACAGCTCGTCGTCCACTTCATGGCGGACCCAGTCGCGGGACTTCGCGAGATGGGCCGCGTGACACGCCCACGCGGTGTCGTGGCCGCGTGCGTGTGGGATCACCACAGCGGCACGGGACCGCTCAGCCTCTTTTGGGAGGCAGCGCACGACGTCGATTCCGACGTTGAAGGCGAGGCACAGCTCGCGGGAGCCCGAGAGGGGGACCTCGGCGAGTTGTTGCGAGAGGCGGGGCTGCGCGAGGTCGAGGAGAGCACGCTCTCAGTCAGCGTCGAGCATCCGAGCTTCGAGGAGTGGTGGGAGCCGTTCACGCTGGGCGTCGGCCCCGCCGGTGCCTACGTGAGCGGTCTCGATGCCACGCGGCAAGCGCGCCTCCGCGAACGATGCCGCGCCATGTTGCCGGCGCCTCCGTTCCTGGTCACCGCCCAGGCCTGGGCGGCACGAGGCCTGGCGTAGCGGCGCGTTCACCACAGCTCGGTGGGCGCCGAGCGTCAACTACCGCCGATTCTGCTCACACGACGCTCGCTGCAAGCACGGCTCGCAGCAGTATCCGTCGGCTATCAGGACCGCGCGTTCCTCCGACACAAAGATTCTGTCCCGGCCGCGGCACGAGCCGGTGGGAGTTGCTCCAGCGGTCCTAGCGGGGGATGGTCCGGCCAGCGGCGGCCATCAACCGTTCCGTGTCGGTTGCGTCGGCCGGGGGCTCCGTGGCCGGCAGGATCAGACCCGCCGCTCGAGCTCCATCGGTACACGTGACGTCGACCACCGCGGAGACCGTCGGGATCATCGCGGGTGCGAACTCGATCGCATCCCCTACCGATGCCGAGAGGTCCCAGGAGTGGACGAGCGCGTCGACGGTGGGGAAGTTGATCACCATTGAACCGGGAAGGTCGCCGAACGGCGTGGCGTGCGTGCTCCCGAGCACGCCTTCGGAACCCCACATGGCCAAGGTGCGTGCGGCCGCGTCCTGTGCGAAGGGTGCGAGGTCGCCCTCGTACGGCACCGCGCTCATCGTGTCCTCGACCGACACGATCTCTTCACCGGTGACCATGCCCGCCCACAGCAACTGGTTGTTCACGGCATGGCTGACCAACTGTCGAACCGTCCACGGCGCGCAGTTCGTCGCGGTGTCCATCTGAGAGCTGTCGAGCGAAGCCACGACAGCGGTCAGTTGGCCCAGCGCAAACTCGAGCGTCGCGATCTGCGTCATCTCCCTACCCTTCGTCGCACCACCCTAGCCATCGGCGCGGCCGCTCCGGCCGGGCCGTCCTCTGCCCGCGGCGAAGGGCGACGCCGGCGCCGACCAGTCGGCCGTCACCGGCGTCGCCCCGCGGCGCACGCAGCAATGATTCAGCCCTGGCCGACCTCACGCTCCTTCGGGTCGATGTGGCCGAGGCTCTGCACCACCTTAAACGTGCCGCCCTCAGAGCGGGCGATGTACATGTTCATGCGCACATGGTGCTGACCGGGCACCATCTCGGCCGGACCTCCCGGGCCCTCCGAGATCTTGGCGTGGTCCAATGCCGCGATGACGTCGGCCTGGTCGAGCGACCCGGCCTCCTTGACCGCCGACTCCCAGAGCTTGAGCGCCCGGTACGTCCCGGTGCAGGCACTCCCGGCCGTGAACATCGCACTCCCGGGGAAGCGCCTGTCGTACCGGTTGAGCAGGTCGATGCTGAAGGGATCGTCGACCGCCCGGTAGTAGTCCAGGCAGCCGTAGAGGCCCTCGACGTGCTCCGCCGGGACGAGGTTGAGGAAGTTCTCGTCGAAGTACGTGCAGACGATCGTCCCGCCCCGAGCCGAGAAGCCGGCGTCGTGCAGCTCCTCGAGGAACGGCGTGAGGCCCGGCGGCACGATCGTGTTGAACACCACGTCCACGCCGCTCGCCATGATGTCGGCGACCACCTGCTCGTAGTCCATGTGGTCGAGCGGGAAGTACTCCTCGCCGACGACCGAACCGCCCTCCGCAGTGACGACCTCCCGCACCTTCTTGTTCAGCGTGTGCGGCCAGATGTAGTCGGCCGACGGCATGTAGAAGGTCTTGGCGCCGGTCTCGCGCATCAGCCACGGGAAGAACGGCTCGATCTGCTGCGCCGGCACGGGACCGGTGCAGAAGATCAGCGGGTGGCTCTCCTGGCCCTCGTACTGCTCGGGGTACAGGTATAGCGTCTCCGCCTCGTCGACCACCGGTCGTTTGATGGCCTCGCGCGTCGAGCTGTAGATCCCGCCTACCACCACGTCGACGCCGGCCCGCTCGACGAGCTTCGCGGCCCGGGCCTCGGCGACCTCGTCGTCGGTCGCGCTGTCCTCGATGAACAGCTCGACCGGCCGGCCGAGGAGCCCACCCGCGGCGTTGATGTCGTCGATCACCATCCGGGCGACGTTGGTGTTGGCGATCCCCATGAAGGAGAGTGCGCCGGACTGGTCGGTGATCAACCCGACCCGTGCTGATCGATCAGCAGTGTTCGTCATCGTCCCGTCCCCTACGCGTCGTAGCTGCCGACGAGAGCGGCCGACTCGGGCTTGGTCAGGTGACCGGCCTCCTTGAGGATCGGGGGGACCGTCGGGTCGGAGACGAACGCGGCCCAGCCGGTCTCGTCCCAGTCGAACAGCACCCACACCCGGTTCTCCTCGGACGGGTCACGGAAGACGGTCGAGCCCTTGGAGCCGTGGAGTGAGCGCTTCTCGGCGCCCTTGGTGCCGAACACTTCGAGGAACCGGTCGACGTTCTCGACCGTCGTGGTTGCGAGCAGCATGGCGATTTCCCTTCGGTTCTGCGGACCCCGACCGGGTTCGATCGGCGTACTGGGCATTCTCCGGAGGTACCGGCCGCGCGACATCGGTAGAGATACCCATTTGCCGATGGATCAGTTGGCGCGGCGCGGATCAGGCGGTGACGGTGCCTTCGACGACCCGGTGCTGGACCGCCCAGCGGGTCGCCGCGGCGCGGTTGTCGACCCCGATCTTCGTGTAGATGTGCGAGACATGGTGCTCGGCCGTGCGCTTCGAGATGAACAGCTCGGCGGCGATCTCGGTCGCGGTCTTCCCGTCGGCGACGAGCCGGAGCACCTCGACCTCGCGCCGGCTCAGCCCGCCGGGGCGCTCCGAGCGTGGTCGCGGCGCCGGGTCTCGGCGGGCGACGTCGATCTGCTGGCGCGCGTAGACCGCAGCGTCGCCGAGGTCGAGCGCTACGCCGTCGGCAGTCAGCTGCTCCGAGCGCTTCGGCCCGAGGTCGCGGGTGATGCGTTCGCCGAGGTCCGCGAGCTCGGGGACGTGGTGCGCGCTCGACGGCTCGTTGGACAGCGCGCCGAGGAGCACGGCCGCCGGCTCGGATCGGCCCAGGTGCTCGAACAACGCCGGCACGCTGGCGAGGGTGATGATCAGCTGCGGCACGTTGCCGGCCCGCTGGAACTCAGTGATCGCGTCGGCGAACAGCCCGAGTGCGGCCGCGGGCTCTCCGTCGGAGGTATGCAGCCGCGCGGCATCGCGCGCGATGAAGCCCTCGAAGAACCGGACCCGCTGGTCGCGTACGACGGACATCCCCTCGTCCCAGGCCGCGAGCGCACGGCGCGGCTCGGTGTGGGAGAAGGCCATGCCCGCGATCCACAGCGAGTACGCGATCCAGTACGGGTTGCCCAGGCTGCGCGCGACCGCGACCGACTCCTCGGTGAGCGCGAGCGCCTCCTCGGTGCGACCGGCCGACTGAAGCCCGTCGACGTAGGAGGACAGGCCGTAGCCGCGCTCGCGGCCATACCGCTTCGCGACCTCGCCGGTGAGCTCGATGTAGCGGTCGAGGTCGCCGCAATAGACGGCGCCGAGCGCCTCGACGAACGAGGCGTACCCGGGCGGGCACGCCTCGTAGCGCTGGTCGCGTTCCAGCTCGGTGGCCCGGTGGGCGTTCACGCGGGCGGCCTCGGCCCGGCCGGCGAAGCATGCGTAGCCCGCCGCGGTGTACAGCCGCGGGAGTCGGCGCACATCCGCCGCGGTTGCGGCTTCGAGCAGCTCCTCCGCCCACGCGAGCGTCTCGAACAGCTGGACCGAGAACCCCATGAGGGCCGCGTGGGCCGCGACGTCGGTCGCGACCTCGAGGTTGCCGCGCAACGCGCTCCACCGGTTCGCGGTGCGGAGGTTGCCGAGCTCGGCCTCCACCCAGTCGACTGCGGCGCGCCACCCGGGCCCGTCCCAGTCCTCCCAGCGCGTCGCAGCCTCGAGTGCGAAGTAGGCGGCGTGACGGTCGCGCGTGTCTTCGAGCCCGCCGTGCTCGGCCAGGCGGTCTTCGGCGAACTGCCGGATGGTCTCGAACAACGTGTACCGCGTACGGGGCGCGGAGTGATCCGCGACGACGAGCGACTTGCGGACCAGCGAATCGAGGTGCCGGAGCACGTCGACGTCGTCCGCGTCCTGGACGATGGCACCAAGGCTGGCGAGGTCGAAGCCGCCGGCGAACACGGCGGTGGTCCGGAGCAGCGCGCGCTCGTCGTCGGTCAGCAGGTCGTAGGACCACTCGACCGCGTGCCGAAGCGTCAGCTGTCGCTCGGGGCCAGGCGTCGAGCCCTGCAGCAGGCGGAACCGGTCGGCGAGCCGGTCCCGGACCTCGACCGCGCTCATCGCGGCCATGCGCGCTGCGGCCAGCTCGATACCGAGCGGGAGCCCGTCGACGGTCTCGCAGATCTCCGTCACCGCGTCGGCGGTCTGCCCGTCGCTCATCCCGAAATCCGGTCGCACGGCCCGCGCCCGGTCCACGAAGAGACTGACCGCATCGGAGGTGGCACCACCGTCGCGCGCGAGGGGCGAGACTGCGAGCACCACCTCACCGCTCACGCCGAGCGCCTCGCGCGACGTGGAGACGATGCGGGCCCGGCCCGCACGGCCGAGGATCGTCGTGATTGCCGAGGCGGCGCCGACGAGGACGTGCTCGCAGTTGTCGACGACGAGCAGCAGCTGCCGGCCGGCGAGCGTCTCGGCGACGGTTTCGACGAGGGGAGTGTCGCCCTGAGGAGTGATGCCGAGCACGGTCGCGATCGCGGCCGGCACGGAGCCCGGATCGCTCACCGACGCGAGCTCGATCAGCCAGGCCCCGTCAGGGAGCTCTCCCGCGACCTCGGTCGCGACCTCGACGGCGAGGCGGGTCTTGCCGACCCCGCCGACGCCGGTCAGGGTCACCAGCCGCTGCTCGCGCACGAGCTCGGCGACCTCGCTGACCATCTCCTCACGCCCGATCACGGAGCTCAGCTGTTGCGGAAGGTTGCCGGTGACGGCGTCGACGCTGCGCAACTCGGGAAAGTCGGTCGGGAGACCCTTGGCGAGCACCTGATACACGGACATCCGGCCCCGCAATCCGCGCAGGCGGTGCTCGCCGAGCGGGCGCAGCCCCACCCGGTCACGCAGCAGCACCTCGGTCGCGTCGGACGCCAGCACCTGCCCGCCGTGCGCGATCGACATCAGTCGCGCGGCGCGGTTGACCTCGCTCCCGAAGTAGTTCCGGTCGCGCTCGATCGCCTCACCGGTGTGCAGACCCATGCGGACCGCGAAGTCGACGGAACTGTCATCGCGCAGCGCCTCCTGCGATTCGATCGCGGCCGTGGCTGCGTCGGCTGCGGTCGAGAACGCCGCGCCGAAGCCGTCGCCGCCGGTGGCGAACACGTAACCACTGTACCGCTCGATCGCGCCGCGCAGGATCGCGTCGTGGACGCGCAGCGCGTCGGCCATGTCGCTCGGGTCCTCCTCCCACCGACGGGTGGAATCCTCGATGTCGGTGAAGAGGAATGTGACCGTCCCGCCCGGACGCCCGCGGGGCATGCGGAGACGCTAACGCATCGGATCGTGCGACGACTCCGATCGCCGCGTAGAGCGCGCGCGGTCTTCGTCGGTTGCTTGGCGGAGGATGCCGGCGAGGCCGCCGCAGTGTTCGACGGCGACGATCTCCTCGACGGAGAGGGCCGGTTGCGTACGTCATACAGCGCGCTGTCCTTCCGGGAAACCACTCCCGATACGGTGTGCCCATGGGAGCGTTCGACGGGGTGCTGTTCGATTTCGGCCACACACTCTTCGACACTCTCGCTCCTGAGGCGTGCACTGCCCAGTTCCGTCACGCGTCTGGAGCCGACGTCGATCCTGTCGTCTTCGCCTCGGAGTTGGAGATGATCAGACAACGAGCGCGGCAGCCCGACGAGATTGCGAAGGGCCGGGATCTCAGCGCCGATCTCCACCAACGCTGCTGGCTCGAACTTCTCGCACCCCTTGACGGGCTGGCGCCGGGGCTCGCCGAGTTCATCTATGGGTGCGAGTGCTCTCCGAAGGGTTGGCGCCCGTATCCCGATACGGGCGCTGTGCTCGCGGAGCTTCACCGGCGCGAAATGCCGGTCGGTGTCGTGAGCGATTGCGGCTGGGACATTCGAGAGGTCTTCGCCGCTTACGAGTTCCAGGAGCTCGTGGGCTCGTTCGGCCTGTCCTATGAACACGGGGCCTGCAAACCCGATCGCCGGCTCTTCGAGTCCGCGTGTGCAAAGCTCGGTGTCGAGCCCGCGAGGACGCTGATGGTCGGCGACAGTTGGCTTACCGATGGTGGCGCGGCGGGCATAGGAATCACCGCTCTGATCCTGCCGGCTCGGGACCGGACGGCGTTTCCCGCACTCGCATCCGTCTTCGAGCTGACGCGCTAGTCCACCCGGATAGAAAGCGCCCGTCGGTGGGTCGTCTTCGGTATTGATGAGTCGGTGATGTGACGCGTAGGTCGTGGAGGAGCCACCGCCTTCGCACGCAAGGTCGTCGATGACGGCCACTACCAACTCGGCCGAGCAGGTGTGCATCCGGGCGTAGAGAGCCGACCGCCTTACTACGCCGATAGCGAGACCATTCGTGTGAGCGGGGGAGTTGCGTCAATCCGCAAGCCCCCCTCCGACACGAGCAATCTCCGAGTCGGCTCTTCGTGGCCAACGCCACTCCTGTAGTGATGTCAGCACGACGGACTTTCGCCTCTACTACGAGGGCGTCGTGGGCGACAGGATGCAGGTAAGGGTGCTGATCGTGGCGGTCGTTGCTCGCGAGCAAGAGGATGAGAACGATGGAGCTTCGAAGGAGAGGCGCGCTCGCCGAAGGGGGCACCGAGAGCACCCGACCGGTGAAGCTCCCGCCGGCGTGGTTCAAGCATGCCTTCTGGCGCGTGCATCGAGTGTTGAACAAGGTCAGCGGCGGGCGCTCTCTGTGGACCCCGTCGAGCAAGCGCGGATGGGGAGCGCTGCGCCTCACGACCCTCGGGCGGAAGTCCGGGCAGGAGCGCAGCGTCATCGTCGGCTACATCGAGGACGGCCCGAATCTCGTCGTGCTCGCGATGAACGGATGGGACGAGGGTCATCCCTCGTGGTGGCTCAACCTCGAGGCGCACCCGGATGCCGTCGTCCGCCTGACGGGCCGGCAGGTGCGCCCGGTGCACGCGCGCCCAGCCGTGGGAGAGGAGCGCGATCGACTGTGGCAGCGCTGGGCCGCGATCGACCTGCAGCTCGACGGCTATGCCGGGCTCCGGACGATCGAGACGCCCGTCGTCATCCTCGAACCGCGCGACGGGGCCGCTTGACACCGGTGGTGATTCACGCCGCGACAAGATCGAAATTGGCAGTCAGCACCACCCGTCGGTTATCAGGACCGCGCGATCCTCCGACACCACCCTTGGCACATGCTCCGCGGGCGTACCGGCCTGCGTCGCGTAAATGCTGCAGAGCCGGCACTCTGTACCGATGGCGAACGGCGAAGACTTGGGCGCGATCCTCGGTCTTCATCACATCAAGATCCCCGTGTCTGACCTATCCGCAAGCCGTCGGTGGTATGAGCGTGTGCTCGGGTTGGATGTGCTCACGGAGCTCCGCGACGGCTCGACGCGGTCACGCGCAGCGGCATGGCACGGTTTGGTCGAGTACCTGCCAGCGGAACTCCACCGGTGGTGACGCTTCACCGCAGCCGGTGCAGCTGATGCGCCACGCCGAACCGACCCGCGCGATCTGGAGCGCCACTTCGCCGGTGGAGAGCCGCGTCGGTTCGACCTTGGGTTTCTTCACGGTCGGCAAGTTCGTGAGCTCGGGTTCGAGGTACAACGTCTCCGAGTTGGGCTCGGGCAGCGCGCGTTCGAGACGCGTCAGCTCCGCCTCGTCGCTCGCACCGAACGCCCCGCCCGAGGCGAAGGCCAACAACGCGTACTGCGTTTCGATATCGAGTGGTTCGGTGGCGCGCTCGTAGCTCTCGAGATGCTCGGGCGTGCGCACCACGGGCGGACCCGGTTCGGCGATGAACGCGGCGAGGTGATCGAAGTGAGCGCTGTCGAACACACCGGTGGCCTCCGAGATGCGCTCGATCTCGTCGAGGAAACCGTCGCGCTCGACGCGGTTTGCCGGATCTTCGAGCGTGTCCTTGGCGAACATGATCACGAAGTGGGCGGCGATCCGCGCTCGCTTCCGCCTGAGGATGCGGCCCATGCGCTGGATCATTTGGCGCCGGGTGCGGCTTGCGCTCATCACCACGCCGAGGTTCGCGTCGGGCACGTCGATGCCTTCGTCAAGGACGCGTGGTGCGGCAACCGCATCGAGCTTCCGATCGCGGAGATCGTCGAGGATCTCGCGCCGGCGCGCGCGCCCGGTCGAGCCGGTGATCAGATCGACCGCGACGAGGGGGTCGAGCCGGTTGATTGCGTGGTTTGCAGCGCGCACGGTCTCGGTAAAGACGAGCGCGCCTTCCGCCTCTTTGATTGCGGGAGCGAGGCGGGCGAGGAGCTCGTACTTGCCGACGGTCTGAGCCACGATCTGGCGCCGCTTCGAGAACGCGTCGAGGTACTCGCGTGCGGCGCGGCCGTCGGCACCGGCGTCGCGTTCGGCGAGATGCGCGACCGCAGCGATGAAATCTCCGAACGGATCGAGTGGCATGTCGCGGACCCGGCGGAGATGATTGCGCGCGCTCACGAGGCGGTGCTCGATCGCGACGTAGTCGGCACGTTCCTGATCCGAGAGCGCGACACCTACGAATGCCACGCGCGGGCGTGCGCACACGCCATCCGTGATTCCTTGTTCGAAGCCATAGCGATAACAAATGCCGCCGAAATAGGGGAGCAAGAGGTCGGTGACCGCGTCGTCGCTGCGCTCCAACGTCGCCGTGAGACCGAGGCGTTCTTCGTACTGCGGGAGCATCGCCCGCCGAAGCGTCTTACCGCCGAGGCCGTGGCACTCATCGGCGATCAGCAGCCCGCCACCGGTGGCGGGCGCCGGCTTGTATGCCGCCGCCGAATGGCGCGTCGCGACGAGTACATCGCAATCGCCCGGGCCGTCGCGACCGCTATCGCCCAGCCGTCCGATTCGGGCAGTGGGGAAGGCCTGCGTGAGCCGGCCGTGCCACTGCTCCATGAGAACGCGCGATGGAACGAGAATCAGGACGAAGCGGCCCCGGCGCATTGCGTCGGCGGCGGCGGCGATCGCGACATCGGTCTTGCCCGAACCGGTGACGGCTTCGATGACACCCTGGCGTCCGCAGCGCAACCAGCTCACGAGGGCGTCGAGCTGCCAACGGTAGAGCTCACGATCAGCGGAGCGTGCACCTGTAGACATGAGGGAACAACGGTACCGGTCTCCGACCGGCCGCCTCAGAGTGGATCTCTCTCCCCGCAGAGCTTTCGTGGGAAATTCCGGGAGGCGATGTCGAGAACTCGGAGTCTGCTCCGTCCCAGGGTGTACCCCGACCGACACCGAAGGAGAACACCATGGCCAAGTACCTGTTGCTCAAGCACTACCGAGGCGCGCCGGCGCCCGTCAACGACGTCCCGATGGACCAGTGGAAGCCCGACGAGGTCGAGGCACACATCCAGTTCATGAACGACTTTGCATCTCGGCTCGAGGGCAGTGGCGAGTTCGTCGACGGACAGGCGCTGTCACCCGATGGCGTGTGGGTCCGCTCCGACGGCGAGGGGCGCCCGCCGGTGACTGACGGCCCGTTCGCCGAGACGAAGGACCTGATCGCGGGATGGATGGTGATCGACGTCGACAGCTACGAGCGAGCCATCGAGCTCGCGGGTGAGCTGTCGGCAGCACCCGGCGCCAACGGCGAACCGATCCACGAATGGCTGGAGGTCCGGCCCTTCCTGACCGCGCCGCCCACTGTCACCGACTGACCGTGGACGACGTCGAGCTGCGCGAGCTCGTCCCAGAGGTGCTGAGCGTCCTCGTCCGTCGCGGTGCAGATTTCGCGACGGCCGAGGACGCGGTGCAGGAAGCACTGGTCCGGGCATTGTCGGCTTGGGACGACGGGTTGCCATCCGATCCCAAGGGCTGGCTGATCACGGTCGCCTGGAGAGCATTCCTCGACCTGGCCCGGTCGGACGCGTCGCGTCGCGACCGAGAGTTCCGATATGACACGGAGCCGCCGACCGGTTTGGTACCGAGCGCCGACGACACCCTGCACCTCTACTTCCTGTGCGCACACCCCGACCTGACGTCGTCATCGGCGGTCGCGCTGACCCTGCGGGCCGTGGGCGGGCTCACCACGCGCCAGATCGCACAGGCCTACCTCGTGCCCGACAGCACCATGGCGCAGCGCATCAGCCGCGCCAAGCGGACGGTAGGTCGGGCCGGCGTCGATCGTCCCGGCGACGTGCGCACGGTGATGCGGGTGCTGTACCTCGTCTTCAACGAGGGCTATTCGGGCGACGTCGACCTGGCCGCCGACGCGATCCGACTGACGCGGCAGCTGGCTGCCTTGGTGGACGAACCCGAGATCCACGGGTTGCTTGCCCTCATGCTGCTCCACCACGCCCGCCACCGCAGCCGCACCCGACCGGACGGAAGCATCGTGCCTCTCGCGGATCAGGACCGCAGCCAGTGGGACACCGGGCTCATCGCCGAGGGAATCGACATCGCACAAGCTGCGCTCGCGCGCGGTCAGCTCGGCGAATACCAGGCGCAAGCGGCGATCGCCGCGCTCCATGCCGACGCGACGCGTGTCGAGGAGACCGACTGGGTCCAGATCGTGGAGTGGTACGACGAGCTGCTCCGGTTCGCCGACACTCCGATCGTCCGGCTCAACCGTGCGGTTGCAGTGGGCGAGGCCGACGGCGCCCCCGCAGGGCTGGCGGCACTGGCCGAGGTCGACGAGCACGTCCCGCGGCGCGAAGCGGTCGCGGCGTACCTCCACGAGAAGAACGGCGATCTCGAACTCGCTGCCGGCCTCTATGCCGACGCAGCTCGCAACGCACCCAACCTCGCAGAACGCGACCATCAGACGCGCCAAGCAGCGCGGCTCAACCAGCACCTGCAACACCACAGATGACCGCGGCGCGGACGTGAAGCTGACCGCCAACTGCTCATCGCCGGCGAGGGTCTCCCGGTACCGGCCTAGCTTGCGGTCAGACTCGGCGAGTCGCCGATGTAGCTCGAGCGCCTGAGCAGCCGCCGAGCACTGGTGGTCAGGTCAGGTCCGGCCGAGCGCAGCTTCGAACCGCCCCATCGAACGGGCCACGAGGTTCTCGCCGAACTGGTCGGGCGCGGCCTTGTAGAGGGTGCCCGAGTAGCTGACGATGTACTGGCCGACGCGCACGATCTGCACCACGAACCCGATTTGCTGGCTCACCCCACCCGCCGCGATGGTGACGACGACTTCGTAGGCTGTCGTCGCGTCACCCGCGGCGGCAACACCGAGCCGTTCGACGGATGTCGTGACGGTGGCCTTCGGCTGCCCGGGGGTCGTGCTCGCCGCGAGCTGCTTCTGGAGGAGTTGGTCGAACAGCTGTTGGAGGCACGACGTCGTCGTCGATCCGGCGAACGCATCGTACGCGGTCTTCGCTTCGGTGGCCGATGCATACCCGACGATGTCGTTGCTGCTCGTGCTCGCCTGCTGAGGGTTCGCGGCGGCCTCGCTGGCGTTCTCGAACTCGTTCGACTTGAGCTTCGCCTGACGGTCCTCGACGTCGGACTGCTTCACGAAGTCGCGGCACTCCGCGATGCTCTTCGCGACACGCTTCGTTGCCTTGTCGCTGCTGGAGCTCGGCGGCTTCCCCGTGTCGCTCCAGCCGGTCGGGAAGTCACTGGCTCGAACGAGCCCCGTGCGCATCGCCTTCTTGTCCACCGAAGTCGATGTCGATCCAGACTTCGAGGTTGACTTCGACGATCCCGAGCTCCCGCACGCAGCGAGGGAGACGGTGACCAGCGCGGCCACGACGATCGTGGCCAGCCTGCTGGGGATTCCGAGCCGATGCATGGTGGACCCCTCGGCAGGTACGACGCATGACTGAACACCGAGATCCGGTCTTTGTGCCTTTGTTCGCCCGGAACGGTCAAGTTACGGCCCCGGGAACCGACACTCCCAGGGTGGATTCTCCGGGTTCGGTGCGGCGTAGATCTGGCCATCGTCGACTAGGGATCACGTCGAGACTGTTGGCGTTCGTCATGCTGCCCGTGGTCGTGACCGGGGTGTTGGCCCTTCACGATACTGGCGAATACCGTGCCAGCGCCGCGGCCGCCGCTCGCGTTGGACACGGAGTGGTCGCCGTCGACGGAATGGTTCGGCTGTGGCAGGCGCTGTCCAACGAGTCGCTCTCGGTGGGCGTCAGCGAATGGGCGGCGAGGGTCAGCCTTCCGCCCGACGAGATCTCTCGACAGCTCGGCTACGGCCGTGCGACTGGGGTTGCCGAGACTCGAGCGGCTACCGATTCGGCGCTTGCCGCGCTGGGCGCAACGTCGCCCGTGCCGGCCGCCGCCATCACGGCGCTACGGCGTGAGGTGGATGCCAAGGCGATTGACCCGATCGGGACGGCGGAGGCGTTTGTCGGATTCTTCGGGCAGTTGGCCGCGGTTGTGGGCCCGCGGCTGTCGGATCTTGGCCAAGCGGCCGAGCGGGTACGCGGCGGCAGCCGGCTGGCGGTGGACTTGGGGGTGCTGAATGCTGCGACGGGGGCGTTGCGATACGGCCTTGCCGAGTCCGCCGATCTCAATGATGTGTTGGTGCACTTCCCGAATCCGGGATTGCAGACGATGGCCCGCCTCGGTAGCGACAGCGCGAGATACGCACAGGTTGCCGCCGTGCTCTCATCCGCGCCCGATGCCACGATGTCGGCCGATTGGAAGGAGATGATCTCCCGGCCGGATGTCCGTCTGTACCAGCAGACGGTCGCCGCAACGCTTCGAGGGTCGATCGTGCCGGCCGGTGTCGACTCGGTCTTGGCAGTGCTCAAGGGTGGCGTGAGCCAGTACGCCGCGCTCTTCGGCCTCGTGAGCGCGGCGAGCCGGCAGGTCGGGCAGCAGGCCCGATCGCTGCAGTCGTCGTCCGATGCCACGTATCGCCGCTGGCTTGTCGCGCTGACGCTGACCGGGCTGTTCATGGCTGCGATCGCCTTGGGTTTGGCGCGATCGATCGCACGCCCGCTCCGCAACTTGGCCGCGTCGGCCCGGTCGGTGGGCGCCGGTCAGCTCTCCGTCGAACCCGCGTCGGTGCGAGGGCCCCGGGAGACGATGTTGGTCGGCGAGGCGTTCAACGATCTCGTGGCAAACCTGCGTCTCCTCGAGGGGAAGTCGCGCGCGCTGGCCGCCGGCGACTTCGACGATCCTCTGTTGGCCGTGCCGCTTCCCGGCCGTCTGGGCGAGTCCATCGCCAGCTCGGTGCGAGTCTTGTCGGGCTCCATCGAAGAGCGTGACGCCCTCCAGCAGCGACTGAGCCACCAAGCCTTCCACGATACGTTGACCGGCCTCGCGAACCGGGCATTGTTCCTCGATCGGGTCGACCACGCGCTGCGCCGCTCCGAGCGCCAGGCAACGCCGGTCGCCGTGTTGTTCTTGGACGTCGACGACTTCAAGACAGTGAACGACAGTCTCGGCCACACCACCGGGGACGAGCTCCTCGTCGCGGTGGGTGAACGCATTGTCGGCGCCGCGCGTGCCAGTGACACGGTCGCCCGTTTCGGTGGGGACGAGTTCGCGGTGCTCGTCGAGCCCGGCGACATGCCCCAAACCGCCAAGGACGTGGCCGGCCGGATCGCGGGCGCGCTGAATGCGCCGTTCCGGTTGGGGGACACCGACGTGGTCGTATCGGTCAGCATCGGTATTGCGATCGGCGAGTCGCCCACCGACACGCCCGCCGACCTGCTGGGCGACGCGGACATGGCCATGTACCTCGCCAAGCGAAATGGCAAGGACCGGTTCGAGATGTTCCGCGCGGGGTTGCAGGACGAAGTGCTCACGCGGCTTGCCATGACTGCCGACCTGCGAAGCGCCATCGAGGAAGGTCAACTCGAGGTCTTCTACCAGCCGATCGTTACCGCACACGACGCGATCCCGATCGGCGCCGAGGCGCTTGTGCGCTGGAACCACCCTCGGCGCGGGCTCGTGCTCCCGGTCGAGTTCATCGGCGTGGCCGAATCGACCGGGCTCATCGTCCCCCTCGGAAACTGGGTTCTCAACCAGGCCTGTCGCCAGACCCACGCCTGGCGACACGACGGCATCGTCGACGACGACTTCTACATCGCGGTCAACCTTTCCGCCCGTCAACTCGCCGAACCGACCCTCGTCGAGAGTGTGGTCCGAGCCCTCCACGATTCCGGTTTGCCTGGCAGGGCGTTGGTCCTGGAGATCACCGAGAGCACCCTCATGGTCAACTTCGACGCGGGGCTCGAGCGACTGTTGTCGCTCAAAGACCTCGGCCTGCGCCTCGCGCTCGATGACTACGGCACGGGTTACTCGTCACTCAACCGCCTCGGGAAGCTCCCGATCGACATCGTGAAGATCGACAAGACCTTCGTCGACCAGCTGACGCTCGAGCCAGAAGGGGCCGCCGTGATCAAGAGCGTCATCGACGTCACGACCGCCCTCGGCCTTAGCTCGCTTGCCGAAGGCGTCGAACAGCCGGACCAGCTCGCCGCGCTCGACGAGCTCGGCTGCGACAACATCCAGGGCTACCTGTTTGCCAGGCCCATGCCATCCGTGGCCACCGCATTCACCCTGCAACAACTCCGGACCACGCAGGGCTCGAGCATTCCCCCGCGACGAGCACACGAGCCCGCGGTCAGTCGCTGACAACGCTCCGCTAATGGTCGGGTCGGGCCGGCTCGCCCACGTCAGGCTGGTTGGACCGTGTATACGACCGTCTGGATGCGGATCATGCCGTCCTGAAAGACGAACGTGTCAATGCCGTCCTCCACCTTGCGACCGCCCCCCGTGGCTTTCCACTCCAGGTAGAGGACGTCGTCCTCGAACACGGTGACGAGGTCCCATGACGCCTGCGGGACGTCGCTGAGCAGTTGGGTGAAGACCTGCCGGGCTCCTTGCTTGCCGCGGTAGACCTTCCCCTGCACGATGAGAATCGCGTCGTCCGTGTAATCGGCCAGGATCCCTTCGAGATCCTCGCCACCCAGTGCTTGGCCGTGATGGGCGAAGACCTCTTCCGCTGTGCGAGTCGGCATGGTGTCCCCTTCGTAGATGTCAGCCGGCCGATTCTCCCGCGGCCGGCCGGTTCACGGAAGAGTCCTTGTGCCCTTGGTGGGGATCCCAGCCCGTGCTTGGATACGTTGCGAGCGAGCGATGAGCACCTGATTGTCCGCGGTCGGACGGGAGACGCGATGAAGGCGGTTCGTCTGCACCGGTACGGCGAGCGTCCCACGGTCGAGGATGTCTCGGATCCCGAAGTCGACGGGCCGTTCGACGTGGTGGTTGCGATTGGCGGAGCGGGACTGTGCCGCACCGATCTGCACATCGTCGAGGGCCAGTGGGCGGACAAGAGCCACGTAGCGCTGCCGTACACGTTGGGCCACGAGAACGCGGGCTGGGTTCACGCGGTCGGGTCCGCGGTGGAGCACGTGCAGCCCGGGGACGCGGTGATCCTGCACCCGCTGGTGACCTGCGGCTTCTGCCGAGCGTGTCGAGCCGGCGATGACGTGCACTGTGAAGCCAGCAGCTTCCCCGGCATCGACGCTGATGGCGGCATGGGCGAGCTCATGCGGACGTCCGCTCGCTCGGTCGTCAAGCTCACGCCCGGGACTCAACCGGCCGCGGTCGCGGCATTGGCCGACGCCGGCCTCACGGCCTACCACGCGGTCAAGAAGGCGGTGCCGCTGCTGTACCCGGGCAGCACGTGCGTGGTCATGGGAGCCGGCGGTCTCGGACACATCGGCATCCAATGCCTGCGGGCGATGAGCGCCACTCGCATCGTCGTGCTCGATCCCAACGAGGAGGCGCTCGCTCTCACCCGCGACTGGGGCGCGGACGAGACGATCGTCGTGGACGGCAGTCACGTGGGCCGGGTGCTCGAGCTCACCGACGGCAGGGGTGCGGAGGTCGTCCTGGACTTCGTCGGGGAGAAGGGTGCCGAGCGCGACAGCTGGGCCATGACCCGAAGGGCCGGGAGCGACTTCGTCATCGGCTACGGCGGAACGATCGACATTCCGACCATCGACGTGATCTCGACCGAGCGAAATATCGTCGGGAACCTCGTCGGTACCTACAACGACCTCGTCGAGCTCATGGCGCTCAACGCCACCGGCCAGGTCACGATGCTGACCCACACGTACCCCATGGACGCGGTGAACGACGCGATGGACGACTTGGACGCAGGACGGCTCCGCGGTCGCGGCATCCTCGTCCCCGGCCCCATCTGACCGTTCGCGCCCCCGGTGACGAAGTCGGTGACGACTGGGGCGAGCGTGCCGTCCTGGCGGATCTCGACGCTGACCAGCGCCACGACCGCGGAACGCGTGCCCGACATCATGTCCCTAGCCTGAACCATTCGACTCGATCTCGGTATGGCACAAAGTCCCTAGGCACAGTCGTCCGCCGCGATCGGCATGGTCTCGGTCGTCTGCGCGGCCATCGCAGTGGCTTGCGTCCCTTCGCCTGCTCCGCTCCGGACGTGCGCCTCCTCGACGCCGCTGCTTCGATTCCTAAACGAGTACGTATGCTGGTACAGCAATCGAACAGGAACCCCCTTCGGAAAGGGCCCGGCCCATCGTCCGTGAACTGCCGCTGCATCACCTTCAGCTACTGAAGGAGAGCTACGCGGTGAGGTGAGCTATACCCCTTGCCTCCGTAGTCCGAGCTTCGGCATCTTCTTCGAGCTCTAAGGAGCAGGAACCTCGTGTCCACCGTCCTCGTCATCGCGATCCCGGTCCTGCTCGTCCTGGCCGCCGTGATGATCGTCGCGACCGGGCGTCGCCGAGCCTCCGACCCGCAGGGGCGGGTCACCGGCACGCTCAGCGCCGAGACGCGCGCCGGGGACGAGTCGCTCGCCGCCGGGGCAGAGGATGCGGACGACGAGTCGGAGGAGGCCCGGGAGCGGGCCGACGAGACCCGCAGGGCGATCGGCTCCGGTGGAGCGGCGCCCGCGACCCGTGGGACGACGACTCCGGCCGAGCGCGCGCCGGTGGACGAGGAAGAGGTCGGGATCAGCCGGCGGCAGTTCTTCAACCGCGGCATCCTCGTGACGATGGCGGTGAGTCTCGGCGCGTTCGGCGCCGCGGCGATCAGCTTCCTGTACGCCAAGTCGGCGGGCGGGTTCGGCGGCAAGATCGATGCCGGCGCGCCGCTGTCGGACATTCAGGCGTTCTGGGCGAGCAAGAAGGCACCGTTCTACGTGCCGCTGGCCCGGAGCTACCTCCAGCCGTACCCCAAGGCGGACCTCGCCAAGGCCAAGAAGATCCCGCAGTACGCGGCGGTGATCCCCGGGATGGAGCTGGGGATGATCGCGCTCTACCAGAAGTGCCCGCATCTCGGCTGCCGCGTGCCGTGGTGCCAGCAGTCGCAATGGTTCGAGTGTCCCTGCCATGGCTCGAAGTACAACCGGGTCGGCGAGAAGCGCGGCGGCCCGGCCCCGCGCGGTATGGACCACTGGGTCGCCACGATCAGCGGCCAGAAGGTCGTCATCGACACCTCGGGCCTGCCTGTCACCGGGCCGCCGATCGGCACCGACACCACCGGGCAAGGTGCCGAAGGGCCGTTCTGCGTCGGTTGACCCCGAGGAGCTCGCGGCACGGGGTGCGGAATCCACCTTCCGGTGAGACGTTGCCACCCGGGATCGGCACGGTGAGCACGTCGTCGATGACTGCGTAGGAGTCGAAGGCGATGTGTGAGCCGAATCGCGCCGCGTCGCGATGCGACGTGCGCTCGCGCCTTTACCGCGCTTGCGGAAGATCAGGCGAATGACGGGAGGCATGTCGTTCGGCACGAGATGACCGTCGATGAGTTTGTAGCCATGACCTTGGACCCTTGTAGGCGCGCGGGCGGCGTCTTACGATGATTCTCGCTAATCGCGGGAGGCGCCATGGGCAGGTGCAGGGCGACGTGGCGACGCTCTGCCGGCCCAAGACGAAGGGTGTGCGCGGCACGGGCGGTCTGAAGAAGCTCGAGTTCGGCGGTGGTGACTCGTTCTTCGTGCTCAGCGACGGCACCCCACCGACGAACCCCTAGACGACACAGGGCCCGCGCAGTTCGCCAGCCAAGTGCTGACGATCCGGGTCATGACCACGGCCTGACTCACGAGTCGGGATCCTCGCCGCGCGTTCCTCAGGCACCAGCCTCGAGGGTCATGCAGCGGTGGAGGATGCGACGAGTCCCGCCCTTACGCGCGCGAGATGAAAGCCGCCTTGATGCGCTCAGCCGGGTTCGAGTGCGATCTCCTCACTCGTTGTCTCCCGCCCGCGTGGGAACAGACGCCAGCCGACGATCAACGAGCTGAGTGAGACGAGGAAGCCGACGAGCATCGCGATCCGGATGCCCTCGACGAACGCGGCGTCGGCGGCGTCGAGGGCATCGTCGTCCTCGGTGATGTTGCGTGGGAGCGGCTTGCGCGGCCCGATCAGGCTGGTGATCGCCTGGGGATTGGCGTCGTCGACGACGCGCTGCACGACCTGGTCGCGCTGGCCGGGGTCGGCGATGACCGCCTTGAGGTCGTGGGGGAGTGCGGCCGAGATGGTCACCGCGAGGATGCTGCCCATGATGGCGAACCCCGCCGTCGACCCGATGGCACGTTGCGAGCTCAGGATGCCCGAGGCCATCCCGGACCGCTCGGGCGGGATCGAGCTCATCGCCTCGCTCGTCGCGGCCGCGACGGACATACCACCGGCCGCTCCGACGAAGGCCAGCGCGACCAGGGTCACCCAGAGCGTGCCGGCGTTGCTCGCCGCGAGAATGCCGGTCCCGATCGCAACGGAGCCGAGCCCGAGCAGTGTCGGCGTGCGGGCCCCACGCGCAGCCACGATCCGGCCGGTAATAGGCGACAGGATGATCGTGGGGATCGTCATCGCCAGCATGAGCACGCCGGTCCGCTCGGGGCTGTACGCGCGCACGTTCTGGAAGTACTGCGTGATGATGAACAGCGTTCCGTAGATGCAGAACAGCGTGGCGAAGACCGCGTAGATCGCCGCGTCGTACACCCGGTTGCCGAAGACGCGCACGTCCATCATCGGATCTCGCGCCTGCATCTCGTACCGCACGAACAGGAACAGGACCGCGAAGGCGGCCACGAAGCTGCCGGCGATCGGCGGTGCCAGCCAACCGCTGTGGCCGCCCTGGATCAGGGCGTACGTCAGGGCCCCGATGCCGACGACGAACAGCAGTTGGCCCGGAACGTCGAAGCTCCGGCTCGCGGGATCACGCGATTCGCTGACGGCTCGCAGCGTCAGCACGATCGCGAGGATGCCGATGGCCGGGTTGAACAGGAAGATGCTGCGCCAGCCGACGTGCTCGGTGAGGACGCCGCCGAGCGTCGGTCCGATGGCGAGACCAACCGCGGCGATCCCGGTCCAGATCCCGATCGCCCGCGCCTTCGCGCTCGGATCCGGGTACGCGGCCCCGACCAGCGCCAGCGACGTCACGTTGACAACCGCGGCCCCGATGCCCTGCAGCGCGCGTGCGGCGATGAGCATGCCGATCCCGGACGCGAGCCCGCATCCCAGAGAGGCCACGCAGAAGATGACGATCCCGACGATGTAGCCGAGCCGGCGGCCGTAGTGATCGCTGAACGTCGCGCCCGACATCATGAACATCGCCATCGTCAAGCTGTAGCCCGCGACCACCCACTGCATCCCCGATTCGCCGGTGCCGAAGCTGCGTTGGATGTCGGGAATGGCGACGTTCACGATCATCGCGTCGAGGAAGATCATGAAGAGGCCGAGGCCTGTCGCGACGAGCGTCCAGGGGCCGGTCCGGGTCGCGGGGGCCGAGCTCATCGGGGCGAGGCTAGGCGGCTGTCGCGATCGCGGGGTCGATCCCCGCAAGCGCGGGCGGAGCTCCTCGTAGGGCGATGAGCGCTCGCCACCGGGCGACCTTGCGGCCCCGAAGGAGTGCACCTCCCGACGCCCTCGCTGCGTTCCTGCACCGCCGCGCGCACAAAGCCTGTGGCGGCGTAGCGGTCCTCGGCCGGGAGGACGCCGAATCCCGGCTCGTAGGCCCGGATCTTGCGCGGGAAGGGGACCCGGCCCCATGACGGCCACTACCCGCGCGCAGCGGAGATGACCGAGCGTGGTGTCGGGCCCGAGACCCTGGACGCGCCGGAACGGGTCGGCAAGGGTGTGCCGTTCGCGCCCGCTCGCCGGAGGACGTCATGACGCAGGCCGCTCCCGCCGCACCGCCCCCGACCCACCCGGGCCCGCCGGTAGGGCGCATCGTGCTCACGGTCGTGGGTGCCGTGCTGATCGTGATCTCGCTGGGGCTCGGCGCGTTGGGCGGCGTCGTGACCTGGGCCTACGCCACGCAACGGGACGCCCAAGGGTTCTTCACCAGTGACACCGAGCACTTCGAGACGCTGAGCTACGCGATCACGTCCGAGAACCTCGACCTGGGAGTCCGCCCGGGCGGCGGCGACCGCCGCTTCGACCTCGGTGACCTCGCGACCGTTCGGCTCCGCGTCGCGGCACAGAACGGTACGCCCGTGTTCGTCGGCATCGGTCGCCAACGCGACGTGGACCGCTACCTCGCCGGGGTCGGGCACGCAGAGGTCGACAACCTCGACCTGCGCCCCTTCCGCGTGACCTACCGCCTCCAGCGCGGCGGCGCACCTTCCACGCGGCCGGGATCACAGAGCTTCTGGGCCGCGTCCGCGCAGGGTCCTGGCGATCAACGCATCGAATGGAAGCTCCAATCCGGGCATTGGGCGGTCGTCGTCATGAACGCCAACGCCTCGAGAGGCGTCGGCGCGGACGTCTCGGTCGGGGTCAAGGCCGATTGGGTGCTGCCGGTCGGCCTCGGGATGCTCGCCGGTTTCGCCGTGCTGCTGATCCTCGGGACGGTCTTGCTCGTGATCGGCGCGGCCGGGCTCGGTCGGCGGATCCCGGCGGCCCCGATCGCGGGGCAGCATCCGGTCCGCCTCGGGGGCCGTTTCGACCCGCAGCTGAGCCGATGGCTGTGGCTCGTGAAGTGGATCTTGCTCATCCCGCACTTCATCGTCCTGGTGGTGTTGTGGCTCGCGTTCTGGGTCGTCACCGTCATCGCCGGATTCGCGATCCTGTTCACGGGCCGGTATCCACGCGCCCTCTTCGACTTCAACGCCGGAGTGCTGCGCTGGACGTGGCGAGTCGCGTTCTATTCGTTCGGCGCGTTCGGGACCGATCGCTACCCGCCCTTCACGCTCGGTCACGCGCCGGACTATCCGGCGACGCTCGAGATCGTCTATCCCGAACGGCTCTCGCGCGGCCTCGTGCTCGTGAAGTGGTGGCTGCTCGCGATCCCGCAGTACATCGTGGTGGGCATCTTCGGCGCCGGTGGGTTGCTGGGCTGGAACAGCGGGAGCCGCGCCTGGATGGCGAGTGGGCCGGGCTTGATCGGCTGGCTGGTCATCGTCGCGGTGGTTGTCTTGCTGTTCGTCGGTCGCTACCCGCGCGGCATCGCCGATCTCGTCGTCGGACTCAACCGCTGGGTGTACCGCGTGATCGTGTACGCGGCCCTGATGACCGACGAGTATCCGCCGTTCCGCCTCGACCAGGGTGAAGCCGAGCCCGAGCCGGTGAGCGAGGACCGGTCGACCTGATGGCGCCGCAGCCGGGCCGGTCCTGAAGGACCGGGCTGCGCACGCCGGAGGGTGACCGTTACGCGTTCCCGAGCACTTCCCGGATCTCGACGCTCTCGATGGTGATGCCCTCGCCCATGTCGGCACCTACTGGTGGCGCCGCGGCCTTCGCCGACGCTTCGTCCTCGAAGACGACGAACGACAGGCCTTTGTCGTCGACAGCATCACACCAGTACCCGGCGACGAACCCGGGGGCCGCACTGATCATCGGAACGACGTTCTTCTTCAGGTTCTCGAGCCTGGCCTCGTTGATACCGGCGGGGATGTTCGCTCTCACGATTGCAGCATGCACGGCTTACCTCGAATCATCGATGGACTGAGGGCCGGAATGTAGTGCCCGCGGGCGAGGGCCACCCGGTACCGCCCTGCTCTTGCGGTCATGTTTCCCCGGGGCCGCGCGCTCACGGTTCGAGGATGGCGCGGATCGTGGTACCGGCGATCCAATCCTCGAGCTGGTCCAACGTCATGCGATGGTCGTCGATCAGCAGTATCGCAACGCGGAAGTCGGCGAGCGCGGCGATCGTGATGGCTGCCTGCCCAGGGTCGAGCGTCGCTCTGAGGGCGCCGATGCCCGAGAGCTGTTGCGCGACCGCAGTGGCCCCGGCCCGGTGCCGGCGCCCTCCTTCCTCGGTGACATGGGCGAGTCCGGGTTCTGTCGCCGTGCCCGCCAGGCAGACACGCAGGATGTCGCCGCAGCGGTCGATGAGCCGGCGGGTGATGCGCGCCGGCACGCGAGCAATGGCGTTCGGGTCGACCAGCGTCGCCAGCGTGGCGGCGATCTCACCGACTTGGGCCTCTTCGTCGATGAGGTCGTTGAGTCGACGGACCAGATCGGGCTTCGTGCCGACGCTGTCGTAGACCGTCTGCACCGAGACCCCTGCGTCGGCGGCGATGTCCTTCAGATTGGCTGCGGCGTAGCCCTCACGGGCGAACCGGTGACGGGCCGCGGAGAGGATGTCCCTGCGGGTCTGCTCGGCCTGGAGTGCCCGACGACCCTGGAGGGGGCGCTTCTCGGGTGCGGGCTTGCGGGGCGTCACGATGCTTGACACGCCTTCCACTCACTTGTATATACATCCAGTGACCGTAGATGACTACGGTCACTGGATTCTATGCGAGGAGGGCATCGATGCTGACGGTCGAGGAGAAGGCGGTACGGCCGGTGGCGCTCGCACCGGCCCGGATCGTCGGCGGTATCGGGGGTCTGGTGTTCGTCGCCAGCGTGGTCGCTCAGAACGTGATCCGGGCGGCGGGGATGCCGGCGAACGACGCCAGTGTGCATCGGATAATCGACTTCTACGGCAGCCACCGCGCTTCCACGTTCGCTCTCGCCGCTCTCTTCGCCGTTGGCGCGGGCGGCCTCGCGGCGTTCGCCGGTGCGCTCGTATCGCGGCTCGCGGTCTCCCCGGTGCGCGGCGCCGCGCTCGCCGGTGCGATAGGCGTCACTGGGGTCTTCGCGGTGTACTCGACGATGTTGGCGACTGATCTCGCGTTGTCGGGGTACGTGCACCGTGGCTCACCAATCCCCGGCGTGGTCTCGGCGATGTGGATCTTGCACAACGCGGTGTTCGGCGTCTTGCTCGTTGCCATCGGCGTCGCGCTGGCGGGGCTGTCCGCGGCGGCAGCCGGCGACGGCCTAGTTGCCGGCTTCTGGAAGCCGATCGGCCTGCTCGGAGCCCTGCTCAGCGGCATCGCCGGTGCCGCGACTCCCGCGATCATCGACGGCAGCCCCGTCATGGTGGTCGGCCTGATCGGGTTCCTCGCCTGGCTCGCATTCGTCGCGACGACCGCGATCTCCATGCTGCGCGACCAACGAGCACCCCAGCGTTGACCGAGGTGCAGCCGGGCGTGACCCCGCGACCCGGATAGGAGCGCAGGCGACCACCGATCGGGGACCGCGGTCAGAGGTCGCGTATCCGGCCGGAAGGGTCCATCGACCCTTCCGGCGGGCTCCCGGTCTGTAGCTTGCTGGCTGGATGGAGACCGTGGGGTCGGCGCCGGCAGGTCAGCTCGTGGTGTCCCAGGTGTCCAAGCGGTTCGGTCGCTTGATGGTCCTCGACCGTGTGGATCTGGTGGTGCGTCGCGGCGAGGTCATCGCGCTGACCGGAGAGAACGGTGCCGGCAAGAGCACTCTCCTGCGCATCTGCGCCGGTCTGGTTCGTGCCGATGCCGGAGTGGTGCGGGTGGGCGGCCGGATCGGCTACTGCCCTCAGGCGCCGGGGCTCTTCGAGCTGCTCACGGCGGACGACCACCTGGTGATGTTCGGTCGAGGTGCCGGGATAGGCCGCGCCGAATCGCTACGCCTGGGTCATGAGATCCTCGAAGAGTTCGGCTATCCGCGCCACGACCGTTCCGTCACCCGCGACCTCTCCGGGGGCACCCGCCAGAAGCTCAACCTGGCCCTCGCGCTGCTGGCTGATCCGGCGATCCTGTTGCTGGACGAGCCCTATCAGGGATTCGACCGTGGCACCTACGTGAACTTCTGGGATCATTGCAGGACCTGGCGTGATGCGGGCAAGGCAGTGGTCGTGGTGACCCACATGCTGGCCGAGCTCGAGCGGGTGGACCGCGTCGTGGAGCTCCCTGCGCATCCGTCACGGTTGGACGCGGGGAGAGCCGGGTGAGCGCGATGGAGTCGTTTCGTCGCGTCGTGATCATGGGGGAGATGCACGGCCGGGACCTCACGAAGCGCCATGCCGCGCTCGGGCTATTGGTCGCGTTGCCGCTCAGCTTCTATCTGTCGTCGGCGGGGACGGGGGACAAGGCGATCGTCGCCGGCGGCGTCGGCATGGCCTTCGCGGTCTCGGGCGCGACGCTCTTCTCCGTGCTGTCGTCGGGCGAAGTCGATCAGCGCCTCGTGCTCAGCGGGTACCGGCTTCACGAGCTGCTGCTGGGCCGGCTCGCATTCCTCGGACCGCTGGGACTGGCGCTCGCCGCCGCCTTCGGGGCCCTGATGAGCACGGTCTCCGATCCGGCGCGCCCATGGCTGACCTTCGTCGGTGTGGCAGCAGTTGCCCTGCTGTCGATCCCTTTCGGGCTGGCCGTAGGGTCCGCGGTTCCTCGGGAGCTCGAAGGCACGCTCATCTTGATCGGTGTCGTAGGGATGCAGCTCGCGATGAGCCCCACATCGACGCTGGCGCGCCTCCTGCCCTTCCACGGCCCACAAGTGTTGATCTCGTCCAGCCTGTCGGCGGATGGGCCCATCGCTTGGCCGCTGGCCCTGACGTTCCTGTACGGGGCCGCGCTGTTGGTTCTCGCCCGAGTGCTGGTGGCACGGCGCGTGGCAGTGACGCGCCATGTTCCTCCGACGCGTGCAACGCACACGCACCGCCCGGAGCCAGGCTCACCGTGACGTTGCCGCTCGGATCTCCCGGGCGTTCCGGTTGCCTGATCCCCGCGTCGACCCCGCCTCCCCTCAGACGTCACCGGAGACGAGCTCGAAGTCCTCGAAGTCGAACCCGGGCGAGACGACGCAGCTGACGAGAGCGTCCCTGTCCGACGGAAGAGTCCGTTGCCACACCCCGGCCGGGACGACGAACTGTGGCCGTTCGCCTGCGGCGAGATCGACTCCGAGCACCTCGACGACGCCGGGGAGCGGTCCCGGCCCGTCGCCGCCGAGCTCGATCGCGACCACACCTCGATGCGCGAGCCAGATCTCCTCGGAAGCGACGCGGTGCCACGCCGAGCACTCGCGGGCAGGCAGGAGGAAGAGGATCAGGGTGGCAGTGGCCCGATCACGACCGTCGCCGGTGCGGACTCGCTCGACGGCCTGCCACGTCTGGGTGTACCAACCGCCCTCGGGATGAGGCTGCAGGCCCAGCACGTCAGCCAACGATGGCCTCATCGACGCATCATGCCCCACCTCGCCCGGACCCTGGGCCGGGCTGCACGGTACCGGTCGAAGGCGTCGAGATCGTCAAATGAGGATCAACGCCTTCAGGGAACGATCAAGATCGACCGGAGCTTCATCAGCGGGCTCGGCCGCAGTGCAGACGACGACGCCATCGTCACGGCCACCCTCGCGATCGCCCGCGCGCTCGAGCTCACCGTCGTTGCCGAGGGGACCGAGGCACAGCGCAAGGCGCTCATCGAACTGGGATGCGCCTACGGCCAGGGCTTTCACTTTGCCGCGCCGATGCCTGCGCAAGCTCTCACCGACCAGCTCCATGCCCAGCGTGGCCTCGAGCGCTCGGCGGCGTCGGGCTTCTGAGACGCGCTGCCTCCCGCGGGGTCTCGGCACCCCCGGAGCGATCCGATCAGTCAGCGCTTGCGCTTGCGCGGTGTGCTCGGCCCTTGCGAAGTGCTCGGAGTCGACCGGTCATGGGTCGGGACTTTGGTGCCGTCGGCGCGCGTGTAGCCCTGGATGCGGATGAACTTCTTGCCCTTTGCTGTCTCAGCCATCGCCATACCTCCTCTGTCTCCCCCTACGAAGCGGGGGCATGCCTTCGAAGAGCCTGCTCGGCCAGGCTACGACGACGAGGCTCTTCGAGGAGCTGCGTGACGTCTTGTGTCCTCGCGGTGCTTACCGCTCGCCGTCAGGCGAAGGGCCTGGCGCCCGCGTCGCTGAGCGCGGCGATCGCGTAATACGCCAAGGCGATCGTCAGAGCGAGCGTCGCGAGGGTGGGAACCCAGCTGGCCGCTCCGTGGCGCTCTTCCGAACCGTCGAACTTCGACACGACGTGCAGCACGAAGGCCTGCAGCAGGTAGATCGCGAACACGAGTGTGATGGTTGCCTCCGCGCGGACTCCCCAGCCGAAGGCCACGGCGCCGATCGCGGCCAGCCCCCACGCCAAGTTGGCCATTCCGACCTCGAGCTGGAAGTTGTTGCGCCGTCCGAGATCCCAGCCCATGCGAGCCGCGTCGCTGCGGTGGAGCAACGCGTGCCGCACGAAGGAGATCACGCCGAGTGCCCCGACGGACCAGATCACGACGGGTTCCAGGGCATCGGCCGCGTTCGACTCCTTGCCGGCGAGCGCGAATCCAATACCGGCCAGGGCATACCCCAACCACATCGCGACCGTCGCCGGCGTCTTCGACGGGCGGCTCACCGCGGCGTCGACAGCAGCAGCTTCCCTTGCCATGGTGTCGGCCATGTCACCCTCGGATCCGCTCGTCGAGCCGGACGCGAGAGCCCCCGGGAAGCGCGACGGACGCTCTCGCGCCCTGAACACGGTGAGGTTCGGCAGGTTCGAAGCGCTCCTGAACCGAATCCGCGAGCTCGCGTCGAGCTCTGACCGGCGGGCGGACAGAACCACCCATTCCTCTGACGTCGACCGGAGCGAGCGCTATCTCTGTGCGGAGACCAACCATGCGCCGGTGCCGAGCCGGACGCCGACACCCGGCTCGTACCGCTCGGCGAGTGAGGCGCGGATCGTCTCGATCGCCGCGCCGCGCGTTTCGGGCCCCGTTTGGCCGAGCAGCCCGCGAGCGATACCGGTGCCGAGCAGGAAATCGATCGACTGGTCCAGCGTCCCGCCCCCGCCGAGGACGATGGTCGGAGAGATCGGCTCGATCTCGACCTGGTTGAACCCGCCAGCATCGAGGAGCGCCGCAATCTCGTCCGCATCTTTGAGCGAGAACATGCCCGGCCCACCGGCTTGGCCTCCGAGATCGGGAAGGTCGGCATGTTCCGCGACCGCGCGACCGACAACCGAGACCCATTCGTTGGCTTCGAGCCCCTGCCAACAGACGAATGCGGTCCGACCCCCGGGCGCGAGCGCACGCCGGAGGTTCGTGAACGCGGTCACGGGCTCGTCGAAGAACATGACACCGAACTCGCTGATGACGAGGTCGAAGACGCCCTCGGCGAACGCGTAGGTCTGCGCGTCCGCGACCACGAACTCGGCATTGTCGACCGACGCCGCCCGAGCCCGGCCGACCGCGACCGCGACCAGCGGCTCGGAGAGGTCCGCACCAAGCGAGGCGTGGCCCCCGCGGGCCGCGGCGAGGGTCGTCACGCCGCAACCGCAACCGACGTCGAGCACCGTCTGGTGCGGTTGGAGGTGAAGACCCTCGAACAACGCGTCGGCGAAGGGCGCCAGCTGGCGGTCGTACCGGTCGGCGTGCTCCACGTAGTGCACAGACTCCGTGCCGTTCCAAGCCTCGGATTGCTGCTGGTTCGCGTTCATTGCCGGTTCCTGATCGGAGGCGTGGCGGGTCGCAACGATACAGAGGGCGTGGTCAGTCGACGACGTCGTGCTGCACTGCCCAGATGCGACGTCGTTCGACACGCCGCGTCGAACGACGTCGGCGTTCTTGTCTGCCTGGGTCATGGTGGTTCCGCCTAGTGCGGTGATCAGGTTGCGTCGATCCTGCGCTGATCGGCGCGACCTCGCATCCGGAGGTCTCCCCATTCCCGCTCGGCAGCGATGGGCGGCGAGCCCCGGTCCGGCTCGGAACCGCAGGTTCGGTGGCGGCGTGCCGCCACTTCTGGTAGTAAATAGGACAACAAGGCAGGTAAGGACAGAGGTGCGGTGCTCAAACGCACAAAGGGAGAGCTGGGATGAGACGACTCTTGGGTCTAACGGGCGCGGTCGCGCTCATGACGGGCATGTTGGTGGCCGGTGCTGGTCCGGCTGGGGCCTGGAGCGGACATACCCGCGTCGTGCGCCCGGGACAGTCGATTCAGGCGGCGATCGACCGGTCGCACGCCGGCGACACGATCGTGGTCCGACCGGGGACGTACAACGAGCGCTTGGTGATCACGAAGGGCGTCACCATCTCCGCGTGGGGTGCGACGATCGCGCCGCCGGCGACGGCGGGGGACCCGACGCCGTGCTCGGGCCCCGGCCCGGGCGATGACGGCATCTGCATCGCGGGTGACTTCACCGTCGATCCCAACACGGGTGCGGTGACGGTCAACAAGTACGTGCAGGGCGTGAAGATCACCGGACTCACCATCACCGGCTTCGCCGGTTCCGGTATCGACCAGATCGGCGGTCAGGGCTCGAGGTTCGTGCACGTCTCCGCGAAGGACAACGGCGAGTACGGCATTGCCGCGTTCAATTCGACCGGGACGACCGAGTTGTTCAACACCGCGACCAACAGCGCAGAGGCGGGCTTCTACATCGGGGACTCGCCGCAGGCGAACGCACGGCTCGTGGGTAACCGGTCCTCGGGCAACCTGTTCGGCTTCTTCATCCGTGACGCGGAGCAGGGCACGCTCACGGCCAACCGCGCCCAGGACAACTGCGTGGGTGTCCTGTTCCTCGCCGACGCTCCTGGCCCGGACGGTGCGTTCAGGGTCGTCGGGAACACCATCCGCCACAACGACAAGGCCTGCCCGGCGACCGAGGACGGTCCGCCCGCATCCGGTGTCGGCGTGTTCATCTTCGGCGCTCACGACGTGAAGATCCTCGGGAACGCGATCCTCGACAACCAGCCGACGGGTCCGAGCATCGCGAGTGGCGGTGTCGTGGTCGCGACCGGCATGGGTGGAACCGCTCCACTCAACAACCGGGTCCAAGGCAACGTGATCGTCCGCAATGCGACCGACATCGTGTGGGACGGGACAGGAACGGGGAACATCCTGCGCCCCAACCGGTGCCGGACCAGCGATCCGTCTGGGCTCTGCGGCTACTGAGCCACCGAAACCCGGCGCACGGAGGCCCCGACTCACGAGTCGGGGCCTCCGTCGCGCGCTCTCGACTTGTTGTTCCTCAATCGCCGGTAACCCGGAACAGGGCGGTGATCCGCTCGATCGTTGCCTGCTCGGTGGGGCTCACGTCCTTCGCGGCACTGGCGACCGCTTGCGCGATGTCCACGAGCCAGGCGGCGACTTCTGCGGCCTCGAGGGGATCGATCTTCTTCAGCGCCGCGGCGGCGGGCTCCAGGCTCTCCAGCGCGCCATCGATCGCGGCTTCGATCGTCGGCCCGCGGTGCTCCTTCATCTCGTGGCGCGCCTCCTTGCTGTCAGCCTCGGAGACGATCTGGCCGATGAGCTGGTTCGCGGCTCCGTGCGGACCGGGCTTCGCGATCGCCCGGGCGCTCGCACTGGCCTCCTTGATCATCGAGATCGGCCCGTGCTCGCCCGCCGCGAAGATGGCCGCCGTCACGAGCAGCGGGGCTTCGGTCAGGTGGTGCCACTCGTCGTCGGTGAACGCGGACTTGTCGGTCATCGGATCTCCTCGGGCAGGGGTTCCGAGCGTAGAAGGTCGCGAGCCGACGAGGCTGTCGTCGAAACAGGCGGGGACGCGGCGTCAACTGTCCGCAGCAGCTTCTCGGCGGGCTTTGCGGCAGGGAGAGCGGATGTGACCCAATGACGCCGTGACCAGGCACCTGGGCCCCGAGGAATCGCGCCGGCGCGGCGTGCACCTGGAGTGGGCCACCAACGGCTGGAACGTCATGGAGGTGGCGGTCACCATCTCGCTCGGACTGCAGGCCGGATCGCTGGCTCTGATCGCGTTCGGGCTCGATTCCGTGGTCGAGATCTTCGCGTCCACCGTGGTGATCCGAAACCTGCGCGACGACCGTCACGACCCGGGGGACCGGCGAGTGCACCGCTCGCTGCGGATGATCGCGGGCGCCTTCTGGGTCCTTGCTGCATTCCTCGTGGTCATGAGCGTCCGAGGGTTGGTACGCGGGGATCGGCCGGAGAGCTCGCCCCTCGGCGTCGCCTACCTCGCCGTCACGGCGGTCGTCATGTTCACTCTGGCGGGACTCAAGCGCACCACCGCCGGCGAGCTGGATAGCGAGCCCTTGCAAGCCGAGGCCGCGCTGACGTTCCTCGACGGTTGCCTGAGCATCGGCATTCTCACTGCATTGGTGCTCAACAGCTGGCTCGGATGGTGGTGGACCGACGGCGCCGCCGCTCTCCTCGTTGCGGGCTTCGCCATCAAGGAAGGCGTTGATCATTGGCGGGAGTCCGCGCCGCACGAGGAGGAAGCCGAGGCCCGCGAACCGCGCGGGGAGACGGGTACGCCGCCCCGGCCGGCCTAGAAGCGGCGGCTCACGGCGCGTCGGTCGTAGCGCTCGCAGCCGACCGCGCCGCGCGTCGCGGCGACCAGATCCGGACCAGCGTCATCATGAGGACGAGGGCCGCGGTGAGCAGGCACGCCCATTGGAAGAGTGCGTTGTGCCGGTCCGTGCCGGCGGTGATGCCGTGCACGGTCGCGACGACGAACAAGACGAAGCTGGAGAGGTGCACCGCGTGCCAGGTTCGGCGTGGCATCTTGCGCATGGCCAGCGAGGTGAGCTCGATGGCAACGAGGAGGTACATCCCGATCACGCCGAGGGCGACGGCCGCCGGCTTGTAGCTCGACGCGAACGGCACGAGGAGCTCTACCGGCCCGAAGCCGATGAACTGATCGGCCGCCAGACCGGCCACGTGCACACCGACGAACGCCACCGTCAAGCCGCCGAGGAAACGATGCACGTCGAGCACCCAGTTCGGCGCCGGCTTGGAGACCAAGCGGGTGGAGAGCTGCAGGCCGGTGATGACGGCGAGCGAAGCGAGCGCCCACGCGACGATCCCACCGGCTCGGGCCGCGTACCACCACGTCTGTGAACGCACCCGGGCAGCCTACGAGGTGCGGTCTCAGCTGCCGCGAGTCGTGGTGTGGGCGACCCGGGCGGTGCTCGCCGTCGCCTTCGTCGCTTTGGCCGTGACGGGCGTTGCGGCGGCCGGTACGCCGGCCGCGACTGCGCTCGACGCCGCGCCGGCCGGAGCCGGGGGCGCGATGGCGGACACGTTCGCGACTGCCACCGTTCCCGCGATCCCGAAGAACGACGCGATGCTCAACCCGCCGAGCAACCAGCGGGTGGCCGCGGCCGGGTGGCGCCGCCGGGGCTTCCCCTTGGGACGGCTGGTGGCGGCCGTCGAGGCGGCGGTGGCTCTGGAGGAGTCCGTTGCCGCGGCGCTCGCGGCCTTCGCGGCTCGCGGTGTGCGCCCCGCGGCCGCGCGGCGGGCCTGGAGCTGGCGCACTCGCTCGGCGGGATCGATGTCATTGCTGCGGTCAGTCATCGGAACCGTGTCCCTTCTCTTGGGTGGCGCGCCCTGTAGCGACGATCGCGCCGGTCGTCCGTGACTCGCGTTCGTGTTCGCTTCCCTGCGCGCGAGTCGAGGCGGTGAGGTTTGTGGTCGCCGAAGATGGCACCGCGCTCGCCTGCGCCGCGGTTGCGGACGATGAAGCACCGAACCCCAACGCGCCGAAGCTCGCGCCGATCGCGATCGCCGCCGAGGCGAGGCTCATCGAGATGGCACCGGCCGCTGCGACCGCCGTCTTCCGTTGCATCGCACGCTCCTGTCAGTCCTGTCCGGTCTTCTCGGGCCACCGGACTCGTAGGGTTCAGACAACAGGAGCGGCGTGAAGGCCCGAGCGCGGGGTCCGTGAAGTGTCCGTGAAGCAGGCAGGGAGGCCGACGAAGGTCGGCCTACCCTGGCTGCGTGGGACAACGAGTGCTCGTCGTCGACGACGAGCAGAAGATCCGGGAGATCGTCCGCAGCTACCTCGAGCGCGAGGGGTTCGACGTGACCGAAGCGTCCGACGGTGAAGGGGCGCTCAAGACCGCCCGTGACTGGCGCCCGGACCTCGTGGTGCTGGACGTGATGATGCCGGGGACCGACGGGATCGAGGTGTTGCGCCAGCTGCGGACCACCTCGCAGGTGCCGGTGATCCTGCTCACGGCCCGGGCCGAAGAGGTCGACACCCTCGTCGGGCTCTCCGTCGGCGCCGATGACTACGTCACGAAGCCGTTCCGGCCCCGCGAGCTCGTCGCTCGCATCAAGACGGTGCTGCGCCGCGGCGCGGGCGCGTCGACACGTGAGGCGGCCGACCGCCTCGTGTTTCCCGGTCTCGTCATCGACATCGGCGCGCGCGAGGTGCAGCGCGCCGGCCGCGCCGTCTCGCTCAGCACCCTCGAGTTCGACCTCTTGACGGCGCTCGCCCGGGCGCCCGGGCGCGTGCTCTCTCGGCGCCAGCTGCTCGAGCAGGTCTGGGGCTTCGACTTCTTCGGCGACGAGCGGGTCGTCGACGTGCACATCCGGAGCATTCGCAAGGAGCTCGGCGACAACGCCGACGACCCGGAGCTCATCGGTACCGTGCGTGGCGTGGGATACAAGTTCCTCGGAACGCCGGAATGAGGTTCTGGCGGCGGCTCGACGTCCGCCTGTTCGCCTCGTACGCGCTCGTCGCGCTCGTCGTCTTCGGGGCGTTGGCAGTGACCGTCCGGGTGGTCGCGTCGGCTCGCTTCGACGACGACATCAAGAAGATCGCAGTGTCCGGAGACAACGAGACCGAATCGCACAACGTGTTCGTCAACTCGCTCGACGCGGCCCTGTGGATCGCGCTCGCAGCAAGTCTCGGCACGGCGGCCGTGGTGTCCGCGCTCGTCGCTCGCCGGATCGTTCGTCCGGTGCGCCAGGTGCGAGACGCCACCCGGCGCCTGGCGAACGGGCACTACGACGAACGGGTGACCGAGCCGGGGGAGCTGGAGCTGGCCGAGCTGGCACGGGACGTCAACCGGCTCGCCGTCGAGCTCGAGACGACCGAGCGACGGCGGGCGCGGCTCGTGTCGGAAGTCGCCCACGAGCTGCGAACGCCGCTGACGACGATCGACGGGTACGTCGAAGGGATGCTCGACGGTGTGTTCGAGCCGAGCGAGGAGGTGCTGGTGGCGATCGGGGAAGAGACCTCCAGATTGCAGCGGCTCGCTTCCGACCTCGCCGAGCTGTCCCGCTCGGAAGAGGGTGCGACCGACCTCCGGGTGCGAGTCGTCGACCTGGGCGAGCTGGCCGCATCCTGCGCCGAGCGGCTACGCCCACAGTTCGACGACAAGGGAGTGAGCATCTCCGTGGCCGCGGGCGCGCCGCTGCCCGTCGAGGTCGATCCCGACCGGATCGCGCAGGTCCTCACCAACTTGTTCGGCAACGCGCTGACGTACACGCCGGCCGGCGGGCGCGTCGAGGTGCGCCCGAGCCGTGATCAAGATCGCGCCACCGTCGCGGTCACCGACACCGGGATCGGGATCGCGCCCGAGGACCTCGAGCACGTCTTCGACCGCTTCTACCGGGTCCAAGGACCGGAACGCCCGTCAGGCGGCAGCGGCATCGGCCTCACGATTGCCCGGGGGCTCGCCCGGGCGCACCACGGCGACATCGAGGTCGCGTCGGACGGTGTCGGCACCGGTTCCGTCTTCACGCTCACTCTCCCGATCGCGCGTCGGGAGCGGCCCGAGCGCGGCGCCTGATCCTTCACCGCAGCTTCATCTCGCCGGTCGGGCGGGCTTCACGGGCCCGGCGTTGAATGGCGCGCATGAACTGTGAAGAGCGGATCGTCGAAGTGATGGGAACCACGGCGCACGTCATCGTGAGCGGTGGCCGGCCCGGTCTCGCCGACCGGGCGATCGAACGACTCGAGGAGCTCGAGGCTCGTTGGAGTCGCTTTCGGCCCGACAGCGAGATGAGCCTGCTCAACCAGCGAGCCGGTGTCCCCGTGCTCGTCTCCCCGGAGACGTACCAGCTCATCGAGCGCGCCCTCGAGGGCTGGCGCCTCACTGGAGGGCGGTTCGACCCGACGCTTCTGCGTGAGCTGCGAGCCGCCGGCTACGACCGGTCTTTCGAGCTCGTCGGCGCGAGCGACGCTCTCCACGAATGTCCTGCTCCCGTCACGAATGCCGACGGCTCGCGGTCCCGCGCGAAGCGTCCGGGTGCCGAGCAGATCCGGCTCGATCCGATTGTCGGCTCGGTGTGGCTGGGGCCGGACGTCGAGGTCGACCCGGGCGGGATCGGGAAGGGCTTCGCCTCGGATCTCGTGGTCGATCTCCTGCTCGCCGAAGGTGCGCAGGGCGCGTTGGTGAACGTCGGGGGCGACCTGCGGGCCGCGGGCGAGGCTCCCGGAGGCGACGGGTGGGTGATCGCGATCGACGACCCCACGGATCCGGATCGGGTCGTCGCCACCGTCGCGATCGAGTCGGGTGCCGTCGCGTCGAGCTGGCGCACGAAGCGAGCCTGGAACGGGCATGACGGCACGCCGCGCCACCACCTGATCGATCCGGCGACCGGACTACCGGCCGAGAGCGGGCTCGCGGGCGTGACGGTGCTCGCCGCCCGGGGATGGCAGGCCGAGGTGCTCGCCAAAGCCGCGTTCCTCGCCGGACCGGTCCGGGGTGCCGAGCTCCTCGCCGCCGGCGACGCGTCGGGGCTCCTGGTCGCCGACGACGGAACCGTCCATGAAGTCGGCGCCTGGGCGCAGTACAGCGCTTGAGCTCACCCGATGTCGCGCCGCCGGAGCCCGGCGAGGCCCGCGGCGGTGAGGCCGGCGGCCACCACGAACAGCGCAGCCAGCGGCACCAGCGTCAGCTCGGCGGCCGGGAGCTGGGGTACGTGCTGGAACGGAGAGACGTCCTCGACCCAGGTCGGGAGGTCGAGGAGCTGGCCGAGCATGCCGATCACGAAGCACACCGTGAGGAAGCCCCAGCCGAGGGCGGTGGCGCGAGGCACGAACCCGAAGAGCGCGACGGTCAGCCCTACGAGAACCCAGATCGCGGGCGTGTAGGCGAGGGCTGCGCCGACCGACTTGGAGATGGCGCCGGCGTCACCGGTCACCGCGGCGTCGGAGAGGCCAACCGAGAGGCCGGCCACGAGCAGGATGACGATCGTCCCCCCGAATGCCACGACCAGGTGGCTCGCGGCCCAGCGGGCGCGCGAGATCACCGTGGCCAGGATCTGCTCGGCGTGCAACGACGTCTCCTCGCTCCGCAGTCGGAGCGTCGATTGGATCGCGAAGCCGGCGCCGACGAGCGCCAGGATGCGGAACGACATCGCGAGGTAGGAGTCGGCGAGGCTCCCGCCCCCTTGGGCCGCGATGATGTCGGCGAGCGCCTTGTTGTCCTTGACGAACTCGTTGATGCTGTCGGCGATCGAGCCGTAGGCGACTCCGGTGAACAGGACACCCGCGCTCCAGCCGATGAGGCTGCCGCGTTGCAGGCGCATCGCAAGGCCGACCGGGCGGCCGAGGCTCGGCGCCGCGTCGGGGCGTCCCGCTCGTGGTGCCATGAGACCGGCGCCGAGATCTCGACGGCTGGAGAGTGTGACCGCGACGCCGGCGAGCAGCCCCACGGTCACGATGATGATGAGGAACGGCCACCATTGCTCATCGGCGAACGGTCGCGTCTTCTGGGCCCAGCCGATCGGCGACAGCCAGGAGATGGACCCGTTGCCGATGTCGCCCACGGCGCGCAGTACGAAGGACGCTCCGAGCACCGCGCCGGCAATGCCGTAGACGACCCGCGTGTTGTCGCTTACCTGCGCGGCCACGAGGCCGACGGACGCGAAGAGCAGCCCGACGAGCGCGAACGACAGGCCGAACGCCACCGACCCGGCCGTGGCCAGGCCCTGGCTCAACAAGGCGACCGTCACCAGCCCGCCCGTGACCAGGTCCATCCCCGCCACCGTGATCATCGCGGCGGCCGCGAGAGCATGCGGTCCGATCGGGAGCGAGCGCAGCAGCTCCGAGCGGCCCGCTTCCTCTTCACCGCGCGTCAGGCGCCCGATCATCAGCAGGCTCATGAGCGCGACCACGACAAGCCCGAACGCGCCGACCTGGAACGCGACCTGTCCACCGAGCGTGTTGAGACCCTGGGCAGGACCGTTGAACGCGATCGCCGCTGCGTTGCCCTCTGAGGCCCTCGCGACTTGCTCGAGATCGGCTTGGGTCGGGTACAACCCGTGCACGCTGGCGACCGTCGACACGACCAGCGCGATGATCGCTCCGATCCACACGACGATCCGCACCCGGTCGCGGCGCAGGACGAAGCGGGTGAGGGGAGCGACGCCGGTGAGCTCGCTGCCCGTCGCGGTCACCGGCGATCGTCGCTGAAACGTTGCGCCAGCTCGCGTTCTCGCTCGAGCTCGTCTCCGTAGTGACGAAGGAAGAGCTCCTCCAGGGTCGGCGGGTGGCTGACCAGGCTGCGGATACCGAGCTCGCTCAAGCGGCGCACCGCTTCGTCGAGGTGCTCGGCGTCGACGTCGAAGCGTACGTGCGTGCCGTCGATCCGGAGCCCGTGGACTCCGGCGAGGTCGGCGAGATGCTCGGCCGGTTGCGCGGTCTGCGCGGTGATCGCCGTCCGGGTCAAGCGGCGCAGCTCGGCCAGCGTGCCGCTCTCCTGGGTGTGGCCGGCCCGGATGATGCTCACCTGGTCGCACAGGGACTCGACCTCGGCCAGGATGTGGCTCGACAGCAGCACGGTGCGGCCTTCGGCCTTGACCTCTCGGATGCAGTCCTGGAAGACCGCTTCCATCAGCGGGTCGAGTCCCGACGTCGGCTCGTCGAGGATGAGCAGCTCCGCGTTCGAGGCCAACGCCGCGACCAAACCCACCTTCTGGCGGTTGCCCTTCGAGTAGGTGCGGGACTTCTTGGTGGGGTCGAGCTCGAAGCGCTCGAGCAGCTCGTCGCGACGGTGCGGGTCGAGATCACCCCGCAGCCGTCCGAGCAGGTCGATCACCTCACCGCCGCTCAGCTTCGGCCACAAGCTCACCTCACCGGGCACGTACGCGAGCCGGCGGTGCAACGGGACCGCGTCGCGCCACGGATCACCGCCCAGGAGCGAGACCGAGCCGGAGTCGGCGCGCAGGAGCCCGAGGAGGACCCGGATCGTCGTGGTCTTCCCCGCGCCGTTCGGTCCCAGGAAGCCGTGGACCTCGCCCGTCTCCACGGCGAGATCGAGCCCGTCGAGCGCTCGCGTCGAGCCGAACGATTTGACGAGCTCCGAGACCAAGATCGCTGGAGCCATCTTCCGAGTCTGTCAGGTGGATCCTCGGCGACGTCGAAGTGTGCGGTTCGTGCGCGAGACGCTCAGAGCTCGGAGAGCGCGGTCGTGCTGCGGTTCCCATCGGGCAGGTCGACGGGTGTCCAACCGACCCCGGCCAGCGACTCACGGAGCCGGCCGGCCAGCTCCCGGTTGCGCGCGTAGATGACGTCCGCACCGAACGCTTCGAAGACGGAGAGGGCTGCTTCGTTGCCGATCGCGGCCAGCCAGCTGATCGAGTTGTCGAAGCGCGACGCCGTAGGTGACAGGTCCATGGACGGGCCGAAGAAGCTCTCGGTGGGGACGCGCCCGGCCTTCCAGCCGGCATTGACCGGGATGAAGCGTTCCTGGATCTCACGGGAGAGATAGCAGTACCCGAGCCCACGACCCGCGTGCATCAGGAACTTGTGATCGGCAGTCGCCAACACGTCGATCGCGGCAAGGTCCTCGGCGACGGGCAACGCGCCGACGAGCTGTGAACCGTCGACGAAGACGATGGCACCCACGGCTCGAGCGATCGCACTGATCGCCCGGATGTCGGAGCGGTGCCCCGTCGCGGTCTGCACGCCGCTGAACGCGACCAGCACGGTCCCCCCGTCGACGCGGAGCGCGATGTCGTCGGGTTCGAGGCCGCCATGGCGGAACGGCACCTGGCGAACCTCGTACCCCCGCTTCGCCAGCAGCCGCCACGGGAAGTGGTTCGAGCTGTACTCACGCTCGCCGATGACCACGTTCTGGCCTTGGCCTGCCGGACCGAGCTGCGACGCCACGAGACCCGCCGCGGCAGAGACCGACGCAATCAGCGCGATGTCCTTGGGGTCGGCACCGATCAGCGCCGCGACCGAGGTCCTGGCGCGCTCGCCCGCGGCCTCGGCCCGGATGAAGTCCAGACCGGCTTCTGCCCACTCGTCGACGTAGCGGTGCAGGGCGCCGGTCACGGATCGGCTCGCGAGACCGACCGCCGCGGTGTTGAAGTAGGCCGCGTTCTCGGTCGCCGGGTAGAGGCCGCGGGCCTCTCGGATGTCGCCGATATTGCCCGACGCTGCGTCGAGGTTCACCCTCGAACGCTAACTGGATCCGTGCAGTGGTCCTGCACCGCGGCCGCTCTGATGAGGCAGGCGTGGCGCGCCGGGCTCGTCGACTCATGACCGGGCGCGATGACTCTGGCGTGGCGCGAGAGTCATCATCACCGTACCTACCTGGAGCGAGGACGAGGAGCAGTCCGTGCGCATCGTGATCAGCGAGTTCATCAGCTTGGACGGCGTCGTGCAGGCGCCGGGCGGACCCGACGAGGACACCGACGGTGGCTTCGCCCACGGCGGCTGGTCTCACCCGTTCTTCGACCCGGAGCTCATGGGCGGCTCCATCGCCGACGCGATGGCGACGACCGAAGCGCTGCTCTTCGGGCGCCGTACGTGGCAGACGATGGCCGCGGCGTGGCCCGAGCGAGCCGGCGACCCGTTCGCCGATCAGATGAACGCCATCGCCAAGTACGTCGTGTCCCGGACGCTCGGCGACGACGATCTGGCGTGGAACGGGACCACGCTCATACCCGGCGACGAGGCCGTTGGTCGGCTCCGCGAGCTGCACGAGACCGAGGGCGGCGACCTCCTGGTCATGGGGAGCCCCACGCTCGTGCGCACCCTCCTGCACGAGGGCCTGGTCGACGAGCTGCGACTCATGATCGAGCCGGTGATCCTCGGTGGCGGCAAGACGATCTTTCCCACCGACGGCACGCTGCGCACGCTCGAGCTCGTCTCCACCGTCACCAGCGGCACGGGCGTGAACGTGTGCATCTACCGGCCGGTCGCCGGGGAATAGATCCGGCCAGCTGCGTACCTGACTCAGGCGGCCCGGTTCCGCACCGCGCGCATCTCTCCCGCGAGGCGTTCCCAGCTGATGAGCGCGTCCTCCAACTGGACGACCCGGCGGCGTGCGGCCTTCAGGCGTTCACGTCCGTCGGCGAGGCGTTCGCGTGCGTTCTCGATGTGGCGGGCGATCAGCTCTTCGGGGCTCACGGACTCCGGGGTGACGAGGTGGCGTCGCTCCGGCACGGTCTCCACCTTGGTCGGCATCAGTCGCGCACCTTCCCGCGGATGACGGCCATCGCGGGGTACCGGCTTGTCAATGTTGCCAAGCACCTGCCGTGCCACCGTCTCGCGATTGGACCGTACCCATCGCGACCGGTGCTCAACCGGAAGCACACCTGCAGCTGATCGAGCCCCCGGAGAAGCCGTCCCACAGTGGCGGGCGCCGGGACGGACTGCGAGGATGCGCGTCGTGCCGATGCAAGCGGTCCGTGCCCCGCGGCCTCCACGTTCGTGACTTCCGGTTTCCAAACGGATTCACTCGATCCCTTCACTCGCACCCATCTCGTCGAGCCGTATCCGTTCTACGCGCGGCTTCGTGCGCAGCCGGACGACCTGGTAGAGGTGCCGGAGCGGAGCTTCTTCGTCGCGGCGCGCCATGACGTGTGTCGCGACGTCCTGCGCGATCACGAGACGTTCCGATCCGGGCTCGGCGTTCAGTGGCTCTCGGTGGCCGAGTCCGGCCTGCGCGCGACGTTCATCGAGAACGATCCGCCGGAGCACGCGCGCGTTCGGAGGTCGGTGCAGAAGTGGTGCACACCCGGCGCGATCGAGGAGCTCCGCGCGGTCGTGGACCGAGCGGTCGCGCCGTTGGTCGACGAGTTCGTCGCCAATGGCGGGGGAGACGTGATGAGCGCACTCGCTCGCCCGCTTCCCCTCCGGGTCATGAGCGACTGGCTCGGTCTCCAACTGCCGGACGAAGCGGTGACCTGGGCCAATGCGTCGTTCCGGCTCGGCGCCCCCGACCCACCGCAAGCCGCCGAGGACCGCTTCGGCGAGTTCCTCCTCTGGGCGGGCAACGGGTTCGCCGGCGCCGCCGCGGGCGGGATCGCCGAGAAGGTGCTCGCCCGCGGGGAGGACCAGAGGCTGCACGAGGACGAGACGTTCATCGCACTCGCGTCGTTGCTCATCGCCGGGCTCGACACGACGGTGCACCTGATCGGCAACGGGTTCGCCGCGCTGGCCGGGCACCCGGAAGAGTTCGAGCTCCTGCGCGAGAATCCGGCCGGCTTCGCGGCGCCGGCCGTCGAAGAGATGCTGCGCTTCGATGCTCCCGTTCGGTTCTTCCTCCGCCGCACCGACGACGGGCGCACGATCGTCGTGCTCTACGGCGCCGCGAATCGTGATGAAACCGTGTTCGAGGATCCGGACCGGTTCCGCATCGAACGCGACGCCTCGGAGCACCTCGCCTTCGGGGCCGGGATCCATCTGTGTCTCGGTGCGCCATTGGCACGGCTCGAAGCGGTGACGCTGTTCCGAGCCCTCGCCGAGCGCCTCGACGGCATGGAGGTGCTGCCGGGCGCGGCGCGCACCGACTCCGCCGCCATCCGCGGCTACGCCACCCTGCCCGCACGGGTCCGGGCCCGCTGAAGTGAAGGACCGAGGGGGGAACCGAAGCTCGCGAACCCGACGTTTCGCCGTCGAGACGGATGGAGGATACGGCGCGCGACCGCGGTGCGTGCCGCGCGTGGTGTCGCGTTTGACGATCGTCGGGAGGCGGGCAATCTTCGGGCGGGAGCGAACCGGGGGGTACGACATGAGGCGCATGTCCGTTCGCATCGCGATGGCGTCGTTCGCGAGCCTGCTGGCCGTTGCGACGGCCCTCGGAGCAAGCGTGAGTCCGGCGGACGCGGCGGTCACGGTCTCCGGTCCGGTCACCGGGGGCACCGGGAGTCCGGCGGCAGTCACGACGGTGTTCGACCTGAGCCGCGTCGGTTACGAGCAGGCTGAGTTCTTCCTCTCGGGCACGGCTCACGCCTACTCGCCGACTGCACCGCTCGGCGCCGACGGGCGCTGGAGCGTCACGCCGAGCTCGGAGGCGCCGTTCACGACTCGCGTCATCGTGAACCGGCCGAGCGATCCGACCCGGTTCAACGGCACAGTCGTGGTCGAGTGGCTGAACGTCTCGATCGGCACCGACGTCGGGGTCGACTGGGGTTTCGGCCACAACGAGCTCATCCGTCGCGGCTACGCCTGGGTGGGTGTCACCGCGCAGGCGATCGGGCTCAACGCGGCGAAGGCTGCCGACCCGGCTCGGTACGCGCCACTCTCGCACCCGGGTGACAGCTACTCGTACGACATGTTCACGCAAGCCGGCCAAGCGCTGCGCGACCACTCCGGCACCCTGCTCGGCGGGCTGAAGCCGCAACGGCTGATCGCGAGCGGCGAGTCCCAGTCGGCCGGCCGCATGGTCACCTACATCGACGCGATCCATCCGTCGGCGCACACCTACGACGGGTTCTTGGTGCACAGCCGCGGCTCGAGTGGCGCGTCGGTGTCGCAAGCGCCGCAGCCGGCGACCGTCATGCCGGCAACAGCGATGATCCGCACGGACAACCCGACGCCGGTGCTGGTGCTGCAGTCCGAGACCGACGTCAACGCCGGCGCTCGCCAGGCGGATTCGCCGGCGTACCGGCTCTGGGAGATGGCCGGCACGTCGCACGTCGACGCGTACTCCGTCGGCATCGGGCTCTCGGACGTCGGTGACGGCCAGGCGGAGGTCGCGATGTTCGAGGCCATGCGGAACCCGCCCGGGTTCGGCTGTGACGCCCCGATCAACACGGGTCCGAGCCACTGGCTCGTGCAGACCGCGTTCCGGCGGCTCAACAAATGGGTGAGGCGCGGGATCGAGCCTCCGAACGCGACACGCATCGAGGTCACCTCGTTCGGACCGACGACCTATGCACGCGACGCGAACGGCAACGTGCTCGGTGGGATCCGTACACCCCAGGTCGATGCCCCGGTCGCGAGGATCGGGAACGCGGGTCAGAGCGGGCCGGGACTGCTGTGCCGGCTCGTCGGCGCCACCGCTCCCTTCAACGCGGCGCAGCTCGCCTCGCTCTACCGCAGCCACGACAACTTCGTGACCAAGTGGCGCAAGGCGACGAACCAGGCGATCAAGGCCGGGTTCCTCCTCCGGCCCGACGCGCGAATGCTGAACGCCGCCGCGGCGCAGTCAACCGTCCCGGGCTGAGCAACCGCGAAACCGCGATCACGACCAACGGCCGTGAGATGCATCGAGGCCAAGCACGTAGAGCGCGGCCCGGAGCCTCGCCGTCGGTAGGGTTCTCACCCAATCGTCGAGGAGGTCGTGAGTGCGCACGCTGGTTACGACGTCGAGGATGCCGTTCGCCGTCGACGAGATCCGCAAGCTCGGCGAAGCCGGCCACGACGTCACCGCGGTCGACACGTTCAAGGCGTCGCCCGGCAGCCACTCGCGCTACGCGGCGCGCCACATCGAGGTGCCGGCGCCGGCACAGCAGACCGAGGCGTTCATCGACGCGGTCGTGGGGATCATCGACGAGCACCAGATCGAATGGCTCCTCCCGATGTTCGAAGAGGTCTTCTTCCTGGCCGACCACCGCGACCGCCTCGAGGGCCGGTGTGAGCTGTTCTTCCCGGACTTCGCGACCCTGGCCAAGGTGCACGACAAGGTGTCGTTCGCGGCGCTGGCCCGCGAGCTCGGGTTGCCGGTCGCGGAGTCGGTCACGGCGACGACCCCGGCCGAGCTGCGAGACGCGATCGGCCGGTTCGACCACTGGTTCGCCCGGGCTGCCTACGGCCGGGGTGGGCTCAACATCTTGACGAACTCCGGTCCGCTGGCCGGCGAGGGAAGCGTCGACGACGCGGTGCCGACGCCGGACGACCCGTGGCTGGTGCAGGAGTACCTCGAGGGCGTGGACCTGTGCAGCTGGAGCGTCGTGCACCACGGCGAGATCGCGCTCCACTCGACCTACGAGCACCCGCTGACGATCGACGATCGCGGCGGCATCGTCTTCGAGTCCGTCGACGCGCCCGAGACCCTCGCCGCCGCCCAGGAGATCGCGGCCGCACTCGGCTGGCACGGCCAAGTGAGCTTCGACTTCCTGCGCACTGCGGACGGCGTCCACCATCTCGTCGAGTGCAACCCGCGACCCACCGACGGTTGCACGCTGGCAACACCCGAGGAGCTGGACGCAGCACAGTTCGGGGCCCGGCCGGCGGCACCCGTTGTCGTACCGGCAGGCCGCAAGCGTGAGATCAAGGAAGCGGTACTTCGCGACATGTTCGAGCATCTCGGTCGCTTCCGCTCGGACCGTGCGGCCGCAAAGGGCGGATCGGACGTCTACGCGCAGCCACACGACCATCTCCCGCTCCTCTACACCGTCCTGTCGTTGCAGCACGTGAAGGCGTACCGCAAGTCACTGGGCATCGACCGCAAGACGCGCGAAGACCTGATGGCGGCGCAGTTCTTCGACGTCTGCTGGAACGGCGAACCCATCTCGTGACGGCGCGAGCCCACCAGCCGGACGCGCGCCACCGAGCATGAGCCTCGCCATCGCACTGTCGCTGCTCGCGGCGTTGCTGTTCGCCGCCGCGTCGGTGCTTCAGCAACGCGGCACCTCGGGAATCCCGGACGACGACGCGCTCGGCGCCGGCCTGCTCGCATCGCTGGTGAGACGGCCGGTCTGGCTGCTCGGGATCACGGCCGACGTCGCCGGCTTCGGAGTGCAGGCCGCCGCGCTGGCGGTGGGCAGCCTGCTGCTCGTGCAGCCGTTGCTCGTCACGACCCTGCTGTTCGCGTTGCCGATGGCGGCGCGCGCCGCGCACCGCAGTCTCACGGAGCAGGAGTGGCGATGGTCAGGACTGCTCGCGGTCTCGCTCATCGTGTTCGTGGTGATGGGGGAGCCGACGGCCGGTCGCGACGCTCCGTCGTTCCGGGCCTGGCTGCCGACGATCGTCGTCGTCGTCCCGCTCGTGGCCGCGTGCGTGTTCGCGGCGGCCGGGCTCCCGCACGGCACCCGCCGATCCCTCGTGCTCGCGGTAGCCGCCGGAGTCCTGCTCGGTGTCTCCGCGCCGCTGACCAAGTCCGCAATCGCCGGGTTCGACGACGGGCTTCTCGACGGGTTGGCCCGGTGGGAGCTCTGGGCCATGGCCCTGACGGCGTCGCTCGGCACGTTCTGGCAGCAGTCGAGCTATCAGGCGGGTGACGTGCAGACGAGTCTCCCGGCGGTGACGGTGCTGAAGCCCATCGTGGCGATGGCGCTCGCCCTCACCATCTACGACGAGACGCTCGAGATCGGCGGGGTCGGCGACCTGTTGCTCCTGGCCTCGATCGTCACGATGGTGTGGGCGACCATCGTCCTCGGCCGGCTCGCCGCGCCGGAGCTGGGCGACCCCTCGCCGCCGGACCTCGCCGCGCCCTCCTGACCGGAGCTCGCCCTCCGGTAGCCGAACTGTTACCGTAACGGGTTCGTTACCAAGGAGGGCTTCATGAGCATGACCGTGGTGCGCTACCGGACCGAGCCGGACCGGGCCGACGAGAACCAGGCGTTCGTCGAGAAGGTCTTCGCCGAGCTGGCCGGTGAACAGCCGGACGGGCTGCGCTACATGACTCTCCGCCTGGCCGACGGGGTGAGCTTCGTGCACGTCGCTTCCGTCGATACCGCCGACGGCACGAACCCGTTGACGAGCATGCCGGCGTTCGGAGCCTTCCAGCAGCAGATCGCCGACCGCCTGGTAGAGGGCCCCGACGTCATGGCAGCGGAGGTCGTCGGCTCCTACGGCTTCCCGACTGCCGACCACCCGGAGGCCTGACGCATGGCCACGAAGGCAGACGGGACCAGCGGCCGGCCTTGGGTCCTGAAGACCCCGAGCGGCGGCTCGGAGTTCACCGCCTACCGGGACGAGACGCTCGATCCACCGGCACTCGTGGTGCAAGTGGGGAAGACGCAGCTGCGCTACGACCTCCGCTGCCTCGACGACCTCCGTGCAATGCTCGTCGAACGCGGCGACTGGGTTCCCTTGGGCAACGCCGACGAGCAGAAGCCCGCAGCCGCGGGCACCGTCGAAGCGTGGGCCCGCGCCGACGACAACCCCATCGGCGGTTGGTACGGGCTGAAGAAGGGCCTGCGCGGGCGCTTCGGCAACTACGTTCCCCCGGTGATGGAGCAGCTCGGACTGGCGGAGGTCGAGCACAACGCCCGCAACAACCGCATGCGCGCGACATGAGCGCGAGCGCGCCGGCCGGCGATCCCTTCGAGGCACTGGGTGACCCGAATCGGCGAGCGATCGTCGAGCTGCTCAGCGCAGAAGGCCGATCGGTGCAGCAGCTCGCGGACGCACTCCCGATCAGCCGCCCGGCCGTGTCGCGGCATCTCCGGCTCCTGAAGGAAGCGGGTCTCGTCATCGAAGAGCCGGAAGGGACGCGCCGGATCTACCGGCTCCAGGACCAGGGCATCGAAGCCGTGCAGGCCTACCTCGCCGACGTGTGGGGCGATGCCGTCAAGCGCTTCCGCCTGACCGCCGAGAACACGACGCCGAGCGCCACCGCGCGCACCGCGAAACGATCGAGGCGCCGGTGATCGAGCCGCTGCGGCTGAGCTACGAGATCGACTGCCCGCGCGATCACGCCTTCACGGTCTGGACGACGCGTCTCTCCACCTGGTGGCCCAAGGGCCACTCGGCATCGGGCGATCCCGACACCCGGGTCGTGCTCGAACCTCGTCTCGGTGGGCGCATCTACGAGCGGACGTCCGACGGCACCGAGATCGACTGGGGCGAGATCACGCTGTGGAGCCCGCCGTCGAAGCTCGCCTACGCCTGGCACATCGCGCGCGAGCGCAGCGACGCGACGGACGTCGAGCTCACCTTCGTGGACCTTGGCGACGGTCGGACCCGGCTGGAGATCGTGCACGGCGGATGGGAACGGCTCGGCACCGAAGGGCTCGCGTGGCGGGAGGCGAACACGAGCGGCTGGGGTGTATTGATCCCCGAGTACATCAAGGCTGCGGAGGCAGCCGGCGGGACGCGCGAGGCGTAGCCGTCGACCGCGCGGATCACACGGAGGCTTCGGGCACTCCGGGCGGGAGCGGAGTGAGGTCCCACGCCTCGGCGACGAGCTCATAGGAACGGAGCCGGTCCGCGGGGCCGTGAACCATCGTGGTGATCATCAGCTCGTCCGCGCCGGTTCGGTGCGCGAGCGCCTCGAGCTCCGTGCGGACGTGGGCGGGCGTTCCGCAGATGAGCGGCGCCGTCCAGCCGCGGATGATCTCCTTCTCCATGGGCGTGAACACGCGTTCGGCGGCCTCCTCGGGTGTCGGCAGCTGCGTCGGCCGCCCCTGGCGCAACCGGACGAAGGCCAGCGCACTCGGGCCGGAGAGCCAGCGGGCCTGCTCCGCGGTCTCGGCGCAGATGACGGGGACGCCGATCATGGCGTACGGCCGCTCCAGCTCGGGCGACGGCCGGAAGGACCGGCGGTAGATCTCGAGCGCGGCGACGGTGTTGTGCGACGCGAAGTGGTGCGCGAATGAGAACGGGAGACCGAGCGCTCCGGCCACCTGGGCGCTGAAGTCACTCGAGCCGAGCATCCACACCGCCGGCCGGTACCCACGACCCGGTACCGCCGTGATCTGCGGGTGCGTCCCGTCGAAGAACAGGAACAGGTCGCGCAGCTGCTCGGGAAACTCATCCGCGGCCAGTGACTCCGGGTTGCGGCGCAACGCCGCGGCGGTGACGGGATCGGTGCCCGGCGCCCGCCCGATGCCGAGGTCGATGCGTCCGGGATGCAAGGCCTCGAGCATGCCGAACTGCTCGGCGACCACGAGCGCGGCGTGGTTGGGAAGCATCACGCCGCCGGCTCCGACCCGGATCGTCTCGGTCGACGCGGCCAGGTGGGAGATCAGCACCGGGGGAGAGGAGCTCGCGATGCCCGGCATGTTGTGGTGCTCGGCGACCCACAAACGCCGGTAGCCGAGACGCTCGGCAAGGCGGGCGAGATCGACCGAGCCGGCCAGCGCGATCGCCGGTGTCGAGCCATCGCCGACCGGAGCCAGCTCGAGCACCGAGAGTGGAGGTCGACGTGGCGGCGCGTCGTCAGTCATTTAACGCTGCAACCACGCGAGCATCGATCATCTTCCCGAACCGGTCCTCGCACCCGTCGCGTCGGCCCTCACCGGTGGACCGCAGCAGAGACCGTCAGCGTCGCGTCGTGCAACGCAGTGAGCGCGTGGTTGTCGCGTACGAGGTCGAGTGGATAGAAGAGCACCTTGTCGAACGGGTACCAGAGACCGAGCCAGGCAAAGACCCAACCGACGATGTCCACCACATCATGGAGCGGGTCGTGGGCCCCGATCGCCGACGCGACGCCGACGATGGCAAGCCCGAGCAGCGAAACCGGCGCGCCGATGCGAAGGGCGCGAACACCACTCCACTGAATTGTGCGCCGAGCGAGGTTGTTGCGGCGGCGATGAGCGTCGCAATAGTGCTGCAACGTGCTCATCAGTCGAGCCTCGATGCCGGGGATGATCTCGGCCGCCGGCAAGACGATCTCGAGATGCACGGGCGATCGTACCGCGCCACCTGTCAGCTCGGCGACGCATCGCTCCACGCCTGGGTCGGCGCCACCGAAGCCGCGGTCGAGATCGGGCCTCGCGGCTTCGAACATGTCGATCGCGCGGGTGAGGTTCAACCGAATGACACTCCGCGCCTCGGCCACGGAGCCACGCTACGCGATCTGCCCGCCCGAGCGCTCCGTCGCGGGCGGGGCGGGGGTTACGGTTTCACGGTGGCGCCCGCGGAACACGTCGATGTCGAGCTCGCGGGGCGAGCCGTCTCCGTGACGAGCCCGGACAAGGTGATGTTCCCCGAGCACGGAACGACGAAGCTCGACGTCGTCCGCTACTACGCGGCCGTCGAGGACCCGTTGATGCGGGCCATGGGTCGCCGGCCCGTGCTGATGCAACGGTTTCCCGGCGGGGTCGGCAAGTCGTCCTTCTTCCAGAAGCGGGTACCCGACAACGCGCCGGACTGGCTCGAGACCACGATCGTGAGCACGCCGAACGGCACGACCTCACGGGCGTTGGTGGCCGCCGACATTGCCCACGTCGCGTGGGCCGTCAACCTCGGCTGCCTCGGGTTCCACGTGTGGCCGAACACCGCCGACGATCCCGAGCACGCCGACGAGCTGCGCATCGATCTCGATCCCCAGCCGGGAGTGACGTTCGACGACGCGCGGGTCGCGGCCCACGAGGTTCGCCGGCTCTTCGACGAGCTCGGCATCGAGAGCTGGCCGAAGACCACGGGCAACCGCGGGATCCACGTCTACGTCCGGTTGGAGCGTCGGTGGTCTCCCATCGAGGTGCGGGCGGCGGCGGTGGCCGTGGCCCGTGAGCTCGCCCGGCGGCGGCCCGACGCGATCACCGACGCGTGGTGGAAAGAGGAACGCGGCGAACGGGTATTCATCGACTTCAACCAGAACGCTCCGCACAAGACGGTGTTCGGCGCGTGGTCGGTGCGCGCCCGCCCCGACGGCCAGGTGTCGACTCCCTTCTCCTGGGACCAGCTCGACGACATCGACCCGGAAGCCCTCACGATTCGGACCGTGCCGGATCACGTCGCGCGGCACGGTGATCCGTGGGAGCAGATCGACAGCCGCCGGCAATCGCTCGATCCACTGCTCGAGATGTCCGAGCGCGACCTCGCGTCCGGACTGCAGGACGCACCCTGGCCACCGGTGTACCCGAAGATGCCCGGCGAACCTCCCCGCGTGGCACCGAGCCGGGCGAAGAAGGCGCCCGGGCCCGGCTAACCGACCCCCGCGGGCGAGAGGTCGCGTTCCTTGTGGCGGTCGTAGGCCCAGCCCGGGCTACGCACGACGAACGAGAGACGGTCGCGCCACGTGGTCGAACGGGCGACGTCGCGCAACATGTCGGCATGCTCGTGGGTCGCGATGCGAGCCGGGTTGTAGGTCCCGATGTTCTTCGTCAGCCCGTACACGACAGGGTCGCGCTCGGGCTCGAAGGTCCCGAACATCTTGTCCCAGACGATCAGGATGCTGCCGTGGTTGCGGTCCAGGTACTGCTGGTTCATGCCGTGGTGCACGCGGTGATGCGACGGGGTGTTCAGCACGTCTTCGGCCGCACCGAGCCGGCGGATCGTGTCGGTATGGATCCAGTACTGGTAGAGCAGGTTGATGCCGCGCGCGGACGCGATCACCTCGGGCCGGAAGCCGAGCAGGCACAACACGCTGTAGGGGAGGAACGTACCGAACGCGTCGGCCACCGGTTGCCGCAATGCGGTCGAGAGGTTGTAGCGCTGGCTCGAGTGGTGCACCACGTGGATCGCCCACATGTACCGGCTCTCGTGCATGAACCGGTGATTCCAGTAGTAGATGAAGTCCCAAGCGAACGTCGCGCCGACGAGCGCGAGCGGACCGGTGCCGAGGTCGCGCCCCCAGCGCCGGCGCCACATGCGCGTCGGGGTCACGAACGTCTGCAGCGCGGTCGTGACCGCTACTCCGCCGGTGACGATCGCGGCCACCCCACCGGCGCTCGCGACCTGACGCGCCAACCTCGCCGTCCGCCGGCGATCGCGCCGACCGGTCGGCGGCAGATCCCCGGATCGCTCCGCCCGCCGCGCGACCGCGTCGGCGACCGTCGTGACCGCCACACTGCCGACCGCGGTGGCGAGCAGCGCCTTGCCGAGCTTGCCCCGGCCGGGCACGAACGGCTTGAGCAGCTTGGGCATCACCATCGGCGCCAGCAGGCTGAGCACGCCCATCGAGAGGCTGGCGAGCGTGTCCTCACGCGTGTAGTCCGCGGCGGACGGCCCGAGCCGCTGCGCTCGCCGCCGCAGGTAGGCGGCCTCGGCGCCCATCGAGGCGAAGTATCCCGGTGTCGCGGCGACGGTGAGATCCACGACCACGGAGAGTACGCCGTCGATCGCGACGAGTCCGACGGCGGCGGTCCCGCGGGGCGCTGCACCGGTTCACGAGGTGTACGGTCGAACGCTCGCTGAAGAGGACCCGACCGCCCACGCGAGGGGGACCATGTCGATCGAGCAGCAGGTGTCGGGGAGGAACCCCGGGGCGGTCGCCGATGCCACCATCGACCGCATCCGATTCCGATCTTCCGCGTAACGGGCGACTCGTGAGAGAGAGATCAGCTGCGACCGACATCTCGCGGGCGGCGCTCCGCGATGAATCACTCGAGGGAGTCGACGGCATCATCGAAGCCGCCACCAGGCTCGAGGCCGACCTGCGGGTGTACCACGCCTCATTGGAGCTGTACCGACGCCACCTCGACCAAGGCGGACTCGCCTCGGAGATGCCGTTCCTCATCGACATCGCGACGATCCGAACCTCCGTCTCGGACCGGATGAACGAGCTCGAGCGAGCGCGTAGCGGCGCGCGTCTTTCACTCTGGCGCCTCCAATCCGCCGAGGGCACCCCGATCGCGGAGATCGCCCGCGCCTGGGGTCTCTCACGCCAGCTCGTCTCCCGCTCACTTGCCGCTTCCACCACCCGCCGTTCGGTGGAATGATCACGAAGCAGCGAGCCGGCCCGCCGGCAAGCAGGGAGGTGTGCGCATGACCCCGTTCGCGTTCGACGCCGACGCCGACCACCTGGACGTCGAGAGTCCGAGCACCACGGTCTTCGACTTCGACTACACGGACGGCCGCGAGCAGCTGCTCCGCCTCTACGACAAGGGCACCCGGCGGCAGTGGATCGGTGCGGATCGGCTCGACTGGTCGCTCGACGTCGATCCGGACAACCCGCTCGGGATGCCGGACGAGGTTCACCCGCTGTTCGGGTCGCCATGGTGGGAGAAGATGAACGACCGGGAGCGTGGGGAGGCGCGGCGCCACTGGGAGTCCTGGCGGTTCAGCCAGTTCATGCACGGTGAGCAGGGCGCGCTGATCTGCACCGCGAAGATCGTGCAGACGGTCCCGGACATCGACAGCAAGTTCTATGCCGCCACGCAGGTGATCGACGAAGCCCGCCACGTGGAGGTGTACAGCCGCTACCTGCACGACAAGCTGCAGCTCGTCTACCCGCTCAACCCTCACCTCGGGAGCCTGCTCAACGACGTCGTTGCCGATGCCCGTTGGGACATGACCTACCTCGGCATGCAGGTCATCATCGAAGGACTCGCGCTCGCCGCGTTCGGGCTGATCCGCAACATGGCGAAGGAGCCGTTGGGCAGAGCGCTCAACGCGTACGTGATGCAGGACGAAGCGCGCCACGTCATGTTCGGTCGCTTGGCGCTGCGCGACTACTACCCGCAGCTGACCGAAGCCGAGCGTGACGAACGCGAGGAGTTCTGCGTCGAAGCCTGCTACCTGATGCGCGACCGCTTTCTCGGCGAAGAGGTGTGGGCGAGGATCGGGCTACCGCAGGAGGCGGCCGACTACGTCGAGCACAGCGAGCTCATGAAGGAGTTTCGTGGCTATCTCTTCATGCGCATCGTGCCGATCCTGAAGGACATCGGTCTCTGGGGTCCCCGTATCCGAGAGGCGTTCACGGACATGGGGGTCATGCAGTTCGCGGAGGCCGATCTCGATGCCGAGATGGCCAACGACGAGCAGGCTGCCAACGAGCTCGACGTCCGGCTGGACCACGTCAAGACAGTTGCCGCCGACGCCTGAGCGCGCGGAGGACCTGCCGGCGGTGAGCCAGACCGCGGTGGGCGTCGCGGCGATTCGGGCGTTGGAGAGCGCCCGGGTGGACCGGTTGTTCGACGATCGGCTCGCGGCCAAGTTCGTTGCCGCGAGCGGTCGCCCGCTCGCCGAGCGAAGGCAAGCCGCCGCCGCCGACGGGAGGGCCCCGCAGTACTGGAACGCCATCCAGATCTGGGTCGTCATCCGCACCCGGTTCTTGGACGACTTCCTGGCGGACGCGTGTGCCGAGGGCTGCCGCCAGGTCGTGTTGCTGGGTGCCGGCCTCGACGCCCGAGCCTTCCGGCTGGACCTCCCGGCGGGGGTGCGGTTCTTCGAGCTGGATCTCCCGGGCGTGCTGGAGTTCAAGCAACGTGTCGTCGACGCGACCGGCGCGCGGCCGAACGGAGCGCGCTCGGTGGTCCCGTGCGATCTGAGTGAGGACTGGCCTACAGCACTCGCCGCCGCGGGCTACCGGCCGGAGGTGCGTTCCGCGTGGATAGCCGAGGGGTTGCTCGTCTATCTGAGGTGTGAATCACTGCGCCGCGTGGGTGCTGGGACGCGCGGGGGTGTGGGGGCGGCAGCCCCCGTTCGGGGCGGAGCTCCGATGGTCGGTGATCGTCGGTTTGTCAGGCGGCGACGGGTTCGAGTGTGACTTTGTGG